>JAGXRF010000043.1 GCA_018335925.1 Flavobacteriales bacterium
TGCCTTTTGCTTATCAATTAAATAATTGTAACGAGAAATGTGATTTTGAGTATGGTTTTTACGAAAATACTACCATGCCTTCAGAAAATTCGGCTTCACCTTTTTGTGATTATCATTATATTTTTGAAGCATTTAATAACTATAATGACCCCATCACTGTTACTTTAACCGAAACAAATAACCAGATGCTCATTACACCTGCTGTAGTTACGTTATTGCCGGGCAATAATCTAATTAATGTGCAGTTTATCCCTTTTGGTAGTTTGTTAAACCCTTTAACTACCAGTATTACGCTTAGTGGAGTGATAACAGATAGTGATTTTAACAAAAGCAATTGTTTATCCGTAGCTTCTGACATCGTTCTGCAGCCATGCAACAGCCAAAGAATGCAAGCAACACAGGGGGCAGAAAAATCGGTATTGCAAAACAAACCTATCGAACTATTATTATATCCTAACCCTGCACAAGACATACTGTATGTGCAATCTGATAATAGTTATCATAAACTAACTGTTTATGATTTGCAAGGAAAATTACTAATAAATCATTTTTCTAACCAGCAAACCCTTCAGTCATTAGATGTATCCAAGCTAGCATCTGGGGTGTATGTAGTAGTGGTGAGCCAAGCCGATGGTATGGTTACCCACCAGTATAAGTTTATAAAAAAATAAATAAAACCATTCTACTGCATACTTGATGGGTTTGCAGTAGAATTTAAAAAAATAAAAGCATGCAAAAAATAGTTTTAATTTTTAGTATTTTATTAAGTGTAAACTGGCAATATGCACAGTGTTACAAACAAATAGCCATTGGGGGAGATCATGCTATTGCCATAGGGCCTAATAACGAATTGATTGGCTGGGGTAGAAATATGTTTGCGATAGGTAGTCCAATTCCTTTTCCGGAGAGCCAACCATCTCCTATCGTATTAAACAACACCAGTAATTGGGTAAAAATATGGGCACAGGGCATCATGACTTTTGCAGTAAAAGACGATAATACCATGTGGGCTATGGGAACTAACAATTTTGGTGCCTTAGGTATAGGTCAGTCAGGATCAACTTCTACACTTATGCAAGTTAGTACCAATGCTAATTGGGTAAAATTGTCGTCATATAACAATCATACCATTGGTATTAGGGCAGATGGCACCATCTGGACTTGGGGTAGCAACCAAGATGGGGAGGTGGCATTAGGCCCTGGCATGCCACCACAAATTTATAGCCCTACGCAAGTAGGCACCGCCAACCATTGGGTAGATGTTGCAACTACTACTACTGCATCCTTAGCAGTTCGTAACGATGGTACCGTTTGGGGAGCAGGTGTTGCTTTAGGCCCTTTGTTAGGGCAAGGTCCTGATCCTACAAATGTATTGAGGCAAGCTAATTATAGCGTTGGAGGTTCGCAACAACACAGCAACATTGCCAAGATAAAAGGTGGGGCAAGTTTTATTTTAGCACAAAAAACAGATGGTACCTTAGTAGCATGGGGAGCCAATGAATTCGGTGAGTTAGCTATGCCACTTACTTATTTTGGTGGTTCAACACCACAATCCATAGGCACAGACACTTGGTTAGACTTTGCTGTAGGCAGAGAGCATGTTTTGGCAATTAAGACTGATGGTACCCTATGGGCATGGGGCAGAAACCAATATGGTCAGTTGGGTTTAGGGCATACAAATAATGTGAATGTACCTACCCAAGTAGGCACCGCTAATGATTGGGTGCAGGTACAAGCTGGTGGTATTGCCAATTCTATGGGGATAAAGGCAGATGGTAGTGTATGGGTATGGGGTCGTAATAATTATGGTCAGTTTGGTAACGGTACTACTACCCAGAGCACTGTACCCCTACAAAATACAGCAATATGTGTGCAAACACTCAGTACTCCAACCTACACCAAACCAACACTTAGCATAGCACCCAACCCAGCTAAAGACTACTTACAGCTAAACTATACCAAGACCCAAGATGCCCATATCAACATTTATGATGTACAAGGGAGGGTAGTTTATCAAAACACGGTTAAAGATTTTGAGGGTCATATCACCATACCAGTGCACCAATGGCAAAAAGGGCTTTATATGGTTCACATACAAAATAATGAAGGTGAAAGTATTACCAAAAAAGTACTAGTACATTAGTATAAAAAGTTGTTTGATTTTTATTTGTTTGTTTATAACGATGTTTAATAAATTGCTTAAATAGAAACAAATTATAATAATCTATCTTTGCAGCTTTAATTTTAATTATGATTACAGTACAAGACATTGCAGTAGAATTTGGAGGAACCACTTTATTTAGCGAAGTCGCTTTTGCAATAAATGAAAACGATAAAATAGCTTTAATGGGTAAAAATGGTGCTGGCAAAAGCACCATGCTAAAAATATTGGCAGGAGCACAAAAACCAACTCGTGGAATGGTTGCCGTCCCAAAAGACAAAGTGGTGGCTTATTTGCCTCAGCATTTGTTAACTTCAGATGATGCCACTGTAATGGAGGAAACTTCAAAAGCATTTCAGGAAGTTTTTCAAATGAAAGAAGAGATTGATGCGATTAACGAACAATTAACTATCCGAACCGATTATGAAAGTGATGATTATATGAAGCTAATTGAGAGGGTTTCGGAATTAAGCGAAAAGTTTTATGCCATTGAAGAAATCAATTATGAAGCCGAAGTAGAAAAAGTTTTGAAAGGCTTAGGTTTTAAGCGTGATGATTTTACCAGGATGACTTCTGAATTTTCAGGTGGATGGAGAATGCGAATTGAATTGGCAAAAATTTTATTGAAAAAGCCAGATTTAATTTTGTTAGATGAGCCTACCAATCACTTAGATATTGAGAGTGTGGAATGGCTAGAGGATTTTTTAATCAACCAAGCCAAAGCAGTAATTGTAATTTCACACGACCGAGCTTTTGTAGAAAATGTCACCAACAGAACCATAGAAGTTACTTTGGGTAAAATTTATGACTATCGAGCCAAATACTCTCATTATTTAGAACTTCGAAAAGACAGAAGAGCTCACCAACAAAAGGCTTATGAGGAACAACAAAAAATGATTGCTGAAACCAAAGAGTTTATTGAGCGATTCAAAGGGACTTATTCCAAGACTTTACAAGTGCTAGGGCCCATTGTTGATTTACCCCAAATTTTATGGGACCAAATAAATGGTGCAAATATCAATACCCATATTTTAGAAGATTCTCCTTTATCAGATTTACCTTCTGATGGGTTTTATCATGCTACCTTAACAAATAATGGTTGTAACTATACCACTCTGCCTTTTGCTTATCAATTAAATAATTGTAACGAGAAATGTGATTTTGAGTATGGTTTTTACGAAAATACTACCATGCCTTCAGAAAATTCGGCTTCACCTTTTTGTGATTATCATTATATTTTTGAAGCATTTAATAACTATAATGACCCCATCACTGTTACTTTAACCGAAACAAATAACCAGATGCTCATTACACCTGCTGTAGTTACGTTATTGCCGGGCAATAATCTAATGAATGTGCAGTTTATCCCTTTTGGTAGTTTGTTAAACCCTTTAACTACCAGTATTACGCTTAGTGGAGTAATAACAGATAGTGATTTTAACCAAAGCAATTGTTTATCCGTAGCTTCTGACATCGTTCTTCAGCCATGCAACAGCCAAAGAATGCAAGCAACACAGGGGGCAGAAAAATCGGTATTGCAAAACAAACCTATCGAACTATTATTATATCCTAACCCTGCACAAGACATACTGTATGTGCAAGCTGATAATAGTTATCATAAACTAACTGTTTATGATTTGCAAGGAAAATTATTAATAAATCATTTTTCTAACCAGCAAACCCTTCAGTCATTAGATGTATCCAAGTTAGCATCTGGGGTGTATGTAGTAGTGGTAAGCCAAGCCGATGGTATGGTTACCCACCAATATAAGTTTATAAAAAAATAAATAAAACCATTCTACTGCATACTTTACGGGTTTGCAGTAGAATTAAAATAAAAAAAGCATGAAAAAAATAGTGTTCATTTTTAGTATTTTATTAAGTGTAAACTGGCAATACGCACAGTGTTACAAACAAATAGCCATTTGGGGAGATCATGCCATTGCCATAGGCCCCAACAACGAACTGATTGGTTGGGGAAGAAACGAAAAATGTTTAGGAAGTCAATGGCCTTTTCCGGAGAGCCAACCATCGCCTATTGTATTAAACAACACCAGTAATTGGGTAAAAATATGGGCACAGGGCATCATGACTTTTGCAGTAAAAGACGATAATACCATGTGGGCTATGGGCAGTAATAATAGTGGATCATTAGGTATAGGTCAGTCAGGATCTACTTTCACACTTATGCAAGTTAGTACCAATGCCAACTGGGTAAAATTGTCGTCATATAACAATCATACCATAGGTATTAGGGCAGATGGCACCATCTGGACTTGGGGCAGCAACCAAGATGGGGAGGTGGCATTAGGTCCTGGCATGCCCCCACAAATTTATAGCCCTACGCAAGTAGGCACCGCCAACCATTGGGTAGATGTTGCTACTACTACTACTGCATCCTTAGCAGTACGTAACGATGGTACCGTTTGGGGTGCAGGTGTTGCTTTAGGTCCTTTGTTAGGGCAAGGTCCTGATCCTACAAATGTATTGAGGCAAGCAAATTATAGCGTTGGAGGTTCGCAACAACACAGCAACATTGCCAAGATAAAAGGTGGTTCAGGTTCTATTATAGCCCAAAAAACAGATGGTACTTTGGTATCATGGGGAGGTAATCCATATGGTCAACTTGGTAATGGCAATAATTCTGGTGGTTCTACACCACAATCCATAGGCACAGACACATGGTTAGACTTTGCGGTAGGCAGAGAGCATGTTTTGGCCATCAAGAGTGATGGCACCCTATGGGCATGGGGCAGAAACCAATATGGTCAGTTGGGTTTAGGGCATACAAATAATGTGAATGTACCTACCCAAGTAGGCACCGCTAATGATTGGGTGCAGGTACAAGCCGGAGGTATTGCCAATTCTATGGGGATAAAGGCAGATGGTAGTGTATGGGTATGGGGTCGTAATAATTATGGTCAGTTTGGTAATGGTACTACTACCCAGAGCACTGTACCCCTACAAAATACAGCAATATGTGTGCAAACACTCAGTACACCAACCTACACCAAACCAACACTTAGCATAGCACCCAACCCAGCCAAAGACTTTTTACAGCTAAACTATACCAACACCCAAGATGCCCATATCAACATTTATGATGTACAAGGGAGGGTAGTTTATCAAAACACGGTTAAAGATTTTGAGGGTCATATCACCATACCAGTACACCAATGGCAAAAAGGGCTTTATATGGTTCACATACAAAATAATGAAGGAGAAAGTATCACCAAAAAAGTACTAGTACATTAGTATAAAAAGTTGTTTGATGTTTATTTGTTTGTTTATAACGATGTTTAATAAATTGCTTAAATAGAAACAAATTATAATAATCTATCTTTGCAGCTTTAATTTTAATTATGATTACAGTACAAGACATTGCAGTAGAATTTGGAGGAACCACTTTGTTTAGCGAAGTTGCTTTTGCAATTAATGAAAACGATAAAATAGCATTAATGGGTAAAAATGGTGCTGGCAAAAGTACCATGTTAAAAATATTAGCAGGAGCACAAAAACCAACCCGTGGAATGGTTGCCGTGCCAAAAGACAAAGTGGTGGCTTATTTGCCTCAGCATTTGTTAACTTCAGATGATGCCACTGTAATGGAAGAAACTTCAAAAGCATTTCAGGAAGTTTTTCAAATGAAAGAAGAGATTGATGCGATCAACGAACAATTAACTATCCGAACCGATTACGAAAGCGATGATTATATGAAGCTAATTGAAAGGGTTTCGGAATTAAGTGAAAAATTTTATGCCATTGAAGAAATCAATTATGAAGCCGAAGTAGAAAAAGTTTTGAAAGGATTGGGCTTTAAGCGTGAAGATTTTACCAGGATGACTTCTGAATTTTCAGGAGGATGGAGAATGCGAATTGAATTGGCAAAAATTTTATTGAAAAAGCCCGATTTAATTTTGTTAGATGAACCTACCAACCACTTAGATATTGAGAGTGTGGAATGGCTAGAGGATTTTTTAATCAACCAAGCCAAAGCGGTGATTGTTATTTCACACGACCGAGCTTTTGTAGAAAACGTAACGAACCGAACTATTGAAGTTACACTTGGTAAGATTTACGACTACAAAGCGAAATATTCGCATTATTTAGAATTGCGAAAAGATAGAAGAGCACATCAGCAAAAAGCTTATGAAGAACAACAAAAAATGATTGCAGAAACCAAAGAGTTTATTGAGCGTTTTAAAGGAACTTACTCCAAAACTTTACAAGTACAATCTAGAGTAAAAATGTTGGAGAAATTAGAAATTGTTGAGGTGGATGAAGTAGATAACTCCGCTTTGCGATTAAAATTTCCTTCTGCACCACGTAGTGGTCAATACCCTGTGGTAGTAGAAGGATTATGCAAAAAATATGGAGATCATGTGGTGTTTCAAGATGCTAACATGGTAATTGAGCGTGGACAAAAACTAGCTTTTGTTGGAAGAAATGGAGAAGGAAAATCTACCATGATCAAAGCCATAATGAAAGAAATTGACTTTGAAGGTAAATTAGAGGTTGGGCATAACGTACAAATTGGTTATTTTGCTCAAAACCAAGCAGCTTTGTTGGATGAAAATTTGACAGTTTTTGATACCATTGATCAAATTGCAGTTGGAGATATCCGAAGTAAAATCAAAGACTTACTAGGAGCATTTATGTTTGGAGGTGATGATATTACCAAAAAAGTGAAGGTGTTATCCGGTGGAGAAAGAACCCGTTTGGCCATGATAAAATTGTTATTACAACCGGTAAATGTGTTGATTTTAGATGAACCTACCAACCACTTGGATATGCGAACCAAAGACATCATTAAAGATGCTTTAAAAGATTTTGACGGAACCTTGATTTTGGTGTCGCACGATCGTGACTTTTTAGACGGCTTGGTAACCAAAGTGTTTGAGTTTGGCAACAAGAGAGTAAAAGAACATTTTGAAGATATCAAAGGTTTCCTCGCATTGAAAAAAATGGAGCATTTAAAGGAGATTGAAAAGGTATAAATAGTGAGTATCATTTATAATTTTAATGAATCACATCCAAATTTCATGTTTTAAAACTTAACGAATACACTCTGAAAGAATTTGATACAAATAAAAATGAAAACACAAGCAACCAATACCATTTTAATGATTCGTCCAGTTGCATTTAGGATGAATGAACAAACCGCAGTGAACAATTACTACCAAAAAGTAATAGATGGTTTAACTTCTGCGAATGTGAATGCAAAAGCACAGCAAGAGTTTGATGCTTTTGTAGAAAAATTACGTGCTCATGGAGTAAATGTTTTGGTAGTGGAAGATACCTTACAACCCGATACTCCGGATAGTATTTTTCCTAATAATTGGATTTCTTTTCACCAATCAGGTGACGTAGTGTTATATCCAATGTTTGCAGAAAACAGAAGATTAGAAAGAAGAGAAGATGTGTTGGATTTGTTAGAAGAAAAAGGATTTGTTATTGAAAACGTATTGGATTATACTCTTGCAGAAGAAGCCAATGTGTTTTTAGAAGGAACAGGTAGCATTATTTTAGATCGTGTAAATGAAAAAGCCTATTGTGCCTTATCTCCTAGAGCAGATGAAGAATTATTTATTGAGTTCTGCGAAGATATGGAGTACACACCTGTAATCTTTACTGCTTTTCAAACTGTTGATGGTGCAAGAAAACCTATTTACCACACCAATGTAATGATGTGTATTGCAGATACTTTTGCGGTAATTTGTGCCGATTGTATTGATGATAAAGTTGAGCGAAAAATGGTGTTAGAGCAATTAAAACAAGATGGTAAGGAAATTATTTTAATTTCGGAGGAGCAGGTAAATCACTTTGCAGGAAACATGTTGCAAGTTGTTGGAGCAAACCAACAAAAATATTTGGTAATGAGTAGCAGTGCCTACCAAAGTTTAACACCAAAACAATTGGAAGCCATTGAAAAACACAATCCTATCATCCATGCAAGTTTAGATATTATTGAAGCCTGTGGTGGTGGTAGTGCCCGATGTATGATGGCTGAGGTATTTTTGCCTAAAGAAAATTAACCAAAAAAATAAGGACAACCAAAATGAGTTGTCCTTTTTTTATAATCTTTTTCGTTTACGGTTTTGAACGTAATTTTGTATAGCATCTTTAGAAGTATACCATACGCCATTTTCTTTGTAAGCATCTATTTTTCCTTGCCTTGCTAACAAACTAACGTATTCCTGCCCATATCGGCTTTCAGGTTCGTTTACAATTTGCTGTATGGGTTGGTAATCATCATTATTTGTTAAAGCATTGAGGTATATATTTAAGGTTCTTTCCTCTGCTTGCATTACCAATAGTACTAATTTATAGTAGTTGCCTAGATTTGCTTCATTCAAGGCATCATAATACTTTTTCCGATCTTCTTTAAGTATTATGGCAGGAGTGTAGCCATCTTTCATTAATAATAAATTAAAAAGCAATCGTACCGTTCTGCCATTTCCATCAAAAAAAGGGTGAATATGCACAAATCGATGATGAAAAATAGTGGCTCTTACCACAGGATGTAAATGAGCACTGTGCTTATTTACCCACAAAAATAATTCTTCCATTAAGGTGGATACTTTTAGGGCATTTGGTGGAATAAAATTTGCACCAGAAATTCTTACACCCCCAGTTCGATACCTACCGGCAAAATCTTTCTCAATTTTTTGGAGTACCAAAGCATGGGTATCTAATACATCTTTTTCTGTGATTTGATAATTTGAAGCCACCAAATTTTGAACAAATTCAATACCCTCTTGGTGGTTTACTGCTTCAAAGTGCTCTCTTAAACTTTTACCTTTAATGGTAAACCCTTCTTCTAAAACCATTTTGGTTTCTTGTAAGGTTAAGGTGTTGCCTTCAATGCTATTGGAATGATAGGTCCACTCAACAGTTAATGCCTCTTGAATGCTTTTGATTACCATGGGAGGGATTGGTCGGAAAGTATCCAACAGTTGTTTTTTTTTCGTTAACCTACGCAAAGTATCTTGTTGTTCATAGGTTAAAGTGATTTTGCCCCAATCCATAATATTTTAATATCGGTAAATATACAAAAATAATTTAAACGATATTAAAAAATTAAAAAAAAAGTGCATCTAAGAGTTTTATTATGAAGTTGTTATAATTTAAAAACGTTGGTAATAGAGCTAATAATGTATTGAACTCCGATGGCAATTACAATAAATCCAATGATACGAGAAATAGCCACAATACCCGAAGCTCCAAGAATTTTGGAAAGATAATGAGCACTTTTTAGAACAAAGAAAATAACTGAGGATACAGCTAAAATTGCAGCACAAAGTAAAATGATTTCCAAAGTAGAAGTGTAGTCTTGATGCATAGCAATTAATAGAGAAATAGACCCTGGACCAGCTAACATCGGTATGGCAAGTGGAGTTAAAGCAATATCGTCTCTACTTTGGGCATCTGTTTCCACGTCTTTTGTAACGCCTCTGGTTCGGCTAAATTTTCCGGAAAGTAACGAAAAACCTGAACTGGCAATAATCAATCCACCTGCAATTCGCAAAGCATCAATACTTATTCCAAAAAATTGAAGTACATATTCTCCAACAAAAAAAGAAACCAATAAAATTAAAGCCACATCAATTGCTGCCCACAAAGCCACTCTTCTTCGTTCGTGTTTGGTATAGTCTTGTGTTAATCCAACAAAAATTGGAATACATCCTAATGGATTAATTACTGAAAAAAGAGCGACAAAAACCAAAAAAAATATTTCCATGAAAAGATCCTTTTGAACAAAGGTATCACAAATCATCGATATTTGAAGGAGTGTTTTTAACTTTCTGTGCCATCATTTTTTCGTAAAACTGATGTATTCCAGCATTTTTTGCAGGAAATTCAACCGATATCAAATGATGGTCTGCATGTAATGAAAGAAAGTTTGCAGGTTTAAACACAACCAATTTGTAATATGGTATGGCCAAACCATAGGTTTCTAATAAAGATCGAAACCTAATAATGATTCCTTTAGGCCTTAATTCAATGTTACAATAATTTAAGTTATGATCATAATCTAATAAGGTTTGAATTTCTTCACTTGCTTTGTGAATAAGTAACCTAGGAGAACCTGTTCCATTAAGTTTGATATTTTCAAACAATCCAAACGATTTGCCAACCAACTCCTCAATGGCTTGGTTTACTTTAGGTTCATTATAAGAGACATTGAATAACATGTAATTTATTTTTCCAAAATTACTTTCATTCCTAAGCTTGGTAAAATAATTGTCAATTTATTAGAACTTGTTTGATGCACAATTCCTTCTATATTTTTAAACGCTCCCTCTGGAATTATGATTTTATCACCAATTTGATAGTTTTCAATTGAAATATGTTGAAAAACTCCTTTGGAGTAATTTTGCAAAATTTCAATTTCATTATCTGAAATAATTGCCGGTTTGCCTTCAAACATCAAAATTTTAATGGTTCCTGTTACTAATAAGTTTGAGGCTTTAGTATTTTCATCTACTTGTACAAAAATATAAGAATTGATTAACGGAACTTCAACTTTCTTTTTTCTGTCGCTCCACTGACGGATGGTTTGCACCATCGGGCAGTATACATTCCATCCTTTTTTTCTTAATTCAACAGCAACTTTTTTTTCACTACGTGGCTTGGTGTATATGGCATACCAGGGCATAAAACTTAGATAGAATATTGGGTTTGGTAATAGGTTTGATAACTTCCGCTAGTAACATTTTTTAACCAGTCTTGATTTTCAAAATACCAATCGATGGTCATTTGCAAGCCTTGTTCAAAAGTTACACTTGGTTCCCAACCTAATTCTCGTTGTATTTTTGTTGCATCAATGGCATAACGCAAGTCGTGACCAGGTCTGTCTTTAACAAAAGTGATCAATTGTGAAGAAGTTCCTTGAGTTTTTCCTAGTTTTTTATCCATCAATTCACATAAAAGTTTTACCAAATCAATGTTTTTCCATTCATTAAATCCACCAATATTATAAGTCTCATGGTTTTTTCCTTGATGAAATATCAAGTCGATTGCTTTTGCGTGATCTACAACATACAACCAATCACGGGTATAATTTCCATCACCATAAACTGGCAAAGGTTTTTGTTCAATGATGTTATTGATAAAAAGAGGAATTAATTTTTCGGGGAAATGATTTGGTCCATAATTGTTGGAGCAGTTGCTTACAACAATTGGCATGCCATAGGTTTCTCCGTAAGCCCTTACAAAATGATCGGAGCTTGCTTTGGATGCAGAATAAGGTGAATTAGGTGCGTATGGGGTTTCTTCTGTAAACAATCCTGTTTCTCCTAAAGTTCCATAAACTTCATCCGTGCTAATGTGGTAAAATCGTTTGTTTTCGGTATTGTTTTTCCAGATGCTTTTTGCAGCGTTTAACAAATTTACAGTTCCAAACACATTGGTTTTAACAAAAGCTAAAGGATCGGAAATAGATCTATCTACATGCGATTCAGCTGCCAAGTGAATTATGCCATCAAACTGATGACGTTCAAAAATATCTTGAACCAAGGAGGCTTCGGTAATATCCGCTTTGATAAAATGATAATTGGAAGCCGATTCAATATCTTTTAAATTTTCTAGATTACCAGCATAAGTCAATGCATCCAAATTATAAATGTGATAATTTGGATAACTTTGAACAAATCGTCTTACGACATGTGAGCCTATAAATCCGGCTCCTCCGGTAATTAATATTTTTTTTTGCTCCATTTTATTTTCCCGTTCCGTGATATATAAATCCAATTTTTTCCAATGTTCCTCTATCTAATAAGTTTCTCCCATCGAATATAAATGCTGGCTTTAGCATGTTTTGATATACTTTTTCCCAATTTAATGTTTTGAATTCATCCCATTCGGTTAAAATTAATATGGCATGGGCATCTTTACAAGCATCATAGGCATTTGCAGAAGTTTTTACCGCTTTTTGGTTTTCTTCTTCACTTCTGCTTTGCAAATAATTCAAATCGTTCAGCATTTGCTTTTCAGAAACTTTTGGGTCATAAACCGCAATATCTGCTTGTTCATTTATTAGCGTATCAGCCACATAAATTGCTGCAGATTCTCTGGTGTCGTTGGTATCCTTTTTAAAAGCCCAACCTAAAAAAGCAATTTTTTTACCAGCAACGGTATTGTATAAGGTTTTGACAACTTTTCGTGCAAATCGGTTTTTTTGGTGGTCGTTCATAATAATTACCTGCTCCCAATAATCTGCAACTTCTTGTAAGCCGTAAGATTTGGCAATGTAAACCAAGTTTAAAATATCTTTCTGAAAGCAAGATCCTCCAAATCCAACAGATGCTTTTAAAAATTTTGAACCAATTCTGGAATCACTTCCAATAGCTCTCGCAACTTCATCCACATTTGCTCCGGTAACCTCACACAATTCGGAAATGGCATTTATAGAAGATACTCTTTGTGCCAAAAATGCATTAGCAGTAAGTTTTGATAATTCAGACGACCATAAGTTGGTAGTAAGGATTCTTTCTTTTGGAATCCATTGTGCATAAATATCTACCAAGCTCTGTATGGCTTGTAAGCCTTCTGTGGTTTGGTCACCTCCAATCAACACTCTATCTGGTTGTAAGAGGTCTTCAACCGCTGTTCCTTCGGCTAAAAACTCTGGATTAGATAAAATTTGAAATTTAATACCGTTTCCAGTATGGGTTAAAATATCTTTAATGGTTTGTGCAGTTTTTACTGGTAAAGTAGATTTTTCTACAACTATTTTATCTGTTTTGGCAACTCTTGCTATTTGACGAGCTGAAAGCTCAATATATTTTAAATCTGATGCCATCCCTTTACCTGTACCATATGTTTTGGTAGGTGTATTTACCGAAATAAAAATCATTTCAGCTTCTTCAATGGCTTGGTCAACATTAGTGGAAAAAAACAAGTTTCTTCCTCTGGCTTCTGCAACAATTTGATCTAAACCTGGTTCGTAAATAGGTAATTTACTAACATCCGGATCGTTCCAAGCTGCAATTCTTACTTCGTTTAAATCTACTACAGTTACTTGAATATGCGGACATTTTTGTGCAATCACTGCCATGGTTGGTCCACCAACATATCCTGCTCCAATACAACAAATTTTACTAATCTTCATGATTCTATTTTAAATTTTCCCAATACCAATTTACCGCTTCTTCTAAGCCTTTAGCAAAATGGTGGGTTGGTTGATAATTCAATAATTTTTTTGCTTTTTCCACACTTGCAAGTGAGTGAGGAATGTCTCCTTTTCTATATGGCCCATAAACAATATGAACTTCAGCAATTTTTGGGTCTTTTTCACTTAAATATTTTTTAAGTAAATATACCATGTCGTTTAAGTTCGTTCTGTCACCAACAGCGGTATTGTATACTTGATTTACCGCATCGGGGTTTTCAGTTAACATTGCTTTTTCATTCATTTGAATCACATTGTCAATGTATGTGAAATCTCTTGAGTAATTTCCATCACCATTAATCACAGGTGATTCATGATTCATTAGCAATTTAACAAATTTTGGAATTACTGCTGCATATGCTCCATTTGGGTCTTGTTTTCTTCCAAACACATTAAAGTATCTTAATCCAATAGTTTCTAAGCCATAAGTTTTGTTAAAAATATCTGCATATAGTTCATTAACATATTTGGTTATGGCATACGGTGACAAAGGTTTTCCAATTTTGTCTTCGACTTTAGGAAGACTCTCAGAATCTCCATATGTAGAGGAACTTGCTGCATAAATAAAACGTTTTACACCGGCATCTCTTGATGCCACTAGCATGTTTAAGAAGCCATTTACATTAACTTCGTTACTTGTTATTGGATCATTTATGGAGCGTGGAACTGAACCTAATGCAGCTTGATGTAAAACATAAGAAATTCCCTTTACTGCATATTGACAGGTTTCTAAATTTCGAATATCCCCTTCGATTAATTGAAAGTTTTTATTTTCTAAGCATTTTGTTAAGTTGTGCCGGTGTCCAGTAGCAAAATTATCTAGGCAAACTACCTGGTAATTTTTACTTAAAAAATGCTCGCACAAATTAGAGCCGATAAAACCAGCACCCCCTGTAATTAAGATTTTTTCCATCGTTTTATCCAATAATTTAGTTTTTGTTTCCAACTAGGTTTTTTGTCATCATGATAGCCATTGCTATATGCACCGTATCCATATCCGTATCCATATCCGTATCCAGAATAGTTTCCGTAACCATATCCATATTTTGCTTTGGTTTCAAAACCATTAAACAAAATACTCACATGTTGCATTTCTCCTCTTTTTAAACGGTTATTTAATAAAGTAACCATTTCCTTTTTTGTGGTTTTTTGTCTGATAACGTATAAAATAACATCTGCAAAATTGGTGAGCTGTAAAGCATCTGTTACCAACCCAACTGGTGGAGTATCTAAAATGATATAGTCATATTTTTGTTTTAATTCATCGATTAATTCTCCCAAGCTATCGCTCATTAATAACTCAGAAGGATTAGGTGGGATAGGGCCAGAAGTAATCACATCTAAATTAGGTATTTTAGTAGGTTGAATAACTTCTTGTATTTTTTTTTGTCCAATGAGATAATTTACTACTCCACTGTCGTTATTGATGTCAAAATCGTTAAATATTTTTGGTTTTCTTAAATCCAACCCAATCACAATAGTTTTTCTTTCACTTAATGCAAAAACGGTTGCAATGTTTAAAGAACAAAATGTTTTTCCTTCTCCACTAATGGTTGAGGTAAGCATTAAAGTTTTTGCTCCTTCTTTTTCTTGCTTTTTGTATAAAAATTGAAGAGAAGATCTTACTGCTCTAAAACTTTCTGACAAAGCCGATTTTGGTTTTTCATATACAGATAGGTTGGAATCTGTGTTTTTTATTCCAATTACACCTATAATTGGTATTTTGGTTAAGTTTGTAATATCTTCAATTTTCAAAATAGAAGTGTCAACAAAAAAGAATAAAAAAATAAGTATTAATGGGGTTAATCCTCCAAAAATTAATGCGAGTATATAATTAATATTAGTGTCTGGACCAATTTGTCCACCTCCAGTATCTTTAGCACTATCTATAAAGTGGATGTCGGATAAATTAGCTGCTTTTACAATATTGGCCTCATTTCTTTTGGCTAAAAAAGTGGTAAATATATTGTCGTTTAGTTTGTATTTTCTAGTGATTTTTAGGTACTCTTGCTGATCTTCGGGTAATTTTTTGATAGAGGACTCTAATTGGTTAATCTTTGCTTGTGCCAAATTCAAATCATAGTTGATAGAGGATTTGGCTGATTGTATGTTTTCTAGTATAATTTTTTTAAGTGATTCCATTTCATTATCTATTCCCTCAAATAAAATTTTGTTTTTTCGGGTATATGCCATTTCTGTTTTGTCGTTAGATAAAGAAATTAATTTGGAAACATTGGTGACTATATTTGGATCGTCAATTCCTGCGACAGCCGGAACGGGTAGCTTGCTAAAATCGGTGGTCCGTGAGTTTAAATAAGTTTTTAAATTGTTGTAATAGGCCAGTTTTCTGTTGGCCATTTCTTTTTCTGTTTCGTATTGCAATAGTTTACTAGAAATTTGCGAACCTCCGTTTTCTATTTCTAAAATATTTTTATTTCTGGTAAAATCTTGTATTTCTTGTTGGTTGTCTTTTAAAGTATTGTCAATTGCAGCCAAGGTACTATCAATAAAGTTGATGGTGTTGTTCGCAAACTGATTTTTTCTGTCTAATTGTCTTTTCATCAAAACTTTTACAGTTGCGTTTAAATAGTCAACAATTCGCTTTTTGTTATTACCATCCAACGAAATTCTAATTACCGAACCAGCTTTTACATCGGTTTCTACTTTAATTCTCCTATAACCACCAACAGTTCCATCTAAAGAGTTAAAGCGTATCATATAAGTACTTCCAATAGAAGCATTTCTGTCTGGAAACATCCAAAATGTTCCATTTAAAAACGGAGTTTGAATTTTTTTACCAGTTGCTATTTTGTAGGTGTATTTTTTTGGTGAAATGGCAATTTGATCAATCGTATGATTTTGGTAAATGTGAACAGGTATTTGATTTTGGGTGCTTAAATCAATAGTAACTTCTAAAAAATTATCAGGCAATACTTTAACTTCAACTAATTTACCTGCCAATTGCCCTTTACTTTTGTCCAATTGAAAGTAAAATGGGATGGTTCCATATACATCTTCTAAGTGATATTTACCTTGTTGTAAATAATCTATATAAAATTCTAATCGTTCCACTACCATTTCATTATGTGTTCTGGAACGAATGGTAGTCATGATATTTTGAACTTGATCTGAAGTGCCACCCCAATTAAAAACTAAACTTGTGTTGGAGGTAAAAAATGGATTGCTTTCTTCTTTTACAGCTATGGTGGTATCTAATGCAAATACTTTTTGTTTTCTGGCATTTACTTGATAAGCAATGGTGTAGGCAATAATCCAACATAATACAAACCAATACCAATATCCAATGATACGATTGATAAAACCTTTAAAATCAAATTTTGGATAGCCATCCATGAAAGCAAAATCCTTGGTATCTATCATGATTTATCGATTTATCAACAAAAAAGTAGTGGTTAGCAAAGTAACTACAGAAATGATGGTAGTAATGGTTTGGATGCCAGTTGTTCCTGTTCCTAAAGTTTTTTGCTTCAAAGGTTTTACATAAATAAAATCATTAGGTTGAATAAAAAACTGTGGGGAATTCATGGCATTAATGTTTGTTAAATCAATGCTGTAAGTTTCTGTTCCGTATGGAAATTGTCTGTAAATCATCACTTCTTTTCTATTTCCAAGCATAGTAATATCTCCTGAATTTGCAATGGCATCCATAATGGTGGCTTTGTCATTGTAAATGAAATTAATTCCCGGACTACCAATTTCCCCATTGATAATATATCTTATCCCCGCCATTTTAACTGTTACAAATAAATTGGATTCTTCAGTAACGTAATCTTCTAATAATTTATTTTCTATTTGATCTCTTATTTCGTCTAATGTCATTCCTATCACACTCATTTTCCCTATTACAGGTAATCTAATAAAACCTTGGCTATCTACATTGTAACCACTAAAATATAACCCTTGCTCAGCTTGTTGCATCATCCCGCTTTGGTTGTTGGTTGTTAATGTGAACAATTCATTGATTTTAGGGTCAACGGTTTTTACTCTAATGCTTAACATATCGTTTGTTTGCACTCGATAAGGTTTGTTTTGAATTTCATTTATTGGTAAAGTGCTTGGAGAGGTTCCATCATTTTGCAAATAAATCAGGTCTTTTTGAGTAACACAAGAACTTAATAGTAACAGCAAAAACAGAACAAAAAGAGGTGTTTTTTTCATGAAATTCATGCAATAAATCAGATTTCCAAAGATATGGTTTTTATTGAATTGAAGCATTTGGAAGGTAAAAATTAATGTAAATATATCAGTAAGTTCACTTCTTTACAATAAGAGTTATGAATTACTTCGGGTAGTTCAATATGCTTTTTTCAAACGGGATTCTATGTAAAATACTTCTTCCTAAAGTGACTTCATCTGTGTATTCTAATTCGTCACCAACGGCTATTCCTCTCGATATGCTTGAAATTTTTACATTGCTATCTTGAAGTTTTTTGTAAATGTAAAAATTGGTGGTGTCTGCCTCCATAGTGGAACTTAATGCTAAGATTATTTCTTCTACTGATTGGTTTTTGACTTTTTCTACCAAACTTTCAATGTTTAGTTGTGATGGCCCTATGCCTTCCATAGGAGAAATTTTTCCTCCCAATACATGATAAACCCCCTGAAATTGTCCGGTGTTTTCTATGGCCATTACATCTCTAATGTCTTCTACTACACAAATCATTTGATGGTTGCGTTGATGGCTTTGACAAATATCACATACCTCTTTATCAGATAAGTTATGACAGCTTTTACAAAATTTGATTTCTTCCCGTAATTTTACCAATGCATTTGCCAAATGCAAAGTTTGCTCAGATGGGTTTTTTAACAAATGCAACACCAATCGAAGAGCTGTTTTTTTGCCAATTCCAGGAAGTTGAGCTACTTCCATTACTGCATTTTCTAATAATTTTGAAGGAAATTCCATATTGCAAAAATAAGGGTTTTGACCTTTCCTTGTTTAAAATATTTTTTTTGAAATACAGCTTTTAAAGTCTTACTTTGCTAAAAATAATTATTCATTATGACTCCAACTTTTTTGTTGCTTTTAATTCTTTCATATTTCGGAATTTTAATTGGTTTGTCCTATGTGGTTGGTAAAAAAGGGGAGAGCAACGAGACTTTTTTTAAAGCCAACCAAAGCTCTCCATGGTACTTGGTGGCTTTTGGAATGATTGGAGCATCCCTTTCTGGAGTAACTTTTATATCCGTTCCCGGAAAAGTTGAAGCCTCTCAGTTTGTTTACTTTCAGTTAGTTCTCGGATATATTTTGGGTTATTTGATTATTGGTACTGTGTTAATGCCTTTGTATTACAAACTAGGTTTAACTACTATTTATACGTATTTAGAACAACGTTTTGGATCTCTATCTTATAAAACAGGAGCTTGGTTTTTTATTGTTTCCAGAACGGTTGGTTCCAATTTGAGATTGATGTTGGTGGCAGATGTTTTACAAACTCTGGTTTTTGCTCCTCTTGGAATTCCGTATTGGTTAACCGTAACCGTGACCATTTTCTTAATTTGGGTGTATACTTTTAAATCAGGTATTCAAACCATAGTTTGGACAGATACTTTGCAAACGTTGTTTATGTTGATAGCGGTTGGAGTGAGTATTTATACCGTTTCTGCCGATTTAGGATTAAATTTAACTAGTATAACCAGTTTTGTTGCTGAAAGTGAATTTTCTAAAACTTTCTTTTTTAACAATCCAAGTTCTGCTGATTACTTTTGGAAACAATTTTTTTCTGGGACATTTATTGCTATTGCCATGACTGGATTAGACCAAGATATGATGCAAAAGAACTTGACATGTAGGTCGTTAAAGGATGCTCAAAAAAACATGTTTTGGTTTACAATTGTACTAACCATAGTTAACTTTTTGTTTTTGGTATTAGGCTTATTATTCACAGAGTTTGCCATTAAAAATGGAATAGATGTACATAAAGACCAATTGTTTCCGGTTTTAGCCAATGAGTATTTAGGATTTGGAGTTGCTTTTTTCTTTACGGTTGGACTCATAGCTGCTGCATACTCAAGTGCAGATAGTGCTATGACTTCCTTAACTACTTCCTTTTGTGTGGATATTTTGTCGATTGAAAAAAAGTATGATGCGTTAAAGCAAATTCAAATCAGAAAAAAAGTACATCTATCTTTTGTACTGGTATCTATTGTGGTAATTTTATTGTTCAAGTATTTAATTGAAGATGCAAGTGTGATAGATAAAGTACTGAAATTTGCTGGATTTACTTACGGACCATTACTAGGTTTGTACTCTTTTGGTTTATTTACCAAGTTAAAGGTGAGAGACAATTGGGTACCTTTGATTGCTTTGTTATCTGTAACAATTAGTATCTTATTAAACCTTAAAAGTCAGGATTGGTTTGGGTTTGCATTTGGATTTGAAATTTTAATTGTAAACGGATTTTTTACCTTCCTTGGTTTATACATTTCTAATTGGTTTGTACAAAAACAAGTAAATTAATACTGATTGGTACTTAACAAAACCAATGTACATGCTTCTTCCCAAGCGATACCAGCATGATTAAGTTTTTCCTGAAATTCAGGATTTTCAGTTCCCGGATTAAAAATCACTCTGTTTGGTTGCAAAGCTATGATAGGATCTATCCAATCGATTTGATTTTTTGGTCCCACATATAACGTTACCGTATCTACTTTTTCCGAAGGTAATTCTTGTGCAATTTCAATTCCTAAAACTGCCTCTTTTTTCATGCCAACTGCAATTACCGGATGATCATGGTTTAATAACATTTCAATGGCTTTATAACTGTATCTTTCGGGGTTATTTGATGCACCTAAAACAATCGTTTTTTTCATTTTTTAAATTAAATTTTAAAGTCAAATTTACCAAAAAAAGAAGCATCCATAAAATAATTGGTAGCTATTTCGGAATAACTACCTTTGCAGCCATGAAATCATTAGCAATTTACACCAAAGAATTTTCTTATAACATACGCTTGGCATACCCAATAGTGATGGGAATGTTAGGTCATACTTTGGTGGGGATTATTGACAATATGATGGTCGGACAATTAGGAGCTACTGAATTAGCAGCAGTTTCTCTTGGAAATAGTTTTGTGTTTATAGGAATGTCGTTAGGGATTGGTTTTTCAACAGCTATTACTCCTTTGGTTGCTGCTTCAGATAAAGAAGAAGCCAACGAACATGCCAAAAGTGTGTTTCATAATGGATTGTTTCTATGTACTTTATTGGGGTTGATTTTATTTGGAATCATTTTCGCTTCTAAGCCGTTACTTTACTACATGGGGCAACCCAAAGAAGTAGTAGAAATGGCTGTACCATATTTGGATATTGTTGCTTTTTCGCTAGTGCCACTAATTATGTTTCAGGCATACAAACAATTTGCAGACGGAAAAAGCGAAACCAAATACAGTATGTGGGCCACTATTTTAGCCAATGTAGTAAATGTAGTAGTGAATTATTTTTTGATTTTTGGTATTTGGATATTCCCAGAAATGGGAATTGTAGGTGCAGCTATCGGAACCATAGCCTCCAGAATAGTAATGCTGATTTACATTCATTTTTTACTTAAAAACAATTCCAAGTTTACCTTCTTTTTAAGCGGATTTAAATTTGATGAAGTTAGGGCATCCATCCTTAGAAAGATTATTGCTTTAGGAAGTCCCTCTGCTATGCAAATGTTTTTTGAAGTAGCATTATTTACAGGAGCTATATGGCTTTCCGGTATGTTGGGAACCACTTCGCAAGCAGCCAATCAAATCGCACTGAGTTTAGCTTCATTTACTTTTATGTTTGCAATGGGCTTTAGTGTAGCAGCAATGATTAGAGTTGGTAATCAATTGGGAGAGGGAGATTTTGTAAAATTACGTGTTGTATCGTTTTCTAACTTTTTATTAGTCATGTTATTGCAAAGTATTTTTGCTATTTTATTTGTGTTGTTTCATACCCATTTGCCTTATTTGTTTTTAGAAGCAGATCCATTACTCCCTGTTGCAGATGTTTCTGAAGTAGTTTCTATAGCTTCTAAGTTGCTTTTAATTGCTGCCCTGTTTCAGTTGTCAGACGGACTGCAAGTAGTGGTTTTGGGAGCACTAAGAGGATTGCAAGATGTGAAAATCCCGATGTATATTACCTTTGTTGCCTACTGGATGGTAGGATTTCCAATTTCTATTTATTTAGGCTTGTACACCCAATTAAAGGCTGTTGGCATTTGGATTGGTCTGTTTGCAGGTTTAACCGTAGCAGGAGGATTACTTTTTTGGAGGTTTCAAATGTTGACCAAAAGGCTGATTGTTGCCAACACTTAAATAACGAGAGTTCGATATAAATAAATCAGTTTGTTGTGAAACACTTTGTGGTTCTCTGTGCCTTCTTAGTGACTTTTGTGTTACAAATAAATAAGTTATTACACAAAATGCACAAAGCACACACAAAGTTACACGGAGATAATCACATATTTAATAATATTTATTAAGTCGAACTCACGTAAAATAAAAAAAGACAACCTTATCAGATTGTCCTTTTTAATTTTCTTGCTTTTTTATTTAATCTCTACCAATTCGGTTTCAAAAATTAAAGTTGCTTTGGCAGGAATAACCGGAGGTCTTCCGTTTTCTCCGTATGCCAACCAATAAGGAATTATCAATCGAGCTTTGGCTCCTTTATTTAACAAAGCGATTCCCTCTTCCCAACCTGGAATTACCATTTTGTTTCCTAACGGAAATTCAATGGGGTCGTTTCTATCATAAGAACTATCAAATTTGTCTCCGTTTTCAAAAGTTCCTAAATAATGTACTCTTACCGTTTTTCCGGCAGAAGCATTCTCTCCAGTACCAGCTTGTAACATTTCGTAAGCCAATCCCGAAGGTAAAATAATAGCTTTTGGATATTTTTCTTTTACCATAGTCGAGAATTTTTCTTTTTCAGCAAGTAAAGCAGCTTCTTTTTTGGCTTGTTCTGCTTTTTGAGCTTCTATTTCTTTACTCATGGCACTGGCAAAAGTTTTTGCTGCATCAAAGGCTTTTGCTTTTTCTCCGGTACGAATAATTTTTACTTCCAGCATCACATCGTTTTGTGCAATGGCATCAACTATGTTTTGTCCCATCACTACTTTACCAAATACCGTATGCTTACCATCTAAGTGAGGTGTAGCCACATGGGTAATAAAAAACTGACTCCCATTGGTGGCAGGTCCAGCATTTGCCATGGATAAGATGCCAGAACTATTGTGTTTTAAATCGGTAATTTCGTCTTTAAATCGATAACCTGGGCCACCAGAACCAGTGCCTGTTGGGTCTCCACCCTGAATCATGAAATCTTTGATTACTCTATGAAATTTTAATCCATTAAAGTAAGGCTTGCCTTTAAACTGTTCCGAAACAATTGGATTGTTTCCTTCTGCCAACGAAATAAAATTAGCGACAGTAATTGGAGTTTTTTGGTAGTACAATTCGGCTAAAATACTTCCTTTGTTGGTTTTAAACTCTACAAAAATTCCTTCTTGTTTTTGGGCATTGCTAACAAAAGCAATAAGTAAACAAATAATTGATAGTGTTTTTTTCATATATGTGTTTTGTTTCTATTAGTTAATCTTTCCATTCATAATATCTAGCACCTACCAAATTAGTTTGGCTTTGCTCTATACTTTGCAAAATCCATTCCTTTTTTGGAGGAACCACAGATTTTTTTTGATTTTTGGTATGCAAAGCTACATAAGTATCAAAATTTATGGGAGTTGTATTGCTTAAAATTTCTTCAAAAGGCAATTTTGCAATTTTTTCTTGGCAAGAAACTCCAATGCTACCAATAAATGCTTTTGATTTGCTTCCACTTCCATAAGCAATAAAACCAACAGAATGGTTCGCAATATTTTGGTCTTTATTAGAAAATAAATATCCTAAGAATGCTAAAAATATAGAACCCGTATAAATATTACCTATGATACCGGAAAGTGTTTCAGTTTTTGTAATTTTATTTTCAACCAAGGTAGCATAGGCAGCACTTTTATACAATGCTTTTGATTTGTCTGTCAAAGTTTCTCCTGGTTGACTTTGTAATAAGTCGGGATTTTCTTCTGCAAAAATATCAATAAAGCTTCTTCTTGCCTGAAAACAATAGGGGAGATGCATCACAATGGCATCCCAATTTTCATATAATCTTTCAGAAGTTTGCAACTTTTTCTTAAGTTGCAAATAGGCATTTTTGGTTCTGCTGACATAACATTTTTGAGAGTAAGCACCATCAAAAACGGGTTGCTCTTTGTATACCAACAATTCTGATTCGTGAATTTGGTTGCTTTCTATATTTGTTTCTACTGAAAAAGTTCCTTCTTTAAAATTTCTTCTTGGTTTAAAAAAGTCAAAAACTCCTTCGGTAGAAATTCCAATTTCCGGATGTATTTCAATTAATTCCGGATTGGCACTTAAAAGCATGGCAATAGCACCTGCTCCTTGGGTATATTCTCCGGTGGAAATTAAATCGTATTTAGCAAAATCAGTAGCTATAACAATTACTTTCTCAGTTGGGTTGCATCTGATAAAATCTAAGGCAATGTGCATGGCATCTACTGCACCAATACAAGCAAAAGTAAATTCTGTAGTATCACAATGCTCCAAAATTCCTTTACCATATTTTTGTTCCATCATAGAAAAGAGGTAGGAGCCAATTGGCTTGGAACTATCCACACCACTTTCGGTGCCTACATAAATTTTTGCTATTTCAGAAAACTGAAGGTTTTCTTGCAACATTAACTTTTCTAGTGCATTGGCAGCAAAGGTTACCACGTCTTGGTGAACATCCGGGAAACTAATTTTTTGTATTCCTAAACCAGCTTTTAATTTGGCTGCATCTTGGTTTCGATGGGCAGCAAACTCTTCTACCGATACATAAATTTTAGGAAAATCAAATGCAATAGCTTCAATACCTACTTGTTTCATTTTATACTAGTTAGGTTTTTCAACTAAGTGAATTTCAAAGATGAGATTGGCATTTGGAGGAATGATACCACCAGCTCCAGCTTCGCCATAACCTAAATATGCAGGGATAAATGCCAAAGCTTTGTCGCCAAATTTCATATTTTCGATGGTTTCTAAAAACCCTGGGATCAAACCTTGTTTGTTGCCTAAAACAAATGGAAAAGGAGCATAGCCATTCATGTTTGCTCTGTTTTCGTCCCATTTGCCATAATCTTTAGCTATGCTTTCTATGTTGGTATCAAACAAAATTCCGTTTTCAAAAAATCCGGCATAAAACACATACACAGTACTGCCGTTTTCGGGCTTTTTATTACCGCTTTCTAAAATTTTAAATTGCAAACCGGAAGAAGTTTTTTTAGCAGTTTTCTGATTTGATTCAAATTTTGCTAAGGTAGATTGGATTACTTCTTGGTATTGCTCCAAAAACTCAGCTTCTTGTTTGGCTTTTTCTTCTTCTTGCTTTTTTAATGTTTCGGCTTCTTTAGCCAATCTGCTTTCAAAAACTTTTACTGCATTAAATTTTTTAGCTTTTTCTCCATTTCGCACAATATTGATGCTTTTGATTTCATCACCTTGAGCAATTTGGTTTACCACATCCATACCCTCTACTACTTTTCCAAAAACAGTATGCAATCCATCCAACCATGGAGTTTCTTTATGGGTGATAAAAAATTGACTTCCATTGGTTCCGGGGCCTGCATTTGCCATAGATAAAATTCCTGGACCAGTGTGTTTTAAATCGGTAATTTCATCTAAAAATTTGTACCCCGGACCACCTTCTCCGGTTCCTTTAGGGCATCCACCTTGGATCATAAAATCCGGTATTACTCTGTGAAAAGTTAACCCGTTATAAAATGGTTTTCCTTTTTTGTCGGCTTCTGTTACTTGTAAATTGGTTCCCTCTGCCAAAGTAATGAAATTGGCTACTGTAATTGGTGTTTTTTCAAATTCCAATTCAGCAACAATGTTTCCTTTATTGGTTTCTATGATTGCAAAAATTCCGTTGCCTAAATGGTCATAATCTTTATTACAACTGATAAGAATTACGGTAAGTAAAGTGAATAAAATTTTCTTCATTGGTTTAATTTTTGTTTTCAGGCTTGATATCTGTAATGGTAACTAATACTTTTAAAGGTAGGTTTGGTGGGATATCTCTATCATCTCCATGATAGCCAAAACCCATGTGCGAAGGAAAATAAAAAATTCCTGATTCTCCTATTTTTAACTTTTTTATACCATATCTTAAACCTATCATGATGTTTTGTTTGTCTACCAAATAGGTTTGGGGTTTTAACTGCTCACGAGAATAAATTACTTCTCCATACAAATCTTGAATTTCATAAGTAAAAAACACCACATCATTTTTTTGAGGGTAGTATTTTTCTTGATCATTAGGCTCGGTAATGGCAAACCAAAAACCTTTTTGTGATTCTTGAAACTTCAATTCTGGCTGAGCTTTCATTAGCGAATCTATGATTTTTTCTTCCTCAGCAACCAATAAAAGATTGCGTTGAACCGATTCTTTCATAAAAGTTCCTTTGCTTCTGTTTACTGGTTTTCGCGGTTCTTTTTCTTTACACGACAAAAGTGTAAATAGAACAAATAAACTTACAATTTTTATGATGTGCATAACTCAGGGTGTTGACTAATGGTTTGTTGAAATAACAGGATGGTTTCTGACAAACTTAAAGTAGATTTTCCTCCGGCAGCATTTTTATGTCCACCTCCATTAAAATGTTTACGTGCAAATTGATTTACATCAAAATTTCCAACCGAACGAAAGGAAATTTTAATGATTTTTTCAGCTACATTTTCCATAAAAAATGCTGTCATTATAACTCCTTTGATGCTTAGACCATAGTTTACAATGCTTTCGGTATCTCCTTTTTGGTAATGAAACTCATTTAATTCTTGATGCGATAACGCTATGTAAGAAACTTTTGAAGTTACCATTTGTAAGTTTTGCAATGCTTTTCCAAGTAATTGCAAACTGTTGTAGCTATTGCCATTAAAAAGTTGGTTATGAATAGCTGCATTATCAATACCGGTTTGCAATAAAATACTTACTTTTTCATGGGTAGCTGCTGTAGTTTTTGGAAATCTGAACGAACCACTATCGGTAACAATTCCGGTGTACAAACAAGTTGCAATTTTGGCATCTATTAAATCTGATTTATCAGATTTAAGAATTACATCTAACACCATTTCGCAAGTGGAGCCGTAAGAAGTATCTGAAAATATATAATTGGCAAAATTATCAGGCATTTCATGATGATCAATCAGATAAAACGCTGGAGATAATTTTTGCACAAAACCTCCCATGTCCTCTCCCATGCGATGCATCGCATTAAAATCTAAACAAAAAATTACTTCTGCTTGTTCCAAAGCAGCCTTAGCTTGTCTGTTTTGTGTTTCAAACACCAAAATTTTATTGGTATCAGGCATCCACTTTAAAAACTCTGGCAATTCGTTTGGAACTACAACATTTACAAGCGGACTAATTTTTTTTAGGAAAAAATAGAGTCCCATACTCGACCCAATAGCATCCCCATCTGGGTTTTTATGGGTAACAATGGTGATTTTTTTATTTTTTAAATTGTTGAAGTTAATGGCTTTGATTGATTCCAATTTTAATATGTAATTTTTTTGTAAATATACAATTTGATGTGATTATTTTTTGACTCTTTTTGTTTTCCTCCATTCCCATGGAGCAATGGGGTTTGGGTCAGCCCAAAGTCCGATTTTGTTTTTCCTAGCTTCTCTTTCTAAAGATGCTAAATACTTACTTTTAGAATGTTTGGTATTGTGCCATGCTAACCCATTTTTTATTAATGTTTCTGATAGATATGCTCCTTTAAAATACACTTTGGCAATCGTTCTGCCATAGCGGTCTTGGTCTGTTTTTACATAGGTGATTTCTTTCCCAAAAATCAAATCCGATACAAAGGCTTTGGCTTTTTTGCCATAGGGTTGGTTTTTTTCAGGGCAATCTATTTCTGCCAAACGAATCACGATGTTTTTATTCCCCTCTAACAAAACTTCGATGCTATCTCCATCTTTTACTCCAATCACTTTTGCTTTGGTTTGTGCTTCGCAGGAAATAAATAAAAAAGCAAATATTAAAATCCCAATCCTCATATCAATGGTTTTTTAAAGTTACCACTCTTTGCGGGAACGGAATTTCAATGTCATGTTGATCCAAAGCTTGTTTTCCAAATTCTAAAATATCTGAGCTAGTTGTCATGAAGTTTTCTGGTAACACCCATGCTCTTACACTTAAATTTACCGAACTATCAGCCAAAGAAACCACAAAAACTTGAGGTTCGGGCTCTTGTAAAATGTTTGGGTGGCTTTTTAATGCGTTTAATAAAACCTCTTTGGCTTGAGCAATATTCGCGTTGTATGAAATACCAATCACTTGATCAATTCTTCTTCTTCCTTGTTGGGTATAATTTATAATTACACCATTGGAAAGTATCCCATTTGGAATGTAAATAGTTTGGTTAACTGCATTAATTAATTTCGTGCTAAATATTTGAATTTCTTGTACTGTGCCAATTTCTCCCTGGGCTTCAATCAAATCGTTTACTTTGAAAGGTTTGAATAAGATAATCAATATTCCACCAGCAAAATTGGATAAAGAGCCTTGTAGTGCCAAGCCCACTGCTAAACCTGCAGCACCCAAAATGGCAACCAATGAAGATGTTTCAATTCCAAGTTTGGATATAACAATCACAAAAAGTAATACCCTGAGAATCCAAAAAATCAAGTTTCCTAAAAAATTTCCTAAAGTTGGTTCCACATTACGCTTGGTCATGATCTTTTTTAAAGATTTGGTTACCATACTAATTAACCAAAGTCCAACAACTAGTAATAAGATAGAAGAGAATAATTTAGGAGAATACTCCATTAATTTGGTTCCAAGGAAGTTCAAATAATTTTGAATGTCGTTCATGGCTTAAAATTTAAATTTAAACAAAAAAACCACTCTTTTGGAGTGGTTTACCTAGTAGCGGGAACAGGACTCGAACCTGTGACCTTCGGGTTATGAGCCCGACGAGCTGCCTACTGCTCTATCCCGCGATGTGAGTGCAAATATAAGACGTTTTTTTAAAATGCCAAATAAAAAATAGGTTTACTGTCATTATTTTTTATTCTTGTGGTTATCCGATTGGTATCGAGTATCTTTGCAAAAAATAAAATTTTATGCACAAAGCAGGTTTCGTAAATATTATCGGAAATCCCAATGTAGGAAAGTCTACTTTAATGAATCATTTGGTAGGAGAACGACTATCTATCATCACTAACAAAGCCCAAACGACTAGGCATCGTATTTTGGGAATTGTAAATGAGGAAGAATATCAATTGATTTTTTCAGACACTCCCGGGATTATTCAGCCTGCTTACGAAATGCAAGAATCTATGATGCAGTTTGTAAAAACTGCACTAGAAGATGCAGACATCTTAATTTATATGGTAGAAGTAGGGGAGAAAGAACTTAAAGATGAGCATTTTTTTCAAAAAATCATCCATGCCAAAATACCAGTTT
Organism: Flavobacteriales bacterium; assembly: GCA_018335925.1. Taxonomy (GTDB): domain Bacteria; phylum Bacteroidota; class Bacteroidia; order Flavobacteriales; family Flavobacteriaceae; genus Flavobacterium. The sequence continues at coordinate 28,857 of JAGXRF010000043.1, forward strand.
TATTGGTTTTGAATAAAATTGATACTTCCAATCAAGAAAAATTAGAAGAACAAGTCCAATTTTGGAAAGAGAAGGTACCCAATGCGGAAATTTTTCCAATTTCAGCAAAAGAAAATTTTAACGTCTCTGCTTTATTTCAACGATTGATTGATTTATTGCCAGAGTCTCCACCATATTATCCAAAAGATGCATTGACCGATAAATCGGAACGATTTTTTGTAAATGAAAAAATTCGTGAAAAAATATTAATGCACTACCAAAAAGAGATTCCGTATGCTGTTGAAGTAGAAACAGAATCCTTTAAAGAAGAAGACGATATTATTCGTATCCAATCGATTATTATGGTAGAAAGAGATTCGCAAAAAGGAATCATTATTGGGCACAAAGGAGAAATGTTAAAACGAATTGGAACCGAAGCCAGAAAAGATTTAGAAGTGTTTTTTGATAAAAAAATCCACTTAGAATTGTTTGTAAAGGTAAATAAGGATTGGAGAAACAACGAGTACCAATTGCGTAGGTTTGGTTATATCCAAAAGTAATTATTTTGTTACGATTTTGTGGTAAAACTGATACAATCGCCTTGCCTGAGTCATCCCGGCAATGCGATTCATTCTGGCAAAAAAATACAAAAATACCCAAGCCATTACCATCACTAACATAATCCAACCCCAATTGCCAATAGCAAGGTTCATAGACCAGTTAGAGTAAACAATCACAGCTGCAATAATAAAAATGCCAGCTACAACAAAATGTCCAAACATAAACATAGTCCATAAAGCCGGTTGAGGTCCAAACAAACCTCTGATATTGGTTCGCTTTTCAGTAATTTTTTCCAGTTCTAAATGCAAATGCGGACTGTATAAAAACCTTTCGCTTTGATGCATGTCCAACCAAAGGTGTTGGTCTACAATTTTTATCACAAACTCATTGTTGTTTTGAAGTTTGGTTTGCTGAAATTTATCCAATAACTCTTCTATAGAAGCCTCAATGGTTTCTTGAAATCTAATTCTTAACGGAATTTGATCGGTAACTGGTTGCATTAATTGTATTTAGGTTTAACCAAAGATAGTATATTTTTAGAATTGTTTAATCAATAAGATGGCTAAGTTCGTTCAGCAGTGTGAATTAGGTGCTTTGCCTTTTAATGCTTATTTTTGCCAAAAATTACAATTTATGAGCAATATTATTGCCATTGTCGGAAGGCCAAATGTTGGAAAATCCACTTTATTTAATCGATTAATCAAAAGAAGAGAAGCAATCGTTGACTCCGTTAGTGGAGTTACCAGAGATAGAAATTACGGAAAGAGTGATTGGAATGGTGTTGAATTTTCGGTGATTGATACCGGTGGATATGTAATTGGTTCTGACGATATTTTTGAAGCAGAAATTCGCAAACAAGTTGAATTAGCCATTGAAGAAACCGATGTAATTTTGTTTGTGGTAGATGTAGAAGAAGGCATTAATCCAATGGATGAAGAGGTTGCCAAATTGTTGCGAAAAGTAAAAAAACCAGTGGTTTTGGTGGTAAACAAAGTAGATAGTGCCATGCGAACCAAAGATGCTTTTGAGTTTTACAATTTAGGTTTGGGAGAATATTTTACCATATCCAGTGGATCAGGTTCCGGAACGGGTGAATTATTAGATCATGTGATTACTTTATTTCCAAATAAAGAAATAGAGGAAAATGTGGAAGAAGAATTGCCACGATTTGCAGTTGTTGGCAGGCCTAATGCTGGGAAATCTTCTTTTATCAATGCGTTGATTGGTGAAGATAGATATATAGTTACAGATATTGCTGGTACAACTCGTGATGCAATTGATACACGTTTTACCAAATTTGGTTTTGACTTTAATTTGGTAGATACTGCCGGAATTAGACGTAAAGCAAAAGTAAAAGAGGATTTAGAGTTTTACTCTGTAATGCGGTCTATTCGTGCCATTGAGCATAGTGATGTTTGTATATTAATGTTAGATGCCACTCGTGGGTTTGAAGGACAAGACCAAAACATTTTTTGGTTGGCTGAAAAAAACCGTAAAGGCATTGTGATACTCGTGAATAAATGGGATTTGATTGACAAAGACACCATGACTTCCAAGCGTTTTGAAGAAATGATTCGCAAACAAATTGAACCATTTACTGATGTGCCTATTTTGTTTATTTCTACTTTAACCAAGCAAAGATTAATCAAAGCTTTAGAAGTAGCTGTAAATGTGTATGAAAACCGAAAACAAAGAATTCCAACCTCTAAATTTAACGATGTGATGTTGGATGTTATTGAAAAAAATCCTCCTCCTGCTATTAAAGGAAAGTATATTAAAGTGAAATATTGCATGCAATTGCCAACACCAACCCCGCAATTTGCGTTTTTTGCTAATTTACCTCAGTATGTAAAAGATCCCTACAAAAGATTTATTGAAAACAAACTGCGTGAGCATTATGATTTTTCTGGGGTTCCTATTGATATTTATATGAGAGAAAAATAAATAAAAACGGCTTGCAAAATTGCAAGCCGTTTTTGGTTAATTAAATGAATTAAAAACCTAACCCAACACTCATTGCAGTAACCTCAAAGTTGACGTTAAACATTTTGGTTGTAGCTCCATTGGAAAGCTGAACTCTGTAAACAGCATTTTGCCCGTTTACTTTAAAAATCCCGTAAGCATTGTTGGAAAAACCTCCAATATCAAAACCATTGTTGTTTTCTATATTTATCCCTAATCCGCCAACTAAAGTTAAAATACCATCATTAGGTGGGTTTTGAATAAATAATTGATTGGTATTGCTATCAATTACATACATGATGGTACTTGTGGTTTGTGGGAAGTTATTGCTGTAAGCAGTGGCAGTTCCCACTGGAGTTCCCGGACTTAACATGCCATCAGTTGCAACCACTGTACCTAAATCAGGATGTAATCTTAAATTTTGTCTGGTATTGCTTATCAATCTGATTCTATCTACAACCGGGTTAAAATCAAAACCAAAGTTAGTTCCTTGTATCATAGGGTTTAATGTAGAGCCAACTACCGCAGTTTGCCCGTTAGAAGTATTAATGGTTAGTAATCTGCTTTGGTTGGTTATTGCAAATAAACTTCCATTAGCAGGTCTAAAGTCTATTCCAACAATCATTTCGTTGGTGTTTAAACCACTTATTGAGCTCATATTGGTTGCACCATTATTTAAGTTAATTCTGTAAAGCTTTTGATCGTCACTTACAGCATAAGCAATAGGTTCCGTTTTAAAGGCAATTTCAATAATATTGGTATTGGTTGGAAAAATTCCAATCCATGTTGCTTTACCGGTACTTAAATTAATTTGATACAATCTCGATTCGTTGTCTTTTCTATTCACAGCCATTCCGTAGTTACTAGGGCTCAAAATATCAAAACCTGAAATATCTGTAAAATCTACCTCTAAGCTGCCAATTTCTTGTTGGCCTCCATCATTAGGTGGATTTTGTAAATACAATTTATCTGTAGTAGCATCAATTGTAAAAAGTTGGGTAGATGTGGCACCGGCAAAACTATTGGTATATGCAATGGCTCCTATCATCGGATTGGTAATTCCATTGATGTTTCCATCTGTTGCAACTACAGCTCCTAATTCAGGGTGTAATCGTAAATTTTGACTTCCATTTCCAACCAAACGAATTCTATCCACAGTTGGGTTAAAATCAATAGAGGAAGTACTTCCACTTAAAGCAGGGGTAAATGATGAGCTACCTAGTGCAGTTGCTAAACCAGACATTTCGTTAATTAAATACAATCTGCTGGTATTGCTCAATCCATACAATTGTCCGGTTGCAGGTCTGTAATCTATACTAATGATTTGCTCGCTATTGGCTAAGCCAGAAATTGAAATTGTTCTAATAGGTGAGCTTAAGTTTCTAGCATTGTAATAAACAACTTGGTTGTTATTGGTTAAAGCACTAAATTCAATAGCAGGTGCTACGTTAGGCATTGCAATTGGAGGAATTGGTTCTTCCATCATGTCTTTGTCATTGTCACATGATAGTAAGGTCAATCCTAAACCTAACATGCTTAATAAGTGGAGTTTTTTGAAATGCATAATTTTCATTTTAAAAGTTACATATCTATTTACGATATTATACTAACTTTGGTTTTAACTTTTAAATTTTTTGTTGCATGCATTCAAAAAGAATTTGGATTACCGGAGCTACCAGTGGTATTGGGTTAGAATTAGCCAAGCAATTGATTTCAAATAATTTTTTGATATTATCCGGCAGAAGTTTACAAAAATTACAAAAAGTAGCTAAAGATTTCCCTACCGATTCGGTTGCTTTGGTGCCGTTAGATTTGAGTCAGTACCAAGAGGCTAATAATTGGGTTGAACAAGCATGGAAAGCTTTTGGAGGCATAGACATCATGATACACAATGCTGGAATCAGTCAACGTTCGTTGATCATTGAAACGGATATATTGGTAGATAAAGCTTTAATGGAAACCAACTATTTAGGAACGGTGGCACTTACCAAAGCTTTACTTCCAAAAATGATTGCATCTGGTGGAGGACAGTTTGTGGTGGTAACTAGTTTGATGGGGAAATTTGGCTCTCCGTATCGATCGGGCTATTGCGGTTCCAAACATGCCTTGCATGGGTTTTTTGATGTATTGCGAATGGAACATGAAAAAGATGGCATTTCGGTAACTATGATTTGTCCAGGTTTTGTACAAACCAATATTGCAAAAAATGCCTTAACTGGAGATGGGTCAACACAAAACACCCAAGATGAAGCTACAGAAAACGGATTGGAAGTAGGTGTATTTGCCCAAAAAATGATCAAAGCCATCAAGCAACAAAAAATGGAGGCTTACATCGGTCAGAAAGAAGTGATGGGAATTTGGCTTAAAAGATTTTTTCCAAAATTGTTACATCGGGTGGTGTTAAAAAGTAAAGTTCGATAGAAAATACTATCTTTGGTTTTCACTACTACACAAACACCAAAAATGAGATTTTTTGATTCCTTTACCCCAAAGTTAGCTTTGCGAATTGTATTGAGCATTTTAAGCTTGGTGCTTCTTTTTCATTTAACGGTAATGGTTGGCATTGTTCCCTATAAAATAGTTTGGGGTTCCAAATTGCACAGTATTAATCAAATGTTGGTATATGAGTGGATTACTATTTTGATTACAGCCATTATATTTTTGGTGTTTTTAATCAAAGCAAGGCTGGTAAAAACTTTTTTGCCATTAGCAATTGTAAATTTTTTATTGTGGATTGTGTTTGTGTTTTATAGCATTAACACGTTGTTGATTTTAACTTCTGGGACTTCGATTGAAAAAGGAGTTTTTACTTTTTTGTCTTTCTTGATGGCTTTATCTACTTATCGATTAGCCAAGGAAAAAAGTTTTGTTTCTTGGAGATAGTTAACTCATTCAAAAAATACTTCCGGCTGGTTGGTAATGCCTAGTTTCTGAATAATGTCCATTAATTTTTTCTTTTTTTCGGTAGTGAATTTGCTTTTATCAAATACACGAATTTCTTGCAGCACTATTTTTTCTAGATTTTCTTTTTCTTTTCCTGCCATTACACCGGTTTCTTTTCCCTCTAGTAGTTTTTGGTTTTGGTACCAATATTGAAAAAAGCCATTTTCGGTATCCGTTACCACTCTTTTTAAGATAAAGTAACTGTCGTTACTACATAAGTTTTGTTTTGGAAAATATTGATACAATTCTGATGTAACAATTTTTAATTGCTCATAGTTTTTTTGTGCTTTGAGCACTTCGGCATACTGAAATAACAAGGTAACATTTCGTTCCCCTTTCTGATATCTATCTTGGTATTTTGAACTTTGAACATTCGGATTGCTGGCATCGCTACTAATTTGTAATAGTCTTTCTTTAGTGGCTTTCACCCCCGAGTGATGTACCCATTGTTGGTTGGCATCTACAAATATAAAAATTGGAACCCCGTCAAACTCTAAACCAATTTTTTGTAATAAGGCTTCTTCTTCAGGTTTTTTCTTTTCGGTATTAATAGCATAACAAACAAAATTGTTTTGATATACTTTGGCAACCTCTGGAGTGTTAAGTATTTCTTGTGTTTTTTTACAAACACCACAATTTTCGTTGTAGTATTTGATAAATATTAATTGGTTTTTAGCTTTGGCTTTTTCCAAGGCAGTACTCCAGTTTTTCTCGTAAGTTAATTGAGCAAAAACCCCAAACGGAAGTAATAAGCCTAAAAGAATCCAGAGTTTCATGGTGGTTATTTTTGAAAGTTTATTTATTTGATGGTTAGGCATTTGATAAGTATATGGTAAAAGTTTATTTTAGACTTTAGATGTTACACAAAAATCTTACCACGATCCTCCTGCACCTCCACCTGAGAAACCTCCACCACCAAATCCACCAGAAAAGCCTCCACCAAATCCACCGCCTCCAAAGCTTCCTCCACCAAAACCACCACTACTTCTGCCACCTCTGCCTAGGCTAGAAAGAATGATGATGTCCATTGGGCTTAAACCACCTCCGCCAGAGTTGGAACCACCTCTTGGAGGGTTTTTATCTCCGTATTTTAAAGATAAAAACACTATAACGGACATAAAAATTAAAAACAAAAACACCGGAAACAAACCTCCATCTCGTTTGGCTGCTTTTGGTTGATTTTTGTATCTGCCCAAAAGCATTTCTTTGATGATGTCTAAAGCATCGTTGACCCCTTTGTAATAGTTACCGTTTTTAAAATTTGGCACCATTACACTTCGGATAATTTGTCCGCTTTGTCCGGCTGTTAACACTTCTTCGATACCATAACCGGGAGCAATCCAAACTTTTCGGTCGTTTTTAGCAATTAAAACCAACAAGCCATTGTCTTCTTTTTCTTGTCCGATACCCCAGGCATGTGCCCACTTGGGTGCTAGCACACCTATGTCTTCTCCTTTTAAATCGTCAATGGTAATTACCACCATTTGGGTAGAAGTGGAGTCGGAGTAACGCAACAATTTATCGCGAAGTTGAACAAACTCTTGTTCGGAGAATAACTTGGCATAGTCATACACACTGGTTTGTTCTTTTAGCGTTTTTACATCTGGAATGTTGAACTGACTATATGAGTTGTGGTTTAGGAATAATAGGAAGCTTAGCACCAAAAGCCTACCCCTGATAGAAGTGAACATACTTTGGAGATGCTTTGCTTGGTTTGGTTGGCATGGCAAAGCGACTTTAGAAGCTATTGCCATGGCTGTAGCAAACCTGTAAAGCAGCCCAAAGATGGTAACGGATAGCAGGAAAAAGGTACTCATAAATAGGTGTTACATTTTAGAAATTTCGTTGGAAATTTCGTTGATATCTCCTTCAGTATAGGGGAAATAATTTGCTAGTTTTTCGGCTGCCAAGGCAATTCCTTCGCACAAACCTTTGGCATAATGGTGGTGTTGAAAGTGCTCGATGATAACATCTTTTACTGCCTCCCAAAACTGCTCGTGCACAATTTGGTAAATGCCATTATCGGCATAAATTGCCAGTTTGTGCGTTTGCACACATACGTAAATCAAAACTCCATTTCGGTGCTTGGTTTGGTGCATGTTTAGGTGACGAAACACTTCAAAAGCACGTAAAAGTGGCGGGGTTTCAGAAAAGGATTCCAAGTGCACTTTAATCTCTGCAGAAGTTTGTTTTTCTGCCAAAGTGATGGCTTGCACTACTTGAATTTCCTCTTCGGGAGTCAGAAATTTTTCTGCTTCTGTCATGCAACCAATTAGTTAAAATTGACTTCTACTGGTTTTTCTGCACCTGGTTCTGCATCAAAATATGGTTTTTCAGAAAAGTTTAAAATTCCTGCTAAGATGGAACCCGGAAATTGTTTTACATGGTTATTATATGGGTTGATGCTTTCGTTAAAACGAGTTCGAGCCGTTAAAATTTGATTTTCGGTACTGGTTAATTCATCTTGTAATTTCAAGAAGTTTTGGTTGGCTTTTAAATCGGGATACTGTTCCACAGTAACTAATAATCGAGATAAAGCACTACTCAAACCACTTTGGGCTTGGTTAAACTGAGCTAATTGCTCTGGAGTAATATTTGCCGGATCGATGGTGGTTTTGGTAGCTTCTGAACGTGCTTTGATTACTGCTTCTAAAGTGCTTTTTTCAAAATCGGCAGCTCCTTTTACGGTGTTTACCAAATTACCGATAAGGTCGTTTCTGCGTTGGTAAGCAGTTTGTACATTACCCCATTGTTTTTTCACTTCTTGATCTAAAGTTACTGCGGTATTGTTAAACCCTTTAACCCAAGAATAACCGATTAGTAAAATGGCTCCTACAATAATCCAAGGAAGAAATTTTCTCATGATGTTTTTTTTTAGTGAATAGTGACTAGTGATTACTTAATATATTTAGTTTCATTTTCAAATTACAAATTCTTTTTCCACTCTAACAATTCGCTTTTTACTTTTTCCAAGCGTTGGATGAGTTCAAATTTGTCAAAAGTGGGTTGTTTTTTTTCTTTTAAATGGGTTTTGGCACCTTCTAAAGTAAAGCCTCTTTCTTTCACCAAATGGTAGATGATTTGTAAATTTTTGACATCTTCCGGGGTGAACATTCGGTTGCCTTTGGCATTCTTTTTTGGTTGCAAAATATCAAATTCTTTGTCCCAAAAACGAATCAAAGAAGCATTTACATCAAAAGCTTTGGCCAATTCTCCAATGCTGTAATATCTTTTTTCTGGTAATTGTACTTGCATTAGTCTAAAGATTGGTTGGTTTGTTTCGCTAATTCTGAAATTTTAACATATTCTTCCGCAGAAATACTTCCGTAGTAATAATTGATTGGGTTTACTGCTTCGCCATTTACACGAACTTCATAGTGTAAATGCGGAGCTTGGCTACGTCCGGTACTTCCAACATAACCTATAATGTCTCCTCGTTTTACTTTTTGTCCGGCTCTAACATTGTATTTATGTAAATGGGCATAATAGGTTTCGTAACTAAATCCGTGTTTGATTACAATTAAATTACCGTAACCACTCATTTTGTTATCGGCAGTTACTACCACACCATCACCAGTGGCATAAACCGGTGTTCCGGTTCGTGCAGTAAAATCCATTCCCATGTGCATTTTTCGGATTTTGGTAAACGGATCGCTTCGGTAGCCAAAACCAGATGCCATTCGCGTTAAGTCTTCATTTTTAACCGGTTGAATGGCTGGTATAGAAGCCAAGAATTTTTCTTTTGATTTTCCGAGTTTTAAAATCTCATCTAACGATTTGGATTGAATGGCTAGTTGTTTGGTTAATACATCCACTCTTTTGGTGGTATTGATTACCAATTCGGAGTTGTTGTATCCTTCTAAAGCTTTGTATCTGTTAACACCACCAAAACCGGCTTTTCGTTGTTCTTCCGGAATAGGAGAGGAGTTAAAATATGCTCTGTAAATATTGTTGTCTCTTTCTTCAATTGCTCCCAAAACCGATTCTAGTTGGTCTAATTTTTTGTTTAAAATTTTGTATTGAAGTTTGTAGTTATCTAATTCTCTAGCCATGATTCGGCTATTGGGAGTTTCAAAAAATGGCGTATTAATTAACAGTACCAACATCAAAAAACCAAACAAGGCAGATGAGAGTAAAAACAATACCACAAACCCAATTCTTCTGCTTTTTCTAACCTCTAACTTTTTGTAAGCGAGGGCTTCGGGATCATAATAATATTTTTCTTTTTTTGGCATGCCTGATTTTTTTCATTCAAGGAAAACAAATATAGAAAATTTAGAAGCAAATGAAGGCGATTTTTTAAGAATCGTTAACTAATCCCCTGCGAACTCCATAGATAATTTATCATAAATTAAAAAGGATATATTACTTTTGCACCCAATCCAATTCAAAGAGCTTTTAATATGATGACTTCCCAAGAAATTCGTCAAAAATTTTTAGATTTTTTTCAAAGTAAAAACCACTTAATTGTGCCTTCTGCCCCTTTGGTTTTAAAGGACGATCCGACCTTGATGTTTAACAACTCCGGGATGGCACAATTTAAAGAGTATTTTTTAGGAAATAAAACTCCGAAAGCACCCAGAATTGCAGATACGCAAAAATGTTTGCGAGTATCTGGCAAACACAACGATTTGGAAGATGTGGGGATGGATACCTACCACCACACCATGTTTGAAATGTTAGGAAACTGGAGCTTTGGTGATTACTTTAAGAAGGAAGCCATTGCTTGGGCTTGGGAATTTTTAACTGATGAATTGAAATTGGATAAAGACCGTTTATATGTTTCGGTTTTTGAAGGAAACCCAGCCGAAAATGTGCCTTTTGACCAAGAAGCATTTGATTTGTGGAAAAACTATGTAAGCGAAGACCGTATTATTTTAGGAAATAAAAAAGACAATTTTTGGGAAATGGGTGACCAAGGTCCATGCGGGCCTTGTTCAGAAATTCATATCGATTTAAGAACAGCAGAAGAAAGAGCAAAAGTTGCAGGAAAAGATTTGGTAAATGCCGATCACCCGCAAGTAGTGGAAATTTGGAACAATGTATTTATGGAATTTAACCGTAAAGCGGATGGTTCCTTAGAGAAACTACCTGCACAACACGTAGATACAGGAATGGGTTTTGAACGTTTGTGCATGGCCATGCAAGGCAAAACTTCTAACTATGATACCGATGTTTTTATGCCTTTGATTGAAAAGGTGGAGCAAATCTCAGGTTTCCAATACACTTCCAATAGTCAACAACCATCAGCCAATAACCAAGAAAAAATTAACATTGCCATTAGAGTAATTGTGGACCATATTAGAGCAGTTGCTTTTGCCATTGCAGATGGGCAATTGCCATCCAACAATGGTGCTGGTTATGTGATTAGAAGAATTTTGAGAAGAGCCATTAGATATGGCTTTACTTTTTTGAATTTAAAAGAACCATTTATGTACCAATTGGTGGAGGTGCTTTCCAAACAAATGGGAGATTTTTTTCCGGAAATTCGCACCCAACAACATTTGGTTACCCAGGTAATTAAGGAAGAAGAAACCTCGTTTTTAAGAACTTTAGAGCAAGGTTTACAATTGTTAGATAAAGTAATTGCAGAAACCACTTCCAATGAAGTTTCAGGAGATAAAGTTTTTGAATTGTACGATACTTTTGGTTTTCCGAAGGATTTAACTGCTTTGATTTTAAAAGAAAGAGGTTTTACTTACAACGAGAAAGATTTTGAAACAGCTTTGGCTCAACAAAAAGCTCGTTCCAAAGCTGCATCAGAAGTAGCAACAGACGATTGGGTGGTTTTAATTCCGGGAAATATCGAAACTTTTGTAGGATATGACCAAACCGAAAACAATGTTAAAATCACCCGATACAGAAAAGTAGATTCTAAAAAAGATGGGGTAGTGTACCAATTGGTTTTAGATCATACCCCTTTTTATCCGGAAGGTGGTGGACAAGTAGGTGACAAAGGAAGCCTTTCTAATGGTGAGGAAGCAATTGATATTTTTGACACCAAAAAAGAAAACAGCTTAATATTACATTTCACCAAAAAGTTGCCAACCAACTTGGAACAAACTTTTGAAGCAAAAATAAATACCGATTTGCGTACGGCAACTTCTAAAAACCACAGTGCAACCCATTTGATGCATTTTGCACTGCGAACCATTTTAGGGACACACGTGGAGCAAAAGGGTTCGTTGGTAGCACCAAATTACTTGCGTTTTGACTTTTCGCATTTTGCGAAAGTTACTTCGGAAGAATTGCAACAAGTAGAAGACTTTGTGAATACAGAAATTGAAAAACAAATTGCTTTGCAAGAATTCCGAAGCATCCCAATTCAAGAGGCAATGGCACAAGGTGCAATGGCTTTGTTTGGAGAAAAATATGGCGATAACGTTCGGATGATTGCTTTTGGAAATAGCAAAGAGTTGTGCGGAGGAATTCACGTGAAAAATACCGCAGATATTTGGCATTTTAAAATTGTATCGGAAGGTGCCGTTGCAGCCGGAATCAGACGTATTGAAGCGATTACGGGAGATGCAGTGAAAAACTATTTTGCCGAGCAAGAACAAGCTTTGCAATCCATTCAAGAGGTTTTAAAACAACCTCAGGATGCTTTAAAAGCTATTCAAAATTTGCAAGACGAGAACCAAAAACTCAAAAAGCAAATGGAACAACTGCTAAGAGATAAAGCCAAAAACTTAAAATCAGAACTAATCCATCAAATACAGTTGATTAATGGAGTGAACTTTTTGTCAGTGCAAGTTGATTTGGATGCCTCTGGAGCAAAGGACTTGGCTTATGCTTTAGGACAAGAAGTAGATAATTTGTTATTGGTTTTAGGAACAATTACCGATAACAAACCAATGTTGACATGTTATGTTGCTAAAAATTTAGCGGATAACAACCAATTCCATGCCGGACAAATAGTAAAAGAATTAGGGAAATACATCCAAGGTGGTGGAGGTGGACAACCATTTTTTGCAACTGCGGGAGGAAAACATCCACACGGAATGACAGAAGCTTTGAGCAAAGCGATTGATTTTGTGAATAAATAAAATTTTTGATGCAATTTAGAACAGAGCTTGCCGTTAAACCATCTACTAGTAAGATGGAATACACATCTAAAATAATGATGATTGGCTCTTGTTTTGCTGAAAATATTGGAGAAAAACTAACTTATTACCACTTCCCATCGATGATAAATCCGATGGGAATTTTGTTTCAACCAACTGCTTTACAAAAGTGGATAGAAAGAGTAGTGTATTTAAAAAACTATCTAGAGACCGACTTTTTTAAAACCCATGAAAATATTTGGCAATGTTATGATTTACATTCTAAAAACGGACATGAAAATTTAGAAGAAGCACTAAACTTGGCCAACCAAAAATTACAAAAAACCCATGATTTTTTACTTAATGCAACGCATATCTGTATTACATTTGGTACAGCTTGGGTGTACGAATTAAAAGAATCCAAACATTTGGTTGCCAATTGCCATAAAATGCCAGCTTCTTTGTTTGAAAAAAAGTTATTGGAAGTGGAGGAAATACAAACCTCTGTTTCAAAAATTATCCAATTAATACATCAAATCAATCCAAAAGCATCTATTGTATTCACCATTTCTCCGGTCAGACATTTAAAAGACGGATTCGTAGAAAATAATTTAAGTAAGTCACATCTTTTTGCAGCACTTCATTCCATCAATCATCAACCATCAACCGTCAACTATTTTCCTAGCTATGAAATCATGATGGATGACTTACGAGATTACCGATTTTATGGTGCAGATATGATACACCCCAACCCCATAGCTATCGATTATATTTGGGAAAAATTTTCAGGAGTATATTTTTCTGAAATTACACGCAATCAAATGGAAATAGTAGGGCAATGGCAAAAATTAAAAAATCATCGAACTTTGAATTCTTCAAAAATTGCTACTTCAACTTCATCAAAATTATCTACCTTAGAACTTCAAATTCGTGAGTTTTTAACGGATTTTTAGCTTCATTTTAACAAATACGTCATTTGACGTATGGTTTCCTATTAACATAAAAAACACCTTTGTGATGTAAACTAGAATAAACTTTACATCATGAAAATTTTATTTCCCCTGTTGTTTTGCACCATGATAACCAGTATAATTTTAATAGGTGCATGTGATAAAGACAATGATAATGCGTCAAGTTGTGCTTCCAAATGTAACATGCCTGTTGCATCTTCTGAAACAGCTGCAACAGTACCATCAGGATTGGTTGGAACGTATACTTTAACTTATACACAAATTAACCCTGGAGGTCCATTTTCTGATGGGGATACTGCTACTTTCCAAATTTCTGCTAACAATCGAATGGTGGTAACTTATAAAGGGCAATGTGTAGATATCGGAAATCCAATTCTTTTTGCTCCAGGAACTTTAGAGGTTAACTTTAGAGACAACTGTCAGTTTAATGTGCTTTTTGGGGCCTCTGAAAAAGTTTCTGGTGGACTCAACGAAATTAATGTTGGGACTTTATCCTTTGGTTTTTTGGGACAATTTACAGCGGACTAATTTTTAAACACAAATATTAATACACTAAAACTTTAAATGATGAAAAAAATGTTCAAAATCGGATTCTTAAGCTTGCTAGCAAGCACTATGTTTTTTACCAACACTTCTTGTACAAGTGACGACGATGGAGGTGGAGGCGGTACTGCAGCGGCTGGTACTATTACTGCTAAAGTAAATGGTTCTACTGTTACCACTTTAAATATGGTAACTTTTGCTAACCAAGTTGGTTCCATGTTATCTATTCAAGGAAACACTGGAGGAACCTCAAGCAAAGCATTTGTGCTAAACATTACTTCTTTTGATGGGGTAGGAACTTACGATATTGGTGGAGGTACTGGTGGTTTAGGACTGGCTAATGCAAGCTATACCGAAATTTCTGTAAACCTATCAAACCCAATGGCTTCAACCACTAAAGTATGGCAGGCTCCATATACAGGTGGAGCAAAAGTTGGTGAAATTAAAATTTCTGAAGCTACTGCTACCGGAGTAAAAGGGACTTTCCAATTTTCTTGCAAAAACTCTGATGACAACTCTACTAAAGAGGTAACCCAAGGTTCTTTTAATGTAAACTTTCAAAATTAAATCATGGCAACCCCTTATGGGGTTGTCTTTATTAAAAATAAATCATCGCTACTAACATGAAAACAAAAATATTTTTTTCAATGCTTGTTTTGGGGTTGTTTTTAACTCAAGCCTTAAAAGCTCAAAAAGCAGAAGCCACCAACACCTATGATGTTGGTGGAAAAATTTCCATGATGAAATTAACCGATGCTGGTGTATTAGTGGTTGCCAATGGTGATGGCTTGGTTGGTATCAAACCAGGTCAAAGTAAACCACATTTTAATTTTCAGGATTATGGAAAAGTAAAACCGGAAGAATTAGAATTCATTCCAATGTCCCCTTACGTAGTGGTTAGCCAAGGTGGATTGATGACAGCTAAAAAATCTGTAATTGATTTTGTTTCTGGTAAAAAATTATTTTCTACAGAAGAAAATGGTTGGAAAATGAGTATGACTTGCCACGTATTTTTACCTCAAAATAAATTGGTAGTTAGCGGGCAAAGATCTTCTAAAGAAAAGTATGCCAATAAAATTGGTGTGTACGATTTGTCTACAGGAAAAGAGGAAGCACTATTTGAAATGAAGGGATACGCATTGGTAACGGGTAAGCCTCACTTGAAAAATAATAATTTATATGTACCTACTTCTAAAGAGTTAGTTTGTATAAATATGAGCAATGGCAATACCAATTGGACAGCAAAAGTGGATGATGTAAAATGGTTAACATCTAACGAAAATGGAACAGAAATTTATGCTTTTGAAGGAACCAATGGTGGAAGTACCAAAATTTATAAAATTAGTGGGCAAGGACAAGTTGTTTGGAAAAGTCCTGCTAAAGTAAAAGGAAATGTCTCCAATTTTGAAATTACTCCAAAAGGCTTGGCTGTGGTTAGTGATGTAGATAATTCCGGAAAATCAGGATTAGCTAAAATTGCAAGTGCTGCTTCTGAATCAAGAATTGCATTTTTAAGTGCAGCAACTGGAGAAGATTTGTGGGATAAAGCTCCCAAAACTAATGGGTATGTTCAACATTTTTACGTAATGGAAGATGGTATTTTATTCGGAATTCAAGAAGGAGGAATCAATAAAATTTCTTTTGAAGGAACTCCATTATTTAAAAAACCTCTAAAAACAGGTGCCAATATTCATACCATGGCTTTGACACCAAAAGGAATGATTTACATTACCGATTCTGATGCCAACATCATCGATTTAAAATCAGGAGAGTCGGTTTGGAGCAAACCTATTTCATATAAAAAGGCAAAAGGTGTTTGCAGTACTTATGATGAAAAAAACAAAAGATTCTTAATTAGTACAGGAGAAGAAATGTTAGCAATAAATGAAAATACGGGAGATATTTCCACCTTAGCAACCTATAAGTTTGAAGAAAAAGAGGTGCCAACTTCCTTAAGTATGCGAAATGGTGGGATTTTGTTAACGTCTGACCAAAACATGATGATGCTGAACATGGATGGGTCTAAAAAATTTCATGAGTACTACAAATCTCCTGGGAAAAGTGCATTTGGTTCCATTTTAATGGGTGCAATTGCAGTTTCTTCTATGGTAGTTGCTTCTGCATCTGCTTTTGAAGCAGGTAAAAATAGAAATAGTTTAGGCCAATACAATAGCCATGGATACCAAGCGAAACTAGCACAAGATGCTTTTTCGGATATTGCATCCATTTCGTTCCAAGAAATGAATAAGCGTTTTAGAGCTACTGCTGCCACAGAAAACAGTCAGTTTATATTATCAAAATTAGACGATGGTGTTGGGTTGGTAAAAATCAACAAAGATTCGGGTAAAAAAGACAAAGAAATTATATTAAAAGACAAAAAACCTGAATACGAAGTAGATGAATGGGGAGGGTATTTGTATTACAAATCCAACGACCGAACCATTGTAGCTTACAATTTAAATTAAAAACAAAGTTAGTAGTAGTAGTTTTTCTCCCTCTGAGCCAAGTTGCAAAGAGGGAGTTTTTGTCCACATAACAAACACTTATAGTCTTTTTTGTAATTTTCTATTGTATGCGTCACATCCTTTTTTGGTTGGTTTTTAGTTGCGGAATTTTACTTGCCCAATCTTCTAAAGAATTACAACAAATTGATTCACTTAATCAATTGGCATATCCTGTTAAAATTAGTAATGCCAAGCAATTGTTGCCAATTTATTTGAAAAATTTAGAGAAAATTAATTCTAACAAGCAATGGCAACGCAATGCTTCTACTTTGGAAAATATTTCTTTACTCTATTATTATATTGGCAATTACGAAGAAAGTGCTAAAGCTGTTTTAACCGCTACAAGAATCTATC
Organism: Flavobacteriales bacterium; assembly: GCA_018335925.1. Classification (GTDB taxonomy): domain Bacteria; phylum Bacteroidota; class Bacteroidia; order Flavobacteriales; family Flavobacteriaceae; genus Flavobacterium. The sequence goes on from JAGXRF010000043.1 coordinate 45,717, forward strand.
AGCAAAAAAAAGAATATTCTAAACTAGCCCATGCTTATGCCAATTTTGGCTATCAATTAAAGAGAAAAGATTTAAACAAAGGTTTTTTTTATATGCGAAAAGCCATGTATTTAATTCAAAAGTATTCGGTAAATAATCCATCTCCCATCATTGATAATTATGGTGTTTTGCATGAAATGAACCAAGTTTTAGATTCAGCAACTTATTATTATCAAAAGGCATTAGATATCAAGCGTAAAGAAAAAGATAGTATCGGAATTCCATATAGCTTGCACAAACTTGCCGGAGTAGAAGTAATGAAGAAGAATTTTTCTTCGGCTTTGCCTAAAATTACCGAAGCCATCCAAATCAGATTAAGCATTAAAGACTCTACCGGACTTGCCGAAAGTTACGATTTTTATGGAGATTACTATCGTGCCCAAAAAAAATGGAATGAGGCACAATTATATTATTTACAGTCTAATGCATTGGCACAAAAATTTTCATTTCCGCATTTGGTACAAGCTACTTTTCAAAAAATTGCAGAAGTATTGGCAGAGAAAAAACAATTTGAGTCGGCCTTAAGCTATTTTCAACAGCATACCAAGATAAAAGACAGTATTTTAAATGTGCAATCTAACTTACAAGTTGCAGCATTAGAAGTTGCTTATAACACCGAACAAAAGGAGCGTAAAATATTAGAACAGAGAGCCATGCTGGCTGAAAAAAACACCACCATAATTTTAGTGTTATCCTTGTTACTGCTTTCGGTATTAACAGGTTACTTTTTGTGGAACAAACATAAAATTAAAGCAGAGCAATGGTTGCAAGAAAAAAAGTTGCAAGAAGCCATTTTGCAAATTGAAACCCAAAAACAATTACAAGAACAACGACTCAAAATTTCCAGAGATTTGCACGACAATATTGGAGCTCAACTTACTTTTATTATTTCTTCGATAGATAATTTAAAAATGTTTGTTCCAGAGGTAGATGAAAGAATTTTATACAAAATGGATGAAATATCTACATTTACTCGACAAACGATTACAGAACTTCGCGATACCATTTGGGCAATGAACCAAGACCAAATTAGCTTGCAAGAAATTCAATCCAGACTAACAAATTTTATTTCACAAGCCAATCAGTCTACCAATAAAACCCAAGTAACTTTATCTGTGTTATCTGAAATAAATTTGAAAGCTTCCATGTCGTCAGATAAAGGAATTTCGCTGTATAGAATCATTCAAGAAGCCATCAACAATGCCTTTAAACATGCCATGGCTACACAAATCAATGTTTCAATTTCGCAAAGTGAAAATCAATTAATCATAACCATTTCTGATGATGGAAAAGGATTGGATTGGAACACTTTACATAAAGGGAATGGTATCGAAAACATGCAAAAAAGAGCAAAACATATCCATGGATTGATTACATTTGAAAGCAGTTCTTTAGGAACAACCATCCAATTGAAGATGCTTTTGCAATAAATTATGGGTAAAGTTTTACTATTTTTTATCTTTTTTTTGCATACTTTTTTTGCTTTAGCACAAAGCAATCAAAACCTGTTTGGTAAGATGCAATCGCAATTACAAAAAGGGAAATCAGCCGAAAAAGCAATTGCAGCCATGTATTTATCTGATTTTTTTAGTGTAAAACAACTTGATTCAGCTTTGTATTTTGCAGAAAAAGGAATCCGGTATGCCAACCAATCAAAAAACGATTCTTTACTTGCCAAAGCTTTAAACACCAAAGCGGTAACTTTTGAGTATAAAGGAGTTTTAGATTCCTCGTTGGTATATCACCAAAAGGCTTTAAAAAAGCGAATGCAACTGAAAGATTACATTGGGATCGCAGATTCATATAACAATATTGGAGTAGTAATCGAACAAAAAGGGCAACTTCGCGAAGCAGCAGAATGGTATTTTAAAGCTTTAAAGATATATGAAAAAAGCAAAGACTCTTCTAAAATAGCCATGACCAATTCCAATCTCGGAATTACTTATAAGCAATTGCAAAGTTTTGGGAAAGCATTACAATTTTATACCAAAGCAAACCTGATTTATCAAAAAATAAAAGATGATTTCGGCATTACCGTTACTTCTGGCAATATTGGTTCAGTTAATTTAGACCTTAAAAATTATCCAGCTGCAATGGAGTATTCTAAAAAAGCAGCCATTGGTTATGAAAAGCTAGGATATAAACGATATGTACCCTATGCAGAGTCTAATTATGCCATTGCATTAGATAGTTTAAAGCTGTTTTCGTTGGCTGAAAAAGCTTACATAAAAGCTTTAAAAGACCACAAAGAATACGGGAATGATTCTGAATTTATCAATATTTCCAATGCTTTGGCTCAATGTTATATCAAACAAAAAAAGTACCTGCAAAGTCAACGTGTTTTAAATGAAATAGAACCCCTCATTGGAAAAAATTCTTCCTCCAGAAATCAATTGCAATATCTTCAAAATCGTGCAAAAACATGGTTTGGTTTAAACCAAGCCCAAAAGGCTTACTCTTTTTTAGATCAATATGTTAGCATGAAAGATACATTATTAGAAAAAGAAAAAGTAAAAGCCATTTTTGAATTAGAAACCCAATACGAGACTACCAAAAAACAAAAGCAATTGTTAGAAACCAAAGCAGCCGTGGCAGCTAAAGAATTTAAAATCAAGCAACGTAACAACCAACTTTTATTGTTGGCTATTTTGCTCGTAGCCTTTTTATTTATTGCCTTTTTTATTTACAAACAACAAATATGGAAGCAACAACAATTGATTAATGAAAATAAATTGCAAGAGGCCATGTATCAAATGGAAACCCAGAAGCAATTACAAGTACAACGAGCCAATATATCTCGCGATTTGCATGATAACATCGGAGCTCAACTTACTTTTATTATTTCTTCTTTACGAAATATCAAATATTTGTTTTCAGAGGAGCAACCCAAACTTAATAACAAAATTGAGGAGATTGCTGGTTTTGCCCAATACACCATCACAGAATTACGAGATACCATTTGGGCAATGAATTTATCTAAAATTACAATTGAGGATATACAGTCTCGCTTATATAATTTTTTAGATAAAGCAAAAAGCAGTAATCATACCATTTCGATTGATTTTCAAATAGAAGATAATGTGGATTTGAAAATTGCTTTTACTGCTTTAACCGGTATGCATATTTTTAGAATTTTACAAGAAGCTTTGCATAATGCAATAAAATACGCCAAACCAACTAAGCTAGAAATCAAAATTTGGAAAAAGGATTCTAAAATTTGTTTTAGCATTAAAGATGATGGAATTGGTTTTAATCCTAACCAAGTTTCTGATGGCAATGGACTAAGAAATATGCAACATCGTGCAGAAACTATTGGTGCTTCTTTTAATTTAACGTCTGCCATACATCAAGGTACATTAATAGAATTTCAAGTTCCTTTTAAATAGGTCATTTGCCGTACATTTTTTTTGGATTTTTTACTTAAATTTGAGACATATCCTTATCAAAATATCTTTCCATGAAAATTAGGGTTGCCATAGTAGATGACAATAGTTTTTTAATTAAAACCGTAGTGGAAAAGCTTTCTTTTTTTGAACAAATTCAAATTAAGTTTACAGCTAATCATGGATTAGATTTACTAGATAAACTCAGTGAGGACAAAAATATCGATGTCATTCTTATGGATATAGAAATGCCAAAAATGAATGGCATTGAAGCTACTTTTGAAGTAAAGCAAAAGTACCCTCAAATAAAGATTATCATGTTAACAGTGTTTGATAACGATGAAAATATTTTTAATGCGATTAAAGCTGGTGCAGATGGTTATTTGTTAAAAGAAGTAGATCCAAAATCTTTATTTCAGGGAATCAACGAAACTTTAACTGGTGGTGCAGCCATGCATCCTTCTATTGCATTAAAAACTTTGCGATTATTGCGAAATCCGATATTGCCATCTTCTGAAAATGATGCTTCTGAAACTGTTCAATTAACCAGTCGCGAAGTGGAAGTTTTGGAACAGTTAAGCAAAGGCCTGAATTACCATCAAATTGCAGATAATTTATTTTTATCCCCATCAACTGTTCGCAAGCACATCGAAAATATTTATACAAAACTCCAAGTGCATAACAAACTCGAAGCAGTGCAAAAGGCTAGAAACAATAACTGGATTTCTTGAAAATTTTCAAGATACCTATATCTCACTTTTGAGTTTTCAGTTTGTTTCTTTTTTGAAAATTAAAATTATAAGTCAGAAAAAAGAGAGTTAAATAGTAATCACCAAACAAATTTATTCTCGCAATCAAATATTTTTTAATTTTGTAGTAAACACCATGAGCATGGATACATTTATCATTAAAGTTGACCCTACCAAAACCAAAGCATTGACAGAAATGTTTAAAGCTTTTGAAATTTCTTATGAACTAAAGAAAGGTTATCTAATCGAGGAAACTGTACTACATGCAGAAGAACCGGTTAAACTAACTTTAGAGCAGAAAAAAGCTATTGATGAAGCATTAGATGATGTTGCAAACGGAAGGGTTCATTCACATGAGGAGGCAATGGAAATATTGAAGAAAAGACACCCAAAGTATTTTTAAAAATGATTATCATTTGGTCTGACCAAGCTATTGAAGATGTTTCCGACAATGTTGACTATTTGGAAACTAATTGGTCTGAAGCAGTTGTTGAAAATTTTAAATCAAAAGTTGACTCAGTTCTGAATCAACTGGAAAAAGGTACAGTCGTATTTAAACCAACTGAAAAAAAAGACATTTATCAAATTATTGTTGTAAAACAAATTACTCTTTTTTACAGATTAACCAACCAAGAAATTATTTTGTTGAGATTTTGGAATAACCATCAAAATCCAAAAAAGTTCAAATTTTAAGTTTTTTTGTTTATTCTATAGTTAATGATTCAAAAAATAAAGATTGGTTAGTTGATTTATTGATGCTTTTAAAATCAAATATTTTGAAAATATTTCTCCATCACTTTTGATTTCTCTTGTTGGATATAATGCAAATAATGTGTAGCCACTTGGTTGTGTTTTTTTCCTTTATTCCAAACCAAGTACCAATTACTTTCTAATGGCAAACCTGTACATGGAATCAAATGCAATAACCCATTTTTCAATTCGTTTTTAATACCAATTTCAGGCATAATGGAACAGCCAAAACCAGCCATTAATGCTTGCTTTACAGCTTCGTTACTGGTTAAAATCATTTTTCTAGTTACTGTAATATTTTGGGCGTTTAGGTATTTTTCCACCATACTTCTGGTACCGGAACCAAGTTCTCTAAAAATCAAAGGGACTTCGGTTAAATAGGCATTTAAATCATGCTTTTTATTTAATTTAACCGCTTGATTGCTTACTAAGTGTAATCGGTTTTTCATCAATATTTCATATTCTAAACTTAAGTTATCTGGAAGAATTGAGATGAGAGAAAAATCTACTTTATTTTCTTTTAAGTCTTGCAAAACCTGGTCTCGGTTGGTAACATCTAACTCTAGCTCAACTCCGGTATTTTGATGTAAAAAGTCGGTTAAAAAATACGGAATTACATACTTGCCAGTAGAAACCACCGAAATTTTAAGCTTACCGGATAAAATGCCTTGAAATGCAGAAGTTTTGTATTGCATGATTTTCATCTCTTCCAACACCTTCTGGGTTTGCAAGGCAATTTCTTTTCCAAAGTCAGTTAAATAAACTTGTTTACCTATTATTTCAATTAATGGATAGGAAAATTGATTTTGAAAGTTTTTTAACTGAATAGAAACTGCAGGTTGGGTCAAGTGTAATTGTTCTGCAGTTTTGGTAATACTCAATGTTTCTGCTACTTTTTGGAATATCTCTAATTGATGTAAAGTGAAATTCATAAAATATTTTAATGAAATACATAACAAAGTTAAATAAAAATATATGAAAAACGTTTTCGAAATTTGCAAAAAATTTTAAACACAAACTATGGCTACTAGAATTACCATTGCAAAAGGAGACGGTATTGGTCCGGAAATTATGGATGCAACCTTGCAAATTTTACAAGCAGCAGGGGCAGATTTAATTTATGATGAAATTGAAGTTGGGGAAAAAGTGTATTTATCCGGAAATACCGCAGGAATTGCTCCAGAATCTTGGGATGTGATTAGAAGAAACAAAGTGTTTTTAAAAGCACCTATTACTACTCCTCAAGGTGGAGGTTATAAGAGTTTGAATGTAACCACCAGAAAATTTTTAGGATTGTACTCTAATGTAAGGCCTTGCAAAAGTTTACATCCATTTGTACAAACCAAACATCCTGAAATGGACTTGGTTATTATCCGTGAAAATGAAGAAGATTTGTATGCTGGTATTGAACACCAACAAACGGATGAGGTGGTTCAGTGTTTGAAATTAATCAGCCGTCCGGGTTGCGAAAAAATTGTACGTTATGCTTTTGAATATGCCAAAGTAAATGGTAGAAAAAAAGTTACTTGTTTTACCAAAGACAATATCATGAAACAATCGGATGGATTGTTTCATAAAGTGTTTGACGAAATTGCTGCGGAATATCCGGAAATTGAAAACGAACATTGGATTATTGATATAGGTGCCGCAAAAATGGCAGATACACCGGAAGCTTTTGATGTAATTGTAATGCCTAACTTATACGGAGATGTATTGTCAGATGTAGCAGCACAAATTACCGGTTCGGTAGGATTGGCAGGTTCCGCTAATATTGGAGAAACTTGTGCTATGTTTGAAGCGATCCACGGTTCCGCACCAAGAAGAGCAGGACAAAATTTAGCGAACCCATCAGGGTTATTGCAAGGAGCTATTTTGATGTTACAACATTTAGGTCAAAATAAAATTGCAGAAAAAATTCAAAATGCATGGTTAAAAACCATGGAAGATGGAGTACACACCTACGATATTTTTAAAGAAGGAACCAGCAAAGTAAAAGTAGGAACCAAAGAGTTTGCTCAAGCGGTGATTGACAGACTTGGGCAAAAGCCTACCCAATTTAAGCCAGTTGCTTTTGCAGAAAATGCAAAAATGAATTTGCCAAAATACCAAAGAAAAACTCCAAAGGCAAAATCTTTAGAAGGAGTGGATTTATTTGTTCATTGGCCAGGAACCAATGCCAATGAATTGGCACAAATGGTGCAAAAAATCAACTTAGAGCATGTACAACTTACCATGATTACCAATCGAGGAATCAAAGTATGGCCTGAAGGTTTTGAAGAAACTTTCTGCACCGATCATTGGAGATGTCGATTCAAACCAACTAGTGGAGCAACCATATCGAGTGCAGACATTTTAACCTTGATGAACCATGCTTTACAACAGGGTGTAGAAATTATCAAAACAGAAAACTTATATGCATTTGAAGGAGTTGCAGCATACTCTTTAGGGCAAGGACAATAAAAACTAAAACATCCTTAATCATGAACAAGCATTCTATTATCGCAACGTTACTTATTGTAATAGGTTTAACTCTAGTTTGGAGTTGGAGTATTGTAGAGTCTAGTATTCTTGCTGATGGAATGCTTGGAATTGGTATTATGGGTACTTTGATTGTACTCGCAAAACACGACACAAAAACACAAAAAAACTATGGAAAACAAAACAATTAAACCTACCACAATTACTTTGGTAGACACAGAATTTAGTCCGGAAGATGCGGCAAAAATTTTGTTATCATTGGTTAACCACAAAATTCAATACCATCAGGTAGAAGTTTTTAGCTCTGAAGAAAGATTTGGAGTACCATCAGCTCACTCCCTTGAAAGATTGGAAGCTTTAAAAATTGCTTCAGAAGAAATTTCTCAATGGATGAAGGCTGCCATGCACGAAAACAAAAGAGTTAAAGTTCATTCACAAGTTTCTATCGAATTGATATAAACATGTTTCGAAACCGACCAATGGTGGTGGGCACCATGCACCGAAAAGAACAAGCAATTTCTCCTATTTTTCAGGAAGAATTACAAGTGCTTCCATTTGTGCCTGTAGGATTTCAAACCGATTTTTTAGGAACATTTACCGATGAAGTTACTCGCTTGCAAACTGCTAAAGAAACAGTGAAAGACAAATGCTTGGCAGCAATGCAATTTTCCAACTGCGAAATGGGGGTTGCTACAGAGGCTTCTTTTGGTCCACATCCTGAGGTTTTTTATGCTGCTGCTCATGAAGAGTGGATGGTTTTTGTAGATGTAAAGCATGGTTTAGAGATTTATGAGCGTGTTTTTACAACCAATACGAACTATGCACATCAAGAAATTTCTGATTGGATTGACTTAGAAAAGTTTGCCAATAAAGTAGGTTTTCCTGTGCATGGTATTATTATAAGTAATTCAGATAAATCTGTTTTTTATAAAGACATTACGACTTGGAAGCAATTACAAATTGCTTTTGAGGAGTTAAAGAAAAGTGTTTTCTTAGTTTGTGTGGAGACCGACATGAGAGCTCATCGAAACCCAACTCGAATGTCGGTTATCCGGCAACTAGCAGAAAAATTGGTGGAGAAAATAAAATCAAAGTGCCCCAATTGTAATACACCAGGCTTTGGAGTTACCTCTACCATTTTTGGGCTACCATGCGAGTGGTGTGGAGCTCCAACAAATTCAATTGCAACTTATGTAAAAGAGTGTACTAGTTGTGGTTTTAAAGAACACGAAACCAGAAAAGACAAAACCACTGAAAGTGCCGAATTTTGTTACCAATGCAATCCTTGAACCAATGATTTTTAACGACATACATAAAGCAAAAGCAATTTTAGAAAAAGGAGAGGTGGTTGCCATACCAACGGAAACAGTGTATGGCTTGGCTGCCAATATTTTTGATACAGAAGCTTTAAAAAAAATATACCAAATCAAGCAACGTCCGGCTCAAAACCCATTGATTGTTCATATTGGACAAACCAAATGGTTAGAAGTAATTTGCTCTGAAATTCCAACCAAAGCATACCAATTAATGGAGGCTTTTTGGCCTGGTCCTTTGACCATTATTTTGCCGAAAACGGATAAAATCAATGCAATTGTTTCTGCCAATCAAACAACTGTAGGTGTTAGAATGCCTGCACATGCCAAAACTTTAGAGCTTTTGCAAAATTTAGATTTTCCTGTAGCTGCACCAAGTGCCAATCCGTATACCAAAATTAGTCCTACTACAGCACAAATGGTAGATCAATTTTACCAAGGAAAGCTACCAATTTTAGAAGGTGGTGCTTGTAAAAGCGGATTAGAGTCAACCATAGTGGCTTTGGAAAACAACCAAGTGATTTGTTTGCGTTTGGGTGCCATTAGTTTGGAACAATTAGAAGAAGTTTTAGGAGAACCAGTTTCTTTAAAAAACAATGGGCAAACCCAAATGATTGCTCCAGGTTTGGCAAAAAAGCATTATGCTCCAAATACTCCATTGGTGGTTTTAGAGCAATTGGATCAAATTCCGATAGAATTGACCAATAAAAAAGTTGCCCGAATTTTACCAAGCGGAAAAAAAGAGCATGTAAACGACTTTGTATTAAGTACAGAGGGTAGTTTACAGCAAATGGCAGAAAATTTTTATGCCACTTTGTTCGCAGTAGATCAAATGAATTTTGATGTTATTTTCATAGAAAAATTTCCTAACACACAACTAGGCAGAGCTTTAAACGATCGTTTAGATCGAGCAAAGTTTCAACAAGAATTAAGTATATTATGAATTTAGAACTTCTTCAAGATAATTTAACCAACCCGGCTTTACTGTTTTTTATTCTCGGAATTTTGGCAGTAAGGTTAAAAAGTGATTTAGAAATACCATCTAATTCCTCCAAATTTATTTCGTTGTATCTTTTGTTTGCCATTGGCTTTAAAGGTGGACAAGAGTTGGCTCATAGCCATTTAGATGCGAGTATTTTATGGACAATGTTATTCGGAATCCTTATTGCTGTGGTAATACCTGTATATACCTTCTTTTTGTTAAAAACCAAGTTGAGTGTAGAAAATGCAGGAGCAATTGCGGCAGCTTATGGCTCGGTAAGTGCTGTAACTTTTGTTACTGCGGTAACATTTTTAGAAATTCAGCAAGTAGAGTTTAGCGGACACATGGTGGCTATCATGGCATTAATGGAAGCACCTGCCATTATTGTTGGGGTGATATTGATCAAAATTTTTGGGAATGGTGCCATAAATGACCAAGCCAAAATGGGGAAAATTATCAAACACTCATTTACCAACGGTAGTGTATTTTTAATTATAGGTAGTTTGATAATTGGCTACTTGGCAAGCGACCAACAAGCCATGGGTATCAAACCTTTTACGACAGATATTTTCAAAGGATTTTTAGCCATCTTTTTATTAGATATGGGAATTGTATGTGGCAAAAAGATTGAAGATTTTTTAAAGTCAGGTTGGTTTACTACCGCATTTGCCATCCTCATACCATTAATTAATGGAGTTTTGGTAGCTTGGATTACCCAGTTTTTTTGTAGCAACCCGGGTGACCGATTTATGTTTGCCATCTTGGCAGCAAGTGCATCTTATATTGCTGTACCTGCAGCTATGAAAATTACTGTACCAAAGGCCAATCCCGGAATTTATATTCCAATGGCATTGGCAGTAACCTTTCCGTTTAATATTACCATCGGAATGCCTATTTATTATGCCATCATCCAAGGTTAAACTTGGTTAAGATAGTGTTTTTCATTTTTTGTGTTGGCTCCTGCCTCATCTTACACGTTTTAAGAATTGGGCAGGAGTTTTTTTAGTATCCTACTGCGGTATCGTCTCCTCTATAATCTGCTCCGGCTTGTAAGGTTCCGTTTGGTAATACCAAAATAGCATCTACTTTACCCAAAATAGGTGTGTTTTTTTCAGTAATCACGTAACCTTTTTTAATGAGTTGTTTTTTTGTTTTTTCGGAGAATCCATTAGGTTCCAAAACCAATTCATTTGGTACACCTTGATGATGAAACCTCGGAAAATTTACTGCCTTTTGCATGTTCATTTTAAATTGATGGACATTTAAAATAGTTTGCATTACCGAAGTGATGATGGTTGACCCACCTGGTGTACCCACTACCATCCATAATTTACCTTCTTTTTCAATAATAGTAGGTGTCATAGAACTTAACATCCTTTTTCCTGGAGCTATAGCATTGGCCTCAGCTCCTACCAATCCAAACATGTTCGGGACACCAGGTTTTGCAGAAAAATCATCCATTTCGTTGTTTAAAAAAAAGCCTAACTCTTCTACATAAATTTTACTTCCGTATGCATCGTTTATGGTGGTAGTTGCTGCTATGGCATTTCCTTCAGCATCTACAATAGAATAATGGGTAGTTTCGGTTGATTCGTGAACCAAAATATTTCCATGATTTATTTTTGATATCGGAGTTGCTTTCTTTGACTGAAAAGTCGACATTCTTTCTTTTAAATAAGATGGGTCTAAAAGTTTTTGGGTTGGAATTTTTACAAAATCAGGATCTCCTAAATAAAAGTTTCTATCAGTATAAGCCCTTTTACAGGCTTCAGCTATTAAATGAATGTAAGAATCGTCATGTTTTGTATGTTTTTGAATTGATTTACTTTCTAACATTCCAAAAATTTGACCCAAAGTTATGCCGCCACTGCTAGGTGGAGGCATGGAATAAATTTGCAAATCTTGAAATCGAAAGGCTATTGGTTTTCTCCAAACTACTTGGTAATTTTTCAAATCCTCTAAAGTGATGATTCCGCCTTTTTGCTGTAAAAAGGCCACCAATTGTTGACCAATTTCTCCTTCGTAAAATGCTTTTTTTCCTGATTTCTGAATTTTTTTCAAGGTATTGGCTAATGCCAAATATCGAATGGTATCTCCCGGAGCATACACTTTAGATAGTAGAGATTCATTCCCATTAGTTTCGATTAAAATAGGTCGATATTTTGTTAATCGATCTGCTTGTTTTTGGGTCACCACTACCCCTCGTAATGCCAATTGTATGACGGGTTCTACTATTTGTTCCCAAGATAACTTTCCAAATTTTTGATGCACTTCCCAAACTCCAGCTATGGTTCCGGGTACGCCAACTGCCAACGGACTATGGGTACTTAATCCGGAAATTACGTTTTTACTTTCATCTAAAAACATTTCTTTATGTGCTGCCATTGGTGCTTTTTCTCGGTAATCTAAAGTGCCAATTTCTCCATTGTTTTTCCGATACACCATAAAGCCACCACCTCCAATATTTCCTGCATACGGATAGGCAACTGCCAATGCCAATTCGGTGGCAACCATGGCATCAAAAGCATTGCCTCCTTGCTTTAAAATTTGAATTCCAATTTCAGAGGCCTCTTTTCTAGCAGAAACCACCATGGCATGGGGTGATTCAACTACTTTTTGTCCGTAGAGGAAAGGAAATAAAAAAAGTACTAAAAAGTACTTTCGAGTTCTTTGATTTTTAGTGTGCATTGTTGTTGTAAATCCTGAAAAAATTGAAAAAATTCTTGTTCCATTTCGGTTTCCCATATTTGCAATTCTTTGGTTGCAAATTGCATTTTCGATTTAAAACCTGTTCGGTAATCCATTTGATATAAAATTCGTTGCATTCCTTGGATACTTTGGTAACTTACCAACCAATTATCTGCAATCATGTGTTTGCTCATGCGTTGAATTTTGTCTGGCAACAAATCTCGATGTTCTTGTAATAATTGGTAAAAGTTATTAGCAAATGCTTCCAGGCTATTCTGGTGGAATTTACCCCAATTTTTGGCCAAAAAATAATCGTAATACATGTCGGTGATGACACCCGAATAATGTCCGTAGTTCTCATGCAAACGATGTTTGGTTTGTCTAAAAACAGGGTGTTGATCGGTATAAAAATCGATAAATCGATGCAGTAAAATTCCTTTTTGAATTTTATCCGGATATTGCAAATATTGGTTTCCTCTTACCACATCTGCCATAAAGTTACCTATGATACGAAAGGTATCATTTCCGGATAAATAAATATGTGCTAAAAAATTCATTGCAACTAAGATAGTATTTTTTTTATATCGAACATGATTTGGTTATTTTTGGGTTTTTGAAATAATTTACAATTCACAATATTCAACTTATGACATTGATCAAATCAATATCCGGAATTCGAGGCACTATTGGTGGTGCTCCTAATGATAATTTAACACCATTAGATGCAGTAAAATTTGCTGCAGCCTATGGCACTTGGCTAAAAAGTCACTTTGCCAACCAAAAATGTACTGTGGTAATCGGAAGAGATGCCAGAATTTCAGGACCAATGATACACGATTTGGTGATGCAAACCCTGGTTGGATTAGGAATTGATATCATTAATTTAGGATTGTCTACCACACCAACGGTGGAGGTAGCGGTGCCTTTAGAAAAGGCACAAGGTGGAATCATTTTAACTGCTTCACACAATCCAAAACAATGGAATGCCTTAAAATTGTTGAACGAAAAAGGGGAGTTTATATCTGCGGCAGACGGTGCCATTATTTTAAGTTTGGCTGAGAAAGAAGAATTTCACTTTGCAGAAGTTGACGATTTGGGAACTATAACGGACAATGATGCCTACATGGACATCCATATTGAAGAAGTTTTGGCTTTGCCACTGGTGCAGAAAGATTTGGTGCAAAGCAAGTCATTTAAAGTGGTAGTGGATGGTGTGAATTCTTCGGGAGGAATTATCATCCCTAAATTATTGAAAGAATTGGGAGTAGAAGTGGTGGAGTTGTATTGCGAACCCAATGGACATTTTCCGCACAACCCGGAACCTTTAAAAGAGCACTTGACAGATATTTGCCAAAAAGTAATAGAGGAAAAGGCTGATTTTGGCATTGTGGTAGATCCTGATGTTGATAGATTGGCTTTTATAGATGAAAAAGGAGAGATGTTTGGAGAAGAATATACCTTGGTAGCTGTTGCAGATTATGTGTTGGGTAAAACTCCCGGAAATACCGTTTCCAATTTATCGTCTTCCAGAGCATTGCGTGAAGTTACCCAAAAGCATGGAGGGACTTACCAAGCAAGTGCAGTAGGGGAGGTGAATGTGGTAGAATTAATGAAAGCAACCAATACCATCATTGGAGGAGAAGGAAATGGTGGAATTATTTATCCGGAGTTACATTACGGTAGAGATGCTTTGGTGGGTGTTGCTTTGTTTTTAAGTTATTTGGCAGAGAAAAACCAAAACGTTTCCGAGATTAGGGCATCATTACCTAGCTTTTTTATGAGCAAAAATAAAATTGAACTTACACCACAAATCAATGTAGATGAAGTGCTGAATCAAGTACAGCAAAAATATGCTTCAGAGGAAATTACTACCATTGATGGTGTAAAAATTGATTTTGCAAATAGTTGGGTGCATTTACGAAAGTCCAACACCGAGCCTATTATTCGTATTTACACCGAAGCAACTTCGCAAGAAGATGCAGATTCTTTGGCAGTTCGATTTGTTTCGGAATTAAAGGAGTTTTCCGGGATATGAGAGGTTTATCGATTGGAATTTTTTTGCTTTTTTTTGGTTTGGTGGGATGTAACAGTGTTGCTTCCTATCAAGCACATTTACAAAAAGAATTAACTCCAGAGCAGCAAAAAAAAGACATTCGTTTTGCCCAAAAAAAAATCAATAAATTACATCCAAGCATCGATTGGTATTTGCCAAAAGGAGCTTTTGACCATTCGATGGATAGTTTGGTTGAAGCAACTAAAAACTTTAAAAAACCAAACGATTTATTTTTTCAGTTAAGTCCGTTAGTAGCTCAAGTAAGGCAAGGACACATGCGATTAGGTTTTTTACCGGAAAAAGTCACCAAGCAAGAAGCCAAAAGAAGAAAGAAATTAGGCATGGGGCCAATGTCACAAGTCCCTATCATTTTGCATGATGAAAAATTTTATTTAAGCAGAAATCTTTCAGGCGATTCTACCATCAAGGTAGGTTCACGTTTTTTAAAAATCAACGGAATTAGTTTGGACTCTTTATACCAAAAACATCGAAAAACCTATACTTCTGATGGTTTTAACCAAACGTATTTTCCGTATCGATTTCAAAGAAGTTTTTCCAACATTTATGCTTTAGAATTCGGATTTTTAGATAGTTTGCAATGCACTTTTTCTTGGAAAGATAGTGAGTATACTAAAATGGTTCATCGCAAGAAATCGGTGGAGAATAAAGAAAAGACTTCTTCTAAAACCACAAAAGACACCACAAAAGTTATTTCTACCAAGCAAATTACCTTTTCTAAAAAAGAAAACATCCGAAAGAAAAAAAGAATTTTTGGTTACGATGTTGCCTCTTCAAAATTTCAAAGAGAATTGCAATGGATAGGAAAAGATTCTGCCGTGGCATATCTAAAAATTAGGGGATTTTCTAAAGGAAGATATCGCAAAGCCTACCAACAAATTTTTGATGAAATTACGCAAAAGCAAGGCAAATATTTGGTAATTGATTTGCGTGATAATCCAGGAGGATTGTTAAATGAAATTACGGAATTATACAGCTATTTGAGCGATAAGCCTTTCCAAATGATTGATACACCTACAGTGGTTTCAAAAACATCCATGTTATCACCGTATTGGAATACCGCACCATGGTATGCTTATCCCATAGCGGTTCCTATGTATCCGTTTTTTGCGGTTTTCCAAACGATAAAGACAAAAAAAACGACACAAGGTACTTACCAATATGCCTTGGAAAGTTCTAAAATTAAAACTCCGAAACCAAACAATTTTAAAGGAGAAGTTTTTGTATTGATTAACGGTGGTAGTTTTTCTGCCTCGTGTTTGTTTTCTTCCATGGTGCAAACTGAGAGGAGAGGAATTTTAATAGGAGAAGAAACCGGTGGTACCGCTCACGGAACGGTTGCTGGTTTTATGCCAGTGTATCGTTTGCCAAATTCAAAATTGCCATTGCGATTAGGAATTATGGATATTCGTCCGGTTAAAGTAAAAGGAGTTGAGGGAAGAGGTGTGCTTCCGGACATAGAACTTTTACCAAGTTTAGAAGATAAATTACAACGAAAAGACCCTGAATTGGGTTGGGTTTTGAATAAGTTACAAAAGTAATCATTGCAAAAGTAGTATTTGTAATTGGTGTAAATACTGTATTTTTATGACCAACTAACCAAACTAAAATACCATGAGTGAAACATCTGCACCAAAAGGTTTTGTAAACAAAGCTTTGGACTTTATTGAGAAAAAAGGAAACAAACTTCCTGATCCGGCCATCCTATTTTTAAGTTTGATGGTTTTGATTTGGGTGTTGTCTGCTATTTTTTCGGGAGTCAGTTTTTCTGAAATCGACCCAAGGACAGGTTCAGCTATTGAAATTGTCAATTTATTAAGTGGAACTTCATTGGCAGCTTTTTTGTCAAATATGGTTACTACATTTACCAGTTTTGCTCCACTCGGAATTGTGTTGGTTGCCATGTTAGGAGTAGGAGTTGCGGAACACTCAGGCTATATTAATGCGGGCTTAAAAACCATGTTAGGAGTTACACCAAAATTCTTATTAACTCCCATGTTAATTTTGGTTGCAATTGTTTCGCATACCGCAACCGATGCCGGTTATGTATTGGTTATTCCATTAGGAGGAGTGATTTTTTATGCTGCTGGCAGACATCCGTTGGCTGGTATTGCAGCTGCTTTTGCAGGAGTTTCCGGTGGATTTAGTGCAAACTTTATTCCTTCTGGGATAGATCCATTACTGCAAGGATTTACCCAATCTGCTGCACAAATTATCGACCCGAATATTCAACTTAATCCACTAAATAACTGGTTTTTTACTTCTGCTTCTACTTTATTAATTGTTTTGGTAGGATGGTTTTTAACCGACAGAATTGTTGAGCCTCGATTGAAAAAAGTTGAGGTGGTAATTGAAGATAATGAAGAGCCAACGATGGATGCGTTGACTTCTAAAGAAAGAATAGCGTTTTGGGTTGCCTCAACATCCATGTTTTTATTGTTAATCGGTTTGTTTTTTTGGGCTAAAGGAGAAGATTCTGCATTACGAGCTGAAAGCGGAAAACTTACCGATTTGACCGCTCCGTTAATGCGATCGATAGTGCCAATTATTTTTGTGGTTTTTTTAATTCCGGGTGTGATTTACGGATTTTTATCAGGAGCTTATAAAGAGTCGAAGCAAGTAATTGCTGGCATGACCAAGTCGATGAGTGGCATGAGTTATTATATAGTGATGGCTTTTTTCTGTGCTTTGTTTATAGATGCATTTGCCAAATCAAACTTAGGAGCTTTATTGGCTTTAAAAGGTGCCACTTTTTTACAATCGTTACAATTGGCATCTGGGGTTACTATAGTTGGAATTGTATTGTTAACCGCTTTTGTAAATTTATTTATTGGTTCCGCATCTGCCAAATGGGCTTTGATTGCTCCAATTTTTGTTCCAATGTTAATGCAACTGGGAATTTCTCCTGATTTAACTCAAGCTGCTTACAGAGTAGGCGATTCGGTTTCTAACATAGTTACGCCTTTAATGCCTTATTTTCCTTTGGTAGTGGTATATTGTCAAAAGTATGTGAAGTCTACCGGAATTGGAACATTGGTTTCCATGATGATTCCTTATTCCATTGCATTTTTATTGTTGTGGACAATCTTCTTGTTAATTTATTGGATGATTGGTTTCCCGTTAGGAGTTCAAGCTTCTTACGAATACATAGTTCCATAGTCTAGAAAATCAACATCTTAAATTTACTCTGTGGTCAAACGGATTTATTTCGCAAACATCACAGAGTTTTTTATTGCAAATGCTTAGGTTTTGTACCCGCATGTTTCCATCGGTTGTGTGTCCACAAATAATAAGCAGGTGCTTCTAAAATCTGCTGCTCTACTTTTCTTATGTAAGCTTCTGAAAGTGCATAATTTTGAAAATCTTTTGGAGTTTCAGTCATCATTTCAAAAGAAGCTTGGTAGTATCCTCTTTTGATTTTCTCTACTTTCATGTATACAATTGGCAAGTTCATTTTTTTGGCAATTTCTTCTGCTCCTACGTGTACTGGTACTTCTACACCAAAAAAAGTTGTCCAAAATTTAGATAAATGCCAAACAGGAGATTGGTCAGCAATAAATCCAAAAGTAGCTGGAGTTGGGTCTTTTTCCAATTTTTTCATCACTTTAAAGGTGTCGTTGGTAACCACCAATTTTGCTCCAAATTTGGTTCTAATTTTATTTACAAATAAATCAAAGTAAGGCTGATTGATTTTTTTGTAAACAATATAACTGTCAATTTTAGTATATAAATGCAATAAACTAGTCCATTCATAAGTTGCATAATGGGCATACATTAAAATGATTTTGGAATGTTTTTTTGCAAGCTCTTGTATAAACTCCGGATTGGTAACCACAAATCTTTTTTGAAACTCTTTCTCACTGCTCGTCAATCCTTTATTTAATTCTAAAAACATATCGCAAAAATGCTGGTACGATTGAAAAGCAATTTTTTGAATTTGTTGTTCTGTGTAATCCGGAAAAACCATTTTTAAATGTTTGATGACTAATTTTTTGCGATAGCCAACAATATAATACAAAAAAACAGCAAAAATGTCGGACAAAATATAAGTTACTCTAAAAGGTAACAACGAAACCAAAAACAAAAACGGATAAGCCATCCAAAATGCAAACTTTTGCATGTGATATTTTTTTGCAAATATAGCATCCATTTTTCGGAGTAAAAAATGAGAGGTTTGTAGGTGCATCCAACAGATATTCCTTATTTTTCCCAAAAAAAATAACCAATGGGAGAAACTATTTTTTATGTATTAATCGCAGCAAATGTATTGGCAAGTTTTCAGGGATTTCAGAATGAGAGCTTTTTCAGAAAATACGAATTTCATATCGCAAGTATTAGAGCAGGTGAAAAATGGCGAATGTTAAGCAGTGCATTTTTACATGTAGATATAGCACATTTGGCTTTTAACATGATTACCTTTTACTTTTTTGCACCGATGTTGTACCAAACTTTACCGGTTTTTAGCTTTTTGTTAATTTATTTCGGAAGTTTGTTAGGAGGAAGCTTACTCAGTTTATGGTACCATCAAAACGAACCTTATTATCGTGCAGTTGGAGCCTCCGGAGCTGTTTCCGGGATTATATATGCCACTATAATGTTATATCCGGAACTTGATTTGTATCTCTTTTTTATACCAATTCCAATTCCTGCTTATATTTTCGGAGTGGGATATTTGGTTTATTCCATTTATGGAATGAAAAATAGTATTGGAAATGTGGGACATACCGCTCATTTAGGTGGAGCGATTTCTGGATTTCTTGTGTTGTTGGCACAATATCCATCGATTATATTCCAAAACACCTTAATGTTTGGATTGTTGTTAATTCCGATTTTGGTGTTATTCTTTTTACTTTGGAAAGAGAAAAAATAAAATGGCACAACATTTGTCTAGATAGGTTATTCTAAATTCACAAAAAATGAAAAAGTTAATAGTATTGTTAAGCTTAGGTTTGTTAACTAGTCTAGGTTTGGCTCAGGAAGTAAAGTCGCCTAACATTTCCGTTCAAGGAGAGGGTAAAATTAAAGTTGCTCCCGATCAGGTAAAGTTTACGGTAGCCATTGAAAACACAGGTAAATCGGCAACAGAAGTAAAAAAACTAAATGATGAAACCATCAAAAAAGCCATGGGTGTTATCAAAAAATTCCAAATTGCAGCTTCTGATTATAAAACTACTCAAGTATACTTTAGCAGATACCAAGATGGCAAAACCAAAAAGGAAATGTATCGGGCATACCAAAGTATTGAAATTTTGGTAAAAAAATGGTCTGATTACGATTTAATCACTAACGATTTGATGCAGGCTGGGATGAATAACTTGCAGCAAGTGGAGTTTTTATCATCTCAAATAGAGGCTTTAAAATCAGAAGCTAGAAAAGCAGCCATGCGTGATGCACTACAAAAAGCAAAAGATTATGTAGAAGTTTTGGGTTTAAAAGTGGGCAAACCTTTGCAAATTATTGACCATTTTTCTTCTTTTTATCCACCACCAATGTATAAAAATGTAGCAATGGCCATGGAAATGGAAATGGATGCAGTGCAGGAAACCTTAGCTCCCGGAGAAATTGAAATCAAAGCCCAAGTGCAAGTTTATTTTGGGATAGAATAAAAATGATTATTCGTTATAATGATTTGGAATGTCGGTTGGCATTCCTTTTTTTGTTTTACAAAAGGTAAAAAATGTTAAAGCAATGGCATGCCCATTCCTTTTTTGTTATTTTTGAGTGTTTAAACCTATTATTATGCGAGCATTATTTCTTTTTGGTTTGAGTTTGTTTTTTGTGGTAACAAGTTGTCAAGATGATTTAGATGATAAATTATTGCCATTAGACTTACAATCGAGAGATTTTATATGGAAAGGAATGAATTTGTACTATTTGTGGCAAGGGCAGGTTCCGGATTTGGCCGATACCCGCTTTCAAACCCAAACCCAATTAAACCAGTACATCCAAGGATTTGCTTCTCCAGAAGCATTGTTCGATAATTTGTTGTTCGAAAAAGGAACTACCGATAGATTTAGTGTGATTTTTAACGACTATACGGTGTTGGAACAAATCCTATCCGGAAGTAGTGCAACCACCGGAATGGATTATGGTTTGCGATTTAAGCAAGGCAGTACTACCGATATTTTCGGATGGGTTAGGTACGTAATGCCAAATACCGATGCAGCTTCTAAGGGTGTTCAAAGAGGAATGATATTTCATGCGGTAAACGGAACCCCATTAACTGCTTCAAATTATGTGAGCTTATTGTCGCAAAACTCTTTTACCATTAACTTAGCCGATTTTGATGGTGGTAATATTACTCCAAACGGACAATCTATCGCATTAAGTAGAGCTCCTTATAACGAAAATCCGGTTTTGGTAAGCAGCGTAATTCCGCAAGGAGATAAAAAGATTGGCTATTTGATGTACAATGGTTTTTTTACTAATTTTGAAACCCAGTTAAACCAAGTATTTGCCAACTTTTTGTCGCAAGGAGTTACCCATTTGGTAGTAGATTTACGATATAATTCAGGTGGATCTGTAGCCACTTGCACCAGATTGGCGAGCATGATTACAGGACAATTTACCGGACAAATTTTCGCTTCGCAACAATGGAACCAAAAAGTAATGAACTTTTATGCTTCGCAAAATAATTCCGAAGCATTAATCAACCGATTCACGACTTCTTTAGGAAGTGGAGCTGCTATTAGTAGCTTGCAATTGAATCAAGTAATTGTGTTAACCACACCAAGTTCAGCATCAGCAAGCGAATTGTTGATCAATGGATTAAAGCCATACATCAATGTGGTACAAATAGGTGGGGTGACTTCCGGAAAAAATGTGGGTTCGGTAACCCTATATGATTCTCCTAATTTTACCAAAAACAATGTAAATCCATCTCATAAATATGCCATGCAGCCATTGGTATTAAAAATTGTAAATAAAGATGGCTTTGGAGATTATGCAGATGGAATTTCTCCAAGTGCGAGCAATATACTGGTAGAAAACTTAGGAAATTTAGGTGTGCTTGGTTCACCTTCGGAACCTTTTTTAAATGCAGCTTTGCAATACATTCAAACCAATGGCAGACCAGTTGCTGGTAAAAAAGTAGAGTTGTTTGCTCCCTTGTCAGACAGCAAAAAAATACTTCCGTTTGGTGCAGAAATGTATGTAGAAACCCCTGATTTAGGTGGGTTGAGGTAATGTAATTTTAAGTTAAATGAAATTATGGTTTAAATTCTCAATAATCCTTTTCATTTTAGGTTGTAAAGAGATAAAGGAAAAGAAATACGGTCAACCCATTGAAGGTGATTCATCTTATGAAGTCATTATAAATATAGATAACTTTGAGAAATTTGGTCAATTGACTAATAGAATATTAGAGTTTTCTTGCAGTGATAGTATTCCAAAAATTCAAATCCGACAAAAAAATAGTATTGCGAATTTGTACATTAACTTAGATTGTGACCCAATTCCATTTGACCCCAAAAGTAATTACTATTTGCTTTATAAAGATGGAAATTTCATTGGTCTGGAAAATGATGTAATTTCAAATAGTCAACAAGAGGTAAAGGAATATTTTGAAAGTAACTTTATTTATCCAAAATACGATAATAGTAACTCTTCTCCATTTTGTTACTTAATTATTATAGAAGCTAGTAAAGATGAAAAAACAGCAGGTTTATCAGAGCTAATTAATAATTTGATCATAGCTTATGACGCATTAGATACTAATTTACCATTGATTATTCATTTCTGGAATGAAGTATCTCCACCACCACAAGCTCCTACTTCTATTTAAAATAACATAATATTACTCCACCCCAATCCATTCCATCCATAAATCAAATTTTTCTTCTTTCTTGTTGGCAATTAAAAAGCTAATTTGTTGGATGGTTTCTCCTTTAAAATTTCCAATATTTAATTTTCGACCTCTGTATTGGGGATAAAAATCACCAATATTTAATCTAATGGTTTCCCAAACACCGGAGGTGGCAAAGGGTTGCACATAAGCCTCCGGTTGTAAAGGATTTTCTTTGATTCTAAACTCGTATTTTTTACCATCCCCTTTTATTCGCAAAACAATGTAAGAATGGTTTTTTGTAATTGGCATATTGGTATTCAATTGAACGGATGCAAAACCTCCATTATTTTCTAAAGATACTTTTCCAGAAAAATGGCCATGTCCTTCTTTTGTGATTTGTAAACTACTGCTCGAAATTCCACCCATCACACCATCATTAACAATTCTCCAATCTTTTGTATTAGAATTTTCTGAAAAAGTGTAAATACGATCCATGGTAAACAAGTTTAGGACAAGAATTATTGCAATTATTTTAAACATATTTATCTTTTTGTCGGTAACAAGTAAATATACTAAAATAACGTGAGTTCAACATAAGAAATATAATTAAATATTTGATATTGATGGTTTTATGTTGTTAAATATAGAGTTTTCTCTGTGTAACTTTGTGTATACTTAGTGCATTTTGTGTTATAGCTATTTTGTTGTTGCACAAAAGTCACAAAGAAGCCACAGAGAACCACAAAGTGTTTCTCACAAACTAATTTATATCGAACTCATGTTAAAATAAAAACTGAATGCCTAATTTCACATTAGTACCTAAAGTGGTAAAACCAATGTTTTCTACAAATTTTTCATTCAATACATTGTGGATTCTTCCTGTAAATTGCATGCGATCATTCCAACGGTGTTGAAAATTGATATGCAATAAATGATAGGCATCTAACCCAATGTTTTGAACTGTAAAAGTAGTTCCGTCAAAAAATGCGTCTTGTCTGTCACTCACCCATTGGTGTTCTATGCCAACATAACTTTTGGTAAATTGATATCCAAGTTGTTGGTTTATTTTGTGTTTAGGAATCAATCTGTTTAAGGCTTCCGGGACTTCTGTAAAGGTATAATTTGCTTGATAATTCCATTGGTTTTGTCCCCATTCAACACTAGTTTCCAAACCTCTTACTTGGTTAATTCCGGCTACGTTAATGTACTGAGATACAAAAGTATCCGGGTCAAAACTAAATTGAATGCTATTATCTTCTTCTCTAACAAAAACATTCACTTGCCATTTTAATGATTTTTTTAACCATTGGGTTTCGATGCCAAATTCAGCAGTTTTGTTTTTTTCAGGAGTCAAATTGGTATTGCCGAATGGAGAATACAATTGGTACAAACTTGGCACCACATATGCTGAGCTGTACGAGCTCATTAATTTTAAAGGCAATGTTGCAAATTGATACGATGGGTTGGCATGGAATACCCATTGTGCATCGTATATGCTGTGAATGTGCGAACGAACTCCGGTATTTAAACCCCATGTATTGCTTTGGTACACCACACTCGTATATGGATCGATGTTATTAAACTTGGCATTGCTTTGTAAAATTTCGTCAAACGGAGTGGTACTTTGCATGTCGTGAAACTGACTTTGTACTCCGGTAACAACAAACCATTTTTGGTTGAGTTCGTACTTATGAAAAATATCTAAGGATAAGTTACGTGAAGCATAGCTGTAATTTTGCATGGCATTGGCAAAACTGCTGAATTCTGAAAAATCTCTTTGCACTTGATTAAACCCGGCTTGTAATTTTAAAATGCCTTTTCGGTGTTTATAGGTGGGATTTAATTGAAACCTCCAATTTTCAATGGTTCCTACATTTTCAGCCACATCATGGGTGTTGGTATTGTCAAAAGCTGCATCGTACTGGTTTTTTAAACGATCATAGCCAATCCACGATTGTAACTGCCATTTGGCATTCCATTGGTAAGAGAGTTGTGTACTTGCATTCATTCTACTATGTCTGTCTGCTTCTGCATTTGGGATATTTGCTTGCGAAATTCCACTTACTTCTTGGTGGTTTAATTGGATCTGAACCCCCAATTTTTCTTTAGAAAAACGAACACTTCCACCTTGTTCAACTTCATAGGCTTTGGCTCTAAATTGTTCCTGGCTGTTTTGGGTGCCCAAACGGAAATATGCCAAACCACTGTTTTCTTTTCCTGCTTTTTTGGTCAAAATGTTGATGACACCAGTGGCAGCTCCACTACCGTATAAAGTAGAAGCAGCACCTTTCATTACTTCAATGGCTTCAATTTGTTCAACCGGAAGCAAACGCAAATCAAATTCATGCGTAATTCCTGAAGCATCAGTTACCGGAATGCCATCAATTAAAATCAATACTTGTCGATTTCTTCCTCCTCTTAAGTAATAACTCAAATTTTTTCCGGTAGCACTCTGGCTTCCATTAATTTCTAAGCCTACTACCGTGTTTAAGACTTGTGCAACCGATTGTCCGGCACGCTGTTGCAGTTGTTCAGAGGTAATTTTCTCGATAATTTTTCCGGATTGCTCCCTTTGCATTGGGAATTTGGTGTTTGAAATTACCACCTCTTTTAAGCCAATAGTGTCTTGGCTCATTTGTGCATACAAAAAAGGCATGCTTGTCAGCAAAAATGCCGACATTAAAATGTTTTTTTTCATTTTAATAAAATTAAATTTTAATAAAATGGGAAACAAAAGTGTAGAATATACCCTGCACTCAAACCTTTTTTCCCGAAAGTTTGTACTCATAGTAATGGGCAGGTCTCCTGGCTTGCATCTTGTTGTTCACCTTCCCATCAAAGTTTCCTTTAACAGTGGTATGCAGATAACTACAAGTGTTTTTAGCTTACAGTTGCGGGTACAGCTCCCGAATTACACGGGATTCCCTTTTAAGAATTTTTGGAAAAACCCAAAAATCCACCTCAAAACCGCTGCAAAGCTACATTTTTAAATGGAATAATAAAGTCATGTGTGATATTAAAACATATATGAACCAATTTATCTAAAACAAACTATTCCTAAACCCAAATTAAAAATTGGTTGCTAACCTTTCTAAATGTGTACTTTTGTAGCAAATTTTAGATATGAAGCATCTATTTTTTGGTATTTTGTTTTTTTTATTTTCATGTAAGGAGAAAGACTCAAAAGACCTTGCCTTTGCAGACCTAATGAACAACGAAGTTCAGTTTGCTAAGGGTTTGGTCATCAAAACGTATCCACAATATTACAAAGTGATGGTAAAGAATGTGTTTGAAAACAATGCCAAAACCTTTACTTATATCTTTCATCGAGAAAAAGCGATAATTCCGGATAGTTTAAAGTTTTATCCGCATATTACTATTCCGGTAAATAAAATGGTGGTTACCTCTACCACCCATATTCCTGCATTGGAGTTATTAAATAAGCAGCATCATATTGTTGGCTTTCCGCAGCTTGATTATATTTCATCTGAAAAAACCAGAAGTTTGATTGATGCAAAAAAGATTATAGAAGTTGGCAATAACCAACAATTAAACATAGAGATGCTTTTGCAATTGCAACCAGAAGTACTGGTTGGATTTGGGGTAGATGCAGAGTCTGCCACCTATCAAAAATTACAACAAAATGGTATTCCGGTTTGTTATAATGCCGAGTGGAGAGAGCAACACCCATTAGGTAGAGCAGAGTGGATCAAGTTTTTTGGGGTTTTAACGGACGATTTGCCTAATGCCACACAAAAATTTGATGAAATCAAACAAAGTTATTTGGCCTTGCAGCAAAAAGCAAAGCAAGCCAAAACTACTCCAATAGTCATGAGTGGTAGTGATTTTCAAGGAATTTGGTATGTGCCACAAAAGGATAGCTGGGCTGTGAAAGTATTATATGATGCCAATGCCAAATATTTATTCAACCAATTTAAAGGTTCAGGAAGCGAAAAATTGAGTATGGAAGTGGTGTTGCAACAAGCTTCACAGGCATCTTTTTGGATTGGTACCGGACAGTATGAAACCAAAAATCAATTATTGCAAAGCTTGCCCTCTTTTAAAGATTTTGAAGCTGTAAAGCAAAACAAAATGTTTACCTCAAGTAGTAAAAAAGGACCAACAGGTGGTATTTTATTTTACGAGTTGGCTTCGATGCGGCCCGACTTGGTGTTGGAAGACTTAATTCGTATTTTGCACCCTGATTTATTAGCTCCCGGAACTTTACACTTTTACGAATCCTTGCCTTAATTGTTTAAACATTCTCACATATTCACCCTACTAATTGTTACCTTGGTTTTGCTTTGGTTGGCAAGTTTGTTGTTTGGTTCGGTCACTATTACCTTAGGTGATTTTTGGCAAGCTTTTATTGGAGATCCTGTGCAAAAAAGTGATGCGTTAATTTTGTGGGACTATCGTTTACCCAAAAGTATCACAGCCATTTTAGTAGGTGCAGGACTCGGAATTTCAGGTTTGTTAATGCAAACTTTTTTCAGAAATGCATTAGCCGGCCCCTATGTTTTAGGTATTAGTTCAGGGGCAAGTTTGGGTGTGGCTTTGTTGGTAATGGGAAGCATTGGTTTATCCATAGCGGTTTTAAATGCCTGGACCATGATGATAGCTGCAGCATTGGGTAGTTTTTTGGTTTTGCTTTTGATTTTATTGGTGTCCAAAAAAATGGAAGATCCAACCACACTATTAATAGTTGGATTGATGTTTGGAAGTTTTACCGGAGCAGTGGTGGGTATTTTGGCCTATTTTAGTTCTGCAGAAGCTTTACAAAAGTTTACCTTGTGGAGTATGGGATCATTACATCAAATGTCGTGGGAGGCAGTCGTAATTTTATCCATAACTGTTTTTATTGGTTTGGTGATGGCTTACAGCCAAATGAAATCGCTAAACTTGATGTTGCTCGGAAAAAATTATGCCATTTCTATGGGAGTTTCTTGGAAAATTTTTCAGCAAGTAGTGTTGTTATCTACGGCAATTTTAGCGGGTTCTATTACAGCTTTTGTAGGGCCTATTGCTTTTATTGGTTTATCTGTACCACATTTGGCCAGATTATTGTTTCAAACCAGTCAACATTTGGTGCTATTCTGGGGATGTGTATTGATAGGTGCGATATTGTTGTTGTTATGTGATTTGATTGCACAAGTACCTGGTTCGGCTTTAACGTTACCAATTAATGCAGTGACATCTATCATAGGAGCTCCCATGGTGGTTTGGTTGTTGATGCGACAAAAAAAGTTGACTATATAATATGCAAAATTTAGTTCTACAAACCCAAAACCTAAAAGTAGGGTACACCAAAGGGAAAAATATGGTGTGGAGTGTCTCCATTCCTGATTTGCCTATAAGCACAGGTCAATTTGTGGGGATTTTGGGAGCCAATGGTGCAGGAAAATCTACTTTTTTAAAAAGTTTGTTAGGAAGCTTATTGCCATTAGATGGGACTATTCGCTTGCAAGATAAACCAATCACAGATTGGGATGTTCAGGAAAAAGCCAAAGTGATGAGTGCGGTGTTAACCGAAGCCATTCCGAAAACCCAATTAACGGTATTGGAGTTGGTTGCCTTGGGCAGATTGCCACACACCTCTTGGATAGGAAAATTATCTGAGGAAGATGAGCAAAAAGTAACAGAAGCTTTAACTTTGGTAAGAATGGCAGATTTTGCCCATAAAAAAGTATACGAGTTAAGCGATGGACAGTTACAAAAAGTAATGATTGCTAGGTGTTTGGCCCAAGATACTCCTTTGGTTTTGTTAGATGAACCTACTTCTCATTTAGATTTGGTACACAAAGTAAGTGTGTTTAAATTGTTGCAACAATTAGCAAAAGAACAGGGGAAAACTATTTTATTTTCTTCGCACGACTTAGATTTATGCTTGCAATTTTGCGATCAGGTTTTACTGTTTACCCCTAAAGGAGTTTATTTTGACGAACCTTGTAACTTGATTTCCGAAGGAGTATTCCACGATTTATTTCAGGAAGAAGACGTAACTTTTGACGCATCCACCGGAAAGTTTTTAGTGAAAAAATAATTACTCCAAATCCTGCAAGCCACTACTTTTAGCATACCCACGCCATTTTTCAATACATTGTTGCATATCCTGAGGGATTTCAGAATCAAACTGTAATTTTTGATTTGTAACCGGATGTTCAAATCCCAAAGTTTTGGCATGCAAAGCTTGTCGAGGTAAAATTTTAAAACAATTGTCAACAAACTGTTTGTATTTGGTAAACGTGGTTCCTTTTAAAATTAAATTCCCACCATAACGTTCGTCATTAAACAACGGATGTCCAATGAATTTCATATGGGCTCTAATTTGATGGGTTCTACCGGTTTCTAAGGTGCATTTTACCAAAGTTACATAGCCAAAACGCTCCAAAACTTCGTAATGGGTAACAGCCCATTTTCCAAATTTTTCATCTTCAAAAACAGCCATTTGCATGCGGTCTTTTAAGTGCCTGCCAATATAGCCTGTAATGGTGCCTTTGTCCTGCTCCACATTTCCCCAAACCAAAGCTACATATGCACGTTCTGAAGTTTTTTCTGCAAATTGGTTGGATAAGTGTTGTAAGGTAAAATCGGTTTTGGCAACTACCAATAGCCCGGAAGTATCTTTATCTATTCGATGTACCAAACCCGGACGATTGCTAGAGTTTAATGGTAAATTTTGAAAATGGTAAATCAAGCCATTTACCAAAGTTCCGGAGTAATTTCCGTGTCCCGGATGCACCACTAAGCCTGCAGGTTTATTTAGTACAATCAAATGTTCGTCTTCAAAAACAATGTCTAGCGGAATGTTTTCGGGCTCTAATAAATATTCATAAGGTGGATGTTCAAAAACCACTCGAATCACATCCAAAGGTTTTACTTTGTAGTTAGATTTTACCGGTTGGTCGTTAACTAAAATACATCCGTCTTCTGCTGCTTGTTGAATTTTATTACGGGTAGCATTTTCAACCAAACCCATCAAGTATTTGTCTATTCTTAGCAGCGATTGCCCTTTGGCAACTTCAAAACGATAATGTTCAAAACCATCCTCTTCTTGTTCCAAAAAAGTAGCATCAGTTGTCATACGGAACTTCTAATTGATCAATTTTTATCGATTGAATAGAATCCAACTCCTTATCATCATAATAACTAATCTTACCATCTCCCAAAACAAAATCAATTTTGGTGGTTTTTTTCAATTTGGTGCCTGGTTTTAAAGGTTTTCCTTGGTATTTCATTTCCAAAACCATGTCTTTACCTAAAAATGGTTTGTATACAGTATCTCCAACTTGCAAACCAAGTACTTTGAAAGTATTTTCTACATGTCTGAACGATTTTTGCACCAAATCCGGAACGGTTACATAAGCGTAATCACCAGCATTAATTTTCACATACACCTTTCTATTCGGTTTTACTTTACTACCTGGCTTAGGCTCTTGAAACAAAACAACAAATTTTGGTTTGGTAGGGTCGTAGTCTAATGTATCTAACAAAACATAATCTAAATCAACGTTGTCTAACTTGTCCTCTACCTCTTCCATGAGTAAATTAGTAACATTAGGTACTACAACTTCTTGTCCGTGGTTGGTTTGAAATGAAAGCCAGCTAAGAAGTAAAAAAATCAATACTCCACTCAAAACTAATGCCATCGCAAATTGGATCCAAAAATGACGAGTAAAAATAAATTGTATAAAGTTCATCTTTTTAAAACTAGATAACTGCAAAGATAGTTTTTCTATTGTTTGGATTAGAAGGCAATTTCAATTTTAAAAACTAAAAAATTGTGATTTTACGCTCGGAAAATTTTAAACCCTATAGTTTTCCACTTTTCATTAATTATCTTTACCCAATCAAATTTTTGTATTCCAATGACACATTCCAAATTAAGAGTTGCAGTTGTGATGGGTGGTTACTCCAACGAATCGGTGATTTCGCTAAGAAGTGGTCAGTTGATTTTACAACACTTAGATGCTGAAAAATACGAAATTTATCCGGTGCATATTCTGCAAGAGGGTTGGACAGTACAAATAAGCAACCAAGCTTTTCCGATGGACAAATCTGATTTTAGTTTTTTATTTGAGAATAAAAGAATCCATTTTGATGTAGCGGTAAATACCATTCACGGTACTCCGGGTGAAGATGGTCACTTACAGGCTTATTGGGAATTGATAGGGTTGCCTTATACCGGTTGTGGATTTTATCAATCGGCTTTAA
Organism: Flavobacteriales bacterium; assembly: GCA_018335925.1. Classification (GTDB taxonomy): domain Bacteria; phylum Bacteroidota; class Bacteroidia; order Flavobacteriales; family Flavobacteriaceae; genus Flavobacterium. The sequence continues at coordinate 76,170 of JAGXRF010000043.1, forward strand.
CGTTTAGTAAGCGAGATACACTATCCGTTTTGGCAAAATTTCAAATACCGAGAGCAAATTCTATTTATCTATCCGAAGGTGATCAGATAGATACCAATCAAATGATTGAAACTCTTGGTTTGCCATTGATGGTGAAGCCAAATCAGTCTGGAAGTAGTTTGGGAGTTTCTAAAGTAAACGATGTTTCGGAACTGCAAAAAGCTTTAGAAGTTGCTTTTGCAGAAGATGCCAACGTATTGTTAGAAGCTTATTTGAAAGGAAGAGAGTTTTCGGTTGGAGTGATGTTATATCAAAACGAAATTGTTGTTTTAGGAATTACAGAAATCATTCCTCATAACGAATTTTTTGATTACGAAGCTAAATATTTAGGAAAATCAGACGAAGTAACTCCGGCACAACTTCCGGAAGCCTGGGAAAAAGCAATGCACGAAACTACCAAAAAAGTATATCATGCACTTGGTATGCAAGGATTTGCCAGAATAGACTACATCGTAAACAACGAGGTGCCTCATTTTATCGAAATCAACACCAATCCCGGATTGTCTCCACAAAGTATTTTTCCGCAACAAGCTGCTCATGCGGGTTATGCATTTAAAGATTTATTTGACAATGAAATTGCTTTGGCCTTAAAAAAGCAACCTATTTGGAACAGATTAGGAAAAAAATGAAAACATTAACTTTTGAAATAGCAATTAAATCAACCCATACAAAAGTTTGGGATGGTTTGTGGATGCCAGAAAATTATAAAGAGTGGACCAAACCCTTCCATCCGAGTAGTTATTATACAATGGATGTTTGGGAAGTAGGTGCTAAAATTCAATTTTTAACTGCAGATGGGCATGGGATGTATAGCTTGGTAAAGGAATTTGTGCCACATAAAAAAGTTGTTTTTCAGCACTTAGGTGAAATAGAAAATTTTGTAGAGTTAGAAAGTAATCGAGAAAAATGGGGTACTCCATTAGAATCCTACGAAATTTTTGAAGAAGAGATGCAAACCAAACTAGTGGTAAAAGTAGATACACTTCCGGAATATGAAGAAAGCATGAACCGTGTGTTTCCCGAAGCATTGAATCAATTGAAGGAATTGGCTGAAAAGTAAATTACCATCTTTTTATTATCTTTGGATGAGCAACTTTAAAAGTAAATCATGCAAAGAGCAGTTTTTCCAGGGTCTTTTGACCCAATTACTTTAGGACATTTTGATATCATTCAACGTGGGGTTACCTTGTTTGATGAAATTATTGTAGCCATCGGAATTAATGCCGATAAAAAATATATGTTCAATTTGGAACAGCGAAAAAAGTTTATTGAAGATGCTTTTGCTCACGAGCCTAAAGTAAAAGTGATTACTTACGAAGGATTGACCATCGAATTGTGCGAAAAAGTGGAGGCGGAATTTATTTTAAGAGGTTTGCGAAATCCGGCCGATTTTGAGTTTGAAAAAGCCATTGCCCATACCAACCGAAAATTATCAAAAATTGAAACTGTTTTTTTACTTACAGCAGCCAAAACTTCCTATATCAGCAGCAGTATTGTAAGAGATGTGATTAGAAATGGCGGAGATTACCACGTTTTGGTTCCGGATAGTGTAAAATGGTAAACAAATACAGAAATCAGAATTACTGTATTTTACTTCCAACTTCAAATTTCAAATTTCGAATTTCATATCCTCAAATTTCAAATTTTCAAATTCTTTATGAAAATATACCTTCTATCTTTCTTTGTTTTGTTCGGTTTTGCTCAAAATAACTGGAAAACTCCTTTTGAGTTAGGAAATGGCAACCAAACTCCCACTTATGAGGAAATGATGACCTATTTTAATAGCTTAGCTAATCATTTTTCAACCATACAAATTAAAGAAGCAGGTACGTCTGATGATGGAACTCCAATTCACTACCTTGTTTTTGATGCTACCGAGCAATTTAGTTTTAACACCAAGCAATTGAAAATATTGGTTAATAACAATATTCATCCCGGGGAGCCGGATGGGGTAGATGCAAGTATGCAATTGTTAAGAGATTTAGCCATTGGCAAGGTAAAGGTCTCCAAAAATATCTTATTGGTAATCATCCCTGCCTATAACGTAGAAGGTACCAAAAACAGAAACAGTTTTTCCAGAGCCAACCAAAACGGACCGGAAGCTTACGGATTTAGAGGGAATAGTAAAAATTTGGATTTGAACAGAGATTTTATCAAAACAGATTCCAAAAACATGCGAACTTTTGCAAGCATCTTTCACCAAGTACAACCAGATGTTTTTATAGATAATCATGTTAGTAACGGAGCAGATTATCCGTATGTATTTACCCTGATTGAAAGTCATTGGCAAAAATTGGGTGTGGCTTCAGGATCTTTTTTTAAACATATGATGACTCCTGCAATTTTAAAACAGATGGAGCAAAAGAAAATAGAAACCATTCCATATGTAACGGTTTACGGGACAAGTCCGGACAAAGGTTTTCATCAAATGATGGATACCCCTCGTTACTCAAGCGGATATGCTTCGTTATTTGGGAGTTTCTCGTATTTACCCGAAACCCACATGTTAAAAAAATATGCAGATAGGGTAGAAGTTACCTATCAATTTATGTTGGAAACTTACCAGTATTGCCAAATGCAAGCACCATTGATTACCAATTTTGTTCGAAACCACTGGAAAGAATTTACTGCAGGAAGCACCTATCCATTGCAATGGAAATTAGATAGTACGCAATCCAAAACCATCACCTTTAAAGGGTATGAGGCTAGTTATATTCCAAGTAAGGTTACAGGTAAAAACCGACTTTTTTACGACCAAAGCAAGCCTTATGCCAAACAAATTCCGTATTTCGAAAGATACAAAGTGGTAGCTAGCAAAACCATTCCAAAGTATTTTGTAATTCCGCCTTCGGAATATAAGGTGTTAGATTTGATTCATTTGCAAAATATTACCAGTATGGTAATTAAAAAAGACACTTTGATAAAAGTACAAGGCTATTACATAGATGATTTTCAAACCCTTTCACAACCTTATGAAGGACATTATTTGCATAGCAATACCAAAGTAAAAAGTTTTCAGGAAGAAGTTTATTTTCCAAAAGGAACTCATTTAATTTCTACCCAACAACCCGGGGTAAAATACTTGATGGAAACCTTAGAACCAGAAGCCCCGGACTCGTTTTTTAATTGGAATTTTTTTGATAGTATTTTGCAACAAAAAGAAGGCTATTCGGCTTATGTTTTTGAAGATATTGCATGGGAATTATTACAAAGCAATCCAGATTTAAAAATGCGATTTGAGGAAAGAAAAGCAAAAGATGCAGCTTTTGCAGATAATGCAAGAGCCCAATTAGATTGGATTTATCAAAACTCTCCTTATTACGAGAAGAGTCACAAACGATATCCGATTTATAGAATCAATTAAGCCATGCGAAAAATACTACTTCTTCTTTTTGGTTTATTGTTGATAGCATCCTGTGGATGTGGGGAAGAGAAGATTGAAGAGTACCATGACAATGGTCAATTAGCTAGTGTAGGAACTGCAAGAAAAAATTTCATTTATGGCAAATGGCAATTGCATGGTTTGTTAAAAAACTTTGATAAATTCGGTAATCTTGTGTCGGAGGAAAATTATGTTGAAGGAAAATTACATGGTTGGTGCAAAAATTATTTTTCCAATGGAAAGATAGAATCTAGAGGTGTTTTTAAACACTGACATGAAGATGGATATTGGGAATATTTTTATGAGAATGGTAGTTTTTTCTCTAAAGTAAACTATAAATCACCCAATGGGTTTCACGGAAAGTATGCTTCTTTTTTTGAAAACGGAAATCCAAAAATTGCAACCAATTATTACCATCATTTAATAGATGGAGATTATTGTGTTTACCATGAAAATGGAGTATTAGCAACCAAAGGATTTTATATAAAAGGAAAAGAGCATGGAAAGTGGGAGGAGTATAATGAAAAGGGGAATTTAGTGGCAAGATGTACTTATCATCAAGGAGAAAGAATTAAAGAATGGGAATTTTATAACCATAATAAAAAGTGATTTTGGTTGATACTAAACAATTACAAACCTTACCTTTACCAAAAAATTAGCATGCATAATACCTGCCCACAATGCCAATCAGAATTTACCTATGAACAAGACAATCAAATGGTTTGTTCGCAATGTTTTTTTGAATGGAATCCTGCCGAAGTTTTGGGATCGGATACTGTTTTAGATGCTAACGGAAATATTTTACAAACCGGAGACTCAGTGGTTGTAATAAAAGATTTGCCGGTTAAAGGAGCACCTAAACCTGTGAAAGCCGGTACCAAAGTCAAAAATATTCGCATCAATTTAAATAGCGATCACAATATTGATTGTAAAATTGACGGATTTGGTGGGATGGCTTTAAAATCGGAATTTGTAAGAAAGGCTTAAAAAGTTAATTTATCCTGAACTATTGTTATACCATGGTGTAAAATGTATTCCGGTGAAATGTCATAGTTCCAAACTTCATTATTTGAATGTATGGTGTTCTCCCAAAAAATTTCTCCAAATTCACCAATTTTTGCTGTTTTTTGGTATTGGATATCTTTTAATTTATCAATACCAATCAAATGTTTGTGATTTGAGATTAATTCGGACAAATCAATCTTTTTGAACTCACCATTGTTAAGTTCACACACCAATATATTGTTATTAATTGAAACTATATTTTGTACTTTAACCATTAACTCAAAGGTTTGATTTTTTGAAATTCTTTTGTATTCCACATTTCAAGCAACTCTTCTTTGTGAATTTCTGCCCATGCTTGAACTAATTTTAATTTACTTATCGGTAAATCACCATTTAATAAACTTCCATTTTCAATTAAAACATTTGCCTCAAACTCCCCATATTTAACTTTAAAATGTGGTGGATTGTGGTCGTTAAAAAACATATAAATTATGACTCCAAAGAAACGACTTATTTCTGGCATAATTCTCGTATAAATTTAGTTGACATAAAGTTAGTATATTTTTGTTAAATAACAAAAAACCGATTCTCTTTCGAGAATCGGTACTAACACAAAACAAACTCGCAAGGGATTTTGGTTTAAAACATTCCTCCCCCTTGTGATTCATTGGCATCGCGTTGCCTGCGTTGCATTGCTCTATATTTTCCGGTACCAAAGCGGTAATTAAAGTTCACGTTAAACATGCGGCTTTCCCAACGAAACTGTCCGTCTACATTATCCGGATTACTTCCGTAAAAGCGTGCTCTCATGGTATTAAAAATATCATTCATTCGCAAGCTCAAAGTACCTTGACCTTTTAAAATGGTATGACGTGTTCCAATATCTAGCCTCCACATATCTCTGCTGTTAAATTGAATGTCATCTACTGGACCTCTGTACATTCCAAACAAAATAATTTTGTGGTTTTTTGCTGCAGAAAATGTATGGTTCATTCTGCCATTAAAAGGTACAGATAAAGCTTCTTTTTGTACCAAATCACCATTCAAATCTTCCACCACACCTCTCACATTTCTAAAGTAAGCGTCTGCTCCAAAGTTGATACTCCACCATTTTTTTACATTCAAGTTTCCGGAAACTTCTATGCCGTATTCCGTATTATTGTCAAAGTTGGCAAAAGTCATTAACTTTTTATTTGGGTCGTACGGACTTTGCACAAATACTTGCGAAATTGGATCTTGAATGTATCTAAAAAATGCTCCGGTAGTTACACTGCCAATTTTGGTTTTTCGGGTGTAATTCATTTCTATGGAATTGGTGAATTGTGGTACCAAATTCGGATTACCTTCTTGATCCAACAACGGACTACTCCATTCTCTAATTGGGTTTACCTGTTGAATATTTGGTCTGTCTACTCTTCTAGAGTAACTCCATTGGAAACTATTTTTTTCAGAAGCTTCATAAGTTAAAAATCCAGAAGGATATACCGTAAATATATAATCTTTAAAATCTGCTGGAGTTTCGTTGATTCTTCTAAAATTGGCAACTGCTTCATAACTTTCCAATCGCAAGCCTAATTGGTAACTCCATTTTCCTAATTGTTTGCTGTAATTTGTATAACCGCTGTAAATATTTCTTCGGTAATCAAAATCAGAAACATAGTTTTGATTCACATTAAAGTCGTTGATCGTTTGGTCATTTCTGCTTTCTAATCCAGCTTCCAATTTACTGGTTTCCGACAATGGAGTTACAAAATCTACATTTACCAACCATTGGTTGTAATTTCTGCCTACTAAATTGGTTGCTATCAATTGGTTATTGGTGTCTTTAAATCGAGTATCCTCAGGATTGTCGTTGTTGTTATAGTTAACTTCAATTTCTAAAGTTTGTTCAGGTTTGTCAAAAGTTCTTTTATAACCTAAATTATAAATTTGGTTATGACCCCTTACCACACCATCTAAACGTTGACGAGTAAATGGATTAACCGGATTATCGTATCTAATTTCTGTGTCAAATAAAGTGTTGCCACTATTAAAACTTTGAATGGTGTAAAACGAAAATGTATTTTTATCATTCGCATAAAAATCAACACCGGTTTTGTTAAAGTGTCTACGATTGTAATTATCAATGTAAAAATCATTACGATTGCTATTGTCCGGATTGTTGATGGCTTCGGTTTTTAAAAATCCAAAGTTGTTGTTGATGCCATAATTAATAGAATAGTTGGAGTAAAAATTAAACTTTTGAATGCGATAGTTTACATCCAACGAGTTGTTAGTTTTAGGAGTAATCCCAAAATTCACCCCAGTATTGATACTACCGTTAAATCCTTTGATTGCATTTTTGTGTAAAATGATATTGATGATACCACTCATCCCTTCCGGATTATACTTGGCACTTGGATTGGTAATCAATTCAATTTGTTTGATTGCAGTTGAAGGAATGGATTGCAAAACTTCAGCAGCAGACATATTAGATGGCTTACCGTCAATAAAAATTCGAACATTTGGATTTCCTCTTAAGGCAACGGTATTGTTTTGAGGGTCCACACTAACTGATGGAATGTTGTTCAAAATATCAGAAGCTGTTGGTCCGGCATTGATCAAATCTTGGCCAACATTAACTACTTTACGGTCAATTTTTTGCACAATATTACTCCTTTCAGCAACCACTTCTACTTCTTTTAATGAAGTTGCTTCTTCTTCTAAAATGATATTAGGAAGTTGTAAGTTTTTTGTAATTGGCAATTTTTGTACATACGTTTTATAGCCTATAAACTGAACTTCTAAGGTATAGTTTCCACTTTTAATTTTGGTTAAGGTATACTCTCCTTTTTCGTCAGTAATACCACCAGTTACAATCGTTTCACCGTTTTTGATCACTACCGATGCAAATGGTACAGGCCCATTGGTGGCTTTGTCGGTAACCTTTCCGGATACCCTATGCAAGTCTTCTGTTGTATTGGCTAGAACCAAAGTGGTTGCTAACAGCCATAAATAAAATGCTTTCATGTTTCTTTTTTGTGGTTATTGGTTTGGTGTATTTACTTTCTGCAGCAAGTAAATAATGTATTATAAAGTATTATGTAATGCATAATAACTTCGTTTACATAAAACCATAAGACAACACTTTTTAAGAATTGTTACAGAGGAAAGTTTTTTTTGGAAAAATTTAAGATTTAGAGAAATAGACTTTTTACAAGAAATAGGCTTTATATTTATTATAACTCTAAGTAAATCAGTTTTTTAAATGAATTTAGTTAAGCAGAAAAAAAATTACATTTTTTTAGCCTCTTCCCAAAATACATCCATTTCAGCCAAGGTCATATCATGTAAATTTTTGCCCATTTCTTTGGCTTTATTTTCTAAATACTGAAAGCGATGAATGAATTTTTTGTTGGTTTTTTCCAAAGCATTTTCAGGATTGATGTTCAAAAATCGAGCATAATTGATCATAGAAAATAACAAATCACCAAATTCTGCTTCCATTTTTTCTTGGTTTTGATTGGCAACTTCTTGTTTAAATTCTTGTAATTCTTCCTGAACTTTTTCCCAAACTTGGTTAGGATGTTCCCAATCAAAGCCAACTCCTTTGGCTTTTTCTTGGATACGAGAGGCTTTAACTAAAGCGGGTAAACTTTTTGGAACTCCTTCTAATACAGAAGTTTTGCCTTCTTTTAATTTTAGTTTTTCCCAGTTTTGCTTAACCTCTTCTTCATTTGCAACTTCAACATCTCCATATATATGCGGGTGACGATGGATTAATTTATCGCAAATTTGATGGGTTAGGCTAGCAAAATCAAATTGGTTTTGTTCCGAGCCAATTTTTGCGTAAAAAACAATATGAAGGAGCAGGTCACCCAACTCCTTCATTACTTCTTGTGCATTGTTATCCAAAATGGCATCTGCAAGTTCATAGGTTTCTTCTATGGTTAAGTGCCGGAGAGTTTGCATGGTTTGCTTTTGGTCCCACGGACATTTGGCACGGAGGTCATCCATAATATGGAGCAATCGCTCCAAGGCTTGCAAATGTTTGGATTTGTCTTCCATTTTTAGTTGGCAGCTTCCTCAGTAGCAGGGTCAGCAGTTAAAATTTCTTTGGTAATGTATCCTTTGTTGTGCAATAAGTTAAACCATTGAAATGCTTTTTTGATATCAGATGGATACACTCTTTCTTCATCATACTCTGGCAATACATCTCTAAAAAAACTTTGTAAATCTGCCAGGTTATCTTTGTGAGATGGAGCTTGTTCAAAATTGGTTTTTTCTGCCATACGCAAAAAAACTTCATTTAATTTTATTTCTTCATTATAGGTATACATGGCAATTTCGCTTAATAAACTTACGTTATCGCGTAAACCTACAGTAATTTTTTTGCCATCTAATAAACTTTCTACCAACAAACCTGTTCTGGTTTGAACTTTTAATTCATACAATCCCGGTTTTCTGGAAATAGCCATAATTTTTTGTAAACTCATAAATAAAGTATCGATTTATTTTTTGTAAAACTTGATTTTATAATCAGTGAAAATTTTTCCGGTTAAAATGTTGTTCAACTTTCTTTTGATCATGGTTTTTTTGAAAGTTGACAAATGATCGGTAAATAAAATTCCCTCAATATGATCGTATTCGTGTTGTATCACTCGAGCAATCAAACCATCAAATGTTTCGGTTTTGGTTTGGAAGTCTTCATCTTGATAGGTAATGGTTACCAAAGGTTTTCTGCTTACATCTTCTCTTACATCCGGGATGCTCAAACATCCTTCGTTAAAATTCCAAGGTTCTCCTTCTTCTTTTTCAATTTTGGCATTCACAAATACTTTTTTGAATCCGTTTAATTGTTTCTTTTCTTCTTCCGATAAATCATCAGAATCCGAAAAAGGTGTGGTATCTATTACAAACAAACGAATAGGCAAGCCTACTTGTGGTGCAGCCAAACCAACCCCATTGGCTTGATACATGGTTTCAAACATGTTTTGCACTAAGTTGTTGAAATTTGGATAATCATTGGAGATGGGACTGGCTACTTTTCGCAACACAGGATCTCCGTAAGCTACAATGGATAATACCATGGTTTTGGAAATTTAAGAGTGCAAAACTACGTATTTTTTTGAGGATAATCCATCAATTTCATCCGTTACCTCTTCAAAAAAATCAGGAAGCCATTTGGCTTCCTGAATAATGGTGTTGATTTTTAGCCTCTTGCTCCTCTGGAGGAGTTTCCTCTGATTGCTTCACTGCCACCTCTGTTGTAGGAACTACCAGAGTTTCCTCTATTTGTGCTCATGCTAGGTGCAGAAGTACTTCTGCTTGGGCTACTTTGTATGTTGCTACTGCCGTTGCTTCTGTTACCAAAGCTACTTTGTTGGCTTGTTCTAGTTGGAGTGGAAGTACTTGTGCTTTGACTTCTGGTAGAACCATTGGAGTTACTTGCACGAGTATTTTCATTTCTTACCACATTTGGTGTCACTGATGGCTCAATTCTTTCTCTTTGGTTGTTAGAGTAGGAGGCTCTTGTACTGCCCTGGTTTTCCGATCTAACTACCGAAAAGTTTTGATTATTGGTTTGTTGCCCTCTGGTATTTTCAGTTCTAGTAGAAGAAGCCACTTGGTTGCGTTGACCTCCATTTACATTTGTATTGGTTTCATTACTTCTGATGTTATTAGTTCTAACCGAAGTATTTGCAGATTGGTTTCTGGAACCGTTTACATTGCTTTGCAAAGATTGATTTCTGCGATTTTCTAACTCATAACGGTTGCTTACTGCTTGGTTTCGGTTTTGAAAACTTCTGTTTGGATGTAGTTGTTCCCAACCAGAACCTCTTCTACCTTGATGCATTACCATGGCTCTTTGACTTCTTCTGAAGTTTACGTAATGACAAGTATTATTCACATGAATAAACGGTACTATTCGGGTTCGATATCTAAAAATTGGATATGGATGCCAAGCTACAAAATAAGTTGGGTAGTAATTCCAATACCAAGGTGAAGCCCAAACCACATATCGTGGTCCCCAAAAGTGGGTATAGATGATTGGATTTACGGTATATACAGGCTCATAAATATAATTTGGTCCGTATAAAAAAACATCTCCAACTACTTGAACTTGAACGGTTCTATTTCTTTGGTCTTTTTCCACTTCAATCGTAGCCACATCTTGGAACAAATCTCTGCCTAGTACTGCTTGAATAATGATTAAGTGTGTAGTTTGTTCTACCGACTCAATCACTCTCAAATAGTCAATTTGATTGTCGTTGTTTAAATCTAAATTAGAGATTTGTAAATTTGGATCGTTCAAGCGATATTCAAAATCTTCCAAGTTTTTAGATTCTCCAAAAATTGAAGCCACAGCTCGCAAATCTAAATTATCGCTAATATCTATGTTATTAGCTCTTACTGTGGTTCTGTCCTGTGCGGTAACATACGTTGCGAAACATATGGTTACCATTAAAAATATATTTTTCATGGCATTGTGTTTTTCTTGAATTAATCAAACCAACTATTGTGCCAAAAAAAAACACCTAAATCTAGGTGTTTGATTATTAGTGTTTTGCGTTTTTATCTTGGCCCCTTGCCATCTCTTAATCTGTTTAAAACAGTTTGCTGAAATCGCATTTCTGCAATCTTTAATTTTAATATTTTTTCTGCACTTAAAACAGGCTTAAGGTCTTGCAACAATTTTTTTTCTAAAGCATTGATTTCATCCTCCAAACTAATAATTTCCTGCAATTTGGCTTGTGCTTCTTTTTCGGTAAAGGCTTCTTTTTTATCTTTAATTTCCTTCATGATACTTCTTAATCTTTTTGCCTTCAGCTCAAAGTTTTTTTGCTCGTATTGGTTGTAAATTGGCCAAAATTTTTCAGCTTCTTGCGGACTCAAATCTAATTCAGTAGTAATGAAAGCAGTTTTCATTGCTTTCATTTGCTTGATTCTTTCGCCATCTTGAGCAAATAAAATTCCTGTAAAAAGGACTAATGCCAATAAAATAATTCTTTTCATCTGATTTATTTTTAATATTTATTAATACCAATATTCTTGGTTGTCTTGCCAATATTCATTTTCATCAATTTCTAAATCTTGATATAACTTTACCATGTCTTCTTCATTCAAAAGTTCTGCATAATCATAGTAATGGGTGTATTTTTTTTGCAATACCAACTGTTCTGCGGGAACATTTTCCAACCAATCGGATTGGTTTTGGTTCCAAATAACCCAACCAAATAAAACAACCAAACTTGCAGCAACGGCAATCCATGGCTTGGATATACGTATCACTTTACTTTTTTTAGGTTGACTTACTTCTTTTGGTAGTTGGTTTAAAATTTTTTGGTTAAGTTGTTCCAAATAAGCTTCTGTAGGTGTAAAACCAGAGGGAATTTTCGGGAACTCGTTTAATTTAAAATCTTTCATATGAAGATAATTATTTTTTTTTCAGCGGTCATATGTAATCGCTTTATCTTTATTTGTGTTTTGTTACTGTAAAAAGTTTTTAATGGCGATTTCATATGCAATTTAGACTAACAATAGTCTACTTGGTTTAATGGTTTTGGACAAATTCTTCAATTTTTTTTACAGCCAAATGGTACGAGGCTTTTAAAGCACCCACCGAAGTTCCTGTAATTTCGGCAATTTCTTCATATTTTAATTCTTCAAAATATTTTAATTTAAAAACCAATTGTTGCTTTTCCGGAAGTTTTGCAATTGCTTGATGTAATTTGATCGTAATTTCATCACCATCAAAATATGCATCTGAAGTTAGTTTGCCTATTTGTTTTTCTGAAAATTCTTCAAAATTTACTCCAGATTTTCTTCTTTTTTGTTGCAAAAAGGTAATGGCTTCGTTGGTCGCAATTCGGTACAGCCAACTGTATAATTTGCTTTCTCCTTTAAAGTTATCGATGCCATGGAACACCTTAATCCAAACATTTTGCAACACATCTTCTGTATCATCATGCAGTAAAACAATTTGACGAACCAAATGATACAATGGCTTTTGGTAGGTGTGCAACAGATTTGCAAAGGCTTTAGCTTTACTCTCAGGTTGTTGCAATAGTTCTACCAATTGTTTTTCTTCTATCGTCAAAATAGCGATTTAAACTTTAGACTAAAGATAAACAGAATGGTTTAATTTTCTGAAGACAAATTTCGATTGATTACAGGGGAATTTGCCAAAGAAGTATATTCTGTTCTAGGAAAGTAAAAATGAAACTCCCATTCGTTTGGAGGTAAACCATTGGTGCTTTTTGGAATTTGCAACCAAAAATAACTTTGATTGGTAAGTGCTTTTTCTTTTTTCAAATGCTCTATGGCTTGTTGGTAGGTAGCTTTTGCAAATTGAATATTACCTTTTAACTTGACCCTTAAAACGGGTATTTTTTTATTTCGAAGTAATTTTGGATGCAATGCACCAATACTATCGGTTGTTACTTTTTGATAAATAGTAATTCGTTGATTTTTTTGAAAAATGTCAACTTTTGAAAACTCAATCCAGTTTTTTCCGGATGGTTTTAAAACTTTAAAAATACTGTCCTTTTTCCATTCTTGTTCTAACTTTTCTAAATCATAGATGCCAGAAATAGAAATACTGTCCCATGTTTTGGTAGTGAATTGAGGCAAATCTAACACCATCATTTTATCTATTTGAATGGTATGAAATTGGTAGTAATCCACCAATTGTTGCTTTAATCGTTCTAAAGCTTTTTGTTGCCAAATTTTCATATCATTCTGACTTCCTTTCCCAAAAAAGGCCAACATTTTATCCGTAAAATTCATTTCACCAGTCAAGCTTACTTGAATTTTTGTTTGATTTTTATTAGGAATAATTTGCCAATTGATTTCGGTTTCTTGTTCATCGGAAATATGCTTTCCAATCATTTGATTTGTTTGCCATTGCAATGAAAGAGATTGCTTGTTGCCTATAAATTGATATAACTTTTCTTTGGGCAAGCTATCTATTTTTACATCATTTGACTTTTCCCAATACCACGATTTCCAAAGGGAGATATTTTGTAAATGTTGTTCTACCTGTTTGGCAGGAGTTAATGTGGTTATTTCGGTTTGATAAGTAAACTTTTTTTGTTGGGTAGAAACAAACACCACCAAAGTGAAACTACTTAACAAGAAAAGAAAGAATAGATATTTGATAATTTTCACAGGATGTAATTTATTTCAACCAAAATTTTATTGTGAATAATAACAGTAAGAAACCAAAAAATGCCAAAAGCACTTGGTAAGTTTTTGGATAGTATATTTTGTGTAGCGGAATGTCTTTTCGGTATTGGTAAACAATTATACCCACAAAGACAATAAAAAATAAAACTCCAAATATCTTTTGACCGGTGCTAAACATGTTCATAAATTTTGTACAAAGATAGTTGGATGAATTTATTTTTTGTGGAAACGGTCACTATATTTGATGTAGTAGAATAATTAACAAGCATATTTATGAAAACTCAATTATCGCATGTGCAACAATTTCATGAAGCATTTGGTTTAGGAGTGTTGCATCAACCAAAAGCGGATTTAGGAGAAGACAAAAACAATTTGCGTTTTCACTTAATGAAAGAAGAAAATGAAGAGTATTTAGAAGCAGCCATGGAAGGTAATTTAGAAGAGGTTGCTGATGCATTAGGAGACATGTTGTATATTTTATGCGGTACTATTTTGGAGCACGGATTGCAATATAAAATAGAAGAAGTTTTTGAAGAAATTCAAAAAAGTAACATGAGTAAATTAGGTGCAGATGGCAAACCTATTTACAGAGAAGATGGCAAAGTGATGAAAGGCCCAAATTATTTTAAGCCTAACATTGCCAAAGTACTTTTGCAAAAAGGAGATAAATAAAAAAGCCTGCATTTTGCAGGCTTTTTTTATGATTAATCGCAAACTTTCACCGTCCAATGGAAAGGATCTTCCGATTTTTTGTATTGAATATCGGTTAATTTTTGTTTTAATTGTAAAGCAGTGGAACTTTCTAATTTTGGTAATTCATAATAAACGTCATCATAAGAAAATCCACTAATCGGATTGATTACTGCGGCAGTGCCTGCTCCAAAAATTTCTTTTAATTGGTTGTTTTGATGTGCCTCAATCAATTCTTTTACAGTAATAGATCTTACCTCTGTGGCAATTCCCAAATGTTCAGCCAAAGTTAAAATACTTTTTCTGGTAACCCCATCTAAAATTCTTTCACTGGTTGGAGCGGTAATTAAGGTATCTCCAATTCTGAAAAATACATTCATCGTACCGGCTTCCTCTAATTTGGTATGGGTGGCATCATCTGTCCAAATTACTTGCTGAAAACCTTTTTCGTGGGCCAATTTGGTAGGATAAAACTGTCCGGCATAGTTACCGGCTGCTTTGGCAGCACCAATACCACCATTGGCAGCACGACTGTAATGTTGGGCAATAATTACTTTTACCTCACCAGCATAGTATGATTTTGCAGGCGACAAAATAATCATAAATCGGTATTGGGTGGATGGATTAGCTATTACACCACTTCCAATGGCAATCATAAACGGACGAATGTACAAAGAGTTTCCGTTGCCAGCTTTCACCCAATTTTTATCAATAGTTAACAAGGTTTTTAAACCATCCATAAAAATATGTTCCGGAACTTCGGGCATTGCCAAACGTTCTGCGGAATGGTTAAAGCGTTTCCAATTTTCTTCCGGACGAAACATCCAAACCGCACCATTGGCATCTTTGTATGCTTTCATTCCTTCAAAAATAGCTTGTCCGTAATGAAAAACCTTTGCAGATGGGTCAATCATAAACGGTTGGTAAGGTTGGATCATAGGTTTTTGCCATGCTCCTTCTTTAAAATCACACACCAACATGTGGTCGGTAAAAACGCTTCCAAATGGCAAATTTTCAAAGTCAACAGAATTAATTTTACTCTGTTCGGCTAATGTAATATTCATGTAAATCAGTTTATAACCTCTGATAAGTCCTTTAAAATAAAGAGCATAGGGTAGAGGTAATACGGTTTATATTTTTGACAAATTAACAAAATAAATAGCTTTTTAAAGTTAATTATTTAAAAATGTTTTCGACAATTACAAAATAATAGCTAATCGTTAAAAATAGATTTCAATTTAAATGATGCTTATAAATTATCACAAATCAAGTTTTTTGGTGTAAATTTTAACTTTATAGAGCAACTATTTCATTTTCCGCAATCTTACAATTACGTACCTTTGTGGTATTAAATTACCTAACCATGAAAAAAATATTATTATGTATGGCAGCATTGGTGCTTTTTTCCCAGTGCAAAAAAGAAGAGAAATCCGCGGAAGTAGTCACTTCTTTTAACCCCGAAGAATATGCTTCATTTGGAGAAGCATTTGAAATTAAAGACGGAGAAATTTATTCAATGGAAGAAATTTCTTCTAAATACCAAGATTTAACAGATAAAGATACTTTACAAGTTATTTTTAAATCAAGCATCAATGAAATTTGTCAAACCAAAGGTTGTTGGATGACTTTAGGTTTAGAAAATGAAAAAGAAAGCTTTGTAAAATTTACCGATTACGCATTTTTTGTGCCAATGAATGCCCAAGGAAAAGAAGCCATTGTAAAAGGTAAAGCATATAAAAAAGTAGTTCCGGTAGAAGAGTTAAAACACTATGCGGAAGATGAAGGCAAGTCTCCTGAGGAGATTGCTGCAATTACCGAGCCTAAAGTAACCTTGGCTTTTATGGCAGATGGGGTGTACATTAAAAAAGGTCAAGATGCAAAGCAATAAGTTAACCATTCTACAACTTATATTTTTGATTTCCGGATTGGTATTTATTACCTCCTCTTGTAAATCTAAAGAAGAAGCACCAAAACAAGACAATTCAGATGAATTTGCCATGTATGAAATGTCGGAAATGTCGTTGTTAATGGAGCAAATGTATGCCGACAACCAACGACTAAAAGAAAAAATCATAAAAGGGGAGTTACCAGAGGAATTTCCGGAGCATTTCATGAAAATTCACGAAGCACAAACCACCAAAGAAGGGCAAATGGACGATTTTTTTAAAGAAAATGCTGCTTTGTTTTTAGAAGCTCAAAAAAATATTTACCAACATCCGGAAAAAGCCAAAGAATATTACAACCAAGCCATTGCTTTATGTGTAAAATGTCATGAAGTAAAGTGCCAAGGGCCAATTCCAAGAATTGAAAAATTATACATTCCAACGGAATGAAACAAGAAATTGTAACTACTCAAGATGGTTCCACTTCGATTTATTTACCGGAGTGGAACGAATCTTACCACTCCAAGCATGGTGCCATTCAAGAAGCCAATCACGTTTTTATTAATGCTGGATTACATTTTGTAAATCTCTCAAAAATTTCTATTCTCGAAATTGGTTTTGGCACCGGATTAAATGCGTGGTTGACCTTGTTGGAGGCAAGTAAACTTCCTTTAAATATATCTTATGTTGGAGTAGAGGCATATCCGGTTAGGGAAGAAGTTTGGAAAGTAATGAATTTTTCTACTTTGGCAAACGAAGCTGGTTTGCAAAACAATTTTGAAAAATTACATGAATCGGAATGGGAGCAATGGAAAGAAATCACACCAAATTTTAAATTGTTGAAAAAGCAAATGTTTTTTCAAGACATTGATTTTGTGCAAGAATTTAATTTGATTTATTTTGATGCTTTTGGCTTTAGGGTGCAACCTGAATTATGGAGCGAACAAATTTTTGCCAAAATGTACCGTGCGTTAAAACCTAGTGGAGTTTTGGTAACTTATGCTTGCAGAGGTCCTATCAAAAGAGCCATGCAAGCCAATGGTTTTTTGGTAGAAAAGCTACCCGGGCCACCTGGAAAACGCGAAATGTTAAGAGCAATTAAAAGTGCACAATAAATCGAAAACGTTTTCGTTATTTTGTAGGTAATTAAAAGTTTTAGGTATGCCATCTTTTGTTCGTCCCATGTTTCACTACACCAAAAGCGTTTTAGAAAAAGTGAGTTTTGATGTGCAATTGTTTAAAAAAGAACTCAAAAAAGCCATCCAAAGTTTGTTACCATACGAATTGGAAGAGCTTCGTAAATGGCTTTTACAATTTACTACCGAAAAGCCCGAATTAAAACCATTTGTTGCTTTGATTCCTTAAAATTCTAGTTTTTAGAATTCTTTACCGGACTTATTATTTTTACATCCTGAAAATGAATTGCACCTCTTACCACACCCAAAATCACTTCTCGTAAAGCCTGAATGGTATGTATTTTTAATTGTTGGGTTGGAAAAATCAAACTAACTTCTCTGGCAGGTTTAGGGTCGTTAAACTCTTTTAGCTTGGCTTTGTTTTTATCATTCATTTCCAAAGTATGTAAATAGGGTAGTAGGGTATACCCCAAACCTTCATCAGCCAATTTGATCAATGTTTCAAAACTGCCACTTTCTATTCTAAAGTTTTTTTCTTTGGTAGAAATATTTTTTTGACACATGTTCAACACACTATTGGTAAAACAATGACCATCTTGTAACAACAAAACGGAGTCGGTATCTATATCTTCTACTTCTAAATTTCCTTTATTAGATAATGCATTGTTTTCGGGTACATAAGCTACAAAAGGCTCGTAGTATAAAGGATATTCTTTAATTTTATCGTCATTTAACGGGGTAGCCGCAATGGCACAATCCAAGTGACCTTTATGTAATTTGGTTAAAATATCTTCGGTATTTAATTCCTCAATGATCAATTCTACCTTTGGGTATTTTTTGGTAAAATTGTGTAAAAACATTGGCAACAAGGTAGGCATGATGGTTGGAATTATTCCTAATCGCAATTCGCCACCAATATATCCTTTAAACTGATCTACAATATCTTGCATTCGATTGGCTTCGCTAACAATACTATAGGCTTGCTCTAAAATTTGACTGCCTACTTCTGTAATTTTTACCGGTTTGGTTCTTCGGTCAAAAATTAAAATATCTAATTCCTCTTCTAGTTTTTGAATTTGCATGCTCAAGGTAGGTTGTGTTACAAAACACTTTTCGGCTGCAATGGTAAAGTTTTTGTTTTCGGCAACAGAAATCAAGTATTTTAATTGGGTGATGGTCATAATATGGTAGAAAAATAGATATAAGTAAAACTGATAATTTTGACTACAAAGTTAGTTTTTTCTAATTTATTTAAAACAGTTTTTGAGTTTAAAATGGTTCTAAATGATTAGTAAATTACGGGATTTTTTTGAATCTAAATCCAAAATAATTGAGTTGAACGAAAACTAGTTGTTTGGGAACTCTTAAGGTGCCTAAAAAGCAAAGCGGGTTTATAAAACAACAAAACCAACTTGTTAGGGTTGGGTTATAGGTTTATTTTGCTCCGAAGTCAGGAGACTTCGGAGAGCTTGGGTATTGGCAGTAATTAGGTGGTTTAATAAAAAAGTGAACAATTATAAATCTTTTATGAAAATAATTAGTATAATCAAACTGATTTAAAAACACATTTTCAGCAACATCAAAATCAAATAAAACACCACCACTTTCTAAAAACTCTAAATATTTAAGCGTTATAGAATCAATATCTTTATTGTCAAAAATTGAAAGATAGAAATTTGAATATGAAGAATAATATCCGTCATAATAATTATAAAAATTTGAACGAAATGAATTATCTAGTAATATTTCATTAACATGTTCTGAAAATTTGGGAGTATTTAATTCTTTATCATTTATATAATTTTTTATGAATGATTTATACGAAGAGTCAATTAGTGATGTTGGATAAGAATCATTTAAATAAGATTCAAATTCATCTACTACATCATTTAAATTTTTGCTATTAAGAATGCCAAATTTTTTTTCAAACTTCTCAACTGTTTTTATATTTTCACGATTTAAACAAGAACAGAAGAATAAAACTAATGCAGTTAAGAACAACAAGAAAGTTTTTTTAATTAAAATCATTTTATTTCATTTTTTTTGTTAAAACTTTCATTATTTTGTCCCAAGTTACCCCCCCCGCTGTCGCACGAATCCTTTCGTGTGGCTCTACAATTTAAAATACTGAAAAACACAAACACCACCTAACAATCCTTTTTCTCCTGCATAATCCGAAGCACTACTATATTTGTAATCTTCTGCCCTAAATACAAAACCTTCTACTACAGGATTTTGGTGAATATAATCAATCTTTTGTTGAATAACTTCATTACTCCATAATTCAATAGGCTTGTTGTCATGTCTCCAAAATTGATTATTAGTAGTGTTTGAACTTTTTTCTGCTTCTTTTTTAAAATAATCTAATAAAAACTCTTTCCTACTTTCTTTTGGATTTTCTTGAATAGCTTTTATAATACTTTTACTAGTAAATCGTTTTAAATCTCCTAGTAAAAGTTCCGGCTTTTGACCATTGATACTTCTAAAAATTAAATGAACATGATTAGTCATAATACACCAAGCATGTATTTCCATTCCCTTGTTTTTTTGACAAAATTCTAAACTTTCTAAAAACAAATCTTTGTATTCATTTCTTGTAAAGACATCTAACCAGCCCACAACAGCAAAACTTACAAAATATAATCCTTCGGAATTATGAAACTAATAATTTCTACTCATTTTTACTTTTTATCAAAAATATTAAAAGCTTTGCTGTTAAACAAGTACCACACGAAAGGATTACTTCGTCTGTTCGCTACGCTCGGGTCGTGCGGTAGCGGGGGGGGGGCTTACTTTCTATTTTGT
>JAGXRF010000044.1 GCA_018335925.1 Flavobacteriales bacterium
TGCCAATGCTTATAATTTTACAAACAGAAGTCTATCACGATGGAAACGTAAGAGTACAATTAAGACGTGAAGACATTCCACTTTCAAAAAGGTTTAGAGCTGCATTTATGGTAAATACAGACAGAGAATATATGCTTGGACTGAATTATATCGCAAGTAAAAACTTAGGTTTCAGAACGCATTACGACAGTGATATGGGTTTTGGAGTAGGACTGACATTTAATTATTAAAACCAACCCACAAGCCATACACATTGCCAAGTCGCACGAGCCGATACGCAAACCAAAACTTGGCAAAGAGTATGGCTTCCCAACAGTAACAGAATTGACCGACTATATAACGGACAAAAAAGAACAACGAAGGCACAACATCGGTTTTGCGTAATGGCGGGTTCAGTGCAAAATTGTAATTTTGTGCATCAAATTAGCATTTTGGTAGGCTGACAGTGAAGTGCATCTAAGTCCGCCACTACGCAAAGCCGAGAACCGTTATAGCCAATGGTAGGACGACCGAACCGTAACATAAAAACAAGCAGACAATGACAATAAAAGAAGCGATTTTAAAAAGCCTTGATGAAATCAACGACTTGACAACGTATATGGACATTTACAACCATATCGTTAAAAACAATTATTACGACTTCGGTACAGCTAAAACTCCGGCTTCAACAATTTCTGCATTGCTGGGCGACTTTATTCGTAACGGTGATACTAGAGTAAAACGAATAAAACAAGAAGGCGGGACTTACTCCTACTACTTGACAAAAAATGAACAAAATATTGGAATAGACATTTTAAGCGGTGCGACAGAAACTCAAACAACAAAAGTTACTAAGGTTGACAAAGCGAAAACATTTGATGAGAGAGACTTGCATAAACTGTTAAGCAGCTATTTAAAAAACACAGGAACTTACTCTAAGACAATTTTTCACGAGCAATCAAACGGCAAAGACAATAACCAAATTTGGACACACCCAGATATGGTTGGAATTAAGTTTTTGAACTTGCAGACCAAAGCCAGTCAAAACTTTTTAAAATCAATTAATCGTGTTGACACTTTCAAAATGAGTTCTTACGAATTGAAAAAGGAAATCAACAGCGACAGTGAACTTAAAAAAGCATTCTTTCAGGCAGTTTCAAATTCAAGTTGGGCAAACTACGGTTATTTAGTTGCCTTTGAGTTCAGCGACAGTTTAAACGAAGAAATGGCAAGACTTAACCAATCATTTGGAATAGGTATAATTGAATTGAACGCTAATCCTTATCAAAGCAAAATTCTTTTTCCTGCCGTGTATCGTGACTTGGACTTTAAGACCATTGACAAACTCTGCAAAATCAATAAGGAATTTGAAAAATTTATTGAGCAGACAGAAAAGCTAATGACAGCCAGTGAAAAATATGTTTCAGGTGCAGAAAAAGAGCTTGACGAATTTTGTGACGAGTATTTTGCAAACGACACAGAAGTAGAAAAATATTGTAAAGAAAAACATATACCGACAGAGCAAGAATGACAAGAACCACTGGCTATAACACGGGTTTTGCGTCAGGCGGGGTGACGTGCAAACTTGGGGCTTTGTGCTTCTATTCAAATTTAGTGCAGGTTGACAGTTTTGTGCTCCGAAACCCGCCCGAACGCAAAGCCCGAAAACGTTATGCCCAATGTTAAAAACGACAACAACCGAATAAATGGAACAACTAATTAGACCTGAAATAATTGAATTTCTTTTAAAACAACTTCCTTGGTGGCTTATTGGCTTTTGGACAGTTTACTCAATCCTAAGTGTATTTTTTAGACCAATACGCAAACACATTTCAAACTTCTACATTATAGAGTCAATTCCAAATGTTTTCGTGACACTTGGACTGTTTGGTACTTTTACCGGAATAGCTTACGGACTATTAAATTTTGATACAACTCCCGACCATATAAAGGACAGTATTAAATTATTGCTTGACGGTTTAAAGTCAGCAATGTTCACGTCAATAGTAGGCATATTGCTATCACTAATATTCTCGAAGATTATTAAAATTTTCATTAACACTAAATACATCGCTGAACCTGAAAGCCCAGAACTTATAGAACTTAGAAATCTAAATCAAAACTTTGAAGAATTTAAGAATGCAATTTCTACAACTCAATACAATGCAATAGTAGACGCATTCAGAGAAGTCATCACCAACTTTAATGATGTTTTCAAAATTTTTATAGAAGACTTAGTCCAAAGTAACTTTGAAGAATTAACTCAAACTATAAACGAACTTTCTACTTGGCAGAGAGAGCACAAAGAAGATGTTGAAGCATTAAAAACAGCATATAAAAGTCTTGTTACTCAACATCAAAAATTTGCAGACACTACTGTAGTCTGGGTATCGAAATTAGATGAAATATCAGGTCAATCAAGTAAGCTTCAAAAGGTGATTGACGAGTTTAATTCGGCATTTAATGAGAATGGAAATCTTTCAAAAGTTTTGAAAGATGTTCAAGGAGCAACTTCTGAACTTATGAAAGTCACTGAGAACTTTAATAAGCTTTCTACTAAAATGAATGAGACTACTGATTCTATAAAAATGACTGGAGAAAATGTCACTAAATGGACTACAAGTGTTGAATCAGTTTCAAATTCAGCTTCTAACATTGTTGAGAGCGTAAGAACATTAAGGTCAATAGATGTTGAAAGTTTAAACAAAATGTTAGCTAGTATGGATGCCCTATTCCTTGAATATATAAAGGACATCGAAAATCGTCTAAACAAAAAGTGATAGAAAAAAATGCTTGGGAGAAAAAAAGACGATTCTAATTGGATTTCAATTGCAGATATGATGACTGCATTAATGGTAATATTTATGTTTATTGCCATTAACTATATTATGCAGGTAATTGAACACACATTTGTTCAAGATGAGATATACAACAAACTTCAAGAAGTGTTTAATGAAGAAATTGAGAAACACGAAATTGAACTTGGACCTGATGGAACGATAAGATTTAACTCACCAAATTCAGACAATTTGTTTGAAACAAATGATGATAAACTAACACAAGGTTTTAAAATATCTTTGTCAAGTTTCATCCCAAAGTATTGGGATGTTTTGACTTCTGACACAACTTATTTCGACTACATCAAGGAAATTAGAATTGAAGGCCACGCAGACACAAAACCTCCCAAAAACGGTGGGGACAGTTATTTATACAACCTTGATTTATCATCAAGAAGGGCCGCTTCAGTGTTGAAGTATTTAAGGGAGCAACCTGTATATAAAGAAGCAAGTGAAAAAGAAAAAAGTAGAATGGACTTCCTCTTCACATCAATTGGATTCTCTTACTCAAGAGCATTAAATGAAGAAAAAAACTATGTACATCTTGACAGCAACAAAGTTGTAAATGATAATTTATCAAGACGAGTTGAATTTAGAATTGTAACCTCAAACGAAAAGTTAATTGAAGCAATTAATAAAGTGAACGAATGATTAAACTTCACGACTTTACAAAAGGTAAAACAGCACAGTTTCTTTCAAAAGTTAGAAAACTAACGTTTGAAATGTTTAGAAATGTTGAACTAATTCAAATTGATGGAATAAAATACGACCCATCAAAAATTGAAATTGATGAAAATGGT
Organism: Flavobacteriales bacterium; assembly: GCA_018335925.1. Classification (GTDB taxonomy): domain Bacteria; phylum Bacteroidota; class Bacteroidia; order Flavobacteriales; family Flavobacteriaceae; genus Flavobacterium. Next base: position 3,617 of record JAGXRF010000044.1, read on the forward strand.
TTTGCTGTTTACAAAAACGGTGAAGAAAGAATGCTTCTTTTTTATTACAAACAATTTTTCTATACAAATTGGACAGGTAGCAGGAAACTACCCAAGTATCACATTGTTCATTGTGAAACTCGTCAAGAATATGGTGGCTTTGTATTTGCCAATAAAATGCCTGTAAAAGTTACATCAAGAGAAAATCATCAGACAACACTTGAAAAATTGGAACTCTGTAAGAACTGTAGTAAACAAGTTTTTAAATCTTGGTGGGGCACTAATCAACCTTGGTATGAAGCAGTTTTAAAATATCTCGAACACCAAGACAATTCCTTATTCAAATCAGACGGTTATCATTCGATGTGGAATCAAATAAGCGAAGCATATAGAGAAAGTGTAGGTTTTAAATGTGAATCTTGCCACATAGACTTATCAAATCAAGAAGATAAAAAATGGCTACACACACATCATAAGAACGGAAACACAAAAGACAATAGACAAGGAAACTTCCAAGCACTTTGCTTGCTTTGTCATTCTCTCAGTCATAAAGAAAAACTAATAAAAGGAACAGGCTTTTTAGAAGTTCAGGACTTTATTGACAATTATAAAAGCAAACTAAACTCAAGACAACTATCAGAATATGAACAGATTAAAAGAAACACTGGGCATAACAGCGGTTTGGCGTAATGGCGGGTGCAGTGCTTCGTATGACAGTTTTTTGGTAGGTTCAAGTGCAGTTCTTCGATTGAACTTTTGTGCTAAAAATCCGCCACTACGCCAAGCCGCAAAACGTTAACAAATAGCATATTTTATCAACATAACGTTTATTTTTTGTGGCTAAATAAATAGCTTGAATGACAAAAAAACTTAAAAGACAGCCTCCTACTCCATCAGACAAAGACGAGATAAACGTAACGTTGAATAAACCGCAAATGACTTTATGCTAAAGCCGACAAATTTGGACTCCAAAAGACAGTGACGAGCCGAACTTTACACAAAAAAAATTACATTAGAACCGAAGATTTAATGCCATTTGTTAACAACTATTTTGCATAATGCTGGCTAGTTTACGAACTTTAAACGCCTTACAAAAATTAACTCTGTAGCTAAACTGACAGTGACGGGCTCCAAACCCAGCACTATGCAAAGTAGCATACGTTATCGCTCAGTGTAAAAAGCCAACCGCACAAATGGCACATTTGGTTTTTGCCGACACTCAAGCCAACGCTCAAAAAACCAAAAGAGCCATTTTTTTGCCAACGCACAGACGAACAAAACGACAGACAACTAGACAATTATTCAAACATTTTTTATCTTGAAAAACGAGATATTGAAAAATAAAAACTAAATTTGTGACTTGACATCTTTAAACAACAATGAACAGAATTAAAGAAGTACTTGAAGAAAAAGGAATTAAGCAAACTTGGTTAGCCGAACAGCTAGGCAAAAGCTACAATATGGTAAACGGTTATGTGCAAAATCGACAACAACCAAGACTTGAAGTACTTTATGAAATAGCGAACATTCTTAATATTGATGTAAAAGAACTTTTAAAAACTAACGAAGAAGTATACAAGTGCAAGTAGTTATCGACATATTAGAAAATGAGTTAATCGAGAAGTACCCTGACGTTCTCGGAATACTACTGCGAGACCAAACCACTCAAAAAAATATTTTTTGGGCGACAGATAATTACGAACACTTCGGAGATACATACAAATTCAATTCTGAAATATTGCCTGAGTTAATCACAGGAGAAAAGGGCAATGTAATAATGCCTAGAGTTCACAAGGACAAAATTTTGCAATTATCACGTTCCAAAGAAATGGCAGAAGTTTTTACGCCTTCTTGGATATGCAACGCACAAAATAATTTGATTGACAATTCTTGGTTTGGAAAAGATGGTGTTTTCAATAAAGAAATCTTATTGAAGAATGGAACTAAATCTTGGGAAACAGCAAAAGAAAAAATAGTTTTTCCAAAAGGCAAGACTTGGCTAGACTATGTTCGTGATACACGACTAGAAATTTCTTGCGGAGAAGCACCGTATCTTGTTAGCAGATACGACACGACAACAGGAGAGTTTATTCAAATTGAAAACAGAATTGGAATTTTGGACAGAAAGTTAAGAGTTGTAAATGAGAATTTGGACTCAATTAATGAATGGTTAGAAGCGGTTGAAACTGCATATAAAAGCACTTACGGCTTTGAATGGCAAGGAGATAGTTTGCTCTTGGCTCGTGAAGCATTGCTGATAACATTCATTGAAAACTTTACACACAAATTTGAAACTGAACCTCCACTTGATTACATACAAAATATTGCAGAAATCATTTCTTGGAATATTTGGCAAATGGACGGTCTGAAAGGTGTTATTCCGAATAGTTGTAAAGATGAGATTATAGACATTTCGGATTTTTTTGAAACTAAAACAGAAATAAAAAAATGCAAAGGTTGTGAAAATCAAAATATAAAGTCACACAATGGCATTTATTGCAACATTATGGATTGGGATATAGAAAAACCGATAAAATTTATATCTCTTTTAGAAAAGTAAAATATGCCAGAAACGAATAATATAAATGTAGATATACTTGATGATTTAATCATTGGAAGAGTAGAACCTCAAATCTATGCTTTTACAACCGAAACAATACCGAATTATCTTAAAGTTGGCGATACCTACCGACCAATTGAAATGCGATTGAATGAATGGCGTAAATACTTCCCTAACCTTGAAAAGAAGTATGGAAATGTTGCAAAAGTTGATGACGAAACTTTTTTCAGAGATTATGCAGTTCATTTTTTTCTTGAAAACGAGTTAAAAAGAAGTCGATTAAAGCCTAACGCTTTGAAAGGAATCCCATATTACTCAAATGAGTTTTTTGAAAACGCAACCGAGGACGATCTAAAAGAAGCAATTGAAGATATAAAAAGCGGACATCAAAACAACCAATCAAAATATCAATATTATCGCTTTGAAGAAAGTCATATTCCTATTACTCATACCTACACAAGAACTGAAAAATATCCATTACGACCTAATCAACAAAAGACAGTAGACAATTTTCGGGAAGCCATAAAAAAAGGCAGAACAAATTTGCTGATGTATGCGGTAATGCGTTTTGGTAAATCATTTACCTCAATGTCTTGTGCAGTTGAAATGGGAGCTAATTTGGTGGTTGTGGTTTCTGCAAAAGCTGATGTAAAAGAGGAATGGAAAAGAACTGTTGAAAGCCATATTAAATTTGATGGCTATTGTTTTTTAGATAGTAACGCTCTATTATCAAGTGACACTATCATTACCGAAAAGCAGAATGCAAATGAAAAAATCGTTTTGTTTCTAACCTTACAAGACTTGCAAGGTGATGAAATCAAAACCAAACACAAAGAAGTTTTTGATAATCAAATTGACTTATTGCTTATTGATGAAACACATTTTGGAGCAAGAGCGGCTGAGTATGGAAAAGTCTTAAAAGAGGAAAATTTAAGTACCAAAGAAATAAAAAGTGAGTTAAAGCTGAATGACAATACTTTAGACGATTTAGAAATTACCAGTAAAGTTTTTAATGCGAAAATTCGCATTCATCTTTCTGGAACGCCTTATCGTATTTTGATGAATAGTGAGTTCACGAATGATGATATTATTGCATTCTATCAATTCACAAATATTGCAGAAGACCAAGAACAATGGGATTTAGAAAATCTAAATAAAGACGAAATCAAAGAATGGGATAATCCTTATTATGGCTTTCCTCAAATGATTCGTTTTGCATTTAATCCCAATGAATCTTCCCGTAAAAAAATGGAAGAAATGAAAAAGAAAGGTGTAACCTATGCTTTTTCAGAACTTTTCAGACCACAATCTATAACCATAGACAAGGAAAATAAACTCCACAAAAAATTCAAGTACGAACAAGAAATTCTTGACTTACTAAAAGTAATTGACGGCTCAGAAGATGATGCCAATTTATTGAGTTTCTTAGACTACGACAAAATAAAAGAGGGCAAAATGTGCCGTCATATCGTTTGTGTTTTGCCTTACAGAGCATCTTGTGACGCATTGGATGAATTAATCAAGAACAACAAATTTAAACATCTCAGTAATTACGAAATCATAAATATCTCTGGAGTTGAGAACGAAAAAAACTTTAAAGACACACAAGCAGTTCAAGCCAAAATAAAAAAATGTGAAAGTGAGAATGTAAAAACAATCACTTTGACAGTAAATAGAATGCTTACTGGTAGCACTGTTCCTGAATGGGATACTATGCTTTACCTAAAAGATACGGCTTCACCACAAGAATACGACCAAGCCATTTTTCGCTTACAAAATCAATACATCAAGGTTTTCAAAGAGCCTAGCGGTGATGTGGTTAAGTTCAATATGAAGCCACAAACATTGCTGGTTGATTTTAATCCAAACAGAATGTTCCAAATGCAGGAGCATAAATCACAGATTTACAATGTAAATACTGATAAAAACGGCAACAGTTTATTAGAAGAACGAATCCGAAAAGAACTTAAAATATCTCCCATTGTAGTTTTAAACAACAATAAAATTGTACAAATACAACCTGCTGATATTTTGGATGCAGTTCGCAAATATTCAAGTAGTAGAAGTGTATTTGATGAAGCTACAACTATTTCCATTGATTATTCTTTGTTGGATATTGAAGCCATCAAAGCTGAAATTGAAAGACAAGGAAAAATTGGTTCTCGTCAAGGATTAGAAATTCCACCATCAAAAGGCGAAGGAGACGAAATTGATATAGATGATTCAACAGATGATAATGAGGACGAAAATGAGGGAAATGCAAAATCCAAAACCAAAGATGATGAAGCAGTAAATGACTATAAAGGTCAGTTTGCTATGTATTATGCAAGAATTTTATTCTTTGCATTTTTGACAGATTCGAGACTTAAATCCCTACAAGAGATAATTAATCACATCAAGAATAATACCGATAACTTGCGAATAGCTTCAAATTTAAGTCTTGAAATCACAATACTTGATTTGTTTCAAAATCACATCAACCCATTTATTTTAAGCGAATTAGATTATAAAATTCAGAACATTAATTCACTGGCAAATGATACAGCAATTTCTGCAATAGAAAGAGCAAGTAATGCAATGAAAAAATTCAGCCGACTATCAGATTCCGAAATTGTAACACCAGAATTTGTAGCCGACAAAATCATTAACGGCTTGCCAGCAAAAGCCATTGATAAGAATGCAATGCTTTTAGATATTGCCTCAAAGCAAGGCGAGTTTGTATATGCCGTATATAAAAAGTTTGGCAAGGAAGTAGCCAACAAATTCTACTCAATACCAACATCAAAAATTGCGTATGAGTTTACTAGAAAAGTGTACAAGTTGCTTGAATTAGATGTAAAACTAATTGAAACGAACTACACCTCTTACGATTTAATCAGTGAAAACAAATTCATTGAAAAAGAAACCATCAAAATAAACAACAAGAAAATGAAGTTCAATGTAATAGTAGGCAATCCGCCTTATCAGCAAAGTGACGGTGGTGCTCAAGCAAGTGCCAAACCAATTTATAATTTATTTGTGGACGTAGCAAAGCAATTAAGCCCAAGTAACATTGCTATGATTATGCCTACAAGATGGTTTGCAGGAGGAAAAGGTTTAGATACATTTAGGTCACAAATGCTAAACGATATTCATATTTCTGAATTACACGATTTCCTGAAACCTGATTTAATTTTTCAAAACATCAATTTAAGAGGTGGAATTTGCTATTTTCATTGGGATAAGGGCTATGATAATTCAATTGATTTAACCAAAGTTTTTACTTACAAAGACGATTTAATTCCAAAAATTAATGAAAGAAGTCTTAAAACAGAAGATTCAGACATTCTTATTCGCCATAGTGTGGCAATAGAAATAATAAAAAAAATTAACTCTACTCCAGGATTTACCTCATTTGAAAACCATATCTCACCGAGAAGACCTTTTGATATAGATGCAAACATTGTTAAAAACACCAAAAAATATAGAAGTGATAAAAAAGGATTGAAAAATCCTGTTATTTGTTTCGGAAAAGGAAAACAAACTGGTTTTTTAGAAAGAGAAGATATTACCAAAAATGACAATTGGATTGACAAAATTAAAGTCTTTACTCCAAGAGCAAACAATATTGGAACAGAACTAAATGATGACAACCTTAACTCATTTTTAGGAAATCCAAATACAATATGTACTGAATCATATTTAGTAATTGGTGTTGACTTGAATTTAAACGAGCAATCAGCAAAAAACCTGATGAAATATTTAACTACCAAGTTTGCGAGATTTCAACATAGTTTGGGTAAAGCAAGTCAAGATGCGACTTCAAAAACATTTCGATTTGTACCTGTTCAAAACTTCACTTCAAAATCAGACATAAACTGGAATAAATCGACAGTTGAAATTGACAAACAATTGTATGCAAAGTATAAACTGACACAAGAGGAAATTGATTTTATAGAAAGTATGATAAAACCAATGGCAGAGTAAATTAAGGGATAATGAATAATAATTTTAAAGCGTTTTAGAAGAATGGCAAATGAAGTAACCATATATTTTGATAGTCCAAAATTGTTTGAATCAAACAACATAAAGCCCTTAAATGGTATTGCAGGTTTATACTTCATTTTTAGCCAATCTATTGAAATTCAATATCCTTTTCAAAAGTCTAAGCTTTTGTATATCGGTATGAGTGAAAGAAGAACCAATAGCATTGGAAATCGTTTGTTGGGTCATTTTGATGGTAAATCAAAAAATCTTGGTTTAGTTAATTACAGAAAAGTTGAACCTTTATTTTTTACATACATCAATTTTGAGATGCTTAAAAGTTTATGGCAATTCAGAATTGAAGATTTAGAAAGTTATTTCATTTTAGATTTTGTTGAACAATTTGGTGTTTACCCTATTTGCAATAACAAATCGGGATTTGAAATTCAAAATCAAACATTAACATCTAGTTTTAAAATTGACTGGAAATATTTTAAATAATGGCACTATGAAAGATAAAGTAAAATCCGGTAAAGAAATATTAGATGATTTTTTTGATGGCATTGAGGAAATCGAAAATGTTGATAAAGACATTGCAAAGATGTTGTCGAAACTGTATCAAGAGGATAAATTGACGGACACCAATGTTAAAAATGAACTTCAAAAGCTAAGAGATGGAAACAAAAATTAATACAATTTCCATCAAAGGAATAAGAGGTGCTAAAAACGTTTTAGAATTACCCCTAAATGGTAGGTCAATCGTTTTATATGGAGATAATGGAACAGGAAAAAGCAGTATATCTGATGCGATTGAATGGTTTTATACTAATCGTGTAGAACATTTATCAAGCAATAGCGAAATTGATTTAAAAGATGCTTTACGAAACTCATCTCTTAAAATTGATGATGTTTCGGAAGTAGCCGTATCGTTTGTAAAGGAAACTGCCTTAGATTGTTCTAAATCACTTTTCATCAAACGAGATAAATTGATAACTGAATTTTCAAATGTTAGTGATGATTTTAAAAATTACTTAGAGGAATCAAAAGAAGAGAATCTTTTATTACGCTATCAATACCTTACCAATTTTATTGACAACACTAAAAGCGACAAGCTAAAATATTTATCTGATATTATTGGTTTTGGAGAAGTAACAAAGAAAAAAGAGGTTCTGAAAAAAAGTTGGAATTCGATAAAAACGGAAATTAAAAACCAAAATTTTGAAGCTCAAATAAATACTCAAAAAGGAGTTTTAATTGAAAAATTAGGAGCAGCAATTAGCCAAGAAGAAAACTTAATTGAGGTTATCAATGAAAAAATAAAGCCTTTAAAAACAGGCATTGAGGTTAAAGAAATAAAGGACATTGATAAAGTTTTAACTCACTTAAAAAATGCTACAAATAATAAACTGAATAAAGAGTTGGCGTTTTTAGAAAAGTCAAATTCAGTTATCAGTACGCTCAAAGCTGAAATAGAATTTATAAATACAGAATACGAAAAATACTATAATGAGTTTGAGATAATTGCCAATGATGTTGAAAGCATTATGCAAACATTTTTAGGCGAATTACTGAAAACTGGAGATGCAGTTTTATCTAAAAAATATCATAAAGACGAAAGTTGCCCGCTTTGTTTACAACCGAAAAGCATTGATGAACTTCGCTTAGAAATAGCTGAAAGGTTAAAAGAAATTGAAGAATCGACAAAGAAGAAAGCATCTTTTGATAAAGCGAAGCAATTAATCCAATCTATAACTGTTGAACGCATAAAAAGATTAGATGCCATTTTTTCAGAGACACTAATCGAATCGGAAGATTATAAATACATCAAAACAGGGTTTGAAGACTTAAAGAAAAAAGTAAATGAGTTTCAAAAATCAAGTTTAGAAAAAGTTACTTCGGGAAACAAAATACCTAAAATCGATACCATCAAATTAGAATTAACTGATTTTGACTTTCAAGAAAAAATAACCATAAGAATCAAGCAAATACAAGACATTTTCAAAAAGGACAATTCAGCAGTTCTTTATTCAAATATTTCTGCTTCTAAGGATGCTTTTTTGAGAATTCAGCAATTTAATAAGCAGAAAATAATACTTGAAAAACAACAAAAATCGTTAGAGATTATTTATAATGAATTTGTAAAAAAGCAAAAAGAAGGACTTGAAAATTTCATTTCAACTTTTTCTGGCAAAATAAATGAGTACTACCAATATATGAATCCTGGCGAACCTTTTCAGGACATTGCAATTGAAACTATTGGAGAAGAAGACGAATTAATAGGAATAACGATTAAATACAAATACAACGGAAATTGGGTTTTCCCTCCACAAAAATACTTTAGTGAATCTCATTTGAATTGCTTTGGAATTTCATTCTTTTTAGCTTCTGTAGATGCTTTTAATACCAAAAATAAGTTCATTGTTTTAGATGATGTAATTTCAAGTTTTGACTCCAACCATAGAAAGAAATTTGCAGAATTAATATTTGAAAAGTTTTCCAAATATCAAATTATATTGCTTACTCACGAGGAAGATTGGTTTACAAACTTTGTAAGCCCGTTAGCAAAAACTAAAAATTGGATTATAAATGAAATTAAATGGTCTGAGGATAAGGGAACTCATTTTGACGAAGAGCCAAATGACCTCAAAGAGAGGATTGAAAAATGTATTGCAGAAAGCAAAATAGATGATTTAGGAAATCCAATCCGCAGGTATTTAGAGTTTTCCTTAAAGGAAATTGCGTTTAATATTGAAGCTAAAGTGGCATTTAACTATAACAGCACAAATGAACACAGAATGCCACACGAATTAATTACTCGCATAAAATCAGAAATTAAAATTTGCAGTCCAGAGTTAAAAGACAAGTTTACGCTAATAGATAATATTCTTGCATCACCCATTTTAAATAACTTATCTCACGCAAGTACATTCAATCCTAAAATTGGGGATTTAAGAGCATTTTGGAAAGACATTAAAGAACTAGAAGGAATATTTATCTGTGAAGATATTGAATGTAAAAGACCAATGGTTTCACTTAAGAATTATGACACAGTTGCAAAGAAAATTAGATGTGGTTGTGACAAAACAAAATACGAATGGAGCAAGAAATAATACCCACGCTAAAAGCCACACACATTTGCAATTCGCACCAGCCACCGCACCGCCAAAAATTGCAAAAGAGTATGTCTTTGCCAACGCTGACCGACAAACAAGCGGATGAAAAAGAACACCGAAGCGATAACATCACCTATACGCAAGCAGGGGGTTCGTGCTTTGTAGGACAGGAAAGTGGTAAATTTAAAGTTCAGTTCTTCGTAGGAAAGTTTAGTTGTAAAAATCCCTGCCTGCGTATAGCTGAGAACCGTTATGCCTCATTGTAAAAAGACAGCCAACCGCACAAATGGCACATTTGGTTTTTGCCGACACTCAACCTAACGCTAAAAACCAAAAGACCCATTTTTCGCCAACGCACCAAGACTGTGAATAATTAAACTACAACAAAGTGACATCAGAACAAATAACTTTAATAAATTTGACACAACTTGACAAATCAAAATTTGTACAATGAACTCACTTGGAGAAAAAATAAGAACATTACGTGAATCTAAAGGCATACTGCTTAGACAGGTTGCTGCATATTTAGAAATCGACACCGCTTTGATTAGCAAAATAGAAAGAGGCGAAAGACGATTAACAAGAGAACAAGTAATCAAGCTAGCGAACTATTACAAGGTAACAGAAGAAGAGTTGTTGACTCTTTGGCTTAGCGACAAAGTTCTGGACACAATAGACAGCGACCCTTTCGCAATGCAAGGACTAAATAAAGCAAAAACCATTTTAAAGACTTTAATATGACGGATAAAACAGCAAAGCCATTTTTAAAATGGGCAGGCGGAAAAACACAACTCATAACAGAGATTGAAAAGTCATTGCCTTATGAAATCACAAATAAAAAGTTTACATACATTGAACCCTTTGTTGGAAGTGGTGCCGTTTTATTTTGGATGCTTAACAACTTTCCAAAACTGGAAAAAGCTGTCATAAACGACATTAACGAGGACTTAATAAATACTTACAAAACCATAGCTTCAAGACCAAAAGAACTTATTTCGATTCTTCAAGTTTTACAAAACGAATTCCACGGACTTGAGGGGAAAGACGAACTAAAAAAAGAATACTACTACCAAAAAAGAAAATTATACAATACAAGAAAAGAAGAACAAAGCGGACAAGCCGCTTTGTTTATTTTTCTTAATCGTACTTGTTTTAATGGTTTGTATCGTGTCAATAAAAACAACGGATTTAATGTTCCAATGGGGAGTTATAAAAAACCAACCATTTGTGATGATAAAAACATCTTAGCAGTAAGCAATGCTTTGCAAAAAGTTGAAATTCTGTGTGGCGACTACGAAAAGACATTAAATGAGGCGACTATAAATTCATTCTTCTATTTCGATCCGCCTTATAAACCATTAAGTAATACATCTAGTTTTAACTCATATGCAAAAGATGAATTTAATGATGAAGAACAAATTCGATTACGAAATTTTTGCTCAAAACTTGAAAAGCAGGGTTACAAATGGATGTTGAGCAATTCAGACGTAAAAGGCAAAGACACAAACGATAACTTCTTTGACGAGATATATTCAGAGTTTTCAATTTCGAGAGTAAAAGCAAGAAGAAGTATCAATGCAAACCCTGAAAAAAGAGGTGAATTAAACGAACTATTAATTACAAATTATAACTATGAACAAGCTTTGCAACCTGCTTAATCTGCAAAATGAAGATTTGCTTTTCGATAAAATAACGCAAAGCTTTAAAGAGAAAATTACAAAATGGGATTACTTCGTTAATTGGGCTAAAGTATTTAGTAATATAGAACCGATTGAAAAGGAATTGAACTTATTAAATTTCCTTGTTGGCAAAGAAAATATTGAAACTGAAGCGTATAATTTGATAAAACAATATCCTCAAGTAATAAAAGCCTTTCCTACCCTTATTGCTGTTCGTGAAAAATCAATAGATATTTTGATTGACACCAAGAATTTTATTTACAAAAAGTATTCATTTTCGAAGGGAAAACTTACGGATGAAGAATGCAAAGAATTAGCATATTTTGTAGTTAATTCTGGAATTGGAGAAATACTTAAAGATAAGAAAGTGAAAAATCTTGTTGATTATGCAACAGGCGTTGAAGTTGGGTTAGACAGTAACGGCAGAAAAAACAGAGGCGGTACATTAATGGAAAGTTTGGTTGAAGAATTTGTTTCTGACACTTGCCAAAACTTAGGGTTACAATATTTGCCACAAGCAACTGCGAAAAAAATAAAAGAACATTGGAACTTAGATGTTATAGTTGATAAATCCTCGAGACAGCTTGATTTTGCAATTAATAAAAACGGAAAACTTTTTTTCATTGAATGTAATTTTTATGGTGGTGGTGGTTCAAAACTAAAATCCACCGCAACCGAATACATAGAAATGAATCGCTATTGGAATAAACAGGGAATTGAATTCATTTGGATAACGGATGGTGCTGGTTGGAAATCAACATTAAAACCGTTAAGAGAATATTTTGACAAGGCAGATTACTTATTAAACTTAGAATTATTAAAAAATGGAATACTTAAAACAATCATTGAGTAATATAAAATTCTGGCTGAGAATATTTCTTCAAATATTCCCAGATATATTATACAAAGTCCTTGGAAATCTTTTCCCACTGTACATTGGTGCATTGGTACTCTTAATAGTAGACAAAACCTCAATCCCAAAAATATTTGATGCTCAGGCTTTTTTCATATATAGTTCAACATTTTTATTTAGTTCAATGTATTTATGGTTTAACAATACAAACGGCAACAACAGAAATAAAACAGAATTGTTATTCCTCTTATTCTTCTTTTTACTTGGTATAATTCTTTCAATTCTTTATGCATTTACTTTTGTAAAAACAAGAGATGAATTCGATTTTCAAACTTGGGCTTTTGGTCTTTTTGCCATATCAGTTTTAACTTATATAATTTTTGAATGTCACAATTATTACAAAACTGACAATTCAGATTTTGCAAAATCTAGCAGAGAGGCATTTCAATTACTAAGAGAACAATTTAAGAATCGATAATATGGAAAACGTTATAAAAATAAATTGTTTAGAAGTAAAACAACCAATAGGTGTATTTTATGTCGGAGTTATTAAATGCCAAGACCTATTAGAAATTTCAAGAAATGATATTGAAAGAATAAGAAGTCAGGAAAAAGATGGCAGCTACTTTGGTATTCAACGCGGTTTGTCTAAAACAAGATTAGAAGAAATTTCCCAATATGTATCTTTTGAAGACGCAACTTTTCCTTCAAGCATAGTTCTTAGTATTAATACCATAAACTATAATGAGGAAAAAGAAAGAATAGACACAAACGTATTAAATTATCACAATAATATTCTAGAACTCAGAAAGGATAGTAAAATAGCAAAAATAATTGATGGGCAACATCGGGTATTTGGCATAGAAAAATACATTAAGGAGAAAGGGGTTTTTAGCCAAGAGTTTAATTTCGACCTAATTGTTACAGTATTTATTGATATAGATGAAGAATATGAATCAAATATTTTTGCAACAATTAATAAAGCACAAACTCGTGTCAATAATTCATTGGTATATGATTTATATGAACTTGCAAAGTCAAAAAGTCCACAAAGAACTGCCCATAATATTGTAAAACTATTAAACGAAGAAAATGACAGCCCACTTTATCGTCAAATTAAAAGATTGGGAATTTCGGAAACTGGTAATGAAACGATAGCTCAAGCAACTATTGCTGAAAACATTATCAAATACATAAGTACGAATCCAAGTTTAGATAGAGATTTATTAATTAAAGGTAAAAAACTAAAACGAGCAGAAGGTAAAGATTTAAACAAGCTATTTTTTAGAAATTGGTTTATTGAAAATAAAGACAATGAAATTGCTAATGTATTGTGGTCATACTTTTCTGCTACTAAAGAACGATGGCCAATTGCTTGGCAGGATAAAACCAAAATTCTTTCCAAATCAACAGGTGTAATAGCCTTAATGAGATATCTAAAGGACTTAATCAATTATATTGGTATAGAAAATAACATTTCAAAGGAAGTATTTTATTCTCACTTACTTAAGGTTAAATTGAGTGATGATGAATTTACAAATGAAAATTTTAAATCTGGTGGCGTAGGTCAATCTGATTTATATAAGAAATTTAAAAGTGATATTGGTATTTAGTGCAAAATGTTGAGACCCTATTTCAAATCTGATGATAAAAATTTCTATCTCCTCAAAGGAGATACAATGGATATTTTGCCTCAATTTGAACATAAGTTCGATATGGTATTTGCCGACCCTCCTTATTTTTTATCTAACAACGGTCTGTCAATTCAAAACGGACAAATAGTAAGTGTAAACAAAGGAAAGTGGGATAAATCAGAAGGATTTGAGTTTGTAAATGACTTTAATAGAAAATGGCTTTCGTTAGTTCGTGACAAAATGAAAGATGATGCAACCATTTGGATCAGTGGTACAATGCATAATATTTTTTCTGTGGGTCAAATTCTAACAGAATTAGGCTTCAAAATTTTAAATGTTATTACTTGGGAGAAAACAAATCCACCTCCAAATTTTTCTTGTCGTTATTTCACTTATTCAACTGAACAAATCATTTGGGCAAGAAAAAGCGAAAAAGTTCCTCATTATTACAATTACGAATTAATGAAGCAATTGAATGACGACAAGCAGATGAAAGATGTTTGGAAACTTCCGGCAATTGCTCCTTGGGAAAAATCTTGTGGTAAACACCCGACACAAAAACCACTTTCAGTTTTAACAAGACTTATTTTGGCTTCGACAAAACCAAATGCTTGGATTTTAGACCCATTTACGGGTAGCTCAACAACAGGAATCGCAGCTAATTTGGCAAATAGACGATTTTTAGGAATAGACCAAGAAGAAGAATTTTTGAATATTAGCAAAAGGCGTAAATTAGAAATAGAAAACCCATCAACAGCAGAAATATTCAGAAACAAAATTGCAGGTTTCATCGACAGAAAACAGTTTTCGTTATTCATTGAAAACGAAGCCCCAACAACAGACATTAAAGTTGCACTTGGTTTTTGCCGTTCTAAAGACCTTAAAACATTAAAGACAAGTAAGACTTTTTATTTTCACGCAATTGAAAGCAACAATTCTGTTAAGGACTTCCCTTCAGGTATTCTTGACGCAACAAGACTTTTAATTTATTCTGGTGGCAGAAGTAAACCAATTAATTTGACAGGACACTACTCTGAAATAAAATCTATTGAATTAAAACACAAATCAAAAATTAAGGGCAAAGAAAAATCAGAGACTGAATTTTATTATGAAATTGTATTAGAGGACTGTTTCAAAGAATCGGATGACTTGAAATTTTCTATAAATACAAAAAAGCTTTTTGACAAATCAGACGACAAAAACAGCAAGTTATTACAACAATTTTTACCTGCATTGACAACGTGGGACAGAGTAATTAAATCAATCGACAAGTCCAATGCCAACGCTTCGTAGTCATACACATTTGCAAGCCACACAAAGCCAAGCTCAAGCCAAAGCTTGCAAAAGAGTATGCCTACCCAAACGCACCGCAGACAGACCAACAGTCGACCGAGAAGAACAACGAAGGCATAACATGGGTTTGGCGTCATGCGGGGTGAAGTGCTTAAATTCAAGTTCAGTTTTTCAAATCAAATTTAGTGCAGGGTTGACAGTTTTGTGCCCTGAAATCCCGCACGAACGCCAAGCCCAAAACCGTTAGCTGCAACCCTAAAGAACAGACGACAGTGCAAAAATTAACGAACAGACAGACAAAAAAAAGCCAACCCGCAAAATGGCACATTTGGTTTTTTCCGACACACGAGCCAACGCTCAAAAAACCAAAAGAGCCATTTTTTTGCCAACGCTCTGACACCGTTCCGACCGAAAAACTTATCTTAACCGACTGAAATAGAAAATATAATTTGTAGATGATTTTAAAAGAATTGAAACCGCGAAAGGCACTAAACAAAGCCTTTTTAAAAGTAAAACCAAACAGGAC
>JAGXRF010000045.1 GCA_018335925.1 Flavobacteriales bacterium
AGTTCCTACTCATGCTTTTGTTTTACTTCAAATATAATAAAAATCTGTTTTATTTAGAACCACGCGAAAGGATTAATGTGGGAGCTATGGATTAGTAGAATGTAAATAAATATTAGGACTAGACAGTCCTTTAGAATTATGAAATTTATAGTTCCTACTCATGCTTTTGTTTTACTTCAAATATAATAAAAATCTGTTTTATTTAGAACCACGCGAAAGGATTCGCGCGGGAGCGGGGGGTTATTTTGCTCCGAAGTCAGGAGACTTCGCAGAGCGGGATAAAGTGAAACTATAAAAATTATTTTTTGCCTAATACGACAACTTTTTAACGGCTTCAAAAATTGCCGTTTTGGATAATAAAAATAAAGCCACCTATTAGGTGGCTTTTATTTTATCGCATAATTTCATTACTTCTTTCCAACTTTCAGAAGTTCTAAAATACTCAAAGTTCCATTCATCAGTTTCTTGCAAATCAACTACTTTATTATGTAGCAAAATACTCTCATTTAATTTATCTACACTGATTAACCCACTATCGTATAATCTTTGCAAGCTATCAATATGAAAAAAAGAATGAATCCCAATATCAAAATCTTCATAGATATTGTATTCAATAGTTTCGTCATCTTCATCAAGTAAAAATGTGCCACATTTATCTAATGTGTCATTATAGAACTCTAAAAGTTTCTGTTCGGTTATTTGCTCCATAACAATTTTCTAATTACCAATATTTATTATAGTTGCTTTATCTCCTTTTAAAGGGATATAATCAGGTCCAACTATCTTTGTCTTCCCAAGAGTTCCGCTAGAAAAACCATAATAGGATCCACCGTGCCTGCCACCGCCTGGGTGATAAAAAATTGATTGCCCATCTGTTGCCCTTGTGAATTTCCACCCTGTTTTAGAAGACCCATAAGCCCCTTTTGTCCATCCTTCGCCTAACATACTTCCCACTTCATCAGCAGATTTACCCCACAAAGCTTTGGGATTAGCCACAACATCATCAAACGACCTAACTACCCCCTTAGCGGCTTTACTAGCCTTTACAAATACGATATTTAGTTTAGGGTTAGACTTTTTTAAAGATAAAATTATCTTTGTTATCTTTGATACTGCAACACCAGCAGCATACACATAAACTACATCTTCAGCTATATAAAAATAAGATGTAAATATACCTAATTTTTCTAATAATATTCTATTCTGTTCCTCTAAATCTAATTGAGCTTTATAGTTGTTGTAATTATTAGACATTTCAGGCGTGTAATCTTCCGCTTTCATGCCGTATTGATTCTCCCATTCTTGTATAGTACCACCATAACTATATCTTGGACTTTCTGTTGTCCAAGAAGAATTGGGTTTTCTCTTACCAATAACTACAACTTCGTCTAACTCATTAGTTTTATTACTATAGGTATTAGAATCACCTCCACCCCCTCCTTCACCCCCCTCAGGGCTCATGCCGGTTGGGTCTATGAGGTTGAGTGGGTTTTGCATCACATAGTTATACGGATTCCAGTTAGGGAACATCTCCGCCAACGGATCCACACTCAACCAAATACTCGTGCTTGGGTTGTAAAAGCGTGCTCCGTAGTAGTACAAACCTGTCTCCGTGTCTAACTCCTTACCTGTAAACTTGTAGCGGTTGGTGAAGTCGGAGGTAAAGGAGTGTTGTTGTACCATGGTTTCTCCAAAAGGCAAATTTAAGAAAAACTCATAAGCATAACCATCACCATCGGTAACAAAATTGGCTGTACCTAAATGGTCGGGGTGGTAAAAGTAGAGTTGTTCTTTTCCTCCTTTTTGTTCCGTTTTAGGAGCTATGGTATCTTTTGATGGCTCTTTAAATTGCAATGCTTTTTTGGTTTTTAACAGGTAGTATTGCAAGTCGTTTTGCTGTTTTTCTTTAAGTTGGCTTTCTTTTTTAGCTATTGCTTCATTTTTTTGATAAGTGGTTTCAAAAACTTCATCGGCATGTTTATGTCCAGTTTGTGAGCTAATGCGTTGTGAACCCACATAATAATGTTTGGTATATCTGCCATCGGGCTCAACAACTATATAACCACTCGGATAGGTTGTATAATTATCTAAAAAAACTTCGCTATATACGAGCTCTCCATTTTCAAAGATATCTTCATATCCAGAACTGGCTTTTAAAATTCTTTCTCCTGAAGCGTCATATAGATAGTGTTGCATTTTTTTATCGCTCTCAACAACCCGTAATCTGTTTACTTCGTCCCAATAATAATTTTGTACACCTGATGGTTTGTAATGATGTATCGTATTACCATTTAAATCGTATTTAAAATATTGTGATTGTCCGGTTAATGCATCTGAAATTTTTTCAACTTTATGAGTTCCTTCATAATACTTATATTCGTTAAAATAAGTGTTTTGTGGAGTGGTGTCGTAATTAACTGAATGATTTTGTTGTTTAACAACAATACCATGGGAATTGTTGTATTCTAACCGAAGGTCGTAATTACTGTTAAAATCACCTTCAAACCCTTCTAACCCATTAAATGTTCCATAAGCACCGTTAAGTCTATTAAACTTGTCATAATGATAATTATGTGTATAAGTACCACCAAGGTTATTTACATTGTTTGTACCAGCTTGGTTATTAATTTCAATTACATTACCAACTTTATCAAAACTATAGTGGTTATTTAACAAAACTTCTTGGTTACTCGCAGTAACCATTAAATTATTTAAACGACGTAACTCTGGACTGTATTGGTAAAAAGTTTCGGTATTGTTGCCATATTTAATGTAAGTTCGTTGCTCAAAATGATCGTAATCTAATTGTTTAACATACTCATAGTCCTGGTTTTGATGTTGCCCAATTACTTTGTGCAACATGCCCCCTTTGTTGTAGTAAAAACTTACCTTTTCACCATCAGGATACATCATAGTTTGTAATCTGTTAAACGAGTCGTATGTAAAGTAGGTTTTAAAAGTTCTGTTAGGTTGGTATGGCGAAGGTGAAACAACAGTTCTGTAATTTGTAACTATTTCTCCCATTTTGCCATACTCAAAAAACTGATGGCCTGTGGCATCGTATTGTTCTATTAATCTACCCGTTTGGTTTCCAGAGTTTGGCCCTGCATATACATAAGTTACATCTGAAATATTTGTTCCATTATTTTCTGGGAATTTTACATTTACCAGTCGATGATAGTCGTATTGATACTCAATAAATTGCCCAAAATCCGATAAATTTTGAGTAAGTACTTTTTCTAAATTACCATTAATGTTGTAAATGTTTTGAGTGATTCCAAAATCAGGATGATTTATTTCAACTTTCCTTCCAAAGTTATCGTAGGTGTATGAAGTTGTTAAATTATCTGCATCGGTATATGACAATAATTCACCAATAGCATTGTAGCTAAATAAGGTTTCCAGATTGCTAGAACTCCCATAATTAACAGATTTGATAGTTCTACCATTTACATCTGTATAGGTGACACTTTCTAAATCTACACTATTGTTTTGAGGTGTTTTGGTGTAAAATTTCAATAAACCATTTTCGATACCATAAGTTACTTCTGATTCATTACCCTCAGGGTCTATGGTTTTAACAGTTCTGTCAAGTTCGTCAAAAACAGATAAGGTAAAATAATTTGAAATATTATTGTTTACCAACCTATTGATATTGTTGTTTTTTGCTTCAAATGAAGGATGGTATTGTTTATATGCTCTTCCAAATTCATCATATGACACCATCCCACTAACAGACATCATTTCTTGATATTCTGGATTTTCGGAAGATCCCACATTTATTTCAATATCTTTTTTAACCTGTATTGGCCTTCCTAAACCATCTACAAACGTAATGGTTTCAATGTCATTATTTGGATTTTGAACATCGTAATGTTTGGTTACTGCAAAAGGTACAAATTCCTGTTCAGGTATGCCCAATTGGTTACTCCATTTTAAATAGTACTCATATTTAATTGTATAAGCATTTTGTCCATTTGGCAATTCCTTTGGTCCAATTACTTTGGTTAATCTGCCAAAGTTGTCATAATGATAATGCATGCTGTTACCTGCAATATCTGTTGTAGTTAATGGCACATCAAAGCGATAATCATATGTAGAAGTTGATTCATAACCCCAAGCATCAGTTATTTTTGTTATATATTTACTTATAGCTTGATCATATTGATATACAATAAAATAATTATTATTTGAATTATTAGTTACTGGAAATATTTTTTTTGTTAAGTTTCCATACATGTCATACTCCAAAGAAAAGGTATTAAAATCGTTAGAATTTAGGTAGGAATGAATTCGGGTAATTAAACCATTATTAGGATTAACTTGTGTTGTTCTTTTTCTTTTGGTTTCATTTCCAATTTTTACCTCAATAGATGCAGGTATACTGATGATATTTTTACTAGCAAGTGATTGTATATTGTGGTAATTAATATATGTAGTATAATTATCTTCTGTTGTGTTTACATCTCCTTCATATAAATATTGTATAACCCTTGCTTTAGAATCGTAAGTAAATTTTGTTCTTTTGTGCAATGGGTTACCCGTAAGTTCGTAAATAAATTCATCTGTTTGAGTTAACAATGCAATTGCAGTTCTTCTGCCTTCACTACCACCAACATCAAAACTTTCAGGTAGTGTTGGGTGTGTTAGGTTAATTTCTTGATTATTATTGGTTAGTTTTTTAAGTTCGTAAGTATTAGTTGTTTTTGTATATAAATTAGAAGTTAAAATAACTCCATCTCCATTATTGTCTAATCCTTTAAAAGTCCAAATTTCTTTTTCTAATCCCTTTAAAAAATAGTTTCTATTGTGATACTTAGCAACAACTGTTCTGTAAATCAATGGAGTTATTTGGTTGTTTACATGTCTCTTTTGTATTGTTTTTACGGTTTCATAACCATAAAAAACTCTTTCTCTTCTATCATAATAAGGATTATTATACTTAAATTCTGAAATATAATTATCTACACCATCATGTTCAAAATTAACACCGTCTTGAACTTCAACCGATGACATAACCCACTTTGCATGGGGGTTTTCGTATGTTTTTGAAAGTGCTACATAATCAATAATTATTTTACCTTTTAATTGATTAGTTATGGTTTTTAACTTATTAGTTCGTTTAATAGAAGAATAGTTTACGTTAAAACTATTTGTGCTAATTTGCGGTTCATATTCAACATAGTCTAAAAAACCATCTCCATTTAAATCTCTAAATTCTTTTTTAATATTTGAATTATTTAAGCTTGCCTCAGCACCAATAGTAATTCCAAAAGGCTTGACATGGATTAAAGGTACAAATACAACAAAAAAGCCAAAAGGAATTAAACAACAAATTGGATAACCTTTAAAATAGCTAAATTCACCTGCCAATGATAAATTATAAGTAGAAGAATCATTATTTAAATTAAGTAATTGATTACTAGAATAGCTAATAGAAGTAGTAAGAGGTGTGCCAATTGAGTTAAATTTATCCCCTAAATTTAGGTATGCCATGCCATTATCAATAATATCCACTAAACCATCTCCATTGATGTCTTTAAATGAGACTTGTGTATTATTGTTATTTGTAGTTATACCAAAATTAAAGTTGAAATTAAAATGATTAGAGTTGGTTAATGTTGATTGAATTTGTTCTAAAGCTCCTCCAACATTTGCACCAATGGTAAAGTTTGATGGATAACTGTTTGTTTCCTTTAAGTTTTGAAACTGATTTACAGAGGTTTCTGGAACACCAGAGTACAAAAACTTAAATTTCATTTGATTGTTATCTTTATATACTCTGTCAGGTAAACCATCACCATTTACATCAATTAAATAATCATAGCCTTTATTGTAATTTATAAAACTATAATTTGCAGATACACCAATACTTGAAGATGAATTATTTGAATATACTTTAGGAACACCTGGCTTATTGCTTAACCAATAAGATGATTTCCCTGCTATTTGGTAACCATAAGAACCACTTAGCGTTACATTTAACGATTCTGTATTGTTAACAAAACCAATATTTGTATTTGAAGGACTATTTAGACCACCAGTAAAATTTGTTAATTGAAATTGATCATTTGCAATTAAATCAGGATATCCATCTAAGTTTAAATCAATAAAATCACTTACTGTTCTACTATAATTTGATTTTGACTTGCTTAATCTAAATGGACTTACGCCTACTGTTCTTGTTCTTGACCTCGATTCATGAAGCTTGTTAATTGCAAACATTCCTGTTTCACTATCAACAGGTTGATTTGGTTCTTCAATCACTTCATCTTCAAAGTTAAAATTTAAGTTAAAATCTTTAAGTTGCATTTTAAAATTGGAAATGTACATCGTATTAAATAATCCAATATGATGATTTATAATAACATTATTATCCCAATACCTATGCGAACTAGATTGTAAAACGACACTATTGATGTCGCTCATATTGAAATTATTAAAAACATTATCAAAATTATCCAATTCAATATTTGGATCAATCAAATTTGGATCCTCAGGAAAATTATTAATTCCATTTAACAGACCACTGATAGAGTCATTTAAACAAATTTCAACTTGTTCTTGTGATGAACTATTATCACAATTTAGATTTATGTTAAATTGACCTTCTATTAAATAATTTGGATTGACTAAAGTTCCGAAGTAATCAGAAGGTGAATTATCATCTTGTGCAAAGTTTGAATTATAAAAAAACTGACCCCAGTTTAAGTATAAATTCCCTATAACTGCATATTTATTTGTATATGAAAAAAAAGGTGTTGGTATGTTAATATTACAATTTGGTATTGCGTTATTAGAAACTATATCATCACCAAAATAATAATCAAATAAAATCAAATATTTGTTTGAGATACTGGATAAATAAATATCTAATAGTCTTTTTTCTCTTGCAGAATTTGTGTAAAAATCTACCTTCAAATTTATGCTTCCAGCAGAAACTAATCCTTCATATATCAATAAGGGCTGTTGGTTTAAAGATTCATCACTAATATAACCGTTTTGTATTTTTATTTCAAAACTACCTAAATGAATTCCATTGTTTGAAACGGCCATTGTAATACTTCCATTATCATCACTGTTAAAATTGTTACTATTTAAAGCAAATTCTGGAAAAATATAATAAGAATGAAAATTATTATAATATTCACAATTATTATTAGGAGTGTTTAAGTTAAAAAGATTGACTATACTACCATTTGTTTCTCTGTTATAGGAATTTTTATTGGGTATAACAAATTGTGGATTATTTTGATTTTCGTCAATATATTTAGCGTTAATAATCCAATCTAACTGTGCCCAGTTAATTTGGGTTTTTGAATCAATTTCTGCTACTAAAATATCACCTTCGCTAACGTTAACAAAATAACTTAAACTCGGAATTATTGTATTTACACCTGGAATTAATATTGTACTATAAATATTTTCAGCATTATCATTAGAATCTAACTTATATAATTTAAATTCTATCTCGTTAGAAGGATTATTAATTGTTAACGGTTGAGAATTTATTTGTAATACGCCGTTTTTATTACACGTATATGGATTTCCTTGTAATAAATTAAATGAATTTGAGTAATTATGATAATTTAAATCGTTTCCTAAAAAATCACTTTCAGGAAGTAATTGTGTTAAATTATCATTTATGTATGTTATTGTAGGATTAGAATTAACGTCTACATTATTTGTTATGTTTTTATGTAATCTAAACAAAATTAAAGTCCCCTTCTCAACTTCTATTGTTGAATTATTACAACCTAGAGGTGTATTTGGTACTGGACTTGTAATATTAACTTGATATGAATTAACCCGTTGTGCATTTAGAAAAAAATGAAAAAGTTGCTCAGTGAATCATAAATAATTCGTATATTTAATTGATTACCAAGTCATTAAATATATGAGCAACTTCATTCAAAACTATGAAATTATTTTGAAACATCTACAATCATTGAATGTTTCTATTGATGCGTTTCAACAAATCCGCAAACCAAAGCTAGGAAATCTAGAACTAATTGCGATGAATATTACAGCTGAATATATGGGAATATGCTCTGAATTACAATTATTTAGAGACATTAAGAACACTTTTTTGGAAGGGCTTATTGAACGTTCTGTCTAC
>JAGXRF010000046.1 GCA_018335925.1 Flavobacteriales bacterium
AATACATCTAAACCGCATTTTACAGTACCCGAAAATTTGGAAACCTTATCTATTTCTTTCTTTAGGTTTTCAAAATCTGATAAGTAAGTTACTTTTTTTAATACTTTAGCACGATAATGACTAGGAATAACCAAAACGGGAGTTTTAGAATTATTTACAATGTAGGATGTATGAGTACCCATTATCTTTCTCAATACACCAGCACCTTGTGTTGCGATACAAATAAAATCCATTTTGTTTTTTTCGGCATATCTTATAATGTCTTTCTCGGTTGAGATAGCAGAGTCAATAACAAACTTAATATTGGCAAACTTATTTTTATCTTCTCCAATTGTTGAATAAACAAACTTTTTAAGCTCAGCAGTAAGTCTTTCTATTTCTTCTTGTTTAAATGTTTTATAGAAAATATCACTCCATTTAGTTGGCTTTAAAAAATGTACAGTGTGGTAGAATGTTGCTTCTATTTCATTTGATTGCTTTGCTAGCATTTGAGCAAACCTAATTGCTCCTTTTGAATTTACCGAAAAATCGGTCGTTACTAGTAGTTTCATTTTTATTTTTTTTAAATGTGTGTTTTACTCTTTCTAGTCTTTTCCTATTGGTCAATAATTCTCAGAACTATTGCTCTGCCTATTTCTAATATAAATTACAATATATTTTGTAATAAAATATGTTGCAAAGCTACAGAAACTACTTACTGCTATTGCACCTATAAAAATCGAATAGCCAGCTTCTTTTAAATTTGCAGACCAATTATGCATGTCAAAACGAACATCTGTGTTAAGTAGCAACTCTCCAGTTTCAAAACTTAACAGCATAAACAGTGGACTTGTTAGAGGATTAGAAATTAAACTACCTGTTGCTGCTGCAAAAATATTGAATTTAAAAAACCTATGTAATAGAAGTACCGTTAAAAATCCAAAACCAAATGATGGGAAAACACCTGTAAAAGCTCCCAATGCCGCCCCTGTAGCTATTTCATTTACACTTGAATTTTCCTTTGCCAATTTAATAAATCTTGTCTTGATTCTTGTAGTGAAACTTGTCTTTATTTTTGGTTTATTATTCATCAAAGTTGCAAATTATGAATGTTGTCTGTGTTTTTTACCATTGGCTATAACGTTTTGCGTGTTGCCGCAGTTGGCGATTTCGGAGTACTACACTGTCAACCTGCACAAAACTTTGATAGTAGCACTCAGCTTCAATTTTGCACGTCACCGCCAATTGAGGCAACACGCTGTTACCAGCTGGCGTTCTTGTCCACCGTGTATGTAAACCATTGTCGTTATTGAGTTTAACTGTCACTGTCTGTGTCATGTTGGTCTGTGCGGATGCGTATTTTTTATTTTCAGAAGGGGAGGAGATTTTTTTTAATTCAATTTTGTCTGCGTGGGAAAGGTGGAAGCTCTTTTGCAAGCTTTGTTCTGTGCTTGGGCTTATGCGGCTTGCAAATGTGCTTACACCTGTGGGTTGGTTAATTTCCTCTTTCCTCTGCTTTCTCATGGTCGAAATCAGGTGGTGTTGTTTTAAATGCTTTATTGTTTAATTGATAAGGTAACCTTTGAATTTGAAATGCTCTTAAACCTGCAATGTCCAGTTTGTACCTAAGAATAACATTGTTTTCACCACCTTTTACTCTTACTGGATTCATAAGTTGTGTTTCGCGTGGTTCAACAACTCTTGAATCTCCATATTCCGATGTATTTGCTTGAACAAAAAAACAATGTAAATCTCTACAGGTTGCTTCTGCTATGTTGCTAAAGTAGTTGGTGTCTTTGTTGTATTCTATTGCAAAAAGAATATCTAATTCGGATCTGAAAATACTACGGTGTACTACATCAGCGAGTTCGTAGCAGTTGTAAATTGTAAATTGAATTCCTTTCCATTTGATTAAGTGATAAAAACTCATAGGGGATACAGGCACTCCCTTTCCAATTTTTTTTATTTCAATCTCTTCTTTGGGCGAATAATGATTCTTTAGACGTGGAAGAATTAAAACCTCCTTCATTTTTCCGACTTCAAAAGGTAAAAGGGCAATTGAAAAGTTAAAGCAATAATTTCTTAACGTGAAATGTTCCAAACCAAAAATAAAAGCCCTTGATTTTCTTCTTGATTCGTCTGCATATGCAAATAACCACTCAAGTGGTACTGCAGTTTCAGGTAAAATCAGTAAGTCTACCTTTTCTTGTTCGGCAAGGTTTAAATGTTTAATGTGTTTTCTTCTTTTTTCTTTATTAATGTTTGAACGTTTTGTTATTGCAGCCTTTAAGTCTCTTTCATCTAATCTCATATTTGATAGACCAAGCTTCAGACCGTGCTCTGACGGCTTTGATTTTATTGTCAATATATCTGAGTCAATTTTAGGAATGGGTTTGCCATCTCTATAAGTTTTGAAATGCTTAGCTGTAATTGATTTTGTAAGTTTTCTATTATTTAATTTTTCAAAAAGACTCAAGCAATTATCAATGTAAGCATCAGAGTAGTTTAGTTTATTCCCTACTTCCTCACTCTTTCTAAATAACATGGTTTTAGAGTCCAATTTCCATGTTTTCAACTCATATAGAAAGTAATGTATGCATACCTCTTGTAAATAGAACCAGCGTGGAATTCGCCAATTTTCAGATAACAATTTTTCATTTTTATCAAACTTGGAATTACTTTCTAATAACCTTTCGATAAGACCTTCTGAAAGAAGGCTTTCTTCTGTGTTTGAATAGTATTCTGAAATAATTAGTGATGGCAAGGGCAAGTAGTGATGCCTAGTTAGTAAGGAGTATCGTAAATCCCGAATCCCATTTTTTACCTTTTCCGATTTTAAATTGAAACTTTCATCATTTTTAATAAACCAATCAAATAGAGCTGGATTTAAGGCAAAAGACATTTGTAGGCAAACGTCTAAATGGTTTGTAAGAGTTTGAATTATTTTGTTTTGATAATCTTCTGACTTTAATTGGGATAAAGCTTTTATAATATCCTTGTGAAGTTTTTTAATTGCTTTTACATCATTGGTAACAACCAAATAGGAAAATACTTTTTCCCACATATTGTATAACGCAAGAATTGTAACACCTTTAAAGAATCTGAAGACCTCATTGGTTATTTTATCATCTGGCGATCCACTATGAAGAATTGCCAGTTTGATTCTTTTTGCTAAAAAAACAGAAGCCCCATATTTACTGGCTTTAACATCTGAAACACTTCGGAATTTATTTATTGTATCTTCATATTCCATGTCGTAGGCTTCATCATCTAAGCTTTCAGTCATTGCTTCTTCATCTGGCAAAAACCAAAAGGCACTACTATTTTCTTCAAGAGTTTTTTGAAATTTATTCAGCATGGCATGAGGCCAATCAGGAGAGAAGTAAAATAGCTTAAGTTTAGTTGCTTGTATCTCTAAACCTAAATATCTTTTTATATCTGCAAACCTGAGAGTTTGATAATCATCATTTGCATATAGAGGTGTTTTTTTAGGAAAGAACCTTTGTTCTAACCATTCTACAGTCTTTCTCGTTATTCCTTCCTCATTATTGTCACTTGATAATTCTTCATGTGGTGGTTTCACATTACTTACCACAATAAAAATATCATCTACATATCTTCCATAATAAACAGGTGCTGTACGGTCTTTTATTTCTTTATCAAAGTCACTTAATAGCCAATTTGCAATTACCCCTGAAGAAACTAATCCTATTGGAAGTAATGGTTTAGAATTTCCTCTATCATTGAGAGACAATTTCTTAGTGTGAACGATACATATCTTTTCAATCAAGTCAGTTAAGGAAAACTCACCTTTTGTTTTTAAGTCTTTTTTTAATAGTTCAAAATCAATGTGCGTGGAGTGAAAAAAGTTCTTTATGTCTAAAGAAATTAACAATACGTCATTTCCTGATTCTATTTGATTCTTTGCTGCCTTTTTTCCCTTATCACGCCATTCTTGATATTTTTCGAAATACTTTGTAAATAATAATTTTTCAGCACCTAATTTATTTTCATCTGGATGCATAGGTAAATGATAACCATAACTATCAGAACCTATTTTCTTGTGTAGTTTTACACCTTCTTCAATTATCCAAAGAGTCGCTATAAGATGCAACTCAATATGACCATGAAAAAGTTTTGTAGTAGATTCAATTTTATATTCTTCAACGTGTTGATTGCTTATTAGGATGCTGTTCTTTTTCTGTGAATTACCTGAGTTGGAAAAGTGCTTAGGGAGTACTATAAATTCATTGTCGTTTATCAGATTAGATAATCTTCTACTAAGCTTTCCAGTACTTAAATAAGCATTAAGTTCATTGGCTAAAACCAGTAGTTTTTTTTCAAGATTTTCATCATTTTCATATTCAGCCAATTGAGAACGCAATGCTAAATTGAAGTTGTCATAATATACATAGGCCTTAAATCTACCGTATGCTTTTTGTATTGTATCTAAAGTTAATTCTTTCATTCTCTTTGCTTTTTTTTGAAATCAATTTGAGTTCTTATATATAATACTTAAAAGCCAAAGGAGGTGCTTTTAAGTCTGTGCTGGCGGTTAATATTTCTCCTATCTTGTCTGCAAAACGAAGTGTTACAGGAACTCCGTCCGCATAAATGCATGCATTGTAATTCAATTTAGTCAAAGCCAAAATATCTTTTAGAACCTGTTCAATATCCGCTTCACCTTTATTGATTTCAATGAAAATTGGGTTGGGAACTTCCATTGATAAAGTTGATTCAGTTTTCGGAACATAACCAACTGTCCAAAGAAAAGCACTCTTTTCGTTTACAACAAAAGCGTTACCTCTAATTATGGGGTAATTCCCCTCTGATTTATACAGCTTTAAGGGCTTTGTCTTAGTTATTGTAACGCCAACTAAATTAGTTCCTACAGGAGTAACTTCTTGAAATGCTTTCCATTCCTGCCCGTTAAACTTTGTTTTGGCATGAATGAAAATTTCCTTTGGATAAACTCCGTTTTGTTCTTCGTATGATTTTAGAGCCTGAGACAACAATGCTTTTGCCTCTTTAGGTTTTAAATGGAATTCTCCCTTTTCAGGATTATACCAAGGTCCAACTTCACCCTTGAAAACTGTTCCATCTCCATTGTCCAAAAACATTTGGGCGGCACAGCAAGCATTTTTTGGGTTCTTACTTTTTTCAATTTGCTTGTAAACAAGTCCAAGATAGCAAACCCCACTTCTAATATCTGATAGTTTCCAAGGTTTACCACCAGCTTTGTAAAATGCAGCAGTTGAAACTGTCCACGCCAAGTGCC
This sequence comes from Flavobacteriales bacterium, assembly GCA_018335925.1. Lineage (GTDB taxonomy): Bacteria > Bacteroidota > Bacteroidia > Flavobacteriales > Flavobacteriaceae > Flavobacterium. The sequence goes on from JAGXRF010000046.1 coordinate 5,258, forward strand.
CTTCGATTTTTGAAAAGTCTCTTTTTGGTGCACCAAACTTATTCTTGAAATCTCGCCATGCTAAGGTGCTTTCTCTTAGTATCTGTGTAGGGATGGTGTGTTCCAACAATCTCGCTTTTAATTGGTCATGAAACTGTGCGTCATAGTTGTATGTCTGAGATTCAATAACCTTTTCTTTTATTTCTTGCTCTATATTCTCGAATACATTAAGCTGAAATGAAATTTTCTTGGCAGACGATTTTGTAAGTAATGATTTATTTTGAACCAAATCTTTGGGTAATACCGAATTAGGTCTGCAGTATTGATAGATTTCATCAGGAACTACCACAAACCAAACGTCTACTTTTTCATCTTCGTTTTTGTTGGCTGCAATTATTTTGTTAATGAATAATGTCACCAAATCATACGTCCTTTTGTGCGTGCTGTCAGTGTATAGCAATTTCCCGATTTCTTCATTTGTTACTTCTTTGAAGACAACATGGTCTGCTTCCCATTTGCAACCAAACACGGCTTCAAAGCCAGGAAACATGGGTCGGGTAATATTATTGGTGTTATAGATTGGCTTCTGAATGTGCTTAATATAGTTCTTGAAAATGCGTAGTCCGTCTTGAGTTGCTACTACACCGCTTTTAATACCGTAAATTTTATTAAGCGGACCAAATAAGGCAAGGCCGTCTCTTGCATCTGCACATTTCTGTCCATTGGCAAAGAGTATATTGGGCTCAGGTATGTATATCAGTTCTTTCATTCTGAATCGGCTTATTCAATCATTTCTTCGTCTAATTCATTCAGGTCATTTATATCTGAGATTTCTGCTTCATCTTCCAGCGTATTTTTCTCGGGAATGTTATAGCTGAATTGCCCGACAAATTGAACAGGTTCATTTGAAACATGAATCTTTTCTTCACTTCCTGCTTCCAGATAAAAACTGGTTTCATCATCTGAAAGATATTTTACAAAGGCAAGTAGTTTATTTCGCCAATCGTCATTCCACCAGTTTTTACCTTGCCTTCTTCTTGCTGAATGTTGAATACTTTTGCTTTCAATAGGTGTAATTCCGTCTTGTGTAAAATAGATATGTGAAGAAACCATCAGCACAGGAAAGGGATAAAGCTTGCCTGCTGCCGAAATTCCAAAGTGCCAGTTCTTATCTTTTTGTTTACCCACCAATTGAACTTTATTGAATTTATCTTTTTCCAGTTTACCCTTTTCAAACCAATAGCCCACTTTGTTAGACATTGGATATTCCTGAACTCCCTTGTCTTTCATTCTCAGCTCAAATGCCTTGTTCAATAGTTGAACAATCAACCGCTGACATTCAAAGTTCCCAATGAATGGCGAATCGTATTGGCCGGATAGTATTTCTTTGGTGGGTATTCTAATTGTATGGCTACTGTTGTAAGTTTCTGTTTTCGGAAGTTGGTGCATGAAATCATATTCCCATGCAAACGTGCAGATATAGTTTTTGTAGCGAACCGCAGGAAAGGTTAGTTGACGCACATCAAAACCTTTTGGCATCAGCTTTTCAAAATCATGAAAACGCAATTCTTTGGGAAATGATAAAATGTTGAACCAGTTAGAATCATAAATTTCTTCTCGTTCAATTATTCCTTTATTGTGCAGAAAAATCTGTTGATACAACGTATTACTCTTGTCAGGATCAGGACTGTTCTTTTTTACTTTCTGGTCATCAAGTGCTTTCAATAAATCTTGTAAACCTGTAGCCCATGATTTTTTAAAATCAATCGCATTCAAGCGAATGATTTCAGGCGGCAAATCATCAAAAGAAAGGTTTCCATCAATAATTAGCGGAATGATGAAATTATCATCCTTTAGTTGCTTTTTCACTTTTTCCGCAACGGCAATTTCTTTTAATACTCCGTCTCGTTTTATCGCTATTTCAGAAGTAGCGAGTAAAAACTTAATCGCCCCTTCTCGAATTTCCCTATCAATTACTTTCCAAAAATCGGCTCCTTTGTCCAAGAACAAAACATCACACCAAACTTCATAACCTAAGGCAATAAGCTTTAGTGCCAACCATTTTGTAAAATCGTTGTCATCAGGTGCGGCATGGCTTATGAAGATTTTGTTTCTCATTCCTGTTTTAAAAATATTAGCTTGTCAAAATTCTATAAATATTCATTGTATTATTCATATGCTTTTTCGGTGTGTTGGCAGAAACGGCTCTTTTGCTTTTGCCTGAAGGGTTGGCTTGTGTGATTGCGGAAAAAGCCAATGTGCCGTTTGCGGGTCGGCATAAAATTGAATTAAAAAAATGTGCGGTGGGGAAAATAAAAAATACAGAAGGGTCGGGAATGAGTGTCGGCTTACTCGTTGTCCGTTTGTTGTATCGTTTGTATGTCTGTGTTCACCTGTCAAAATGGTTTACTTTTTTCTCATTTAAGTTCGTCTTTGTTTGATGTGTCGTGTTGTTTTACGCTTGCTGGTAACGTTTTGCAGCTACCCGAAGGTGGCGATTTCGAAGCACTTCACTGTCAACCAAGCACAAACTTTGATAGAAGCACAAAGCTTGATTTAACCACTGAACTGCCACTTTTGGGTAGGTGCTGTTATGCATAGTGCTTTTTCATTTAAGGTTGTTTCTTAGCCATTGTGAAACTTCGTCTCCAAGTCCTATCCAAGCAGCTGGTGCATTTAAAGTCCCAACAAATAGTTTGTCATTTCTGTCTAAACAGGGAGTTAAATTGTCTCTTATTTGAACAGCTGTACTTTCGGTAATAACTACATATGCTGAACCACCTAAACGAGCCCAAGCATATGATGACTTAATCCTTTTCAGAAGTTCTTCGTAATTCTGTCCAGGGTTGCTTAAATCGTACGATATTATATATGCTTTTCTCATTTTTTCTCGATTATGTCGTTAATTGTTTTTGCAAAAAGTCGGACAGTTTCAACACATTCATTAGCGTATTTTTTGTCTATAATATTTTCCTTGTGAGGATTTTGATTTAGGTCAATATCTCCGCTATGGGCAATTATGTGTCTTCTTGATGTGAACACGCTCAGTTTTCTTTTTAAATTCTTTTCATTTATATCAACTTTCACAGATACTTCAGAAAAGATGTCTTTATAGCCAACCATTTCCATATAAGAAGTTATTTTCCATTCTCCTTGAAAAGATTTAGTTTCAAAGTCCGATTTTATTGCTTCTTCTACTCGTTCTATTAAGTCATAATTTCGTGCGGCTTCTAGGAGTTTGTCCTGATTTAAAAGTCCTTTTAAGTAATCACTTAATTTTGTGTTTAGTGGTTTTTTATCTGAAATCATTTTTACGATTTCAGAAATTACAACCTTTCTAACAAATGCGTCTAAAGCAGATATTGACAATACAACTGCTGCCCTGTAACAGTCACAGTAATGTTGGTCGGAAATTTCTTCAATTTTTTCAGTCGAAGAGTGAAATGAGATTAAGTTCTCAGCTCTTTTGATGCATTTTTCAAATACTTCATAGGAACTAAGAGTAGAGGTTTCTTCAATCTTCTCCGAGGATGCTGCATCAACTTTTGGGTTGTCAACATTTTTACTAATGTCCCCTTTTGTTTCTTCGTTTTCCATCTTATTATATTGTGTCTTTCATAGCATTATGCATAACGTTTTGGGGCTTGGCGTAGTGGCGGCATTATAGCACTACGGTTGATACGAAGAACCAAAGTTCAAATATACCATAAATGTTCAAACGAAGCACTTCACCCGCCATTACGCCAAACCCTTGTTAGCGGTATGTGGCTTTTTGTTGTCCGCTGTTTGTCGTGTTTGGTCGTGTGTCTGCTGAAAAATAAAAAGAGGGGGAAAGGAATTTTTTTGTCTGTCGGGAAAAGGGCAAGCTCTTTTGCAAACTTTGGATTGTGTTGAGCCTTGTGCGGTTTGCAAATGTGCTTGCCCTGTGTTTGGAAGTTATGTTATTTTCTCCCCGTTACTTGCAAATAAGTAGTAACCGCCAACTTGTATTGTGTTTGTGCATCTGTCAGCTTATCGGCTGTTTCGGTAACTAATGCCTGTGCTTCCAACAAATCGGATAATGTTACTATACCGCTTTCATAACCTGTTTTACTTACTTTTAAATTTTCTTCGGCTTGTATGGCTGTTTCTTTCATAATGGCTATTTGCTTCCACGCTTCGTTTACATCAGTCCAAGCCTTTTCCATTTGCAGGTTTAATAAACCTTTGGTGTCCTCAAATGTGTTTTCTGCAATTCGTTGTTTTATTTTCTGTTCTTTAATGGCATAGCTTCCGCCCCACCAATCGGATATTGGAATGGAAACCGACACATAAGCCAATCCATTGGTATAATTATTCACTCCTTTTTCCAACATATTGATATGATAACCTGCCAATCCAACGGCAACGGTGGGCATATAGTCGCCTGTTTTCATTTTAGTTTGTAGTTGTGTGGCTTCTACCGATTTTTCCAAAAGCTGGTACTCCGTTCTTTGGGTTAATGCGTTTTGGTTGTCGGTGTAATATTGGTAAGGGCTTTGGCTTATATCAATTACTTCCTGCAATACCAATGTGCTGTCATAAGGTATCCCTATGGTTTGGCAGAATTGCATTGTCGCTAATTTCTTTCCGTTCAGCAATTTGTTTTTATTGGCTTCTAATTCGCTTTGTTTGATTTGCACTTTCAGTACATCGTTTTTAATAATCAACCCTGATTTGAAAGCATCATCTACCTGTTTGCGAACATCGTTTAACAACAGTTCGTATTTTTCCAACGTGTTTTGTTTTTCCTGCAAGGAAATTAACTGCCAATACTGCTGTTCGGTTTTAAGTAATATTTCGTTTTCAGTCAGTTGTTGCTGCTTTTCTTTCACATCTACATTAAGGGCTGCCAATTTGTTTCCTGTGCTTATTTTTCCACCTGCATAAATGGGCTGTGCGATATTTAAAATGCCTATTGCTGAACGTTGAAGCATACTCAATTCCATTCCGGGGAAATAAGCGAATTGCGTAGCTGTGCCAAGATTAGCGGGATTGCCGTCATATACAGGTAAGTTTCCACCCTCCATTTTATATTCAATTAATGGATTGATAGCCTGAAACCCCAAAACATTAGCACTCACTTTCGGGAAATAGTTTGTAAATGCGGTTTTCTTTACCTGATGTGCTGCTTCTATTTCCAAAGCACTGTTTTGCAATGCTTTGTTGTTTTTTAAAGCAAGTGATTTGCTTTGTTCCAACGTTAATGCGGTTTGGCTGTATGCTGCCGCCGATGTAATCAAAGCAACAATGATTATTGTTATTTTTTTCATCTTTTGATTTTTAAGCGTGATTTTTTTTAAATAATTGCTGATACATTACAGGTAGCATATATAGGGTGAGTATCATTGATACCAATAACCCGAAACACACGACCGCACCAAGCGGTCCCCAAAGGGTAGAGCCGCTTACTATCATTGGCACAACACCAACGGCAGCCGCAAATGAGGTGAGAAATATTGGTCGCATTCTGCGTTTTCCTGCTGCTATGGCTGCATTGGAAAGCGACATTCCGTTTTTACTTCTCAATTCTTCCGCATAATCAATGAGGATAATACCATTGCGGACAACAATCCCCATAAGGCTCATAATGCCTAAGAAAGAAGTTAAACCAAACGGATAGCCTGTAATAACTAATCCCAATGCTGCACCCAAAAAACTTAACGGCATTGTCATCATCACCAGGAAAACCAATTTTGGATTTTTGAATTGAAACAACAGGATAAAGAAGATAAGCAAAACACCTGCAAACAAAGCCTTAGCCAATGGGATATAGTTTTCTACTTCGCTTTCTTCTTCCCCGCCATACGATAAAGTAACTTGTTCATCTTTGTGCAGTTTTTTGATTTCTGTTTTTAAATCGGACAGCACTTTGTAAGGCAATACACCACGTTTTACATCGGCACGAACGGTAATAGTCCTTGTTCCGTTTCTCCGGATAATTTGCCCCTCGCTCCAATCATTGGTTATTTTCGTTGCTATCTGTCGTACAGGAACGGTAGCCCCTGTTAATGGCGATGTTACATTTTGATTGCCGATGTCGTCAAAGCTGTTTTTTTGTTGAGGCTCGTTCATCAGCTTAATACTTATCGGATAGTCGCCCTCCCAAATTGTACCGATTGGCAAACCCGATAAACCTGCTGCCAATGATGTAGCTACTACACCTTTGGTTAATCCCAATCGGTTTGCGGTTTCATCGTTTATCTGTATGCTTATTCCTTGTCGTGGATTTAAGTAATCTGTTCTTGCCCAAATAATGTTTTCATTTTTTTCCATTACGGTTTTTACCTGCTGTGCCAATGTTTTAATGGTATCTAAATTATCGCCACTGATACGCACTTCAATGGGTGCTGTGGTACTCAACAGGTCTAATTGTTTCATCCGCACATAAGCGTTCGGAAAAAGATTTCGGTACTTGGTTTCGTATTCTTCCAAAATAGCAGGTGCATCATCAGCCGTTTGGGTGTTCACGACTAATTGGGCATAATTTTTTGACGGAAAATTAGGGGCGTAAGTAGTGTGGAAACGTGGCGAACTTGTGCCTATAAATGCTGCTACATTTAATACCCGCTTGTCTTTCATCAGCATTTGTTCCAAACTATCGGAAACAAAAGCAGTTTGCTCCAACGTACTGCCCTCTGGCAAATAAATTTCTACTGCAAATTGGTTTCTGTCCACCTTTGGGAATAACTGACGTGGAACTAAGGCAAGGATTAATCCACCTAATGCAACCGAAACAACGCCTAACAGAATGGTTGTTTTAGGAATACGAAACGCCCATTCCAATGTGCTGTCATACATTCTCTGCACCCAATCCAATAACGATTTTTTCTTTGGTTTGTCCTGTTCTTTTTTAATTCCTTTTTTGATGAACACATAACTCATATACGGAACAAGCAAACAGGCAATCAGCAACGAAGCAATTAAAGCTACACCAATGGTTATAGGTAACGAACCGACAAAGTCGCCCACCATTCCGTCAAGGAAAAATACCAATGGAACATAAGTTGCTATAATAGCCAATGTTGCAGAAAAAACAGGAACAAACAATTCTTTGGCACTTTTCCAGGCTGCATTCCACGGTGTTTCACCGTGGTCTAATTTTTCAATGTGTCCGTCCAAAACCACAATGGCATTGTCCACCACCATACCCAACACGACAATCAACCCTGCCAATGATACGGTATGCAGTTCCACACCCAACGCATATAAAATACCAATGGTTATGAAAATAGAAATCGGAATAGTTGCTCCCGCAACGGCTGCTACACGGAAAGGCAGCAACAGCATTGTAACAATGATAACCGCTATAATGGCAATGCAAAATTCTTTCAGGAAGTGTGTAATGGAATGCCCGACAGCTTGCGGCATATCGGCAATTTTTGCCACTTGCACATCAGGCGAAATTTTACTTTTTAGCGATTGCAACGTTTCGTCCACTGTTTTACCAAAGGCAACAATGTTGTTGCCGGGTTGCATTTCCAAAGAAATGAGCAAACTGTTTGTACCGTTGTTTTTGATATAAGCATCAGGCTTGGGATATTCTCTTACTACACGGGCTACGTCTTTTACACGGATAACGTTACCTGTGGGGTCGGTATAAACGATTTGATTTTTTATATCTTCTTCGGTATTGTAAGAGGCAGGAATATGTATCGGTGTAATTTGCTCCGCATTATCTAACTCCCCGCCATAATATACAGCACCCTCTAACTGTGCTGCAATCAAAACACTCATTGGTTTTACAGCATAATAAGCTAATTTATCGTTGTCGGGGTAAATGGTAATTTGCTCTTGTGTCAAACCAAAATGTTTTACTTTGGAAACGGCTTTTATTTTTCGCAATTCCGTTTCAATAACTTTCAGTTCACGGTCAAGTTCCTTGTAAGTCTTACTATCCGATTGTACCGTAAGCAAAATGGCTGATGTATTACCAAAGTCATTATTGGCTATCAGGGCTAAAACCTGTGGCGGTAATTCTGCTTTCACATTATTAAGCCCGAATTTTATTTTATCCCAAAAGGCATCAGGGTCTTTTACATTGTTATTGACTTCTACAAATACAATCAACATACCCTCTTTGGAAATGGAATAGGTTTTTTCCCTGTTTACTTCTTCAAATCCATACAAAAAACTTTCTACTTTGGTGGTTAATTGTTCTTCGACCTGTGCAGATGTTGCACCGGGGTAAACACCGATGATTAAGCCTTGACGAATGGTAAATTCAGGAAATTCATTTCTTGGCATTACCCATAAAGCAAACACGCCAAATAACACAAAAATAGATGTAATGATAATGGCTATTTGCTTATGCTTCATAGCCAATTCTATGATATTGAAATTTTTGGTTGTCATAATTAGTTGATGATTTTTACAGGTGTGCCGTTACTTAGTTTTTGTTGCCCCGAAGTGATGATGTTTGCATTTTGTGGTACTTCGCCTTGTATCAACATTTTGTTGTCAATCAGGGCAATGGTTTGTACAGCAATTTTTACTGCCTTACCGTTTTCCTCAACATAGATGAACTGACTGCCGTTTACGTCTTTTTGCAGGGCTTTATTGGAAACCAACAAACCGGAACGCTTATCTTGTGCAACGGTTTGAACGGAACAAATCATACCGGGCTTTATGTCGCCTGTGGTATTTTGTACTTCAATTTTTACAGGGTAGGTATGCGATAAAATATCAGCCGTAACGCCAATTTCCTTTATCGTTCCTGTAACTGTTTTATCAATGGCGTTGATAGTGATTTGTGCGGTTTCGCCTTTCTTAAACAGGCTTATTTCATTTTCCGAAACAGGTATTTTAACATACACCGATTGTATGTTCAGCAATTCCAAAACGGTTGTTGTAGGCACTACATTCATACCCGCTTGCACATTTCTTTTGCCAATTACACCGCTTACAGGTGCGTACAGGTTGCAATCGCTGATATTTTTTTTAGCAATGGCTACGGCAGATTTTGCCTGTGATACTCCTGTTTCTGCTTCCACCCATTTTATTTCGGGAAGTGTGCCGTTTTCTTTCATTGGTTTCAGCCTATGGTAAGCATCTTCTGCCTGTTGTAATTTAGCTGCTGCAATCTGATAGGCATTTTGGGCATTGGAAGCATCTACTTTTGCTAACAATTGCCCTTTGGTTACTGCCTGCCCCTCATCAACAAATATTTCTGTGATTGTACCCATCGTAGCAAAACTCAAAGCCGTTGTTTTTTGTGCTTCTACCACACCCGAATACCCCGACTGTATAAGCCCATTGTAATTTATCGGCTGTTCTGCCTGTACATTGAATGCACCGCTATTTTCTGCGGTTGGTTTATTTTCTTTGTGCGTACAACTTGCCAATACAAGTATTCCCGCAACTGCTAAATGATTTATCCTGTTCATTATTTTATTTTTTAAATTTACTATTAGACTAATTACGTATTTTGGTCTGTTTTTGGTTCAAAAAATATGCTCCGAAAAGCATATTTTTATTACTATTTGCCGATACCTTTAATTAAAATACTAACCAACAAATCTGCTTTGTCTGCCAAAGCCTTATTCTTGTTATGTGCAATGATGTCCATTTCTACACCTCTAATGCAGCTTACTAAAAGTTCGCTTAATGTATCAATTTCAGGCGTAATTTCATTTGTGAATAATTTACTTTCAACACCTTTTGTCAAAATAGAACCTATCAGTTTCTTTTCTTCATTGTCGTACCTGTTTCGCAGATTGGTAAACTCTTTATTAACCCGACCCTGCAAATCATTTTCAATTGCAAAGCTGTACAGGTTGGTCTTATCCCTTAATGTTTTGACTTTTGTTACAATGTATGCTTTCAGCATACTGATTGCATCTACCTGTTTATTAACGGTAATTTTTACTGTTTGGAAAAACTCGTCTATTTCAAGGTTGATAACCCTGTCAAATATTTCTTCTTTGTCTTTGAAATAATAATATAAGGTGCTTTTGCTTTTGCCCGCAGCTTTGGCAATATCTTCCATTGTGGTTTTTTTTAAACCATACTGCTGCATTAGCTTTTTAGCACCGTTTATTATGTCTTGAACAATTATTTCGTCTTTTTTTTCTTTCATACTTACTGACTAAAAACGTATTTAGGTCGGCAAAAATAGAAACAGTTTTTGAATTGTGCAAGATTTTTTTTCTTTTTCAAAAAAAAATCTGTCAAATCCGAATTGTTGGGTGGTGGGTGGGCTTGGTGGGACTTGGCTCTTTTGGTTTTGCGAAGCGTTGGCTTGTGTGTCGGGCAAAACCAAATGTGCCAAATGCGTTGGGTCAAAAAAATTCCTTTCCTGTGCGTTGGTTTTTTTTATTTTTCTTGTGAAGGTCTGTGTCGTTTGGTCGAGTGTCCGCCTGTCGTTTGAGTGTCGCTGTGCCATTACCGCTAACGTTTTGCGGCTTTGCGTAGTGGCGGATTTTTAGCACAAAAGTTCAATCGA
>JAGXRF010000047.1 GCA_018335925.1 Flavobacteriales bacterium
AATAATGAAAACCTTGGACGATTATATCAAGCAAATCATTCCGCTAAAGGCACACTCGCGGCTCAGCAAGCCGGTAATGATATTGCAATATATAATGGACATATGATGACGCAATTACAATATATGATTGCCCAAAATAACCAAGCGCAATTAGCCCAGCAGATGCAGGAGCAACAACGAAAGCAAGCAGAAAAAGCTTTCAACGAGAAACTTTGGGAATCTAGTTATACGGATTCTAGCCGGGAACCGCTTAACGATCACAATGTTGGCAATACAATTGATAAAATATAAGGGCGTGCAAATATGAAAAAGTTAATGATAGCAATGTTAGTGATATTTTGTTCGAGTATATTAGTGGCTGGTTGCGGGGATAGCGAGCAAAAAAGAAAAGAAATAGAAGCAGAAAAGGCACAAAAAATAAATGAACAACTCCAAAAACCTAGTCCTAATCATAAAACTAGAGTAAATAATACTGACCCTCTTGATGACTATAAAAAAGCAGATAATGAGATTGATAAGATATGATTAAAATACTAATTAAATTAATAATGGAACGTCTTGGCAACATTCCTGAGCTGGTAATTAAATCTAAAAAACTTCCGCGATTCTGGCAGATTATTATTTTAGGATCATTGATATTAAACTTCGGTTGTATAGGGCTTACTATCTATTTTGGGAAATATCACTTTCCTAATTGGTCAAGTAATTTTATTTCTGGTTGTTTTTTAGTGCTAATGGTTATTTGCTCATATTTTCGTTTTTTAGCGACACCAAAATTACAAAAGAAAGCAGAAAAACCATTACTTCTAACATTTTTATCACTATTACTAGCAATTCAAATGATTCCACTTTTTAACTAAGAGAGGTATAGAATATATGGAACAAGCTGTTGCAGGTAATTCTTTAACTGCGGTCATGGGCTCGTTATGTGCGGTGTTTAAAGTAGCAACTCAGAATTTATTGCCAACTGCAATAAAATTAGTCGCTACTATAGCCCTAATAGATACACTATTAAGATTATTTTCAGACCTTATGGAAGATAAATTCAACCCTATTGGTTTTTTGTTCAACATGATAATGAAAATAGGAGGATGGACTTTTGTAGTAGGGCACTACCCTGATTTAGTTAATACATGGTTTGAAGGTTGTCTCTGGGTTGGAGCGACAGCAGCGGGTAATGAAAATATGGTTTCTTTATTAAAAAATCCATCCGCAATAATAGAAAAAGGGTTTATAATCCTTAATCCTTTTACGGTAATGTTTAAAGATGTTAGTGCACTTTCGGCAGGCGTTTCAATGCTGGTTTCAATGGCTACCTACATAGTTTTAGTATTTTGTTTTTTTATGATGTCATGGCAGATGTTTATGACATATTTAGAGTTTTTTATTGTAGCAACATCCGCGGTAATTCTTCTTCCTTTTGGTGCATGGGACAAAACTGCATTTATGGCTGAAAAGGCTATTAGTGGTGTTTTAGCTTCAGGCGGTAAGGTAATGGTATTAGGATTAATACTCTCAGGCGTTTTTCCAGAAGTTAAAAAATTCAATCTGTCTGCTACTCCTGGGATTGAGGAATCGTGGATGTTATTCGCAGTTGTTGGGGCATTAACCTTTCTTACGTGGAAAGGTCATAGTATAGCATTAGGCGTTATCGGTGGTATGCCTAGTCTTTCAGGGGGGCATGCTATGAGCGCGGCATCTGGTATAGCATCAACCGCAGGAAAGGCTATGTCTGCTGGTGCTGGTGCTGTTGGCTCCGCAGTTTCTGCAGGCAAGTCACTTGCCTCGACTACGCCAGCATTGAGCAGAGCCGTCAACTCAATGGATAAAAGATGAAATGGACAAGTCACAAACTTCTGACGGGAGCAATTACTTTTGCCATAACTGGCAATCCTATAACTACAGCATTAACAACGTTGGGGAGCGTTTTCCCTGATGTTGTGGAGGGTTTCCCAAGTCAGGGAAATTACAATAGTTGGCGTAAACGACACCGTAAATTATCTCATTGGTTTATCCCATATTTAATGGCAGCCATGCTTTGTTATCTTTATTCCTATCACGGAGGCATAGCAAATATAGATATAAATCACATATCTTTTCCCGATTTATTCAATCTCTTACTGCATCAACCTGAAGACTTTAGTACATATTTCCCATTACTCGCGTACCTGGTATCACTGTTTTCTCTGGGGGCATTATGCCACATATTACAAGACATGCTTTGCGGTAAAGTCCCCTTTTTAGATCCAGATAAACAGGAGATAGGATATAAACTTTTTCACGTGGGGAGCTGGCAGGAATATGCTTTGGTAATCCCCTTCAGCCTACTTTTTATCATGGCTAGAGTAAGGTTTGGGTAACGTTTTCCAGTCAGGGAAAGGTAATTTTATACGTGAAGAAAGGCAGTTGCTAGTCGTTAGCAACTGCCTTTCTAGTTTGTCATCAGAGGGGGAACGCCTGAACATGGGGTTCCTCGGGGATCTCAGGCACAAGTAAATAAACAATGTCACCCCATCAAACAGACTGAGGCTCTTGAAACCAGAAAGGGGGGTTTGGGGGGATTTCCCCCTTGAGCTGGAACGTTCCTCTGCAGATTATCTAAAACGCCTTAAAACGCAAATATAGGCCGAACAATCTAAAATGTGAAAGAATACCTCTCCTTGATTAATAAAAATGCGCCTACGAACCCCATGAATGTGGGCTGTAGAGTGGAGCGCGGATCTGATGACTCCCAACGCAAATAAAAAAAAGACCTTCAAAAATAAAAGTCTTTTTTTTATCTTAATGTTTGATAAAATAGCCATCATTGATAAGCGTAATTAAAGAATCATATGCTTGAATCTCTCCAGCTTTGAATTTTTCGTCTCTTCCTGGAAAGTTCCCTACATTATTCCTCATAGACTTTAACCATCTGAGTAAGAGTTCTCTTTCAATCATATTAAACTCCTTTTATACTAGATAATTGTATTTTAGTATAATTAGACATTTGCCGTCAATAATAAGTCGTAAGTTAGATTAATATTAGTATAGATGACTTTTATAAATCAACTATCAAAAGTCTAATTTTAGTCGATATGGCAGTAAGAGACTTTTAACAGTTAGAATAAAGTAGAAATACGCCTTATATATCATCTAGGAGGAATCACAAATGCCCCCTATAATACGTAAATACACCTTTAGAGTCAACGAAATAACTCTTGAAAAATTTAGATATCTTGCTGATAATAATTTCAGAACAGTAAATAAAGAATTAGAAAAAGTAATGAATGATAGTATAGCCCAATACGAAAAGGAAAATGGAGAAATTAAAATAGACTTAAAAACCCGATAGTATGTTAAAGACAGCACCTTTGAGGTGCTGTCTTTTTAACTTGAACGTAAACACCCCTCTTTTTTGAGGGGGAGTACTCCCTTGACCCAAAACGGATAAGAAAATACCTCTGGATTGCTTGTTTTTTCGTGCCTTCTTTTATAAGTTTATTTATACCGAAACATCCCGAGAAAATAGAATTAAAAAAAATACTCCCATTGCTGGAAGTATTTTCTTATCAAAGAAAGAAAAATAGTCGCAAAAAAACCCCTATTATGGTAAGATTTAAGTGCTTAAGTCAAATCAAATACCAAAAGAGGGGGGGATTTCTGCTTGGATAACCATACCCAAAAGCCTACTTCTAGTATATCCAATAATAAAAAACTTATCAATAGCAAAATACTGCTAGAGGATCATAATGAAGCGGGTACTTCCGCTCTTAAAATTTCGCCCTTGGTAAGGAAAGAGAGATTCTCCCCTTTTTTAGGGGGTGAAAAATCCTTATCAAGCCATATACCGCAAGGGCTAAAGGTCAATAAAAATATGGAAAATTTAAAGCCGATTTCTAGCCCTAAATGGGACTTAGAGAAGATAAAGGAACTTGATGAATCTTTTAAAAATCTTACAAACAAATATATAAATCAAAATAAAGCTAGAAAAATTCTTTATGAATTTGAAAAAGTAATACTAGATTTTGACCCTTCTTATGCTCATTTAACAGAATTAGAAAAGCATTATAAAGCAATGAATTCACACTCTACAACAAAATGTATGAGGGTTAAAAGTAAAAATGCTGACAATATAGGAATACGAGTAGATCGCAAACATGATAAGGCGCATTATACAGGAACCGTTATTTGTGGTAGTCCTTGGGCGTGTCCTGTCTGTGCCAGTAAGATACAAACACGCAGAGCAATTGAAATACAAGAAGCTTTTAAATGGGCATATCGTGATAAGAAATACCAAATGATGATGGTTACTTTAACGTTTCCTCATGGCATTGATGACGATTTGGGGGACATGCTAGAAAAAGTAAAATTGGCTATGGTTTATTTCAGAAAAGGCGAAAACTATGATAAGTTTAAGAAATCTATTGATTATCAAGGGATGATTAAAGCAACGGAAATTACTTGGGGAAAAATTAACGGCTGGCATCCTCATACTCACGAATTGCAAATTGTAAAGTATGATACCGATGAAAAAGAACAAGAAAGGATTAAAGCATTTATCTTGAATCAGTGGGAAAAGGCTTGTACAAAGGCAGGACTTCTAAAGCATGGCTCAATCATGAATTTTAGAAAAGTTGCTGTTGACATTATTTTTCATGCTAAAGATTCTGATTATCTAGCTAAGTTGAATCATGTTGAAAAAGCTTGGGGAGCTGACAAGGAAATGGCTTCAGCAACGACTAAAAAGGGACGGGCTACAGGATTTACACCTTGGCAACTATTGGAGCAATCGGACGGAAATGAGCAATACAGAAATCTGTTTTTAGAGTATGCCCTGAGAATGAAAGGTAAAAAGCAACTGGTTTGGTCCAGAGGGCTAAAAAAGAAAGTTGGCATTACGGAAAAAACAGATGAAGAACTTGCAAAAGAGCAGACATCTGAGAGTGATTTATTAGCTTTATTCACTGCCGAGCAATGGCGAATCATTATAAGAAATAAAGATAGGGCGTACATACAGTATTTAGCCGTAAGCCAAGGTTTTGAGGGGCTGGCTAAGTATTTTGAAAGTTATAAATCGGTGCTAATTGAACCGGATTGTTTAGAAAATATTAAAGAGAATCAACGAAAAAACGGAATACCCCTATACAGTGTATAGGGAGTATTTCGGGGAATATAACGGTGTTAATAGTGGGTGTATAACAACATTGTATATTGTATAGGGGTGTGTAACATGGATAAGAAAGAATTTACTATCAATGAAGCCTCCAAGCTTATAGGTGTTAACTCTGCGACAGTACGAAGAAGAATTAAAAACGGAGAATTGAAAGCTGAGTTAAAGGATGGAGCATATGGAAAGCAATACATGATTCCTGCTGACCAAATTCAGACCCCTGCACAAGTTATTACAGATGTTATACCAATCACTAGACAGGTATCTATTACCGAATTGACACAAATGATTAAAACTCAGATTATGGATGAAGTTAGAAGCGAGTTAGTAGAAATCAAGGAAAGCCAAAAACGTATAGAGCAGAGCATTAATGACCGGGATAAAAAACTATTGGAAGAGATCAGAGACAGACAACATGAAAAGAAGCCTTGGTATAAGAGGATATTTTAAGGAGAAAAAATGGATAATACGATACAGAAAATCGAACCGACAAAAGACCAGTTTGCAAACTATCAAGCTTTATATGACTATTTCAATACACACCTTTTTAATGGAGAGCTGCCACGCATTATTTTAAATTTTTCACGTAAAGGCAAAGTAGCAGGTTTTTTCGCTCCTGATAGGTGGGTGTCAGTGCAGAACAAAGACAAAACACACGAGATAAGTATAAATCCCACCTATATGGCCACTGTGCCATTCATGGAAGTCTGCGAAACCTTAGTACATGAACAAGTTCATTTGTGGCAGTTGGCTTTCGGTAAGCCCTCGCGGGTCGGTTATCATAATAAAGAATGGTCTAGAAAGATGGAAGAGGTTGGTTTAATGCCAAGCGACACAGGGGAGGAAGGCGGTAATAAAGTAGGACAGAAAATGTCAGATTACTGTATCCAAGGTGGTACTTTTGAAAGAGTGTTTAATGAACTGCCTACAAGTATGACCTTGCCTTGGGTCGCGCAAGAATCACAAATAGGTAGTACTAGACCAAACAATAAAAATAAGGTAAAATATACTTGTTCGGGTTGCGGTCTTAACATGTGGGGTAAGCCTGGTCTTGAAGTTTATTGTAAGCCATGCGAAAAGCCACTAGAAGCACCAGAAGGAGAAAGTTGATTTGTGTATGGTACGATACACAAATTTATTATATGGGATAAAACGAGGAAAACCGCCTATTGAAGGCGGTTTTTTCTATTTGAAAAACTTCGGTTTTTTAGCACTTTTCTGCATTTGTGTTTGCTTTTGTAGTTGGATCTCTTTTTCAAATTGGCGTTTTAAATCTGGGTTACCATTAAGAACTTTTTCAATGGCTTGTATCTTTTTTTCTATAGCAGGGTATTCTTTGGTTTTTGTTTGGTAGTACTTAATACTAGACTCGAGCATTTGAACCTTTTGTTCCAGGTGATCAGTATTATAGT
>JAGXRF010000048.1 GCA_018335925.1 Flavobacteriales bacterium
CCAAGTAAACAACGTCTTGGCCTTCCCAGGTATTTTTCGCGGGGCACTCGACGGCCGCGCGCGTCGCATTACCGAGGCGATGAAGCTAGCTGCCGCTCACGCCATAGCCAGCGTGCTAAACGACGACGAGCTTCATCCCGACTACATCATCCCAGACCCATTTGACGGGCGTGTCGTTCCCTCCGTGGCCGAGGCCGTGCGGAAGCTAGCGCAACAACATCAAGCCTAGTTTTTTCGTGTAACGCTATATGGAAGGGTCACGCCTTGAGTGGCCCTTTTAGTTTTGCATAAGAAATATCGCATGAACGAAACGGTCAAAAAGCACAATACGAACTTAAAGGGTTCATAATACGAATAATCTGATAGGCTTACTATGGCCTTTATGTTGAAGTAGAAGAGATTGACCGGGATTCAAGATGCGACTTCGTATCAGGGGGTGTAGTTCGTGGAGGCAAACAAAGATCGGATCATCAGAGATATTGAGGCATTAGCGTGTCTCACTGGTACTCCGGGTAACGGTGTAACAAGGTTTTCCTATAGTCATGAGGATGGGCTTGCCAGGGACTATCTGGTCAGTGAAATGGAGCGACTAGGACTAGAGGTCTCTAGTGATGGCGTGGGAAATCTGCGCGCACGACTTGTTGGCCAAAACCCCGATCTTTCAGTGGTTCTGACCGGTTCACATATTGACACGGTTCGTAATGGGGGAAGGTTTGATGGTGTCGTCGGGGTTGTAGGGGCGCTTGAGGCCTTAAGAGTTGTCAAAGAGAGCGGGTTTGTGAACAGGCACCCGATCGAGCTTGTGGTTTTCTCTGAAGAGGAAGGTTCCAACTTCGGCTCTACCCTTGCAGGCAGCAAGGCCATGGTGGGAAAGTACTCTGTAGATGACATTAAGAAGCTAAAGAACGCCGAGGGCCGATCCATGTACACAATGGCGAAGGATGCGGGCTATGACCCCGACACACTTCATGGGGGGTCGATCAACAAACAGAACATCAAAGCTATGCTCGAACTACACATTGAGCAAAGCGTGGTGTTAGACAATGCGAAGAAGTCGATAGGGGTAATTACTGGGATCGCTGGCATGAAGGCGTTCAGAATTGTTCTGCGCGGCACAGCTAATCACGCCGGCGCTACCCCCATGAACATGAGAAATGACCCTATGGCTGCGGCTGCCGAAGTGGTCTTGTTAGTGGAGCAGTTGGTTAAGACGATAGGATGCCCAACAGCTGTAGGGACTGTGGGCAAGATCAATTGTATACCAAATGTGTCTAACGTTATTCCAGGAGAAGTGACATTCAGTGTGGATGTACGCGATATCGATCAAGAGAAACTTGATGCGGTTGGCGAAGCATTAAGGCACCGTGTGCGCGAAGTCGCGTTGCGGCGCAATGTCTCGTATGAGGTCGACCTGATTGGGGAATCAAAGCCGTTACTGCTACCGGAAGAGATTGCATCCATGCTTGAGAGGGCAGCTATCAGTAGAGGATGCTCGTTCATGAGGATGACCAGTGGAGCGGTTCATGATGCATGTATGTTCGGTGCCCTGACTCAGGTAGGCATGATATTCGTCCCCAGTGTAGCAGGCAGAAGTCATGTGCCTGAGGAAATCACCGACTATGATGACGTCAAGAGGGGATGTGATGTGTTGGTCGATGCACTCGTTGAGCTTTCAAGATGACGGAATGACTGTCTGCAAGTAGGGAAGATTGAACTGCGCGTGGAGGTGATGTGTTCAGCGGTGGTCAATAGTGTGGGCGTCTACAACATAGTTGAGTAGTTCCAAGTGTATTGGGTTGTCACCTAAACATGGGAGGTGTAATGGTTTGGATGTAATGAAGGTAGCTAATGAGTTCGGTGTGTGGATAGCAGCATCATTCATGGTGGTTATGGTTGTAGTGCAGGCATTGTTAATCTATAGGCAGCTGTTTGTTGCTGCCAAAACCGTGAATGTAACTGACGCTCAGCTGAAACGCGCATTCCGCACAGGCGCCATTACCGCTGTTGGCCCAGTTATAGCGATATTCATAGTGATGGTCGGGCTTATGTCGGTTATTGGAGCACCCATGGCTTGGATGCGTCTGGCGGTCATAGGTGCTGCTCCCACTGAACTGACTGCAGCGCAAGTCGGAGCTGAAGCGGTGGGGGTTAAGTTTGGGGGCGCTGACTACGATCTGCATGCAATGGCTGCATCATGGTGGACTATGGCAATCAATGGTGTCGGATGGCTCCTTCTCGTTGGGCTCTTCGCGCACAAGCTTGAGGACGTTCGCCAGAAGATCGGCGGAGGTGACATAGCATGGCTGGGTGTTCTATCGAGCGCGGCCATGATTGGTGCCTTTGGATTTCTTAGTGGCAGAAACATAGTAGCTCGTGGTGGTCCCCTTATAGCTTCAGTAGCGGGGGGAATTGCCATGGTTATCCTATTGCAGATCGCGAAGAAAGTGCCCGCTATCAAAGAGTACTCGCTCGGTCTGGCGATGTTAGCTGCAATGGCTGTCGCGGCCTTACTTACGTAGAAGGAGAGGTGCTCAAGTGAAAGAAGCAACACCGGTGTCTACCCATCCGATTCAGACTGTTGATAGCTATGAGCTATTGTGGAAGAAGCCTGTTATCAAGATCGGCATAGTCACTATGTTGGGGGCCGTACTGCTGAGCTTCACCCCCCTCCTATATCTATATCTAGTGCATGGTGTTTCAATTGATGTAGCAACTGCACTGCGTGCGTGGGGGCTCATAGCCGCGATTTTTGGTGCCTTCTACATCGTTGAGCCCGTTTCTTTTTATCCAATTCTAGGTCTCGCGGGAACGTATCTGTCTTTTCTAAGCGGTAATATCTCCAACCTCAGATTACCCTGCTCGGCTATGGCTCAAGAAGTTGCAGGTGTGAAAGAGGGAACAAGAGAGGCAGAAATCATTGGCACCATGGGCATCGTCGGTTCGGTCGTAGTTAATTTGATTGGGGTGACGCTGTGTGCGCTGATAGGAGCCTGGGTTTTCGAGATGCTGCCTCCTGCTGTGGTGACAGCGTTTCGAAGTTTCACTGCTCCGGCGATTTTTGGTGCGGTGTTCGGACAATTTGCACTGCGCCAGCCAAAGTTAGCCCCCTTTGCGCTAGCGATCCCGTTGGTTCTTCTCGGGGTTTTGAAGGCTCCGGTATGGATAGCCATTCTGTCCTCCGTCTTTGGAACTGTCTTGATAGGGCGTATCTTTTACCAGATGGGAGTAATCAAGAAATAAGAAGCGTCGGGTCATAAAAATAGGGAGGGGATACTTTGCTCAAGTCAATCAAGGATATGGTGTTGGACATTGAAAAGGACATTATCCAGTGGCGGCGGGAGTTGCATCAAATACCTGAGGTAGCCCACGATGTGCCTAAGACAGCGGAGTATATTGCAGGTAAACTAGACCAGTTTGGTGTCCCATACAAGCGAAATGTTGGTGGGCACGGTATAGTTGCCCTGATAACTGGAAGCAAACCCGGTAGGACATTTGGAATTCGGGCTGACATTGATGCTCTTGCCATCGAGGAAGAAACAGGTTTGCCGTTTTCCTCGACTCATAAGGGAAAGATGCATGCATGCGGGCACGATGCTCACATGGCGATGGCCTTGGGAGCTACCAAGGTTCTTAATTCGATATCGGGAGACTTACCCGGTAAAGTTAAAATTCTCTTTCAGCCTGCCGAGGAAGGACCGGGTGGGGCGAAACCGATGATTGAAGAGGGTGCTATGAAGGACCCCGTCGTCGACGCGATCATTGGCCTGCATGTTGGCGGCATTTTTAAAGAAGTGCAGAATGGGCAGGTTGGTATCGGCCGCGGGGCGATTATGGCTTGCCTAGACAGCTTCAGAATGACTGTCTGGGGCAAGGGTGGTCACGGAGCCATGCCTAATGCTACCGTGGATCCGATTATGATCAGCTCTTACATCATTCAGGCTCTGCAAACATTGATTAGCCGTGAGCTGAAACCCACTAGTCCCGGGGTCATCACGATAGGTACAATCCAAGGAGGGACGGCCTATAACATCATCCCAGAGAAGGTGGAGTTACTTGGGACGGCCCGCTTTATTCAAGAAGAAGACCGGACAAACATATCCAAGCGAATCGGTGAGCTCGCTAGCCAAATTGCGGTTGGCATGCGAGGTAGGTGCGAGTTCGAGTACACATACGGTTATCCACCCTTGGTTTGCGATGAGCAGTTCACCGACTTCTTTAAGGGCATTGCGGAAGAAGTTGTTGGTAGTCAAAACGTGGTGACTATTGATAACCCCACTATGGGCGGGGAAGACATGGCGTATTTCCTGAAAGAGGCACAGGGCACCTTCTTCTTCCTCGGCTCAGTAAAGCAAGGGGATGCAACCTATCCACATCACCACCCAAAGTTCGACCTCGATGAAAGTGTATTTTGGAGGGGAAGTGCCCTGCTTGCGGAAACAGCTTTCCGTTGGTTGAAGAGTAACGGATAGCTTCTGGCTGCAGACTTTCAACGTGGCAGTAGAACTCCATACAACAGTGCATTAAACGGTCTAGAGCTTCATAAGCCGACCCTCTGTGGGAGATGCTGTCCCGGCAAGTCTCATGGGGGGTTTTGTTATACAACGCCGCGTTCCCGATCCCACCGGAGTTATGCTAAGCTGTTAGCGGAATGCTTAATCCAGTGCTGGGAGGAGTCCTTTTGCCAGAAAAGTTGCCTCAACTTACATCTCTAATCGCACGCTTCCTAGATATCGTCGGCAAGCGGTTGCCAGACGATGTAATACAGCGCCTAACCGAGATGCGCACTAACGCCGCACCGGGGTTAGAGCAAGTCATTTACGACTCTATGTTCGAGAACATGGAGCAAGCACAAGCCCTTAATCGCCCTATTTGTCAGGATACCGGCGTGATTAGCTTCTATGTAAAGGTGGGCAGTGACTCTAAGCTACTGCCCATTCTTAAAGAGGCTTTAACGAAAGGCGTGCTAGAGGC
>JAGXRF010000049.1 GCA_018335925.1 Flavobacteriales bacterium
TAAAAAGTTCTTCTAGACGAAAAAAAAATACATCGTCTGGCATTTTCTGTTTGACTGTTTTAAGCCCTTGTTCATTTAAACATTTATCATCATTAGAACAAACATGACCACTTAAACACTTTTGATCAAAAGAACAGTTACTTTTCATAATTCATTCCTCCTACATGCTTGTCTTTTTTTCTAGGATATACCCTATTAATATATTTTATGAAATATACAATAACATCCCCAGAATTCTTTGTTGAATACTTGAGTATGTATTCAAATACTCAACAAAATAAGTATAGCAAGGGACCTTACATTTGTAAAGAATTATTTTTTATTTAGTACCTACGGTGAACAGGATTCATGCTTTCCCTCCTCGTATAAATTGCCTATCAGTTTATATTATCGAGAGAAAGAGAGGTGTGCTACGAGCTTTAAAATTATAAAAACCAACAAACATCTTAACAAGATGCTTGTTGGTTTTTATTAGTATTTGAATATTGAAATTGAATTACCTAACTCCTCAGCTATTGAGGAAAGGTTAGAAACTGAATTTGCAATTTCCTCCATAGCGGCAGTTTGTTCCTCTGCACTTGCTGAAACCTCCTGAGTTTAAGCTGCTGTTTCTTCTGATATAGCAGACATAGATTGAAAATTAGATGTTATCGGCATTTAAGGCTAATAGATTTGTTTGTTCTGCAATTGCTCCTATTGTATCAACAATTTTTTCTATTTCCTTCGAACTATCATTGAGCTTTAGTAGAAATATTAACATTCTTTATATTATTCCCTAAATTTTTCAAATGATTCTATCAATTTATAATTCTAAATTCTCATAACATTCATAAGTTATGGATTTTACCCTCACCTATACTATTATTCAAAAAATCATTAAAAGCTATTGTTTCCATAGGTTTACTAAATAAGTATCCTTGTACCTCATCACAGCTTCTGTTCCTTAAAAAATCTAATTGCTCATTTGTTTCTACACCTTCTGCAATTACTTGCATCTGCATGCTGTGGGCCATATTAATTATTGCAGTTATGATAGATTCATTACTGGCGCTTAACCCTATATCCCATATAAATGATTTATCTATCTTCAGACTATCAGAGTCAAAAGCTTTGATATAGCTTAAGGAAGAGAAGCCTGTACCAAAATCATCTATTGATATCTCTATTCCCATACCCTTAAGCTCACGAATGATTGCCAGTGTATTTTCATTAAAATGCATAACTGTGTTTTCAGTAATTTCTAACTCCAGCATAGTTGGCTCTATACCAGATTCATTTATTATCCTTTTTATATTCTCTAGAAAATTAGCTCTTTGAAATTGAATAGCGGATATGTTAACTGAATACTTTAATCCGGTATAACCATTATCATGCCATTTCTTTACTTGATTGCATACAGTTTTAAGAACCCAGTTACCGATACAGCTAATTAGCCCTGTTTCTTCTGCGATTGGTATAAATTCTGCCGGTGGAATTAACCCAATTAATGGATGCCTCCACCTGAGTAAGGCTTCTGCACCTACTAGCCTACCAGTCTTTATTTCAATTCTAGGCTGATAAACAACAAAAAGTTCCTTTCTATCAATAGCCTTCCTTAAGTAATTCTCTATATCCAATCTTTTAATTGCACTTATGTTCATATCCTCAGTATAGTATTGGTAATTATTTCTACCATTTTCCTTTGCTCTATACATGGCACTATCAGCATTTTTTATTAATGAATCAATGTCTTGCCCATCTTCAGGGTATAGGCTTATTCCGATGCTGGTTGTAATAAAGAGCTCTCGGTCTTCTAAATTAAAGGGCTCTCTAAAGGCATTGATAATATCTTGGGCCATACGGGCTATATTTCGATCTATGACCTCTGGAAAAGCAATAATGAACTCATCTCCCCCCATGCGGGCTACAATTTCATCTTCATTTATAGTTTGCTTAATCCTGTTTGCAACCTTTCTAAGTAGCTCATCTCCCACTGCATGTCCTAATGTATCATTAATCAGCTTAAACCTATCTAAGTCCAAAAACATAACAGCTAGCTTTTTTCTGTTTCTATTTGCATGAGATAGCATATAATTTAAATGCTCTTTAAAAAACCTCCTGTTAGGCAATCCAGATAGCATGTCGTGATAAGCTAGTTGACGTATCTTTTTTTCAGCTACCTTAAGACTTGTAATATCTATAGATGAACCGACAATCTCGACTACCTCCTTTTCATTAAAAATTGGTGAAAGGGAGGTATAATATGTAATGTCACCACTCTGCATTTCAAAATAACAAACATGTCCTTCAAAGGCTCGGTTAAAATTCTCTAATATACTAGCATTGGATTTTGCTTTTAAAACTTCTGTAAGTTTCTTTTGGTAAACAATATCAGTGGATAAACCAATTTTCTCTGCTAGCTTTCCCTCAAATAAAGTAAAATAAATATCTCCCTCTTGACTTCTTTTACATTTGAAAACAAGATTTTGTAGGTTTTGTACAGTCTGTTTTAAATCGCTTTTTAACAAGGTTTGTATATTCTCTTCATCCTGTACTCTTTTAATTGCACCCCCTATGCTGGCAGCTACAGTAGATAGCAGCTTTATTTCTGAATTTGACCAGCTTCTATTATGGGAAGAAGCATCGAAGCATAAAAACCCCCAAAAGTTACTTTCTACAAATATAGGTACAACAGCTAAGGTTTTAATACCCAGAGGCTCCAATACTTCTCTTTCAGCAATTGGGAGGTCACATACATTACCACTAATTTCACTGCCTCCAGATAAGGTATTAAACCACCTCATTATACCCATCTCATCATAACAGATATTCTGTAAGTTAAAGCTAATATTTTGCTGTTCAATTACTATATTACACCATTCATACCTTTGACTTGCTTCAAGCTTCTTTGTCTTAGGATTCAAGTAATTTTGGAAAATATATACCCTATCAGTTAAGGCTGCTTTCCCTAGTACCTCTAAAACCATATTTAGAGCTTTATCCAAATCCACTGTTTTAAGTAATATAGCTCTAGACTCTGAAATTCCATGAAGTAACCGATCTCTATTTAGTAGCTCCTCTTCTATTAGCTTTCGTTTAGTAATATCCATCAGTGTCCCAGTTGTTCCAATTGAATTACCTTTATCATCCAATATTAGTCTTGCAAAGACCTCTATCCAACAATAGCCTCCATCCTTTTTTACATACCGTGTTTCATATCTGCAGTAGTCCTTTTTTCTTTCCATAAGTGGCAAAAATAAAGCCATATTTCCTTCTCTATCTTCTGGATAAACATAGTTAATGAAATTACTGCCTATGCTTTCTTTAACATCAAAGCCTGTAACCTCAGTCCAAGCTGGATTCAAGAAGGTCCATACTCCATTTGAATCTGTTTGGAACACTATCTCCTTAATGCTATTAACCACTGACTGGTACTGTTCCTCTGTTTTAGCCTTATTATTTTCAGCCTTTAAGTATTCTCTAACAAAATATACTAATATGATAGTTATAGGTACAGCAAAGGTTAAATCTAAAATTACGTCCATAGCAGCTGCTGATATACTAAGGTTCATTTCTAGGTATCTT
>JAGXRF010000050.1 GCA_018335925.1 Flavobacteriales bacterium
AATATTTTCCATATTTGGACTCGAAGGGGTTTAATGTCGTGAATAGACATACAAAAGATCTGACGATCGGTAATAGCAACATTGACCTGTCAAAGGTTCGGAGTGACCTTAAAGCTGTAAACCCTGCGTTGGCTTCTACTCTGGCTCGTGCTGTTCCCAAGAACGCCCGTACCCCTGAGCGAGATGAACTCACTGGCAAGACGGATAAGGGGATCAGTCAGTTCAAGCTGGAGAAGCTGAGTAACATCATCAGCCAAAACATCAACGCTGCAACTGACCTTCGTGCGATCACTCCGTACATCGGGAAAGCCGAAACCATTTGGCAGACCATGCTGCTGTACCCCAACGGTCGACAGGATAAAATTCTCAGTTACGACACCCAGAATTCGCCATACAAAAGTGCAAAATTGCATACTGAACTGTTATCCATCTGGGATGCCTACTACACTAACGGCTATAAGATCGAGGCCGATTTGAAGAAAATAGTGAGTGATCTTCTCATTAATACGGGGAGTTACGCACTGTTTAACTTGAGTCGTCCTGGTCTGGATTACCTGATCAACGGTAGTCAGCTTCGGGATGCAGGGGTAGCGGGTGTCGAAAGCTTCATCGGTCAGGCCCAAGCCGAGTTCAGTAAAGAGTTCACGATCACTGCTGATAAGAAAGTTCTGTTGAAGAACAAGGGTGCTTTCATCAAGAACCCTCATGCAACTTATCAGGAAGTATCGGGTATTGAAAGTATCTTCGGTAAAGGTCCGAGCTACGCCGGTGATGAGTTCCGTCTCTTCAGTGATACGGAAGACCCTGATAAGTTGATCAACATTACTTTCACCGATAACGCCTCAGCTTTGTTCCTTCAAAAGATCAATGCGGGTCGTCGTGATGAACGGGTTAAACAAGTCTCTGGTTTCGAAAGCCTGGACCTGTTGATTGGTGAGTCTCTCGAGAAGAATCCTGACGACAAGCCTGAACCCAAGAAGAAGGATACAACCAAGGGTGGCCAGAAGGGTAACGTGACCAAGGGTAAGACAGCCAACTCTTCCCCTAAAACTCAGAACCTAACCGACGAGCAGATCGAGCACGCCAGTGCCCAGATGTTCCGTAGCCGGAATATTGCCTCGCAGTTTATCCAGTACGTTAAGCCTAGCGGCGCTCTTGATACAGCCCCGTACGGTCGTGGTCTTACGTTCCACCTGCCGAGTGAGTGTTTGATCCCTATTCACTTCAACGGTGGTAATGGGCGTACCGCTCCTGACTACATCGCGTTGCTGGATACCGATGACGGTAGCTTCCTCAAGAACACTAACGACTTCGAGTTCTACCAGTCGATCAGTGCGAACAAGGATAAAGCCGGCGGTAACCCGAAGAACGGTAGCATGAACAGCCTTATCCAAAACCTGCGTAAAGTACAGGAAGGTAAGGAATGTGATTTCGACATGCGTGAGTTTGCTGAAGTTTCCAAAGCTAACCTTATCCGTGCATTCAGTGCGTCGGTGTTGGGTGGTAAGGGCGACAACATCAGCATTGAGATCGACGAGGAGGTCAACAAGATCTTCTTGCAGCGCATGTTCCGTGGTCAAGGTGTTCGTTGCTTGTACATCCCTGGAGAAGCTATTACCTACATGGCGTTGAACTTCAACCGCTTGGGCATTGGCCAATCCTTGGTAAACATGGCGAAGTCCCACATCACTCGTCTGGCGATGTTTGATTTGGCTGACACATTGTCTAACTTGGAGAAGGCAACCCCTCACTCCATGATGACCGTGCGTTTGAACGCTAACGCTCCCGAGCCCATGGCAGACATTGCTAACGCTCGTAACACGTTCTTCGAAGCGAACCCGACGGTTCACAACATCCTGATGATGACTCAGTTGTCTGTTCCGCAGATGGTTGACTCGCTACGGGAAGCGTCGTTGACGGTTAAGGTAGATCCGGGTGATAACCCGTACTTCCCTGGCCACGATGTTCAGATCGACCACATGGACCGCAACAACTTCCCTGGGGTTGACTCTAACAGTCGCAACGAACTGTTGAACAAGATCGCCAGTTACCTTCAGCTTCAAAAGAGCTGGCTGGATATCTCTGACGATCAGAACAACTTCCAGATTGAGGCGTTGGCTGAGCACCAGATGTTGCTTAACCAAGTGGTTAGCTATCAAGCTGAGTTGGGTGGGTTCCTGGCTGACTTCCAGCGTAAGCATGCGTACGTTAACGCCCCGTTGCTGAAAGAGATGATTGCCAAGATCCGTGAGATGAAGAAGCTGTGGAAGCCTGACAGTGGCGAGCCATTGGAAGGATCCGAAGCACAGCAGATCAATGTCATCCTTGCGGACTTCATCAGCAACGTTGTTTGTAAGCTTCCTACTCCTACCAGCATTGAAACCACCAACAAGATCAAAGACAGCCTTCAAGTTGTTAACGATCTGGTTAAGAACTGGATGGAGATGGCGGGCGGCAATGGAACGCTGCTCCACGTTGGTAAGCTGTTGGGCTTCATTAAGGGCGATGCCGACAGCCCTGAAGAAGATGTTGATCCTCATAGCCTTGCTAAGCTGAAGGGTCAGATTCAGTCTGTATTCCTCAAGCAAGCTTACATCCGTTACAACCTTCCAATGCCGTTTGATGATGTATTGGCAGGTGGTGAAGGTGGTGGTCTGGCGTCTATGGTGAACGAGGTTGTTCAACAGCACCAGAACGTAGGCGAGTTCTTGGCTGCCATGATGATTGGTATCGATAAAGCTGACGCTGACGTGCTTAAGAAACATTGGAAGAAGATTGAAGCAGCAGGTCAAGACCTGGAGAAAGCCAAGGAAAAGGTTACTGGACAGGATGAACCAGATCCTAGCTTGACTAATGGCGATGACACGTCTCTGAATGGCGGTGATGAACCCCTGACTGGCGATGAGCCTGTGCCTGATGATGACGGTCTTGGCACTACACCAGAGCCGGAGGAAGAAGAAGAGGAGCCGGAGGAAGAGGAGAAAGAACCTAATGCCGATGAGCCGTCTGATGCTAACGCTAATGACGACAACAAGGATGGGTTAGATCCGAAGAAGAACGATCCCGACCTCCAGCCGTTCACGCCGTAACAGAAGCAAAAAAAAACATAGTACCTACCTCCAGCCTTATGGGCTGGAGGTAGGCTATGCGTGCGAGTTACAGGAAACGCAGGTAGAAGAAGGTATCCGCCAGGCCCTGGAGGTAACGCGAGAAGTTCAGCGTCCGCAGGTGGGAGTCGGTGGACGGATCGCCGAATACCAGTTCCACATCTTCCAGACGACGCTCTTGCAGCAGGACAGCCTGGATGTAGCGTTCCAGCACGGTCAGCGGAAACTGGAAGTTG
>JAGXRF010000051.1 GCA_018335925.1 Flavobacteriales bacterium
GCTAACTACTACTTCAGCAGTCAGTCGAAGTTAGCGAAGATCCAGCGGTTTGTTGAGGTCTTGACAGGTCTGGAACGCACTATCTTGTTGTGTGTGATGGACATTCGTGGTCTGTATACGACTAACCCGAAAGTCATGACTCAGTTCTTTGCTGAATGGTGCGCAGTCCCTGAGGTTCCAGAAGGGTCTAATGCGGATGACTTCCTCAAGCCAACCAACGGGGACTACAAGATCCTCTGCTTGACCAAGCTGGGTAAGAACCCTAGCAAGTTGGCAATGAACCATCTGAACGAGTATCACGTGAGTTTGGAATCCAAGTGGTCCAGGTTCATCATGGCATTCTTCCGTTCCCGTATCCCACCGACTGGGATTTACGATGTAAAAGAGATCGTGCGTGAAAGCGTAATGACCTCCGACACTGACTCCGTGATCTACAGTGTTGACATGGTAATTGAGAACTTCGCGAAGGATGAAGAAACCGAGATTCGTTTCAACGGCGTATTGACGTACTTTATTCGTTGTATTGCAGTAGACCAGCACGCCAAGCTCAGTGTCAACATGAACGTGGCGAAGAAGTTCCAACATCGTCTGCACATGAAGAACGAGTTCCTGTATACCTCTTACTTCACTACCAATATGTCGAAGCACTACTTCATGCTGGAATTGATGTGTGAAGGGGTGATGCACGATGCGGCCAAGCTGGAGATGAAAGGGGTTCACTTGAAGGGCGTGAAGATTGCGGAACTAGTCCGTAACTTTACGAAGAAAGTGATGAGGCAAGCACTCGACACGCTGTACAACAAAGAGAAGTTGTGTGCGGCGACCTTGCTTAAAGAAGTGGCTGATATTGAACGAGCGTTGATCGACAATATTAGTAACGGGGGATGGTTGTGGTTGCGGAAGGATAACATCAAGCACGAATCGGTGTATTCCACTCCAGACTCGAGCATCTACTACTATCACAAAATGTGGATGAACGTGCTAGGTCCTAAGTACGGTGAGGCGCCTCAACTGCCGTACAAAGCTTACAAGGTTAACTTGGATCTGGATGGTAAGAAGAAAATGGCAGTCTTTCTCGAGAGTATTGAGGATGCCAACTTCAAAGCCATGGCTGAGAGTTTCTTTAAAGATCGCGATGGATTGAGTTCACTGTACGTTCCGACTGACATGATTGAAGCAATGGGTGGTATTCCTAAAGAGTTCTTGCCGTTTGTAGACATTCGGCAGGTTATCCAACAAAACCTTAAGTCGGTGTATGCGATCTTGGAATCCTTCGGGTTGTTCATCCTGAATGCCAAGAAGACCCGCCTAGTGAGTGATGAACATTGATGAGTCCAATTAAGGAGCTTTTAAAAGAGACCATAGAGCTCCAGACTGTTTTTATCCATAAACCAAGTGGATTGAAGATTGGGGTTCTTGGCGACAACGTGCTTCCACCCGATTGCGAAAAGATCAAAGACCATCCACCTCTTCAGGTCCTCGAGCATATCTACGTGGCCAGTCATCAGTGGGAAGATATTACTGACCACCATGTTGAACGGTTAGAAGATCTGGACAAGTTACTCCAGATCTGCACGGAAGGTAAGGGGAAAGAAGACTTGGTGGTTATCTCTAAGCAGTTGCTTGACGTGATAAGGGAGCACGTAAATGATAAACCGAAAACGTCTGATCTGTAATAACGATGAAGCTGGTGTCAAGCTCTATTGGCACCGCGAGGCAATGGTCTACTTCGGGGCAACAGGTCATGGTCTGGAAGACTTTATTCCAGGCCTCGAGCCTTATTACGATGATCACATGACTGTGTTAGAGGACGTGGTTGTCAAGACCGCTTTTGATTTCACTGAGTACAGTATTTTTCCTATTTGCCCTAGTAACTTAGAGAAGTTGCTTGAGTTACTGGAACCCACTAACTTGGTTACCCCAACACTCCAGGTTAGTCTTCCGTTCTTTAAAGCCGCTTACGGGATGAAGTGATGAACCACGTTAGCGTAAGCTCAGTGCATCACTTTAAACTTTCCGAAGATGAGCTGCAAACAGTCAAAGAAATAAGCGAGATGTTGATGGAATTAACTCCAGAACAAAGCATTATGCTGAAGGCAACCCATACCGATCCCGAGACAGGGTTGTTGATAGGAACCAGCGACGAGTTTAGTAGTAGTGGGTTAGGGGTTCCCCTTGTAGCTACTTCGAAAATAGCTTTCTTTAAAGATGCGTTCGTTGTGGGGATTACGCCCGACGGCTTAACCCGTTATTACGTTAAAGACCCGGCAGATATTCTTAAGCTCCTCAAAATCGTTGACGCTGTCGTTTCGGAAGCTTTCATTGGGGTTACAACCGATGCAGTGCACGAGATGATGGGAGGTAGCATCAATGGATAAGTTCAACAAGAATGAAACCCAGCTAATGGATACCAGCGGGAAGGATCCCTATTATGACGACTCCGCTATTTATGTCCATAAGGAATCCGGACTGAAATTCTGGGTTAGCTATGATCAGCATATCCTGCACGAAACCTGCACCGAGATGCCAAAGCCTAGCACCATGACCGTATTGAAGCATGTCTGGGTGGAGGCTTATTACGCCGGTGAGAGCTGCCAGTATTACGTTGAAAACATTGCTGACCTACCAGCACTGGTAAGTATCCTGCAAAATACAGAGGGTAGCGAGGTAGCTTTGGTAGCCTCCGAAGATTTTATCAACGCGGGATTACTTAACCTATAGCAGCTCTCAAACCTATATCACTTGGGTACTAAGACTTATCATCTTGTTACCCTTGGAGATTCTGTTATGGCTAAAGTAGTTTTCCTTCGTCAGGAATACGCCGAAGCGACTTACAAAGAGCACTACGCGGAAGCAGCCGTTTACCTAGCACAGGTAAGAGAATTAAACCAGCGAGCGTTTGACCTGCATGACGAGTACACCAGGTTTTCTGAAGAGAACCATAAACTCTTCATGCAAGACCCGCTGGGTCACTCGTTGTCAGATGCAGCTTTAGCCCACGGCGACCGCTGTAATGCCAATATAAAGGAAAGGATTCGGCTGAAGGCTGAGTCTAGCGAGGCCTTGGACAAGGCTTCTAAAATCCTGACCTGGATTAAAGAAACGTTTAAATGAATAATAGGAGAGTGGGCTTGCGCCCACTCTCCCTTAGTCACGTTCTTTTTTTT
>JAGXRF010000052.1 GCA_018335925.1 Flavobacteriales bacterium
GACCTATCAATGGAGAAAAAATAGAAGTTGTTGATGATTACACAATTAAAATTTCTACAAAAGAGCCATTTGCTGCTTTATTAGCTCACTTAGCACATACTGCAACTGGCATTTTAAATGAGAAGGCTGTAACCGCAGGTGGCGATAACTATGGTCAAAACCCAGTAGGTACTGGTCCATTCAAATTCTCTAACTGGGTTGCTGGTGATAAAATTGAATTAGTTAAGTTTGATGAGTATCATGGAACTCCAGCTAAAGTTCAAAATCTTGTAATCAGAAATATTTCTGACAACACTACTAGAACTATTGAGTTAGAGTCTGGTCAAATTGATATCGCATACGATATTCAACCTACAGATGTTAAGAGAGTAGAAGAAAATGCTAACTTAACATTATTAAGAGACATCAACTTATCTACAACTTATATCGGTTTTAACGCTGCTAAAGCTCCTTATAACGATGTGAGAGTACGTCAAGCTATTAACTATGCAGTTGATACTGACTCTATCGTTGAGGCAGTTTACCAAGGTGTTGGAGCTCCAGCAAAAGGACCTTTAGGACCAAACGTTTGGGCATCTCACCAAGGTTTAGAGCAATATGGCTTCAATGTAGAAAAAGCTAAAGAATTAATGAAGGAAGCTGGATACGAGCAAGGCTTCAAGACTACTATCTGGACTAACGATAACCAACAAAGAATGGATATCGCTGAAATAGTTCAAAATCAGTTAAAGGCTATCAACATCGAAACAGAAGTTAAGGTTGTTGAGTGGGGTGCATACCTAGATGGTACAGCTGCTGGTGAGCATGACATGTTTATCCTTGGTTGGGTAACAGTAACTGCAGACCCAGATTACGGTTTATATGCTTTATTCCACAGCTCACAACATGGTGCTGCTGGTAATAGAACATTCTACTCAAATGCACAAGTAGATGAATTACTTGATAAAGGTAGAACTGCAACAGATGTAAAAGAAAGAGAAGAAGCTTACAAGCAAGCTCAAGAAATCATAAGAAATGAAGCTCCTTGGATCTTCACATGGACTGGAGAAAACTTAGCTGGTACTCAAAAAAATGTACAAGGCTTCAAGCAGCATCCAGCTGGACACCACAAGTTATATACAGTTTACTTTGAGTAATTTGTAAATACTATGGAAAATATTTCTTAACTTTTAATATAGGGTCATAACTTTATGACCCTATATTACTGTAAATTATGATGTTAAATTTAGGAAGGAGGACATATAATGCATAAATATATATTACGTCGACTTCTGCTACTAATCCCCGTTATGTTGGGTGTATCCTTCATTGTATTTACTATGATGTATTTCACTCCTGGGGACCCTGCAAGAATCATGCTGGGGGAATCTGCTCCAGAGGCGGAGGTAGTAAGACTTAGAGAAGAATTAGGTCTTGATGATCCCTATTTAGTACAATACGTTAGATATGTAAAAAATGCTGTTGTACATCAGGATATAGGCCGTTCATATGCAACAAAAAGGCTTGTATTTACAGAAATTGCATCTAGATTCCCAAATACACTTAAGCTGGCAGCACTGGGGGTGCTAGTAGCTGTAATTTTAGGGGTGCCAACAGGGATAATTTCTGCTACAAAGCAGTACTCCCTATTTGATAATATAGCTATGGTATTGGCTTTAGTAGGTGTATCTATGCCAAACTTCTGGCAAGGGCTATTGTTAATTATTCTGTTCTCAATTAATCTAGGATGGCTTCCATCGTCGGGCTTTGACAGCTTTAAACAAATGATTTTACCTGCATTAACCCTTGGAACAAGCTCTGCTGCAATTATAACTCGTATGACTCGTTCAAGTATGCTTGAGGTTGTTAGACAGGATTATATACGTACTGCCAGAGCAAAGGGACAGGTTGAGTCTGTTGTAATAAATCAGCATGCACTTAAGAATGCACTTATACCTATTATTACAGTTATTGGTTTACAGTTTGGGTATCTACTTGGAGGTGCTGTATTAACAGAGTCTATATTCAGTATTACTGGTGTAGGTCGTCTAATGGTTGATTCTATAAAATCTAGAGATTATCCGATAGTTCAGGGTGGTGTTCTATTTATAGCAATTACCTTTAGTATAGTAAATCTATGTGTGGATATTCTATATGCCTTCGTTGACCCAAGAATTAAGTCACAGTATAAATAAGTAGAGTAGAGGAGGTAGGCATATGTCAAGTGTAAAAACAATAAGTCAAGAAGCTCAGCCTCTAGCAGGTAAGCCTCGTAGGAAAAAGAGAAGTCCATGGGCTGAGGTATGGAGAAGATTAAAAAAGAATAAGGCAGCACTTTTTGGTTTAACTATTATTTGTATATTATTTATCCTTGCAATATTTGCAGATTATATAGCACCATATGGCTTTGATGATCAAGACCTGTTAGCAAGATTCCAAACACCAAATAGTAAGCATCTATTAGGAACTGATAACTTTGGTCGTGACATTTTGAGTAGAATTATTTATGGCTCAAGGATTTCTTTGCAGGTAGGCTTTATAGCAGTAAGTATTGCAATGATATGTGGAGGAACCTTAGGCTCTATAGCAGGCTACTATGGTGGTAGACTAGATAACTTTATAATGAGAATCATGGATATATTATTAGCTATTCCTGGTATATTATTAGCAATATCTATCGTCGCAGCACTAGGACCTGGTCTACGTAACGTTATGATTGCAGTTGGTATTGGTTCGATACCGTCATATGCACGTATCGTAAGGGCATCAGTATTATCTCTCAGAGACCAAGAATTTATAGAGGCAGCTAAAGCTGTTGGTGCAAATGACTTTAGGATTATTACAAAGCATATAATTCCTAACTCAATGGCTCCAATTATTGTTCAAGCCACTATCGGTGTAGCAAATGCAATATTATCTGCAGCTGGTCTAAGTTTTATCGGTTTAGGAATTCAACCACCACAGCCAGAATGGGGTGCTATGCTTAATAACGGTAGACAGTTTATTAGAGATTATTCCCATATGACTGCATTCCCTGGATTAGCTATTATGATAACTATTTTCGCATTAAATCTTTTAGGAGACGGATTAAGAGATGCACTTGATCCTAGGTTAAAAAGCTAATTGAATTAGGATAGGAGTGTGATAAAATGAAGGATAATAATAATTTATTAGAAATAAAGGACCTTACCATTCACTATATTACTGTCGATGGTACTGTTCGTGCAGTAGAGAATATGAGCTTAGAAATTGGTAAAGGTGAGACCTTAGGCTTAGTAGGGGAAACCGGTGCTGGTAAAACAACTACAGCCCTAGGTATTATGCAATTAGTTCCAGATCCTC
>JAGXRF010000053.1 GCA_018335925.1 Flavobacteriales bacterium
TGACCTTCTTCATTAGGATTCCAATAAAGCTAAAGGCTGGAGCTGGATCATCTATTGACCATATAGCCGGT
This sequence comes from Flavobacteriales bacterium, assembly GCA_018335925.1. Classification (GTDB taxonomy): domain Bacteria; phylum Bacteroidota; class Bacteroidia; order Flavobacteriales; family Flavobacteriaceae; genus Flavobacterium. The sequence continues at coordinate 72 of JAGXRF010000053.1, forward strand.
GCCTTTTTGTATTTTAAGGATTTTAGTATCTCAAATAAGCTTAACTGCTTTGTTTTTATGTATTCCCTTATTGCGATAATATCCTCGAATAAGTATCTAAAGGCTATTCCAGTGTCGTGAGTTACTGCCTTACTGCCAATATTGCCACCTGTTAATTCCTCATAGGCCAAAAGTGGAAAATTAATACCACATTTATCTAACAGTGTGTTCAGCGTAGTAGTTCTCACATTAATCTCTATTAAATAAAAGTTACCTGTTTTTTCATCCTTTTTAAACTCAATTTCTCCAAAGCCCTTATAACCAATTGCCTCCATAAAAGGTGCTCCAATATCGTATAGCTCCTGTACATGCCTTTGTTTAGTATATACTGATGCACCAAAGTTGATGGGGTACTGCCGATATTTCTGACAGGTCATCCAATGTGTAACCCTAGAATCCTGATTTAGATATGCATCAAAGGTATACATATGGTCATCAAAGCCTGGTATTATTCTCTGAACTATAACCTCTAAGCCCTCTTTATGTGCTTTATTTACTGCATTGGTTACATCCTCATGATTATGGCACATAAACATCTTCGCTCTGAATTTTGCCATAAATGCAGGGGAATCTGTAGGCTTTACAATACAGGGATATCCTATTTCCTTATTAACCCTTTCAACATAATCAGCTTCAGTTGTTCTAATAGTCTCAGGTACCCGTACATCATGCTTTACTGCTAAACTATGTAGTTCTTGCTTATCCATAATTTTAGTCCAAAGTCCTGCTTCAGTCATATTAATTAGATAGTATTTCTTTAGCTCTAACAGGTCTTATCAATAAATTCAACATAAGGATCAGCACATGGAAAAAGTACTGGCTTAGCAGCTTGTCCCTTGGCAAAGTCTATTAGAAAGTTAAGAAAAGCAGCTTCCTGTTCCTTATAATGGGGTGCTATTAGATGCTCTCTTAGATATTTAGACTTAGCAGCATAGCAGCCTTCCTTTGTGTAATCAATAGCTACTGTATATATCCCATTAGAACCCAGGCATCTAATAATGCTTAGTCCAATATAATAATTTGAGCCAAGTATAACGGCTTTGCTGTGCATAAAAACACTCCTTGCTTAATTTCGTAAAGTTATTTTGGATTCAAATCTAATTGTTATTTATATTCTCCAGCATCAATTCTATGTCTTGCATACATCAACCCAAGATATACATTTTGAGTATTTTTCTAATTCATCTATACTTAACTCTATTGCACTATTACTACTACCGCAGGCTGGGAAAACTGTTTTAAATCTTTTCAAGGAAATATCAAGGAAGGTCTCCACTCCTTCATTGACAGCAAAAGGGCATACCCCACCAACAGCATGTCCAACTAATAGAATTGCTTCCTCAGCTGTTAGCATCTTCGCCTTAGTCCCAAATTGCAACTTATATTTAATATTATCTATTTTAGCGTCGCCTGCAGTAACAACCAGTATGCATTTATCATCCATTAAAAAAGACAGTGTTTTTGCTATACGCTGAGGCTCAATAAATCTACTCCTTTACTCTTTTTCCATTTGCTTATATGGCACCCTGCTTGAAGGTATAACCTCACTAGCAGGCTTGACATGTGTATCTTGATCATCAAAGAAAATATGCGCATTGAAGGAATATATCTCTCTTTCTTGCAAATATTACATTTTCTTCCTCAAGATTAAACAGTGCTCTCGAAGAAATTCCTATTACCAATTTATTTTTCAAATCATATGACATAAATTCCCCTCCTAAATAATGCCTATTCTTCCGGTATTCTATTAAACTCTTTGTTTCTCAAAATGTATTTAAAATCCACTTCAATGCTATCTACTCTACAATTTAATGTGTTCCTCAATATACCTTGCCTCTTCTCGTGTTCCCGCTTAAAATACCATTCCCAGAAGAAGAAATTCCTCATCAAAGCCACACTTTTTATAGAAGGACTGAGCTACCTTATTATCAAGCTCCGTTCCTACTTCTAGTTCATCCATTCCCCTCCTAATTGCCTCTGATTTAATATTTTCTACTAGCAATCTTCCTATCCCTTTATCCCTGTAATTCTGATTAATTATTAATTCATTAATCAAAGCTGTGCCACCTTTGTGATAGAGGGTTTTATAAAAAATAACTGAAATAAAGCCAACCACCAAGCCGTTGATTTCAGCAACCAAATTAATATAAATATCTGGCTTCATTTCCATTTCCTTTAGAATAGAGTTTATATCTTCTTCTATAAAGTCACTTGATGTAGATGCAAAGGCTTTTAATTCCTTCATTAATCCAATAATCTGGTGTATATCCTCTTGTGTACAAGTTCTTATTGTAGTTTCAATCATTTAAAAACCCTCCTTTTTAATCATATAGATGATTTTTTCTTTGATTCATTCATTTTTTCCCATACTCTCCTATAGGTCTCATTTGATACAATTGGTAATTCTATTTTTGTAATCATCCAAAATATTTCAGCCGTCAACCATAACAAATCCCCAAACTCTGTCTTTGCATGCTCTCGACAGGTCCCAAGGGTTCTACCATGCTTATAATAGGCTTTATTCCCTTTGAGATATAGACATATGATTTCCCCTATATGCAAAAACCACGATTGGACTCTAGGTAGTAATTTGCCCTCCCAACGGTCATACAGAGGCACGAACTCTTTATGTAGCTTTTCAATTGAGTATTTGGTGTTATTCATTTATCCTCCATTATAATGAGTCTCTGATGATTTGAAATCCTATATCACTTTACAATTTTTTTGTCATAAAAACCATACCTGGTGTATATCCTAGCTTTTCATTTAATGAAATCATATTGTAATTTTTGTAATGTGTTGTCGTTTGTATTGTTTTAACGCCTTCCTGCCTGCACCATTCTTCAAGCTGCTTTTTAAGCATTGTCGCTAATCCTCTACCTCTGAAGTCCTCAGTTATATATAGAGATAAAATCATAATACTATCC
>JAGXRF010000054.1 GCA_018335925.1 Flavobacteriales bacterium
ATTTTGTATCATTCCAGTAGTCCTCTCCAAAGTTCCAAGCCTTGGCAACCCAATAAGCTCCTTCTCCAAGACGACTTAATTCGCCCTCTTTAAAGGTGATTCTTCTATAGAAGTCTACAAGGAATTCTGGATCTCCCTTTTCTAATAGCCCCCAGGGAATGCTGTCATATTCCTCTTTAGGTAATACTTTTTTCAGTATTCCAGAGTTATACGCATACATAAAGTCCCTTCCGATTTGGCTATAGTTACACCATACACCATAATCATCAGCTAATTGTGCTCCTAAAGAACGAGCAATCATTGCACCTTCGCCTTCTTCTCCCTCCTTAGTAAAGCCCTTGATCATTATACCACCTGGACTGAAGTAGCCAACGCATGTATTTGATACATTAGGAGAAACACCATATTTCTCTAATTGAGGTATGTGAAGAGTTGAATGACATCTTACCGGACATGCATGGCAACCACCCATACGAACAGTATATTGCTCAGCAACCTTACCGTGGTCAAAGGTTGCCTTCATAGTTCTTAAGCCTACACTGTTTAAATCGTGAGGATCACAGGTTCCTGTATTTACTGGAGGATTTGCCGCACCCCAGGTTAAACCATCAGTAGCATTCCAGCGGCTTCTTGAGCTATGAAATTCTGCCCAAGGCTGAGGTGTGCTAGGAACAACGTGCTGGTTATTTGCACCAATTACTGCCATCATTTCCTTGTCTACTTCAAACCATTCTTTTCTGTCTACTGCTATATGTACTGGTAATGTACCTCTGATACCAATTGCCTTAAGATTTTTTGAACCTAAAACTCCACCATGTCCGCCTGCTGAGTGGGAGCCGTTATTCATTATAACTGAAAGGTTTACCATATTCTCGCCAGCTTGACCAATAGCAGCTACCTGAGCTCCCTGTGGCATCTTGGCAGCTATGTATGCAGTTGTTAAGAATATTCCCTTACCCCATAGGTATCTTGCGTCCTCTAATGTAACCTTATCGTTTTCTATTCTTAACCATACTGGCTTTGGTGACTTACCTTCTACTATAATAGCATCCCAGCCAGCATATTTCATTTCTGCTGAGAAATGACCACCCATATGGCTATCTGAAACTGCATTATAAGGATTTGATGCCAATAAAGAAGTGATATTTGTTCTACCTGCACAAACTGCACCTGTACCTACTAGTGGCCCTGCAGCTAATACAATTTTGTTTTCAACATCAAAGGCTTTAGTTCCTACAGGAACCTCATCCCACATAACCTTATAGCCTATACCCATTCCACCTACAAAATCTTTATATTTCATCGTGTCTTCTACTTTAAAGGATCCATCAGTTAAGTTAACACGAAGTATTTTACCAGCCCAACCGGTGATATTAGCCATTATTTATTCCTCCAATCTCTCTTATTCCTTACTAAGCTAAGCGTTTCTTCTAACAGCTGCTTTAACTTCCTGCCATGGTATCAATTTTAATGAACCTGTTGGACAGTTTTTAACGCATTGATAGCATAATACGCATTTCTTTGATTTCTTAGTTTCTGCATCTACAGCTATAACTGACCATGGACAAGCTCCAACACAAGCTCCACAGCCTACACACTTACTTTCATTTACTACTCTAGTACCTGTTTTTGCTTGAGGTTGGATTGCACCTACCGGACAAGCGGCTGCACACGCTGGCTCTTTACATTGCTTACAAGTATCAGCTGTAACCATAAAGTTTCCGAATACACCAGCTCCGCCATTTCTGTAGGCTGCTGTAATTCCATCACGACCGAAGTTGTAGTTTCGGCCTACCTGAAGTCTAGCAGTTTTAGGGTCAGCTTTACCATCATTAAACATTGTACACACAAGCTCACAACGTCGGCAGCCAGTACAGCGGCTTCCGTCTGAAATAAGAAGTCCAGTTGCTAAAGGGAAACCCGTTACATCTGCTGCATTAGAATAGCCAAGGAAACCTAATACAGTCATAGAAACTGCAGCTCCAGCTATACTCTTACAGCCTAATTTTAGGAACTCCCTTCTGGTACTGGTCTTTTCCAATAAACCTTTTTTTTGATCTTGGGACATTAAACAGACCTCCTTACGGATTTAAAAATTTTCATAATATGGTTTTTGTTAATTTATTCACCATAATGATATCTCAAAAATACCATAGTTGTTTAGTATTTGTCAATTTTGGATATTTATTCTCAATAGATAATTCATATCAAAAAAGCTAGGTTTTTTGTGCGATTTATACAAATAACCCTTCAGTTTATTGTATGCTTTGCACTATTAATTTCATTTTTTTAATTTCTCAACTGAAAAATGCACCACCTATTACTTAGGCTAAAAGTTACTATTTACCAAAATAATTTCTCCACTAAATCCCAGATCTTTTGGAATGCTTAAAACTTTAGCAATCCCTCACTATCGTGAAATAGGAGTTAAGGTGAATAAATATACAATTTTGTTACATGCTTTAAATCAAAAAAATTTCTCCATTTCAAAAAAAATTTTAAAATAATGAAAGCTTTTAAATATATTTTATAAGGCGATAAAAATTGTTATTATTTTACAGTGACAGCATAAAAGCCTATCAAAATTATGATAGGCTTTACTATAATATTATTTAACTGAAATACTATCTTACTCTTATATCTAGCTTTCCTACACCCAAATCAATGTCTATCAAAGCCTTGCGAGGTGCATTATTATAGTCTGGTGTTATATAATATCCGTTTTGAAGCTGCCATCCTAGCTTATCAATGCTGTTTTTGCTTATGAAGCCATCCACCTTCAGCTTTACACCTAATCCCTTAGGTATTATAAAGTCAAGGCTGCTGGTTCCTGCATCTATTATTATCTCTGACATCTCATTTTTGTCCCCCAGGACTATTTCTAGATTGCTTGCTCCAAGATTTAAATTCAGACTATCTATCATAACCTCACTTAAATCTAATCTTCCTGAAACAGCCCCTAAATCTGCATCTATATCCCATGCTATCTCACTATTTAAACCTATTTGGTAGTTAT
>JAGXRF010000055.1 GCA_018335925.1 Flavobacteriales bacterium
TTGTTAGATGAAGGCTCAAGTTTCGGTATGGAAATCGGCTGTACTACAACCTCACTATGAATATCTAGTGGATTATTTTGAAGCTGATTATATAATCTTGATGCTATAACAGTTACTTCGTCTTCAACTGAGGCGTATATAAAGGGAATCGTGTAGTAATTTTTCTCGTTTACAGCATTACTGCTATATTTAATTAGACAGCTATTGTGTAGGTCATGGCCTTTCTCCTTATTTAATGCTGACCAATTCATTCCATAATCCTCAGATATTATTTCATTGATGGTGCCATTCTGCTTACTTAGTAGCTTTATAGTATTACCCTCCTGTAATATGACAGGTGATAAATAGTTAGAATTTTTATTGGAAAGCTGAGCTATTTGCGACCACCTAGATTTTTGGTTAATTATATTTGACCTTCTGCGATATTTTAAAGTAAAGTTGTTATCTGTAATTGTACACCAAGCTAAATGGAGATTATCCTTTTTGTCGATAAGCATAAAGGGGTGACTATTATCCTCCTGAAGGTTAGTAATAATCTCTCCAGCACTCCATTTCTTATTGAAAACATTAAATTTGCAGTAGGATAGCTGATGATTGTTCCTATGAAGCACCTTGTATATTAAGTGAACATTATTTATGCTATCAATATCTACTTGATATGGAGCGTGATATTTACCTGGTAAATAGGATATTATGGTACCTTTGTTAAAGACCTTATCATTCCAATAAATGTGCTCAATAGATGTTACCATAGGATTTAAAAGGTTAGTTTTATTGCAAAGGATATGTGTATAATCCTTACGTTGAATTAGGGTTAAGTGCTTATAGCTATTTGATTTAAAATCCAACCTTGCAAGGGATTTATGCTCCCATTTATTTTGAGCATTAATAAAGTATAATAGATTTCCATCCTTTGTAATACATATTAAATGTATCTGATCCTTAGAATCAATTACAGCAGAAAAGTCAAGTATCGCCTCTTGATATACCTGCTGCTCCTCTATTAGTTGGTTTTCTGAGCTAAAGGTCTTATACTTCAAGACTTTATGCTTGTCTAGATAAAAGAAAAAAGATAGATTTCTAGCGTTTTTAATAAGATAGCTTTGGGGATAAGATGCTTGCATTCTTTCACTTCCTTATAAATAATTTTTATTAAACATAGTCTTTGAAATATTGATATGTACTAATATGTTTACTTAAATAAGTACACATATAAAGCTTTACTCCATATTATGTTATTACTAATAAATTTATTAGTGATTTTGTAAAAGTTCTTATATTGAAGGAGGGGGAGAAGAAATGTCATTAAATTTTGATCCTAATCCAGGGATATTGCAACAGTTAGATCCATACTTTCCAGATTTTAAAGCTGAGTGCATCATTGTTGATAAGGTTTATGCCAGCTGCCAACAAAGAGAGTGCTTCGATGAGATAGCTGTTCAATTACCTGAGGGTGTATGCTTAAAATTTGTAAGCATCACCTTCAATCCTGGTGAAATAGTGCCGGGTTCATTGGTGATAACACCCATACCAAGTAGACCTAATTTTAGTAGGGTTCGTTTCAGAATTACAATTAGTTTTACTGTTAAAGCTATTAATAAGGATACTGGCTGTATAATCGAGATTCCTGGGGAATTACCTGACATTTTGAAGGATATTATTATCTTTATGCCTGAGGCGAGAGATGAATTTTCATTCCAAATAGTGATCGAAACAGCATCGCAAATTTTAGCTGATCCACAAATTCAAGATGGTTTATTAACCTTCCCAGTTGGAGTGTTCATAATTATTAAGGTAGTCGGTAGAGTGCAGTTACTTATTCCTGCCTTTGGCTTCTGCCCAGAGCCACCAGAGTGCGAAGAATTTTCGCCGGAGGATATTTGTATTGAATTTGAATCAGCACCGTTCCCTGAGTTTTTCCCAAGACAACTAGAAGATATACCCTATGATGAATTGTTTTAATTAAATCAAAAAAAATAAAAAATAAATAAAAGCTACCTCTTTTAGGTAGCTTTTATTTGTAACACTATTTTTGTATCTACATATATTGATACTGTACAGAAAAATAATTTAAATTAATTATAAGGGGGTAACAAGATGGCAATTAATTTTGACCCAAGTCCAGGGTTATCATCGGATCCGTATTTCCCAGACTTTAGAGCGGAATGTATAATCGTCGATAAAGTTTATGCCAGCTGTCAGCAAAGAGAATGCTTCGATGAGATATTTGTACCGCTACCAGATGACAAATGCTTTAAGTTTGTAGACATTATTTTTAATCCAGGGGAAATTGTGGAAGATTCATTAACAATTACACCGATTCCTTCAAGACCAAACTTCAGCAGAGTTCGATTCAGAGTTAGAATTACTTTTGTAGTAAGGGTGAAAAACAAAGATACTGGTTGCATTATTGAGATACCAGGTGAATTACCAGAGATTCAAAAAGACATAATAATGTTCGTCCCAGAAGCAAGAGATGAGTTTACATTCCAAATAGTTATTGAAACAGCATCTCAGGTTCTTGCAGAGCCGCTAATAGAAAATGGTTTCCTAGTATTCCCGGTAGGCGTATTTATTATTGTAAAGGTTGTAGGAAGAGTTCAACTACTTATTCCGGCTTTTGGCTTCTGTCCAGAGCCTCCAGAATGCGAAGAGTTCGCACCAGAAGATATTTGCATAGACTTTGAGACAGCCCCATTCCCAGAATTCTTCCCAAGACAATTAGAAGACATTCCTTATGACGAATTATTCTAATAAAGCTATAAAGCATAAAAACTGCCATAGGCAGTTTTTATGCTTTATATATTATTTTGATATAAACATTTGAGTATAGTATCCACTGTGAATACCAATTCCAATATGAGTTAAATTAGGATTTAAAATATTTTTTCTATGACCTTCTGAATTCATAAAAGCATTATGAGCTGCCTGAACACTTGAATTTTTCGCGATGTTTTCCGCAGCACCCTTATACTGAATTCCAAAGGCACGCATCATATCAAATGGTGAGCCGTGGGTCGGTGAAGTGTGTGAGAAATAGTTGTTATCATGCATGTCTTTAGATTTAACTCTTGAAACATATGCTAAATCTGTATCGATGATTAAATCCTTTAATCCTGCTTCACGTCTAGCCTGATTAA
>JAGXRF010000056.1 GCA_018335925.1 Flavobacteriales bacterium
GTATCGTAGTTGATTTTAAAAGCAAATAAGTCGTTGGTGGTGGTAAGGTCTTCCACGTCATTGATTTGTTTCAACCAACCTCGGATGTTGTATTGGTAGTCTACCGTTTGTAAGTGTCCGATGTTTTGTACATAGGTTTCGTCTCCTCCTACTTGTTTGGTAACCAATTGGCCTAAGGCATCGTAGGTATTGTGTACCAATACCTCTACCGGATTGTTATTTACTTGGTGGGTGTGGGTCAAGAGTCTGCCTTGGGGAGTATATGTAAATAGTTCTGTGGTGGTAAGTACACTGCTATTGCTATCTCTTTTGTGATAAGTGATACTTTCTTGCGGTTGCCCGGTAAAGTCTAATTTGGTTTCGGTGTTGGTGTAGCCTCCTAGGTAGCTGGGCATACATAACATGTCAAAGATTATTTATTTAAAAGCTTTTCTAAATAAGAAACTTTGTCTTTTTCTGCTTGCACTAATCGTTCATATAATTCCACTACTTTGTCTAATGGGTTATATGTACATTGGTTAGCACAAAACGTCCCTTGACTATTTGCAAAACTATTATCATAAAAATTATTAAAAAAGTTTATTGCAGCTTCATCTGAAAAGTTTTTAATTGCTTCAACTGTAACTCCCAGCTCTTTAGCTATTGACTCTAATTTTTCATCTTCAACAACTTCACTATTCTCAATATTCGAAATTGTTTGTTGACTTACACCTATTGCCAAGGCTAAGACTTCTTGTTTCATGCCACGCAGTTCGCGGATTCGGCTGATGTTGCGTCCGATGTGTTTTGGTTTTGTTGCTGTATTCATAATTCAAATATACAAAAATTGTTATTTAAGAAAAAACATAATAACTTATTAAAATATTACTATATTTGGTTTGATGAAATATTTCCTACGATGTCAGAAGACTATGCAGAGCCTAAGTTGGCTTGATGGTTTATTTACTCCGAAGTCAAGAGACTTCGCAAAGCATGGTTATGAAATTTATAGTTTCTACTCATAATTTTGCTTTAATTCAAATTTAGTGAAAACTTTTTTAATTTATTAGAACCACACGAAGGGATTACTTCGTCTGTTCGCTACGCTCGGGTCGTGCGGTAGCGGGGGGGCTTACTTTCTATTTTCTTCTACTAACCACACGAAAGGATTACTTCGTCTGTTCGCTACGCTCGGGTCGTGCGGTAGCGGGGAACTCCAAAAAACCGCATTTTTTTTTGATTATAAAAAACCAACTTATTAGGGTTGGTTTATTTTGCTCCGAAGTCATGAGACTTGGGAGAGCCTAGTAGCGGGGGGTGGTTAATCTAAACAATCAATTTTACCAACTTGTTGAATACTTTTTAAAAGCATTGGGTAATGATTAAAATTGATTTTTTCACGATTAATTGGATTCATTCCGTTTCCTTTATATATATTTAATTTTATTGGTTTAGAAGCTTTTTCAGTGTGCTTGTATTCAATACAATTCCAAGTGCTTCCATATGAAGAATAGCTGCTCCAAAAATATCCAGTAAATAATGGTTCTTTATTTCTACAAATAGCAAATTTAATACCATGCTTCATAGAAGGTCTTAACTCTAAAATTCTATTATAACCTTTTGCAGAAAGTTTTATTATCCCTGTAATTGTGTCTATACATAAAATTTGTTCATTAGTAATTAGAGGCTTTTCATTCAATTCAATTTGTTGAACTTCAAATTTAGGTGCATATGAAAATATTTTTTTTATTGAATCATGTAAAATAAAAGTAGAGTCAAAATTTGATTTTAATGTATATATTTCAATTTTATTTTTACCATTTTCTTCATTACATGAAAAGTTTATTTTAAATATAAAAATGAGAATAAATATTTTTAATGCAATTTTAAGGTTCATAATTAAATAATTTAGGATTTGGATTACTAGGATATATTGATTTTAATTGCTCTAAAGTAAAAATTCCTGGCTTTTCTGTTGCACCATTTTTAGAATAATAATATTCTGTACCATTATTATCTGTACCATAAAAAACAGCTGAATGATCTCCAAAGCTTAATATGGTCTTACCAAAAATTGCTTCACTAGCAGATGGTACTTCTCTTAATTTACTTTTTAAATCTTTTACTTCACTACTAAAAGGGTCTGCTAAGTCTTTAAAACCAGCTGTTACAGGATTAATTGCTTCTCCTTTTACTGCTGACATAGCAGCTCCATGACAATTATAGCAATCTGTCTCTACATTGTATCCTTCTGTCTGATTTGAATTCTTAATAGAATCAGTCATGTTATTATGAAGAATAACTTTATCTCCTTTGTCAAATTTATAGTCTTTTCCTATGCTTTCACTTCCTTTTTTAAAATTTTTCGCAACATCCTCAACATCTCTATCTAAATGTTTAGCTAAAGTGGCTACGTTATCTCCTTTTTCTGCAATTAGATTTCCTTCTTCATCTGGTATCCAAGCTTGCATCCCGTCTGGGTCAACAAATACAATTGGATTGTTATAACAATATGTGTAAGGATTCCATCTTCTTGAGTTTTCCGCTAATGGGTCAATATTCATCCACCTACCAATTGCTGGGTCATAGTTCCTTGCGTGGTAGTCGTAAAGATTGAGGTTTAGTTCATCCTGCCACTCCTTTCCGTTGTACTTATACTGATACCCACTATTTGGTACTTGTGTAATTCTTCTGCTTCTAAGACCTGAATGTTCATCTTCTTCTAGTATTGGTTCAAATTTGCTGTAATTGTAGGTATGCTTTAATCCAAAAGGATAATAATGGTTTTCTTCTAAAATTTTTAATGACTCTCCATCTTTTGTAAAATTTAATCTGATATTACCCAAGTGGTCTTTGTATTGGTACACGTAATCAAATAAAACTTCTTCTTCCGGATTGCTGGTATTTCCTAATACTTTTACATACCCTTCGGAATGTGGGAAAAACTGCAATGCATTGTTGTTATACTGAAAACCATTTAGGTAATCTGTATATGAGCCCGTACTTGTAGAGCCACTAGTTCCTTGTACATACTTGTTTACTTTTACCCCAATTGCATCGTAAATATAGGTAATAAAATTGCCATTTGCAAATGTAATTTTGATTGGTAAATTTAAATGGTTGTAATTGATTTCGTTGATACCTTTATTCAAATCTCTTACCATATTTCCAAAATCGTCATACCTGTAGTCTTCATTGGTGTTGGTACCATCTTTAAAACCAAAATGTGCATTTGCTATCAGGGCCTCTGTTACTTTCAGTAGTTGGTTGCCTATATAATCGTAAGTTAAATCGTCTATTACTTGTTCAAAACCATCTACGTTGCCTGTTCTGTTTAATGTTAAAATGTTGCCATTCTTGTCGTAACTCAAATGCTCATCAAAATGGTTGTTGATTCGATAATTCTCTCCAAAATATGCATTGGTTAAACGATTTAGTTTGTCGTATTCGTAGCCATAGCCTCGGTGGATGTTGTCGGAGCTGGTTTTCCAGATGGTTTCGGAGATGTTGCCATTGTACAATGG
>JAGXRF010000057.1 GCA_018335925.1 Flavobacteriales bacterium
TGGGAGTTTCCGCATTGTCAAGATTGACTTGGATGCGGACGATGGTTGGTTCAGCACAGTTGTACGAGCGGAGGGATTAGACATGGCAACAGGGTTTACTGACCCGCGTAAGTTGCTGCCGTTGATTGAAGCAGTAGCGGGTAGTACAGAAACACAAATTACGGCAATTCCAGCCGAGAAACTGTTAGGCAAGGATAAGAATCCAAGTATTCCGTTGGCTGTTTGTGAGAAACTGGAAGGCATTCCTGTTATCACGTTGAAAGATGAAGTCAGTGAAACATCGTCTAGTGCAATCCTGGCGGCGATTTCGTCTACGAACAAAGTGTTGACTGCAAACGTTAAAGGAACAAACGCAACGTCATTCAAGACCTGCATCTGGGAATTCTTTAACTGCGATACTGCTGAAGACCGAACAACATTGATCAACACGCTTCCATTCCTGTTCAAGGATCTGGAAGACAGCAACTTGTCATTCTTCATGCGGGTCAAGAAGATGGTTAATTTCTTCGACAGCGAAGTGATTGATGATGAGTTGGTGGATTATATCGATCAGCGTTTGACGTTGATGGTGAACGATTGGTTGATTAACTCACTGGGCTATAACAATAACCCAGAGCATCACGGCTTCTTGGCGATTGAATCCATTTTCGACGATTACAGCGAACTGGATAACATCTTCAAGGAAACTGACGAGGAAGCTTTCCGATGTTTCAATATGGAAGGCAGTCCAGTCAACTTCTTGACCGAACAAATGAAGATCTTCGTATCTGAAAGTGTTCACAACAAAGTGCTTGCAAAAGACACCATTGTTGACAAAGTCCAGAAGAGTGTGCGTTTGGTCTCCGAGCGTCCGATCCACTTCACCATCGTGAACAAGCGACTACCGCCATCCGACGTTGATCAAGGTACCGATCCAATCCTTATCCGACGAAGTAAGTTCCCCGAGTTCTTCCATTTGGTTGAAAGCGGGTTCGGTCCTTCGATGGGGAAAGGCAAAGAGATCAAAGTGATCGACAAAATCATCCAGTTCTCTCAGGATGATTCGATGTGGCTGTTCTCCTACAGTTCGTTAGATATCAACATGGCCACTATGCGCCGGGTGACGACCCGTAGAAGTTTGATTAAGATGGCGCTTGTGTAAATAGTTTAATCGCGATTAAATTAAGATTCAGCCTACTCCTGGGTAACTCCGGGAGTAGGTCTTTCTTTTCTGTACTGAGTTAACTTTATTTAGAGGTATTTATGGAAACCAATAACCTGTTCAGGTATTTGATGGAAAGAGCGAGGACAACCCACGTCTTCTCCGAACACATGCAGTTAGATATGAACGCGGCCAAGAATGCCCCAAAGTTTATGTTACCGGATGACGGGATTATCCTGGACACTGGACTCAAAGGGGTTCCTGCTGAGTTTAAGCTACCCTTCCCTGTGGTTGTGTTGGAATACGACGACTGGGTTGAACACGAAAGCGTCGAATACTTTGCCAACCGGAAAATCCCTGCTCGTACCGTGAAGGATGGGGAGTTATTGCAAAAGACTCTCGTTATTGCTAGCGAGGTAGGGAACAAGATTGAATTGCGGGTTGTCAGTCTTATTAAAGGACAAGCCGAACAGCAAGATATTCTTCAAACTCCAGGATTCACTGTTTTCATGCCATGCACGTGGGATGGAGATCTTACCAGTTTTATTAAGACCATGGATGATTCTGAAGCGGTGATTGAAGTCAACCTTGAGAAACTTGAGGAAGACGCTAAAGCCCTCAGAGACAAGTTTGAATCGCACTTTAATGTGGCTGCAAAGGTTGTCTACCTTAAGGCTATGGGTGCGGTATTAGCTTTAATTGAAGCGCTGTCCTGCAAGAACGTTGGTCACGAAGCTCTGCCTGTGCGAAAGCTGAATAAATCAGCAGCTAAGCGTGGAGTGTTACCGTTTGATGAATACCGCGTGCTTACTATCAACTCTAGTAAGGACAAAGGTGAACTCGCCGGAGTAGGTGGAGACCGTCACAGTCCTCGTGAACATTTACGCAGAGGACATATTAGAACCTACGCAAGTGGGTTGAAGGTATGGGTGCAATCCACGGTAGTTAATGCCGGGGTTGGTCAAGTTCTTAACAAAGACTACAAAATTAAATAAGGAGTTCTTCATGGGTGTTAACATCGATACTGTACGCCAAGAAATCATTGATAACTTTGCTCATCACTGGGAACTGAATGATCGGGGTCACCAGCGGGAACATTTCGAAGCTGTATTCCAGACAGGCAGACATATCTCGATTTGCTTGGGTCTTGAAGAGCAAGTTAAAGAAGTAAACATTTTGTTTGCGGCTTACTTCCATGACTTCTTTGCCTGGACGCGGGTTAACCACCATGAAATGGCTTACCAGTATTTCATGACCGCTGACCACCCACTGATCGTGAAATACTTCGGTCACGCCATGGGCAGTAATGTCAGTTCCGATCGCTTTAACGTGGCTACCGCCTGCCGCCAACATCGTGCTTCGTATAAGGGTGAGTTTACTAACCAGTTCGCTGAGCTGATCAACTCCGCTGATCGTTGTTTCCCAGGGGACGTACAAGCCCTGTTAAAGCGCACCTACGACCATCGGCTTACCACGCACCCGGATATCTCCGAAGACGAGCGTATGGCGCTCTGCATCGGTCATATGAAAGACAAGGCCGGTAGTAAAGGTTATGCTCGTTATCCGGACTTGTACATGCGGGTATTCGCTGATAAACTGAAACTCCAAATGGAAGAGATCGATAACCTGTAAGGAGTCGTTATGTCAAGCGAAAGCAAGGTAACCAGTTTAAGCGATCAGGAGCTGTCGTCCAGGACGGCCGTTATATTGAAATACAGCTGCCGCTCTTTACCGAACGGTCTTCATTCAGCAGATCGTGAATTACTTGCGGAATTAAAGCGGCGTTTCGATCTCCGGCTCGAAACAGGATCCCCTAATGATGATGACCTGCTGGCTGCATTGGACGAAGTCATTATCTACACTCAGACTGCTGGTGAGATCGAAGTGTTAGGGAAAGTCAGGGATCGTCTCTTTGATCTGACCGTAGGAATAGAAGTTGCCAACGAAGCCCTACGGGTTAAACTCGGTTCAATCATTTCCTATCCCGGCAATCTGTCTGATGCTGATGTAAAGACTCTCGAAGAGGTGATGGCCCGTTTAACACCCCCAGTGAAAATTTAAGGTGCAGTTCGTTTCAGATCTATATAACTAGGGTGAATATAAACGTGGTAGTTTTGCTACGTTAACTTTATTGTACTCTAGGAGCAATTGATTATGTCGAACACAGTTCTGGGTAAACGCGAAGCTGGCTTCAAATCCTCCCACATTGTTGGTGCTGTTGCTGGTGTTCTCACCGCGGCTGCCAACTACAACCAAGGTAGCTCTGCTGCCGGTGCACTGGCTGGTGCAGTGATCGGCGGCGCTATGGGTTATGCCATGGGTGACGTTTTCGGTTGCACTGATGAACTGGGCGCTACTGCTCGTATCCTCAACGGCGGTATTGCGGCTGTTGGTGGTATCGGCTTCAGCGGCATGGCTACCGGTCT
>JAGXRF010000058.1 GCA_018335925.1 Flavobacteriales bacterium
AGCCAAACTTTTGGGCTTGGTTTAACCGGAACATTTCCTCATACCACTTAACCTTAGCTGTTAAACTTCAAAATAAACCATACTAATTTCATATAAAAACAGCAGAATAAAATCACCTTTAATACTTGCGTAAAATTATTTAATTTGCCCTTTTGGAATGCAAATTATGAGAACTGTCAATACTTTTTAAAAACAAAAAAAGGAGAAGGGGAAAGCGGCCACCACACCAACCTTTCCCCTAACCATATACTTCAATGTTAATTATCGACAATTTATTTAAAAATATAACCAATAATTTATTGTTAGAGGAAAAAAATATTCAACATTTGTATGGTTGTTCTTCATGTGGCTATGAAGGTATGCTCCATCGTCATGGACACTATAAAAGAAATGTTGTTACTCTTACTCAGCACTTTGTCATTAGCATCCAGCGGTTTCTTTGCCCTTCTTGTGGCAAAACCTTTTCTCTCCTTCCTTCTTTTCTTATTCCATATTTTATTTACTCCTATGATGTTGTAATCTACTGCCTTAATTCAGTATTTACCTTAAAGAATAAATTTACTGATGTTTGTAGCTTCCTTCATAACTCTAACAATCAATGTTTTATTAGCATTCAATCTATTGGATTTTTTAAAAAGAGATTTCTATCAAAAGTTGATATTGTAAATAGCTTCTTTGCTTCAATTGATTCTTTTCATTATGATTGTGATTTATCTTTTTTTACAAAGGATAAAGCTCAAGCTCTATTGATTTCTAAAATTATGGATTTTGATGTGTGTAATTCTTTCAACTACCAATTTTTTAGAAAAACACCTAGGTATTTTCTTTCTCCATAAAATGAGACTTAATTCAGGGGGAGTTTTTACTCCCACTGAATTGTAGCCGAATTTACTTCGAGGATGTAGTGCTTGATCTCCCACTTTCAGAAGTGGGAGTCTTAGCAATACACCGAAGGATAAATTACTTACCCTTCCCGGGCATTCCTATGCCTATCTTTATTTCTTAGGCTACTTTTAGGATGAAATTTAGATATTTCACTTCTTTTCAACCATCTCTTACTGATAAATGCAATTTCTTCAATCCCTAAATCCTGGCATTTTACTAGTTTTTCCTTTCTCTATATCATCCCACAGAGCTTTTCACGTTTATCTATAGCTGTTTTAGCCAATAGCTTTAGTAATCTAATTTTAAGGAGGTATTTTAATGGATGAAGAAGCAAAGAAAAAATTGGCTCTGTTTAGATTTTCTTTAATCGCCCCTCTACTTAATGGAACCTTCTCTGAAGCTACCGCTAAGGCATATATTGAAGGAATCTGTGCCAGGGTACATAATGTACCTGTTTATGGGGCTAAGGAATATGCTCCCGCAACTATTAAAGGCTGGTTTCTTGATTACAGGAAGCATGGTATTGAGGGTCTTTACCCTCGTTCACGTAGTGATAGGGGCAATACCCGTATCTTAGGCGAGGAGCTACAACAGTATATACTTGATGCTAAGGAGTTTTGCCCCCATCGCTCTGCGAAGAGCATTTATCATGAGCTTATTGCTAAGGGTTTAATATCTCCTGAGAAAATTTCTCTATCTACCATTCAACGCTTTGTTAAGAAGCATAGCTCCAATAATTCAAGCTCTCAAATTAAGGATCGTCGAGCTTTTGAAATGGGCTATCCAGGAGATTGCTGGCAAACTGATATCAGTATGGGTCCATATCTTACTATTAATGGTAGAAAGCAGAAAACATATCTAATAGCCTTTATTGATGACGCTTCAAGGGCAGTTATGGCTTGTTCCTTTTTCTTTGAGCAAAATCTTAATGCAGTGCTGACAGTATTTAAAACTGCAATCAAACGCCGTGGTGTCCCTAAAAAGCTTTTTATGGATAATGGCAAGGTTTTTCGTTCTGAACAGCTTCAATTTATCTGTGCTTCATTAGGCACTATAGCTTCCTATGCTGAAGTCTTCTCGCCTCAATCTAAGGGGAAAATTGAACGTTGGTTTCAAACCTTGCAGCGTCAATGGCTTAACCTGCTGGATTGGAACAGTATTTCATCAATTGAGGAGCTTAATGATATGCTTAAGGATTATGTGGAGAACACCTATCACAAAAGTATACATTCTTCAATAAAGATGAAGCCTATTGATAAATATATTGAACATATCGATAAAATACGTTTTGTACCATCAAAACAGGATTTAGATTATATATTTATGTATAGGGTAGAGCGTAGAGTGAAAAATGATGCTACCATCCCCATTTTAAACTACCTATTTGAAGTACCTGCAAAATATATAGGTGAACGTATTAAGGTTAGATATGATCCAACCTCCCTTGATAAAGCCTACATCTTTGACGACAATGGTAAATGTCTTTTAGAGATTTACCCTGTAAACAAAGTCAATAATTCTAAGGTTATACGTGATTCAGTTAAAAAAGCTGCTGATTTTTCAGCATTTAATATTATGGAGGATAAATAATTATGTTTACAGCTTATTACAATATGGATTTTAATCCATTTAACAATGAAATTAAAACTAAGCACAATTTTACTTCTAATGATTTTATACAGGCTAGCGCCAGACTTGACATCCTCCGGCAACATAAAGGTATCGGCATCTTAACAGGAGAGCCCGGCAGTGGAAAATCCTTTACCTTAAGGTGCTTCGCACATTCCTTAAGTAAAAGCCTTTACAAAATAGTCTATATACCAATTACCACCCTTACCGTAAAGGAATTTTATATGGCACTATGCGATGGACTAGGCATCACACCTGCCTACAAGAAGGTCACCATGTTTAAGCAAATACAGGAGACGATTTACAGCTATTCATCAAAAAACATAACACCAGTTATTATTATAGATGAGGTTCAATTTCTCTCTAATAGTATCCTGGATGACTTTAGATTAATCCTTAACTTTGACATGGATTCAAAAAACCACTGTATCGTCATATTCAGCGGACAGCCAAAGCTAATACTACAGCTTGAAAGACAGCCCCATGAGGCCCTCAGGCAGCGAATAGCAATTAACTACACCTTTTCTGGTTTAACTAGAACCGAAACAAAGGATTACATATTATCTCGGTTTAAAGCAAGTGGCAAACAGGATCCACCAGTGGAAGAAAGCACCTACGAGTTCATATATACAACAACGGGTGGCATACCAAGAAAGATCAACAAGCTTATGACCATGGCTCTACTGCTGGGCTTTAAAGAAAAACAACCAATTCTAACCTCAGATATATTGCTTAAAGCAAATGATGAAGAAACCCTTAAAACCCCCTAGGAGGTAAACAAATGAATACATGTATTAACATCCCAATCAAATGCAGGACTGCAGACAAAGACTTTCCAGCCCTCGAATCATGGGAGGCACGTATAACCTATTTTAAAAATTATGGCAGCCATTACGAAATGCGGATACAAGCCTACTATGGAGCCATTCTCGTACTGTTTGGGAAAACAGCATTCGGTTACTTTGTCTGCATTCCAGACTTTGAAGCAGGTTGTTATCTTTCTCACTTAAAGGACATCTTCTGGAACACTGAAGCATTAGTTAGGACTATTGATGAAATTACAGGCATTACAATAGCAGAAGCCCTTAGAGCTATTGTCGATTTAATAGAGATCCAAAGATAATTCTTAAAAGCTAATCCACTTGATCATCGGCAGGATAACACAATGCAGGGCTTAAATCCTAGGGTCAAATAGACCCTACACTTTACAAGTCATATGAGAAAAGGTAGTAATGGTACTGCCTTTTTTCATATGTCTTGGCATAAAAAGCGATAAATCCTGGGGTTTGGGGCAGTGCCCCATTCTTTTGTTGAGATGTTACAATGTGCATTTTCCCCTCATTTTAAAAGATGCAATTTATTTAATCTGCTGTTATTAATACAATTTCACTGTATTTTTAGGTTAGTTTATCATGACTTTTTTAGGTTATTTTATTGTGCTGTGTAACACTTAGCGGTTAATTCTTGGTTTTCTTGCTCTAAAGT
>JAGXRF010000059.1 GCA_018335925.1 Flavobacteriales bacterium
TTTGCTTTGTGCAAATTCCGACTCTCTTACCATAGCTCCAACAGAAGTTCCGCTTCTTAATAGTTGCTTTGATAAAACAAACTCGTTTTGTGCTTGTAGTTGCTTACATGCTTCTACCACCATTACAGCCATCACAAAACTCTTGTTACTTAAAGCTCCCATAATTTCACTTTTAACTCTCTTGCAATATATAAAGTTTTACTTAATGTGTATATAAGTATTTATACGTATTTGTTTAGTGAAAAGTGAACTGTTAATGAGCGAATTAGTAAATTAGCGAATTAGTAAATTAGCGAATTAGCGAATTAGCGAATGGGGTTAGTGAACAGTGAAAAGTGAAAAGTGAAAAGTGAACTGTTAATGAGCGGATTAGTAAATTAGCGAATTAGCGAATGAGGTTAGTGAAAAGTGAAAAGTGAACTGTTAATGAGCGGATTAGGGAATTAGCGAATTAGCGGATGGGGTTAGTGAAGAGTGAAGAGTGAAGAGTGAAAAGTGAAGAGTGAAGAGTGAAATGTTGATAAGTGGATTGGCGGATATGCGGGGTTGGGATGGGTTGTTTTGCTCTGAAGTCACTATCTGAAAGCTATTGGAATTGGAGAGCTGGGTTATTTTGCTTTGAAGTCAGGTTCCGATGCCTACCGGAATTGGAGAGCATGGGAACTCTTAAGGTACCTAAAAACAAAGCTACTTTGTAAAACAACAAAACCAACATGTTAGGGTTGGTTTGTTGATTTTTAGTTATACTAACCACATGAAAGATTACTTCGTCTGTTCGCTACGCTCGGGTCGTGCGGTAGCGGGGTTAAGGTTGGTTTGTTGGTTTATTTTACTCCGAAGTCAGGTTCCGATAGCTATCGGAATCGCAGAGCCTGGTTTGTTATTTTATTTATGCTAACCACACGAAAGGATTACTTCGTCTGTTCGCTACGCTCGGGTCGTGCGGTAGCTTGGGAAGTCAGGAGACTTCGGAGAGCTGGGTAAATCTGATATGAATATACAAATTATAACTCTTTTATGCAAGAAAAAACAAAAAAAAACCGCCTCGAGTTGTGAGACGGCTTCTTGTTTAATTATAATGTTGATTTTAAATTTGTTTACTCTGATTGTAGCTTTCTAAAATTAATCGCTCTAGTTCTTCGAAAGAACAGTCTAAATCCCCTGAACTAATTATATAAGGCGTACCCATAGATTTTTCATTCATTTTAAAAAAAAGTGAGCTAATTCCTTTTTCATTATTTGGAGTTTCTTTTAAAAATATTGCTATGTAATTATTATAATTGTATTTAATTGTTTCTATTTTACTGATTTCTTCCCATTTGATAAGTTTCTTGTTATATAAGAAAAAACCATTATATATACCTTCTTCGTCAATTTTTAGAAAAACATCTTTACGGAAAATACTTTTAATAATTAAAAATATTGCCAGACAACAAGATACTATGCCAACTATCGAAAATATAATTACTGTATTTTTTGTTGGAAGCAAAAAATAAGTATGCTCAGATGGGTAGCGTAAAAATTTAACAAGTATGTACAAAACAAAAAACATCAACACTATTATTCCAATTCTTTTGAAATAATTTTTATTTTTATTTATTATTGTTGTTTTCATCTGATATTATTCATAAGCTTTTTCTACTAAACTCCCTGCTGCTTCACTCGCATAATATCCTGCAACTCCTCCTACAATAGCACCGACAACTGTTCCAACAACTGGTATTGGAATAGCAGTTCCAATTGCAGCTCCTGTTGCAGCTCCCGCAGCCCAGCCTACAGCTATTCCTGCTCCAACCTTTGCAGTTGCTACTGCAGTATTTTTACCATTAGTATATCCTGTGTTTTGATAGTTTTGATAATCCTGAGATACACCTTGACCAACTTCTATCGTTCCAAGAACAACAGTAGTAACTATACTACCTTTTTTAAGTACCTTACTTAAATTATAAGTTTTTATACCAGCTGTACTGCCGCCAGTCCAGTTTGAACCATAATATTTAGGACTAAAATTATTTCCATTATATTTACCGTTAGTCAATCTAAATGAACCACCTTGGTTTTTTGTATATCCTAAAATATCTGCTCCATCTCCGATCCTATCATTAAGAAAATTGAGATAATGTATTGTATTTGTATTTGTATTATTACTATTATTGTTACGCTTAGCAATTGCTACAACACCTTCTAATTCTGTAGAATTCACATGAGGCTGTCCATTCTCATCCCAAAAAGTCCCTGTTTCAGGATTTATGTAAGTAGGCCCAATATATGTTGCACCATCAGGAACATTATTGGGTCCAACATTAGGGTCAAAATAAACAACCCCATTTTTATCGTAGTAGTCTGCAAAATTAGTATTAGTTTCTGATAATCCACTTGGATCAGACCAATATATGGGATTATTAAAACCGAATCTGTAAGGATTATGCATAGGAGCTAATTCAGCCAACCTATCAATCCCGTAAAATCTCCCTATCGCGGGGTCGTATTGACGGAAGTCCATCGCTGTTACATTCAACCCCAACTCATCCTGCCATTCTTTCCCATTGTACTTATACTGATACCCACTATTTGGTACTTGTCGTACAAAAGGGGTTGGGATGTTTTCTATGCGGATAAAAGCCCATTCTCTGCGGTCGTTGTTGTAGGGGTGTTTCATCCCGAAGGGATAGTAATGGTCTTCGGAGAGGATGGATAAGGTGCCTTCGCGGTTCAGGGTGTAGTTTAGTCGGTTGTTGCCAAGGTGGTCTTTATATTGATACACATAGCTAAAACCTTCTTGTAATGGTGCTCCATCATTTCCTTGGTTGGTGTTGCCGTTTTCTTCCCCCTCTTGGTAGTATTGTACATAGCCTTCGGCATGTGGGAAAAATTGCAATATTTCATTGGAATATTGGAACCCATTCAAATAATCGGTCCAAGAGTTGTTAGCTCCTTGCTGGTGCACATATTTTCTTACTTTTACTCCCATGGCATCGTAAAGATAAGCAATTACTCCTCCATTAGCAAAAATTATAGTGGTTGGTAAATTCAAATGGTTGTATTTGATTTCTTCTATTTCTTTGTTCAAATCTTGGGTCATATTGCCAAACATATCGTATTGGTAGTCATTCCCTTGTTGGTTGCCATCTACAAAACCAAAAT
>JAGXRF010000060.1 GCA_018335925.1 Flavobacteriales bacterium
AATCGTGCTTGAATTTCCTCGATTAAGCCCTGATACTTTTTCATAATTCTTGACCAGTCCTTAAAGGCTTCATCATCCTTCACCGTGACCGTTTTCAAGTTTCTGGATGGATCGTTGAGCTCAGCTACCTGACTCACCAACTTAACCGCATACGTAATTTGATCTGAGTTACCTCCAGAGCTTACGATCACACGGGTTCTGATGACAGAAGAATTGAAATTTTCAACTTGCCACGAAGTCGTCAAATATCCTGTGTTGAAGTCAACTGTCTCCAAAATATCAAAGTATCTGGTCACGATAGAAGATAAAATTTTCCAGGATTCTTCGGCTGCTATCCCTGCCTTTACCGGCACTGTGATCCTGACATTAGCCAAATCAGAAGAAACTGAGTTGTCATAAGCTTGGTCTCTAACCATCTCTATTGCTTCTGAAATTGGAGGAACTGTTCGCTCCTGCTGATTACAGTAGTCTTTGTAATATTTCACATAACCATCTTTGGACACGACGATCGAGACACATCTACCTCTGGGGATTTTCAGTTCATAAGACCCAACTCCAACACGCTGACCAGTAATTTCGATCACTGCATCGTTTGGAACAGTAGTGATTTTCACCATTCGATCCTCCAAAACGGCCCTTTCTCTAATTGGTGGTTCTGGATCTCCTTCCTTGTTACAGAAAACTTTTTCATAGCTCACAAATCCTTCTTTGGTCACAGTAGTAGTCACACAATCTCCAAAAGGAATTTTGATATCTTGATTGCCTCTGCCCAGAGTTATCCCATTGGCTGCAACATTGGAATCAGCAGGCTGTACTTCCAATCTGACCTGACGATCTTTCAGCGTAAAATGGTCTTTGAATGGAGGTGTTTCTTTGTCCGGCTGATTGTAGTAAACCTTGGTAACAGTAGCAAAACCAGGCTTTTTCACTTCCACAGTCAAAAATCTATCTTTCTGAATATAGAGGTAAATAGCTTTGGTCCCGATCACTCTTCCATCTACCAAAATTTCGGCATCAAAAGGCTCAGCAGTAATATCTACCTGACGGGTATCCAAGGTTATTTTTTGTTCCTTATCCCACTTGAGGTCTTTATTGTATTCCTTGATCACGGATTGATAGCCAGGTTTGGAGATTTTCACCCGGTTTTTGGAATCTTTTTCCAATTTGATTTCAACCGAGCCAGTTCCCAATTCCTGCTTGTCTGAATCATCATAGTCATTCAGCAAAGTGAACTTTGCATCAGAATGGTTAGCAACAAGCTGGATTTTTTGAGGAAATGCCGTTTGAACCACCAAAAAGGTGATCATAAAAAAGAATATGGGTTTTAGACTTAGATTCATTTTCTAATTCTGAAGGGTTAAATTTTCAATTAATTATATTTTTTATTCTGTTTAACAGGTTACCTACGCCGCTGACCTCCAGCTTCTCTCTGATCTTGGTCCGATGAGTTTTCACAGTGTGTTCACTTAAGTGCAATTCATCGGCAATTTGTTTGGTGGTTTTTCCTTCTTTGATCTTCTCAATGATCTCTTTTTCCCGTCTGGTAAGTGGAAGAGGAGATTTAGAGAGGGTTTTGTTTGCTTCAGCCCATTTTATTTCAGGTGAAAAGAACTTGTCTTTTCTTAAGCAAAGTGATTCAATTGCCGCTTCCAGCGTCTCCTTTCCAGAGGTTTTTAATAAATAGCCGTGACCTTCAAAATTTTGAATAGTAATTCCAAATTCCTCCGGTTGGTGCATAGTGAGGATTAGGATTTTTGTGTCAGGAGCGATGCTTCTTAGTTCTGGAAGTAACTCCAAACTGTTGCGTGGAGGTAGGTGAATGTCAAGAATCAACAGGTCGGGTTGCTGCCGAGTTATAGCATTTTTGAGATCTTCAACAGTTTCTACCAAAAAGCATGGTTGATACGTTGGATTGGAAAACAAAAGACCTGCAAGGCTTTGCGTAAACAAGAGATGATCGTCTGCGATCGCGATAGAGACTTGATGGCTTTCCATTTTTCTAGTGTTTAGGGATCTCAACTGAAAGTGAAAACCCGGTTTCCGGACTTGATTTCACTTGAAATTCACCGCCGATTATTTCGATGATTCTTTTAATGCTTTGTAGCCCTATGCCTTTTTCAAATGATATTTTTTCGCAACCTATTCCATCATCTTCTGCATAAACAGACAATACCTCTTCGGATTGGATGATTTGGATCGATACATTGGAGGCTTTGGAATGCTTAAGGATGTTTTGAAGGATTTCTTGGACAATCTGATAAAGGATTAATTGAAAATTCTTGGAAGTTATTTTTGTGGGGCCCAACCATTCATAGTGCAACTGAATCTTTGTCTTCACTTTGAATTTTTCCATTTGGTGTTCCAAAGCTCTTTGTAAGCCTAGGTTTTCTAGTTGGACAGGAGAGAAAGAATGACTGTATTGGCGGATTTCTTCCCCTATGGATTCGATCTCTGAGGCTACTTTATCTCTCCCTTGTGGAGTAAGCTCCATATTATCCAATGAAAATCTTAGCACTCCGATCAAGCCGCCGATATGGTCGTGAAGTAAGGAGGAAACCTGGCTCATTTGCTGTTCTTTCCATTTATTGATCTCACTTATTACCTTTTCTTGTCTCTTGGTTTTTTCAAGTAGAAGCCGATCCACCATTTGCCTGAACAAGTCAAAACGCCAAGCCAAAGAAATTCCCATGAAAAAGGCATCGGCTCCCAGGCCAAAGTAAAGGGAATGGGAAGTAAAAGGAGTGAGTGGGAGCCAATCAATTTGGAGGCCTACATAGATTAAACTGAAAACAATCAAAGAGAAAAAAGAGCCGAAGGAAAAAATAGCCAATGGTCTTCCAATCTTTACCAAATAAACCGACTCCAACATCAGGATGAACATGATCAGGGGAGTGACTACTCTGTTGGCTTTCAGCCAAAATTGCTGAATTAAGGGATCTAAGGTCCATGCCGAACTTCCGACAGCTGTAAAAAATATGACTACAAAAACTAGGAGAAGAACTTGGTTCAGCCTGTAAAGCTTAACTGAAAATTTCTCCAACTCAAGTATCTTATTGAAAAAAATTAGCATGGGAGCCATGCCAAAGGCCATGCTGGCAGGTCTGATGATGTCATTTACCTGAGGGAAATTAGGGTAAATGTATTTAAAAAGAAGTCCGGTATCGGTACCAATGTATGTGCTGGTTAGGAGCAAGTAAGCTAAATACCAGCCAAATACAGATTCTTTGGTGGATATAAATAGGTATGCATTGAAAAGGAATAGAAAAAAGCTAATTCCCAAAAAAAAGAAAATCCAACTTGCATTCGCTTCTAAGTTTCCTAATAGTTCGGAATTGGATTCAAAGGATAGTGGAACTTCAAGTTTGGTAAATCTTTTATCCACTGTTAGAATTAGTTCGGAAGTTTCAAGAGGCAGGTCATTTATCGGAAAAATATAGGAAGTGGAGGGAATACCTCGGCTTTCAAATTCAAATGCATCTCCTGTCAGCGGAAATTCTTTCTGAATAACACCTTCAGAAATAGCCCATAGTTTTAACCTGTTAATGTGAGGGTTATCGATTCTAATCCAGTGGATCGACTCCTTTTCAATCACTTCTCCTAACTTAATCTTAATCCAAAGATTATTAGGAGTATAGCTGATTTTGGGCTGTACGTGATTGAGTGGTAACCAATCTTTGGATTGGATCTCAAAAAGTCCTTCCCGAGAAAAGGGGGCCACACTGTCTAAGAGGTATTCCATTTCAAAGGCTTGATCGGATTGCTTGCCATTGACAAATACTTGGACCTGAGCGGTTCCTAGAGAAACAAAAGCTAAAAATATAAGCAAGAAGCTCACACTTTTTTTGGAGATCATGCAGTGCCAGTTAATTGAACAAAATTATCAAATTGCAAAATGGTCAAAATACATACTTATATGTATTTGCTAGTAGTTAGTGCTATTTACATTTGTAGAAACTTTTCAATAGGAGGTGTTGACCTAGTCAAAATCTTGAAAATGAGAGGATAATTCTAAACCTTGATGTGTGATTGTAAATAAAATGTCTATAATTCTAGGTGATAGATAGATATGGATTAAAAAAATAATTTAATCTTTTTAAGGAATGGAAAAGTAAAACTTGAGAAAAGGATAATCAATTCATTAATTTTTTAGGGCCATTTTGTTGTCACGGTCAATTTGGCCCTTTTCCTATTTCTTTGTTTAGGGACATACCTTTCTACGATTCATTATTTTTAATAGCTTGAATTTAAAGCAGATAGAAATAAATATTCACTAAAAAATTAATTAAATATGAAGATTTGATTAAAATTAAATCCACTTTATATACCTCTGTGACTTCCGTGTAGGAGTATCATTTTCACATTTCCATATTTGCAGAGCATATAGGAATTTTTAAATCTATCTTTTAGGTTGTTGATAGAGAATAAAAGTTCATCGCTAAATTGCTCAGCCCAGAAAGCTCTCAACCATTTGGGTTGGGAGTTTTTTTTATGCAAATCATTTAACAAGAAGAAGTTAAGGTTCATTTTTCCAAGGGTAAAAAAATGAATTGGATAAGCAGGTAACTATTTAGCCATTTACTCTCAAGTTGGAGATAAGTAAATGAATTCTCTGGTCCATGATTCAACCGGATGGCGTTTCTTTGGATGCCTTGGAAGTACTTTTTTCAGGTTAGAGACTTCTACTGTTTATATCCACTGGAGTTTTTTGTTCACTTAGCGGTTCAAGAAATAGGATTTATGGATCAGCAGGAATTAGGTGATGAATAGATCTAGGATTGGAGGGTAGTTTGGTATAGAACTGGGGAATATCTTCCCTGATTTGAATTCCTTTGAAAGATTGCACGTAGAAGCATTACGCTATTGGTCCGTTTTAGTGGGGTTAATCCGATCTAGTTTTAATTTGAAGAATTGCGGGATTGGTTATTCACTCGAAAAGAAATCAAGAAAATCTCTTTTCAAGTTGAAATTTACTTGCGGTCTGGATTTGATGTTTTATGCTGTTTTAATTGGATCATGTTTAGTTCTGCACTTTGGATAGTTTTCAGCACTTACTTCCTGAAAAATCAATTTAAGTGAATAATTGATCTTTTAATTAATTTTTAATTATCCGGTTATTGAATAATGTGTATTTTTATCCTAGTATTGTGCGTGTTTAACAAAGATTAAATCTGATCAATATTTTCCTGCAACTAGAAAAAAATCTTCAATGGAAAAAATGAATTGGAATAACATAATAGATAAGTCATTGAGTATCCTGAATAAGTCTGATAAAGGGTATGTCATGATGGATATGTACCAAAATATACTAACACCTGAAGAAGCAGCGTTTAATAAAGTTAGTGTAATCCCTTACAATGCCTTAAAATTCATTCAAACTCAATTTTCTCAGTTGGGCCTTGATATTTCAGATAAAGCGGTTCGAATTAAGTTATTGGCTCTTTTAGAGGAATATGATAGGTTGCTTAGCTTGAGGCAGTAGGAATGAGTTTAACCTTAGGCAGAAGATTGTATTTTTGGAGTAATGGAATATTTTCCAAGTAGGTTTTGTGAATGGTCTCTAAAAGTGCAAATGCATAATTGGATGATCTTTTGAGGTTTTGGGATTCGTTTTTGATTTTGACCTGAACTTCTCAAATTTTAAACGTCAAAAGATTAATCAAATTTTAAAGTGTTGCAGGGAGGCAGTAATAGAGTTCTTCCATTTAGAAAAGAAACCGTATTCGGGAAGTAAATTTTCCTTCCAATAGTAGCCAGGCTAGTTTTTTCAACATTAAATGGTTTACCTCGGCACTTGCTGATAAATTTTCCTTAAGTATTTTGGAAACAATGAATCATTCAATTTTTGAATTGAATTACCCTAAAGGGACTTTTTAAACTCAGAGATTAATTTCAATAAGCGCACTTCATTTACAAAATGATGTAATTTAATCTACATTCTATTCATAAAGAGAACCTTTGAAAGTTGATTGTCCTTAACCCTCAGAAATGGAATCGAATTCTAATGAAGTTCTTAAAAATCAGGAGTATAAGTCCAACCTATCTCTTTTTGGTGCTTTTTTAATCATTTTAATTATTTTTATAGTTTTTATCCTACGGCTTTATGTATATAGACCCGCCCCAAATACAGAAGAGTTATCAAAAATAGATTCTCTTGTTCAGTCTGGCAAAAAACTTTCTTTCGTAAATAGATCCAAAGCAAGTGATTATGCTGCACAAGCATTGGTAAGTTCAATTGAATTAGGCTATCCAAAAGGACAGGCCGATTCCTACCGTTTAAACTCATTCATTGCATTTTTAGAAAGAGATTACTTTACCAGCTTGGAGTATTTGGAATTAGCAAGTTCAGCCTATAGTAGAATCAACGATGCTTCGGGTTTGGCGGATGTGGATATTACGTATGGGCAGATTTATCGCGATCTAAATCAATTTGAAAAAAGTAAGGCGCATTACCTGAGTGCCTATAAATATTTTCTTGGATCAGAAAAGAAGGATAGATTAAGGGTGTCTGCTTATAATTATGCTAATCTCTTATTCGAGCTGGGAGAAACAGAAAAAGCGCTCCAGATAATTAGACCGATTTTTAGCGTTGACTCCATTCTAATCGATCAAGGAGTTTATACCCTTTACTTAAATCTGAATGCGAGAATATTAATAACCAAAGGTGATTTGGATAGTGCAATTGATTATTTGCATCGATCCTTGAAAATTTCCGGAGATCTTGGAGAAAATCGTAACCGAACTGCTTACTTGGAATCTTTATTCTATTTAGGAAGAGCATACCGACTTTTGGGAGATAAAGATTCGAGTATAACTTATATTGAACGGGCTCAAAATGATCCTTATATTTTTAGAGTTGAAAATCTTGCGGACTCAATTTTTAACGAAGGGATTTTGAACTTTAGTGATAATCCAATCAAAGTTAAAGAAGAATTTGATAAATATTTTTTATTAAAGAGGGAGGATAATTTAAAATACTTAGGGAACAAAAATGAATTGAACTCAAAATTTTTATCAAATCTTGAATTGGTAAAGGCAAATGTTGAATTGAAAAAAGAAAGCGAGTTTAATTCGCTGTTAGCGATAGTCTCAATAGCATTTTGTTTTTCTTTATTGGTTTTTTTATTGGTTATTAATTCATTTAGAAAGCGAAAAGAAAAGCTGACAAAAGATCTGAAAGTCCAGACGAAGAGGTATTTAAATTTGTTTGAGAATTCTCCTTTACCTATAGTTGTGGTCAATCTGGAAGGTGAAATCCTCCTTTATAATACAAAATATTCTAATTTTGAGGAGAAATTTGGGAATGAAATAGCTGCTTCAATCATCAGATTGGTATTGGTGAAATATCAAGAAAATAAGGATTTAAATTTTCATTATTTGGAATTTGAAAGAGGTTATTTTCACTTTAAAATTTATTGGATATTTTCATCGAAAAATGAAACAAAAGAGCTTACAATTACAATTGAGGATTATAGCCAGTTGAAAGAATCCTTGTTGCAGTGCAATAATTTAAGCGAGTTGCTTAATCAAAGTTATGATGTAGGAAATATTGGAAGTTTTTCCATTCGAATTGATAAAAATGATCAAATTGAATTTGAAAAAATATCAAATAATACAGTAAGTCTTTTAAGTTTATCGAACTTTAACAAGTATGTGTTTAATTTGGATGAGCTTTTCGATCAAGAAGGATTTGTCTTGTTTAAAGAACAGATTAATCAATTTGCTCAAAATGATCAATACTTTGATTCTATTTTTCGCTTAAATCCTATGATTTTCCAAGAAAGGTGGATTAGGATTATTGGGAAAGTCACAGGATTGGATCAAAACTTTGTTTTTATTTCCGGAATTCTTCAAGATGTCTCATCAGAGAAAAAGTTATTTTATTCCTTACAGGAAAATCTTATTAAAGAGAAGGAATTGAATTTGGTAAAGTCAAAATTCATTTCAATGACTTCTCATGAATTTCGAACTCCTATTTCTGTGGCCTTAAGCTCATTAGACATGATGGAGTTATACGTTAAGGACTTGGAGGATATCAATTTTCAAGATAGAATCGACCCACACCTGAAGAAGATTTATTTTCAATTGAATAAGATTTTGAATCTTATGGATGATATTTTGATTCTTGAGCGGACATCTTTGGTTGACAAAGAATTAAAATTGAATACAGTTTTTGTGGATGAATTTGTAGAAAGGATTGCAACTGATTTAGGAGTCATTCATGGAAACAGGGTTCCAACCCTAAAAATTATAGGTGAAACTTTTGATTTGGATACGGATACAGTTTTGTTTGAATACCTGATAAGCAATCTCATCAGCAATGCGCTCAAATACTCTGTGGGAAAGCCTGATCCTGTGATCGAAATCGATTTTTCATCAAAAAAAATAGTCAAAATATCAGATTTTGGAATTGGCATACCATCAGGAGATCTTCCCTTTATTTTTAATTCATTTTACAGGGCTTCAAATTCAAAGGCAATGAGAGGAACAGGTCTTGGTCTTGCAATTGTAAATGAAGTATGTAAACGAATGAATTTCAAGATAAAAATTGATTCCGAGCTTAATATAGGTACCTCAGTTTATTTGGAGCTTACTGATTTTGAACCTTGAAAATTAAAATTATCATGGTCAGAAAAATAAGAGCCTTTCCTAGTATTTCTTTATAGTGTATTTTTTTAATTTTAGAGATTATGAAAAGAGTATTAGTTATTGAAGATGATTCCAATCTTTTGGAAAATATAATTGAATTATTAAGGTATAACAATTTTGAAGCCTATGCAGCCTCTGATGGAAAATCTGCAATAGATCTGGTTCACATGATGGATTTTGATCTAATTATTTCAGATATATTATTACCGGGAGTTGATGGCTTAAGTGTATTAAAGTATTTAAAGGAAAAATTAAAAAAAGTAAATACTTCATTTATATTTTTATCTGCCAAAGCTCATCCCGAAGATATCAGATCGGGAATGAATTTGGGTGCTGATGATTATTTGTTAAAGCCTGCAACAGCAGATTCTATTTTGACTTCAATAAAGACTTGTTTAGAAAAGAAAAAGGAATTTTTAAATTGGTCAAAAAAGATAGTTGAAAAGGAATATAATCAAATCAATAAAGTGATGATTCATGAATTCAGGACTCCACTTACAGGTCTCGGACTTGTATTGGATTACCTTGAAAATGCATCTGAAAATTTGGGAGACACTGAGATTTATGATTTGGTATTGGAAGGTGAAAAAGCCTTGTCTAGGTTGAATTCAAGTATCAGTAAATTGTCCACATTTTATCAATTGGATCATTTAATTGTTCATCCCATTCCCATCTCCTTGGATTCTCTTTTTTTCAATAATCTCTTGAAAGAGAAAATAGGTGACTTTGATTTCAAATTAAATGATAAGTTAGCATCAATCAGTTTTGATAAAAGCTTATTTCAATTTGTAATCAAGGAGTTGGCAGAAAATGCGCTAAAATTCAAGTCTGGAACAGATAAAATTGGTGTTGTGGTGGAAAGCAATTCCATCACTTTTTCCAATAAACAAATGAATGAAAAGTCTTCAGGTTTAGTATCTATAAAGCCTTTTCAACAATTGGATAGAGACAGATTGGAGCAACAGGGATTTGGGCTTGGCCTTTCCATCGTTCAAAAAATTTGTGATTTACATCATTCCAAATTTGAATGTGAAATAGATCCGCTTTTGAATTTTCAGGCTCAAATCAGATGGTGATTCTTAGGAAATCAGAATTTCCTGTATAGCATCTTCCAGATCACTTAAATTGAACGGTTTTTGGAATATGCGATCGAATCTTTCATTGGATTTGTATGCAATTTGGTGGGTTTCCATTGCGGTAATGGCGATGATGGGGAACTCTTTTTTCTCCATCTTGATTTTGGACATTAACTCCGTTCCATCCAGATGTGGAAGCATGATATCAGTAATCATTAAGTCCGGTTTCTCTTTAAGGGAGTTAAAAAAGTTGTAAGCTTCTAAGCCGTTGTCAAAGGAGCAAACTTCAAAGCCAATCTTGCTTAAATGTTTCGCAAGAATTTTTTGAATCAAAAAGTCATCTTCAACTAATATTATTTTTTTTTCAGACATGTTTTTATTTAAAATCAGTAATTTCTTCTTCGTTTCTATAGAAGAGCTGCTTTTTGTTGGGAAATAAGTGTTCGGTACTTGTAAAACTTGAAGAAGATGGTGGTGAAACTGTATAGTTGATAAACAGTATCCAAGTCAATTTTCTTGGTCTCGCTCATATATACCATAACTCCAATTTGTTTGTTGTCTTCGTATACCGGTGCACCAAGCAAATAGGGGGATTTCCTGAAGGCCGAGTTCAGCTCAGTCCCGGGACTAAATACTTTATTGGTATTGATTTGTTTAACGCTTCGCTTGATGATCGGTGAAAAATTGCTTACATGCGACTGGTAGATTTGATAGGGAATGGTTTCCTGTTGATTTTTTGGGAATAGGATGATTTTTTTCTCTTTGGAGGTTTGAGTCAAATCCAAGTAATAGATGCCATTTATTCCAAAGTTTCTAAGAATATATCCACTCGCTTTCGAAATAAATGTCTCTTCGTTTTCTTCCAGTTCAGAAGATATCATTTGAGTAATTTGTAAAAGGAAAGCCTTTTTCGTCAATTCCTTTTCCTTATCATTTTCTTCATTTAAGTTTTCTACCGCAAGAAGAAACGTATCTTCTGAAGAACCACTCAAAGACAGTTTTTTAACCTGAATCTTAAGTTTTTTCATGCTGTCTTCCAGGTCTTCAAACAGGATTAATTCTTCCTCTTGGGTGATCTTGGTTCTGTTGAGTACTTCAAGTAATTTTCGATGGTTTCTGTTATTCCAGATCTCCAGAAAATTGATTTTTCTGTTTTCTCTTAATTTAGGAAACAGGTTCTCCATCCCCTCGTTAAAAAACTCAATTTTTAAGTT
Organism: Flavobacteriales bacterium; assembly: GCA_018335925.1. Classification (GTDB taxonomy): domain Bacteria; phylum Bacteroidota; class Bacteroidia; order Flavobacteriales; family Flavobacteriaceae; genus Flavobacterium. Next base: position 10,937 of record JAGXRF010000060.1, read on the forward strand.
GGAATTGACCTCTAACAAAGGAGTCTTGTTAATTTCAAACAGTTTGCGTACAGCCTTTCGCTGACTGGCTAATTCTTCCTGAAGTTGCGTGATCTGTTTGAATGAATTGGATAGGCTTACATTCTTATCAGAGAGGTAGAAAAGAACATGGGAAAGTTGTTTATTCTTTTTGAATAAGGGCAGGAAATAGGGCGTGTACCGATCTCTGATATTGATAAACTCCGATCCATATTCTGAATTCGAAAAAGTGCCTTGGATCTCTTTTCCATCTGAAATTGTCACATCTAACCAGTTTTTAAAGTGTTCTGAGGTGAAATGTGGGATAATACCATTTTCAGTCAAAAATTCGATCCTAGGCAAATTACTTTTCTCCAGGTAGGCTTCTTTACGCGTAATTTCCAACAAATCCGTAGTGATCCAAATCGGTTTTTGCATCTTTTTTTCTACCAACAGCAAAACACAAGCGGTATTAAACGGAAGATAAAATCGAGTCGTCAACTCTTCATCCATGAATAGCTCAGGTAATTTGGTATTGAGGTAGAATGGCTTCATTTGGATTTATTCATGGGTTAGACTTTGGATCTCTTCTGAGATTTGATATACCTCATCCCAGCTCATGGCACTGCCTGAGGGGAGACAGATCCCTTGCTGGAACAACTCATTGCTGTATCCCGGTCCAAAAAATGGATAGCCTTTAAATACAGGCTGTAAGTGCATGGGCTTCCACAGAGGACGTGTCTCTATCCCTAAGGATCCTAAATGAGCCCCCACCTTTTCTCTGCATATGCCCTTGTTTTTTTCGGGATTGATCAAGACGGTAGTCAACCACCTGTTGCTGTAAAAATCCTCCTGTTCTTGAAGGAATGTAATGGATGGATTCTCTCCAAGAAAGGTTTGGTAGAGTTGAAAAATTTCCCTCCTTTTCTGGATTCGTTCTTCAATCACTTCCATTTGTGCGATCCCAATACCCGCTGAAATGTTGGAGAGTCTATAGTTATAGCCGATTTTGGTATGTTCATAATGAGGGAAATCTTCTCTTGCCTGTGAGGCTAAATTCCTGGCTAAAGACATGCCTTTCTGATCGTGGGATAAGAGGGCACCCCCACTGCTTGTGGTAATAATCTTATTTCCATTGAATGAAATAATTCCGTAGTCACCCAGGGTTCCACAGGGTATACCTTTGTATTTGGATCCAAGTGCTTCCGCTGAATCTTCAATGACCGTTATCCCGTACTTTTTAGCAATTCGGTTTATTTCAGTCATTTGAGCAGGCATGCCGTAGAGATGGACCGGAATGATCGCTTTGGGTAATTTGGGAGAAATTAGGATCTGCTTCCCGGAACCTTCGTTTACCACTAATTTGCCCGAAAGAGAAGCTTCTATTGCTTCTTCCAAAGCCTCTGGGCACATATTCCAGGTTTCCTTTTCACTGTCGATAAAAACCGGGATCGCACCTTGATACCTGATTGGATTGGCACTGGCAGCGAACGTGAACGATTGACATAAAACTACATCACCTGGACCAACACCTGCCGCAATTAACGCTAAGTGGATGGCCGATGTACCGGTATTTGTTGCCAAAACCTCCTTAGCTCCGGTAAAACATTGGATAGATTTTTCGAACAGATCAATGTTTTCTCCAACTGGAGCTACATAGTTACTTACAAAAGCATTATCAATGTAATCCTTCTCGCGGCCACTCATGTGTGGGGGGGAAAGAAAAATTTTAATTTTTTCTTGAGTCAGACTTTTCATTTAATCACGGTGTTTGGCGCAATATTTATTCCTTGTATTACTGCGACAACCATCTGAAATGAATTGTAAATTAAGTGTGTTTTATTTCTTTGCTTTTCCTGATTTTTCTTTTAATAATTATTGGTTTGTTTTTGGAAATGGATTGACATTTTCTCAAAAAATAAGAAAGATCATAATGTAAAGGGTGTTTTTCATTTGCTATATAGATCTTTTTATTTTTTTCTTGTATAGATATAATCAAATCTAATTTTTCTAATTTTTTTAATTCCAATCGTATTGCATTGCTAGAAATATTGAATTCACTCGAGAGCGATCTTAAGGATCCTGCTTCATTTAATATAAAGAATTTTTCTAATAATTTGGATCGAATAGTTGATGTAAATAATTCAGCGTACATGCTGCTTATTATAAATTAAGCAGGTTTAATTTTTAACATTGTTTCAAAAAGTAAATAAAATGTATCCTATGCATAGATCATTTTTAAATTAAATAAAATAGTAGGTGAAATTACCCCAATCTGCATTTAATTTACAGGAATGCGCTTTTCCTTAACCATAATGGACCACTCAGATTGGTATATGATTTTTGCTTCTTTGATTTGTGAGCTTACTGTTTGATAGTATTTACAAAGTTCTTTTGTAATAAACATCTAGCAAAGCAATAAAGATATATAGGTTTAATTGCTAAGTCCTTGTGACTGAAGGAGCGAAGCTATATACTATATAATAATAATCGTTTAAGTCTCTGTGACTGAAAGGGCGAAGCTATATTTGATAACAAAACATTCAATAACAAAACCTTGAATATTAAAATTGGAATAATAGGTTTAGGATATGTGGGCTTACCACTGGCTGTAGAATTCGCTAAAAAATATCCTGTGATTGGATTTGATATCAATGCCTTGAGAGTGGCAGAGCTAAAAAGTGCCAAGGATTCTACGCTCGAAGTAGAAGAAGAAAAGTTGCTCGAAGTCCTGACTCAGAATTGCGATTTCAAGGCAGGTAAATCGGGGCTTTTTCCTACCGATCTCGCTGAGCAACTGAAAGACTGTAAGGTATTCATTGTCACTGTACCAACTCCCACGGATCAGTACAATAGACCGGTTTTGACGCCTTTAATTAAGGCCTCAGAGACTATTGCCAAATATTTGAAACTAGGGGGTGTCGTGATTTATGAATCTACGGTATATCCGGGAGTTACAGAGGATGAATGTGTTCCGGTATTAGAAAAGCATTCGGGTTTGAAGTTTAATCAGGATTTCTTTGTAGGATATTCTCCCGAACGGATTAATCCGGGCGATAAGAAACATACAGTTTCTAAAATTTTAAAGGTGACTTCAGGTTCGAATGAACAAACAGCCGAGTTTGTGGATAGTCTCTATGCTTCCATTATTGAAGCAGGAACCTTTAAGGCATCCTCGATCAAGGTAGCCGAAGCGGCCAAAGTGATCGAAAATTCCCAAAGGGATATCAACATTGCATTTGTTAATGAGCTCTCCAAAATTTTCAACCTTCTTGATATTGATACTTATGAGGTATTGGAAGCCGCCGGGACAAAATGGAATTTTCTTCCCTTTAAGCCCGGATTAGTAGGTGGGCATTGCATCGGGGTAGATCCGTTTTACCTTGCTCAAAAGGCACAGGAAGTAGGATATCATCCTGAAATCATTTTAGCAGGCAGAAGGCTCAATGATTCCATGGGAAAATACGTAGCCAGCCAAGTGGTAAAAATCATGATGAAAAAGGATCTAAAGGTAAAGGGTTCTAAATCGCTGATTCTTGGATTCACTTTCAAAGAGAATTGTCCGGATGTACGAAATACCCGCGTCATTGACATCTACGAAGAATTGCTTGAATATGGCTTGGAAGTGGATGTCCTTGACCCATGGGCAGATGAGGCAGAGGTAGCGCATGAATACGGTATCTCAATTTGTAAAGAAGTTGACCAAATCAATTATTCTTCTTATTCCTCAGTCATTTTGGCGGTTGCTCACCAAGAGTTTGGGAGTATCCCCTTGCAGACCAATTCTCAGCAAGTCATTTTTGATGTGAAGGGCTTATTGCCTAAGTCTTCCGTAGATGCGCGGCTGTAAGTTGTTATGATTTTAATCCATGTTTAAAGTGATAGATTCTCAATTTCATCGACTCGATATCAGTAATTATTCCTTCCTAGTCACAGGAGGTGCTGGGTTTATTGGATCCAACCTAGTCGAATACTTGGTTGAACATGGGGCAGGCCATATTCGGATTTTGGATAACCTGAGTACCGGTTCATTGGATAATCTGAAGACCTTTTTGGAACTACCCAATGTAGAATTTATCAAGGGCGACATCCGTGATTTTGAAACTTGCAAATTGGCAGTGGATGACATGGATTTTATTTCTCACCAGGCCGCGCTGGGCTCTGTTCCCCGTTCCATTCTTGATCCAAGGACAAGCCATGAAGTCAATGTCAACGGTTTTTTTAATATGATGATCGCAGCGAAAGACTCCAAGGTCCTCAAGCGAATGATCTATGCGGCATCTTCCAGTACTTATGGAGACAGCCCTCATCTTCCCAAGGTAGAAGGAAAAGAAGGGAAGCCTATTTCTCCCTATGCAGCGACTAAAGCCATCAATGAGGTGTATGCTGAAGTATTCAGCAAAACCTATCAACACCATACCATAGGATTGAGGTATTTTAATGTGTTTGGCCCAAGGCAAAATCCTTCCAATCCTTATGCGGCTGTCATTCCGGTATTCTGTAAGAGTTTTTTGGATTGGGTGGCACCTATCGTCAATGGTGATGGAGAGACATCCAGGGATTTTACTTATGTGGAAAATGCGGTACAGGCGAATATTCGAGCCTTACTTTTTGACAGAGAAGATCCTTCCAAGCAATTGTCTAAGCATGAGGTATTCAATGTCGCTTGTGGGGAACAAGTAACGCTTAATCAGGTAGTAAAAATCCTCCAAAGAATTTCCGGTAGGCATATTGAACCTTTTTACCGAGAGGAGCGACAGGGAGATATCAAACATAGCCTGGCATCCATTGCCAAATCGGCCACGATCTTGGATTATTATCCACTGGTCAAGTTTGCTGAAGGATTGCAGTTAACCTACAACTACATAGAACAACATAAGGAGCTCTATGAAAAGAAGTGAGGAGCAAGCCATTCTTATAACTGGTGTAGCGGGTCTATTGGGGTACAAAACCGCCAAACATCTGCTTGAATCTGGTCACAGGGTAATCGGAGTTGATTTAATAACAGGTAATTTGGTCAATAAAGAGGCAAGACTCTTGGACCTTGGGATCAAATTGACTTCCCACAATGGAAATAAATTAGCTGAAGAGCGGTCTGGCGATTTCTCTTTTTTTAAAGCAGACATCCGAAATTCAGATTTCTGGGGTTTGGTAAAGGAAAAATATCAGATTTCAACCGTTCTTCATCTTGCTGTTTCTCCAGCGGTCGTTCTTGATCTTCAATCTCCCAAGAATTTTGCATTAAATCATTTTATTGGTTTTATCCATGTATTAGATTTTTGTATTGGGGCCAAAGTATCAAGGCTATTTTACAAGCACACGTTGGAAATGGAACATCAGTCCTCCTTTGGACCGGTAGATGAATTGTTTACCATGGATAATTCCATTCAATGGATGAATGATCATTGGGCCACGGCGTATTGGGAGCTGTATCAGCTTCAGTCGATGGCCTTGGAGTTGCCTATCTTGCTTGGCTCCAAGACGGAAATGGATGACTTAAGGTCACGCGTGGCCTTGGATCCGGCTTTGTCTTTCCCCTCGAAGCAAAAGTATGCTGCGGTGGAAGATGTTGCGTCTGCCTTGGTGGAATTGCTCGAACATAAGGGAGAAGAATTTGATCAGGTGGCCTTTGCAGTAGGCTTAGCTCACTGGAAAAGTTTAGTGGAATAAAGTTCGCTTGGAATAGTGAAAGACAGTTTGGTTAATAGTGTTTGTTTGAATTCTGCTCTGTCCACTAATGATCGGGAACGGTCAGCATAGGTATGTTGGCTGTTCCTTTTTCGAACTCTTTTTGGTATAGGAGAGACTCAAATTTTTATTAAATCAAAATTGAATTAATCCAGTAATGAAAATAGCAGTAATCGGTACAGGGTATGTAGGCCTAGTTTCAGGTGCATGTTTTGCCGACGTGGGGATCGAAGTGACCTGCGTGGATATTGATCAGAAAAAGATCGAAAAATTGAAAAATGGCATCATGCCGATTTACGAACCGGGATTGGAAGAGATTGTGGTTCGGAACTATAAGAGTGGTCGGCTCCATTTCAGTACGGATCTGGGGGAGGCCATTCAGGGTACTGAAGTAGCTTTCATTGCAGTAGGAACACCTCCGGGTGAGGATGGCTCAGCGGATTTGAAGTATGTTTTGGCGGTAGCCGATGAGATCGGTCGCAAAATGACCGACTATATTGTAGTGGCTACCAAAAGTACCGTTCCGGTGACTACCGGAGAAAAAGTTCGAGCAGCAATTAAAGGTGCCTTGGATCAAAGAGGTTCTGACTTGCCTTTTGCAGTAGCTTCCAATCCTGAATTCCTGAAAGAAGGTGCTGCACTGGAAGATTTCCTACGACCTGACCGCATCGTGATTGGAGTGGATGATGAGCGTGCCGAGAAAATCATGCAGCGGCTCTACAAGCCGTTCCAACTGAGTGGAGAGCGAATTATCTACATGGATATTCCTTCCGCGGAAATGACGAAATATGCAGCGAATGCCATGCTTGCTACCAAGATTTCCTTCATGAATGACATCGCCAACCTCTGCGAAAGAGTCGGTGCTGACGCCAATATGGTCAGAAAAGGCATCGGATCGGATCCAAGAATCGGGAATAAATTTATCTATCCCGGTGTAGGCTATGGAGGATCTTGTTTTCCAAAAGACGTCAAGGCAATCATCAAAACAGCCAAAGAATATGGCTATGACCTCCGCGTACTCCAGTCAGTAGAAGATGTAAACGATGCACAAAAGCACGTGTTGGCCAGCAAGGTAAAAGCACATTTTGGAGAAGATTTAAGCGGGATGACTTTTGCAATGTGGGGCCTAAGTTTTAAGCCTAATACAGACGACATGAGAGAATCTCCAGCAGCTGTGATTATCGATGAACTTCGGGCTGCAGGTGCCCAAGTGCGGGCTTATGATCCAAAAGCAATGGATGAAGCAAGAGAGCATTATATCTTTGATAAAGTGACTTATTGCAAAGATTCTTATGATGCTTGCGTGGATGCAGATGCTTTGCTGCTTGTAACAGAATGGTCAGAATTCAGAATCCCGAGCTGGGACGCTGTTGGAAAACTACTTAAAAACAAGGTCGTATTTGACGGTAGAAATATCTACGATAAAAAATACCTGGAAAGTTTGGGATATACCCATTACGGCATTGGTTCGAAATAAGGATGTTCAGGGTTCATGGTTCGATTTTTTGTCAACTCCGAACCTCGAACTCCGAACAAAAAATAAATCTTTATAATTCTCGTGAAACGCATCCTAGTCACCGGCGGAGCCGGATTCCTTGGTTCTCACCTTTGTGATCGATTGATTCAGGAAGGAAACGAAGTACTCTGTGTGGACAATCTATTCACTGGAAGGCGATCTAATATCCATCATTTGTTGGAACATAAGAACTTTGAATTTCTTCGCCATGACATCACTTGGCCCTTATATGTGGAAGTAGATGAAATCTATAATCTCGCTTGTCCAGCTAGTCCCGTTCATTATCAGTTCGATCCAGTACAAACCACCAAAACTTCCGTATTGGGTGCGATCAATATGCTGGGTTTGGCCAAACGATTAAAGAGCAAAATTCTACAGGCAAGTACCTCTGAAGTCTATGGAGATCCTGAGATTCATCCCCAGCCCGAATCTTACAAGGGATCTGTTAGTACCACAGGTATTCGGGCGTGCTATGACGAAGGGAAACGCTGCGCAGAAACCTTGTTTTTTGATTATCATCGGCAGCATGGGGTGGAGATCAAGGTGATGCGTATCTTCAATACTTATGGTCCTCGCATGCATCCACAAGATGGGCGGGTGGTTTCTAATTTCATTGTTCAGGCTCTTAAGGGAGAAGACATCACGATCTACGGAGATGGCATGCAAACACGCAGCTTCTGTTATGTGGATGACAATATCGAGGGAATGTATCGCTTGATGAATTCAAGAGCAGGATTTACGGGGCCCGTAAATATTGGTAATCCAGGAGAATTCACCATGCTTGAGTTAGCAGAATTGATCTTGGAACTTACCGCAAGTAAAAGTAAGCTGGTATTTCTTCCACTGCCTCAAGATGATCCTATGCAGCGCAAGCCGGTCATTGAGTTGGCAAGAAAAGAATTGCGTTGGGAACCAAAAGTTGAATTGAGGGAAGGGTTGGGTAAGACTATTCGGTACTTCGAATTTCTCCTAGGTGAAGAAAAAGTTGAATTTTAAAAACTAAACTTTGTTTCAGATAAAACTTAAAGACTTCAAAAGTTTTTCGTGCGATAGCAATCAGACAATCATTGAAGCAGCTTTAAAAAGTGGTATATTTTTAGACCATAGCTGTCTTACCGGCAGATGTTCTTCCTGTAAGTTCAAGGTAATTTCAGGTGAATCCTTTACAGAATTTGAGGAGTCCCCATTAAGTAGCTTTGAAAAGTCAGAAGGCTTTATTTTGACATGTATCCGAAAGCCACTTTCTGACCTTGAACTTGACGCGGAAGATCTGGGTGAATACGGGTTTTCCCAATCAGTCACGATTCCTGCTAAAATCAATGCAATTCAACAGCTTACACCTGAAATTATCCAAGTAAATCTTCGGGTGCCGCCCAATCAAAAAGTTAATTTCCTGGAAGGTCAATACCTCAATGTTATCTGGAATGGAATCAAGCGTAGTTATTCTATCGCAAATCCATCTTCCTCTTTTGAGATAGAATTGATCATCAAAAATTATCAAGGTGGTGCAATGAGTACTTATTGGTTTGGACAGGCAAAGACCAATGACCTGATGAGATTGGAAATTCCAAAAGGAACGTTTTTTCTTCGAAACCATCCCGGAAAGGAAAACTTGGTTTTTTTAGCCACAGGGACAGGAATTGCACCAATTAAATCCATCTTGGAAAGTACCACTAATCAGGTCAAACTAGGGCAATTCAAGCGAATTTTCGTATTGTGGGGAATGAAGTTTGAAAAAGAAATTTTTTGGGAACCTTCATCTTCTGAAGTTGAATTTATTCCGGTTCTGTCAAGAGAAAGTCAATCTAAGCGCTACGTCCAAAATGTAATCTCAAACTTAGAATTGGATATGACAAATACTGTAATCTACGCCTGTGGATCTGAGGATATGATTCAAGATGCTAGAAATAAAAGTATTCAACTAGGTCTTAATTCAAACCACTTTTATTCAGATGCTTTTGTAGCATCAAATTAATATAATTATGAAGGCAGTAATTTTAGCCGGAGGTCTCGGAACAAGACTAAGTGAAGAGACTTCCGTGAAACCCAAACCTATGGTTGAAATAGGAGGTAAGCCAATTCTGTGGCATATAATGAAGCTTTATTCAATTCACGGGGTAAATGATTTTATTATTTGCTGTGGATACAAGGGGTATGTCATTAAAGAATATTTTGCTAACTATTTTTTGCATCAATCTGACGTAACATTTGATATGTACTCAAATTCCATGGAAGTACATCAAAAACGTGTGGAGCCGTGGAAAATTACATTAGTAGATACTGGTGACGATACCATGACAGGCGGTCGATTGAAGCGTGTTTACGATTATATAAAAGGCGAAGATGCCTTTTGCTTTACTTATGGTGATGGTGTGGGGGATATAGATATCAAAAAGTCTATTGATTTCCATTTTGCACATGGCAAACAAGCCACCATGACATCCACTTATCCTCCGGGTAGATTTGGGGCGATAGACATTCATGGGGATCAAATCAAGAGCTTCAAAGAAAAACCGAAAGGGGATGGAGCCATGATCAACGGAGGCTTCTTTGTTCTTTCTCCAAAAGTGGTATCCCGAATCACAGATGATGCATCGGTTTGGGAGCAGGAACCGCTGATGTCCCTTGCAGAAGACGGGGAATTGATGGCATTTCGCCATGAAGGCTTTTGGCAGCCAATGGATACATTACGCGATAAAGTTAAGCTTCAAGAGCTTTGGGAATCCAATCAAGCCCCTTGGAAGGTATGGGAATAAGAAAAGTTAATGTGGATTTCTGGAAAGGAAAACGAGTATTCCTAACAGGCCATACCGGCTTTAAAGGAAGTTGGCTCAGTCTTTGGCTCACCTCCATGGGAGCTTCTGTACGAGGGTACGCCTTGGAGCCTAATACCAATCCTGCTATGTTTTATGTGGCTAGAGTAGCCTCCATAGTGGAAAGTGAACTAGGTGATATTCGAAATTTGGAGGCCCTTTCAAAATCTATGAAAGAGTTCAATCCCGATATTTTGATTCACATGGCAGCCCAACCCTTGGTTCGGCTATCGTATGCGCAACCGGTAGAAACGTATTCCACCAATGTGATGGGTACCGTCCACTTATTGGAAGCTGCCAGAAAATGCCCGAATCTGAAAGCGATCGTTTCGGTCACTACGGATAAGGTCTATGAAAATCAAGAATGGGTATGGGGCTATCGTGAAAATGAACCCATGGGTGGCTATGATCCCTACAGTTCCAGCAAGGGCTGTGCAGAGTTGGTTACTGCCGCTTATCGTAGGTCTTTTTTTTCAGCTTCAGATGCACCTGCACTTGCCTCTGCCCGTGCCGGAAATGTCATCGGGGGAGGAGATTGGTCGGCTGATCGCTTGATTCCTGATGCGATCAAGGCTTTTGAAAAAGGTGAATCGGTAGTAATCAGAAATCCTCTTGCCACACGTCCTTGGCAGCATGTCTTGGAGCCCCTGAGTGGATACCTGATTTTGGCCGAGTGCCTCTATCAGGACGGAAAGCACTATGCAGAGGCTTGGAATTTTGGTCCCGAAGATAAGGATTGCAGGTCTGTGGAATGGATTCTGAATCAAATGGTATCCGTATGGGGAGGGGAAACCTCTTGGAAACTGGATGAGAATACACAGCCCCACGAAGCTCGGTTTTTAAAGTTGGATTGCTCCAAAGCAAAGGCGGGTCTGAAATGGTTTCCAAAATGGGAAATCGAAGAAGTAATACATAAAATTTTTTCCTGGCAAGTCCATTTCAATGGAGGGTACGATATGCAGGAATACAGCTTAAAAGAAATTGAAACCTATTCAAATTAAGAAATGGAAGTAGCGTTGGATATCAAATCAAAGATTCTTGACTTGGTCGAGAAATACGCACAGGAGAAATATGCGCCCAAAGAGTTTGTACCGGGTCAAACGGTGATTCCTCCCTCGGGCAAAGTCATTGGAAAGGAAGAGTTAATGAATATGGTAGAGGCCTCCTTGGATGGTTGGTTAACTACAGGTAGATTCAATGCAGCCTTTGAAAAGAAATTGGCTGAATTTTTAGGAGTTAAGTTTGCGCTTTCGGTCAACAGTGGTTCATCAGCCAATTTAGTAGCTTTTAACACATTGACTTCTCCCAAACTCGGAGATCGCGCTATCCAAAAAGGGGACGAAGTGATTACCGTGGCTGCAGGATTTCCCACTACGGTAAATCCCGCTGTTCAGTTTGGAGCGGTTCCCGTCTTTGTGGATGTGGATTTGACCACGCATAATATCAACGCCGACTTGATTGAAGCAGCGATTTCTCCAAAAACCAAAGCCATCATGCTTGCCCATACCTTGGGCAATCCTTTTAACCTAGACAAGGTCACGGAGATTTGCAAAAAGTATAACCTGTGGCTGGTAGAGGATACCTGTGATGCTTTGGGAGCCACCTATAAGGGGCAAAAGGTAGGGACCTTTGGAGATATTGGGACCTTGAGTTTCTATCCTGCCCACCACATTACGATGGGAGAAGGAGGTGCTGTTTTTACCAATAATCCACAACTCAAAGTCATTGCCGAATCATTCCGAGATTGGGGTAGGGATTGCTATTGTGCCCCGGGGATGGACAATACCTGTGGCTGCCGATTTGCACAGCAGCATGGAGACTTGCCTTTTGGCTATGACCATAAGTATGTCTATTCCCATGCAGGCTATAACCTTAAGATTACTGACATGCAGGCAGCTTGTGGCTTGGCCCAATTGGATAAGCTGGAAGGATTTATCCATAAGCGTAGAGAAAACTTTGACTACCTTAAAAACCGCCTGCAATCCCTTTCTGAGTTTATCCATCTACCCGAAGCAACACCTAATTCAGTGCCTTCCTGGTTTGGATTTCCAATTACCTTAAAGGATGGCAGTGGTACAGAGCGAGTGCAATTAACCCAATATTTGGATCAGCATAAGATTGGTACCCGTTTGTTATTTGCTGGCAATCTTATACGTCAGCCGTATTTCAAAGGAATCAACTACCGAGTCGTAGGTGCTTTGGAAAACACTGATAAGACCATGCGAGACACTTTCTGGATTGGCTTGTACCCTGGATTGGGTGAAGCGCATTTCGAGTTTGTAGCGGAAAAATTGGAGGAGTTTTTTGGATTGAATTTTTGATGTCACAAAAGACCATCCTTTTAACCGGAGCTACTGGCTATTTGGGAAGTGAATTGCTGCGATTTTGGATAGGACTAGGGCATAATTTAATTATCCTAAAAAGATCAACTTCCTCTTTGAAAAGAATATATGACCTAGGAGGTAAATTCAAATCCTACAATGTTGATGAGCCAGGTTGGGAACTAGTTTTCAATGATTATTCCATTGATGTGGTGGTTCATGTTGCGGCTTCATATGGTAGAAAAGGTGAATCTCTTTCTGAAATCTTAGAAGCCAATGTTTTATTTCCAATTCGATTATTGGATTTGGCTATTCAAGCAGGGGTGAAATACTTTATAAATACATCATCTTCTCTACCTAGAGAAGTTAATGATTACGCATTATCCAAAGCCCAATTCCAAGAGTGGATCGCACAAAAGAAAAATCAAATCCATGCTGTGAATTTGGTTCTAGAATATTTCTATGGCTCTGGAGATGAGGAGTGGAAATTTATTTCCATGGTGGTAAAGAAACTAAAGGAAAATGTTCCGTCTATAGATTTTACCAATGGGCTTCAAAAGCGTGATTTCATTTATATCTCGGATGTGGTTTCTGCTTATGACATCATTTTAAACAAAATAGATGATTTAAAATCTGCTTTGGATATACCTGTTGGAAGTGGTGAATCTCATTCCTTGAGATCCGTTGTGGAAAAGTGTAAAAAAATATCTGATAATAATGTTACCATATTAAACTTTGGAGCTATTCCCGATCGAAAAGGGGATGCCCATGAGTTGGTAGCTGATTTGTCAGTTATGACAAGCTTAAATTGGAATATCGAATATTCATTAGAATTGGGATTAGGTAAGGTATTTGGAAAAAATAATTTTTGATAAAAAATGAGATATCTAATTACAGGTGGTTGTGGATTTTTAGGATCAAATCTTGCAGCAGAGGTGATGAGAAGAGGGGAAGAACTGTTTGTATTTGATAACCTTTTCAGGCACGGTGCAGCTGATAATCTGAATTGGCTTAGGGAACAGGGCTATTTCAAATTTTACCATTCTGATATCCGCTCGGCAAACGATGTGGAATGTGTCATAAAGGAAGTGCGACCCGATTTTATTTTTCACTTAGCTGGCCAGGTGGCAATGACCACCTCTATAGCAAACCCCCGTCTTGATTTTGAGATTAATGCACTTGGTAGTTTCAATGTTCTTGATGCTGTACGTAAATATTCTCCAAATACAGCAGTAATTTATTCTTCTACGAATAAGGTCTATGGAGATTTAGAATGGACTCGTTACGAAGAAACAGAAACCCGCTTTGTGACGCCTGAATTTCCGCACGGCTTCCCTGAAACAATACAGTTAGACTTCCATTCTCCTTATGGCACTTCCAAGGGAGCTGCTGATCAATATATGCTTGATGCTTTTAGGATTTTTGGTACAAAAACAGTCGTTTTTCGCCATTCTTCAATGTATGGAGGAAGGCAGTTTGCTACCTACGACCAGGGTTGGATTGGCTGGTTTTGCCAAAAAGCATTAGAAACCAAAAAAGGGGTATTGAAAGATCCCTTTACTGTCTCTGGAACAGGAAAACAGGTAAGAGATGTTCTTCATGCCCAAGATATGATTAGCTTGTATTTTACAGCAGCTAAAAGTATTCAGAAAATAGCTGGACAGGTTTTCAATATAGGTGGCGGAATTTTAAATAGTTTATCATTATTAGAGTTATTCAAAATCCTAGAGGATGAACTTAATGTTAAATTATTATATGCTAGAATACCATCGAGGGAAAGCGATCAAAGGGTGTTTGTTGCTAATATAAATAAGGTAAATAGTTTAATTGGTTGGGTGCCAAAGATAAATACACAGAATGGTATTAGAGATATGTTAGAATGGATAAAATTAAGTCATATTAACAATAATATTTAAATCAAATATAAATGTTTAGCGAAAGGTTAACAGTCACTTTTCCGGTTTACGAAAGGAAAGATTTTTTTAAAGATGCATTGTTGTCAGTCATTAATCAAACTGTCAAGTGTCATATAATTGTTGTTGATAATTGTTCGTCTCATAACTACTTTCGTGAAGTTTGCAATGAGTATAACATAAGATATTATCGTAATAGTGAAAATATTGGGTTATTCCCCAACTGGAACAAGTGTATGTCTCTTGTTGAAACGGAATATGGTATGATATTTCAAGATGACAATATCATGCTGCCTAATTTTGTTGAGGAGTTTGAAAAATCTTTAAGTAGATATCCTGCTGTTGATTTGTATTTTACAGATTTTAGTGGGTTGAATCTTAAAACAAAAGAGATAAAAAATCATAGACATGTTTTTCCGTATGGTTATATGGAAAATGGAAATAAAGTACTTGAATATGGTATAAAAGAAAAATTGGGATTTCCCTATGCATTTATAATAAGAAGAAAACATTTTTCTTCTTATTATTTTGATTGTCACGGAAGTAATGATTGGTTGTGGGTTTATAGTAATATAAAAAACTTTAGTGTATTTGGAAATGAAAAAAAATTATTTCTATATGGAGCCCATCCGAATCAAGATTCAAAAAATATAGATACACATGTAAAGTGTATGATATCAATATCTTATATTTATAAAGAAGTCTTAAAAAAAGAGGCTAAAAGTAATTATTATAAAGATTTAGCAGATCTGAGATTTAAAAATGTATTCTTTTATTTTTTGGGAATTGCTCCTATTGAATTTTTAAATTCTTTACTGTTAGAAAATCATATTTATGCAGTGTTTTATAGAAAAGAGCTATCTAAGAGTCTATTTTTTAAAATATATAGCTATATGCCCTTTATATTCAGAAATGTATTTTATAGATCAGTACGTAAAATATTTAACTTATCAATTTAAGTATTGAACACAATATTAAGTAACTTAACACTTTTATACAAAAGCCCTCTAAAAAAACAATTAGCCTTATCCTATTTGTTGAAAGGAGCTGGTATAGGAATATCTTTAATGTATGTCCCATTGATGTTAACCTACCTATCTCCTGCGCAGTTTGGTCTCTGGGTGGCTATCACTTCGGTTATAAATTGGTTGAGACTGTTTGATGTGGGAATAGGGAACGGCCTACGGTTCCACTTGGCCTCATCCTTAGCAGTAAGTAATATGGACAAAGCAAAGGAGTTGGTGAGTACGACTTATGCTATTATCGGAAGTATTTTCGTAGCAGTATGGCTCTTATTTTTGGTTGTTAATCCTCTCATCAATTGGCAATCCTTGTTGAATAGCGATTTGATCAGCAGTTCTGAGTACATGAAGATTATGATGATTGCCATTACGGCCATTGTGTTTACGTTTATTCTCGATTTGGTAAAGATTCTTTATGCGGCTCATGGGGATACGGCTACAGGGAATTTTCTTCAACTTCTCAGTAGCACATTATCCCTTATTGGTATTTATTTATTATCTGTTTTTACGCTAAAAGGTCAGCTGGATTTAGCCGTAGCTGTAGTTGCTTTAAGTCCTTTAGTGGTTTACATCATAGCTACTTTATACACATTTAAAAAAAAATATGCAGCAATCAGACCTTCATTAAATTTCGTGAAATTTAAAAACTCAAAAGACCTTTTTAATTTAAGTGCAAAGTTTTTTGTTGTGCAAATTACAGCTACGATAATTTTTGCCAGTCTTCCCTTTATAATTACAAGATTTTATGGTCCGGAATCAGTAGCTCAATACCATGTGGCGAACAGTATTTTTAATCTACCCATAATGGTTATAGGGTTATTTACTGCTCCTCTAACTCCTTTTGTGACTAGGGAGTATGCTAAAGAAAATTTATCATGGGTCAGGGGTAGTCTAAAAAAAGCTCTGTTGTTATCAGCTATAGTATCTCTGGGCACTGTTTTACTTGTTATTTTATCTCCTTACATATATAAGCTTTGGCTTGGAGACAAGATTGATATACCTTTTAAATTATCTGTATTTATTGGGATATATACCATCATTAATATCATGGTTAATCCATTATCAAGTTTTATGAATGCCATTGGGAAAATAGACATTTTGTTATGGTTAGCTCCTGTAGGTGTAGGCATGTTTATTGGGGGATGCTTCTTGTTTGATATGTGGATAGGTAACGTAATTGCAGTGGTCTTGGCATTAAGCCTGACGAGTATAGTGGGACTTATAGTGGAACCTTTTGTCTTGAAGAAACACCTCAAAATTAACTTTGGGTTTAAGATGTCTAATAAGTGAAAAGATTTATTTACTTATTCTGTTTTATTTCTTTTTTCAATTTTGTGAGTGTTTTGCAACAAATTATATATTTCAATTCCATTATTAAGTATGTTGTTCCTGTTTTATTTTTTGTTTCAGCATTGACATTGTATTTAAAGAGTAAGCCAAGCTGGTTGATTAATAATACAGATAAGGTAATTTATTATCTGTTTTCAAGTTTCACCTTTTTTTTGTTAATAGATAGTATTCGCTTTGAAGTTTTTTACTTACAAGAATTTTTTGTTGGTGAGCTTTATCTCTTTCCCTATCTTCTGCCAATTTTTATGCTAAATATCACAATAGATTCCTTTAATCTTAAATTATATCTGTCTATTATTAAAAAACTACTTTTGCCTGGTATTTTCATTTTGTTTGTAATTATATTCAATTTAAATTTTGAAAATTGGTATTTTCATGTCCACTTGTATGAACTATTGCTTTTTGGCTTTCCTATTTTATTTTTATTATTGAATTTTTTTTCAAATAAAAGAATAAAAATATCTCTATATATTATTTTTATTTTAATTCTTTTTATTGCTTCATATTATGGGCGGAGGTCATTGTTTGGGGATATTGTTTTATTATTTGGATTTCGTCAACTTATTAAAATATCATCCGAAACCATATCTAAATTTTCTATGGCTTTAAAATTTTCTTTTTTATTTTTAATGATTATTCCTGTCATTTTATTATACTCGGAAAACATATTTCAGCTTTCAGTTTTTCAAAGAGGCTTAAACAAAGAAGGATGGGAAGAATCAAGAGGTCAAGTTTTGGAAGAGTTTTTTAGTGATTTTGGTTCTGCCAAGGATTGGATTATTGGACGGGGGTTGAATGGTACAGTAAGGCGCACGCTTGGAGGTGCTAATGAGGAAGGTCAAGGTAGAGGAATTGAAAATGGTTTCTTGATGCTCATTCTAAAAGGGGGAAATCTCTACTTCTTTTTCGTCTTATATTTCTTTTTAAGGGCATTTTATTTAGGTTGGTTTAAATCTAATAATGATTTTACCAAAGCTTTTTCAGCATTGTTATTGATACATTTGTTAGGAATGATTGGTTTTAATATTCCTATTTTTAATCATAGATATATGTTGCTTTGGTTGGCTATACCTATTTGCTTTTCTATGTATTATCGTGGTTTATCCAATCAACAAGTTAAGGAATTAATTATACCTAGATGAGGGTACTCTGGTTTTCAAATACTCCTGCTCAAGGAATTGAGTTTTTAAGTAAAGACTCTAAAATTAAAGGTACAGGAGGATGGATGGGAGCGCTTAATGAAATTATGAAAGATGAAGTTGATCTTCATATTGTTTTTCATTATCCATATAAGAAGGAGTCATTTAATTACAAAAATACATATTTTTATCCGGTTTATACCGGGAATATATTTTTTAATTTGATAAAAAATAGAATTTATACAGCTGTGCTTGATGATAAATACCTAGATTCTTATTTAAAAATTATCCATGAGGTTGAACCAAATATTATTCACATCCATGGAACTGAAAATTCATTTCTTTGTATATTAAATCAGGTAAATATCCCAACTGTTGTTTCGATTCAAGGTAACTTAACAGTTTGTAATCATAAATTTTTTTCTGGATTCAATGGGAAATTTTTAAATAGACAAAAATATACAAGCTTAAAAGAATTTTTCTTAGGTTCGAAATATTTCAAAAAAATTAAATGTAGGCTTTCAAAAATGGCTCAAATAGAGCAAAACAGAATCAAAGATATCAAATATGTTATCGGACGAACGGATTGGGATTACAGAATTACAAGAGTGCTCTCGCCTAATAGTAAATACTTTAAGGGTGAGGAATTATTACGAGAAGCTTTTTACATTAACAAGTGGGATAATCTTCACCAAAATGAAGATAAACTTATTGTTTTTACTACTAATAGTGATAATTATTATAAGGGAGTTGAAACCGTTTTTCATAGTATTTCATTATTGCAAGAAATAGGTATTGATATCGAATGGAGAATCGCAGGTATTAAAGATGACAGTTTAATTGTTTCTATTTGTAAAAGCTTTTTAGGCTCAAGTTTTCCAACTTCAGGATATAAATTGCTTGGATCGCTTGATGAAGAAAGTTTGGTTCAAGAATTACTTGCTTCTCATATGTATGTGATGCCCTCCCATATTGAGAATAGCCCTAATAATTTATGTGAGGCGATGATTCTTGGAATGCCTTGTATTGCTACTTATGCAGGAGGAACCGGTAGTCTATTAAAAGATGGAAAAGAAGGGATTTTAATTCAAGATGGAGATCCTTGGGCGATGGCTGGAGCTGTTATTGAATTGATAAATGATCCGGATCAAGCAAAGAATTATGGGGAAAATGCTAGGAAAAGGGCATTATTGAGACATGATAAAAGAACAGTTGCAGATCAGTATTTGAATATTTATAAAAATATCCTATCCTGTTAACAAATTGGAAATTAAAATTATTATTTCTTATAATCCTTGGGCCCATAATTCTGCTAGTGCAAACAGATGGCTTAGTCTAATTGAAAATTTGTTTTCCATAGGTGCAAAAGTCCAATTGCTGATCTATGGAGGTTATTCCAGTGTGGAAGAGAAGGCAAAATTTGAAGCAAAAGGTGTTTATAAAAATATTAGCTATGAATATTTGCTGCCTATTTTGGTCGTAGGTTATTTGAAGGTTCGTTTTTATAATTATATCGGCCAGACGATTCGAAATGGCCAAGTAATAAGGGTACTACAGAAACGTTTAAAAAACCAAAAAGGAATTATTTGGTCTGATTCGTCGGCTTTAAGTTTTCAATTTGCGGTGGCATTTAAAAAGATAAATCTAAATGCTATACTTTTTACCGAGATGAGTGAATTTTTAGATATTCATAGGTATAATAAGGGAAATTTTCTTCAACGATGGCAGGCAAATTTTAAGCAGTATTTATTTGAAAAACAAGCATTTTATGCCTATGATGGTATGGCTTTGATGACCAAGACGCTGATGCGACATTACCAAGCCTTTCCTGAACCCCAACCTAAACTTTTACACCTTCCCATGACGGTTGATTTGGAAAGATTTAAAATGTCAACAGTCCCACTTTCAGAATTCCGATCCCCTTATATTGCTTTTGTAGGAGTAATGAATGATGCCAAGGACGGGGTAAGTAACTTGATCAAAGCCTTTAATTCCATCAAGCATAAATTTCCATCCTACAGCGTTTATCTAGTAGGGGCATGGAACTATGATACCCCCGTTCATTTGCAGTTGATCAAGGATTTTGCATTGGAAGAACGTGTTTTTTGGATGAAAGAGTACTCCAGAGATCAAATTCCCAACATCATTTGTAACGCGGACTTGTTGGTATTGCCCAGGCCTGATTCCAAGCAAGCTCAGGGAGGTTTTCCGACTAAGCTTGGGGAATATTTAGCTACAGGAAAACCTGTTTGTGCTACTCGTGTAGGCGAAATACCGGATTATTTGGCAGATAATGAATCTGTATTTTTTGCAGAACCTGGATCAGTAGAATCTTTTGCAGAGACTATGGAGAGGGCTTTGCTCGATTACGAAAACGCCAAGAGAGTTGGAGCGAATGGTAGAAAGGTAGCGGAGGTTCATTTTAATAAAGATGTGCAAACTAAGAAATTGTTTGATTTTTTGAAGGAATTGAGTACAAAAGACTTGTTTTCGTTTAGTACTTCTAAGGGGAATTGAAAAGATATATACTGATTTTATGATACAAAATAAGACACTTTTGATTACTGGTGGTACTGGTTCATTCGGTAATGCGGTGTTGCAGCGGTTTTTGCATACGGACCATTTTTCGGAGATACGGATATTTTCTCGAGATGAGAAGAAGCAGGATGATATGCGGAATCTTCTGAAAAGCCCTAAATTGAAGTTTTATATAGGTGATGTGAGGGATTTTGATTCTGTGGAACCTGCCACACGCGGTGTGGATTTTATTTTCCATGCAGCGGCTTTGAAGCAAGTGCCTTCTTGTGAGTTTTTTCCCATGCAGGCAGTTAAGACGAATGTAGAAGGGACACAAAATGTGATTCGTGCGGCGGCCTCGAATGGTGTGAAAAAAGTTATTTGTTTGAGTACCGATAAGGCAGCTTATCCGATTAATGCAATGGGTGTCTCCAAGGCCATGATGGAGAAAGTCGCCATTGCAGAAGCAAGAAATTTAACTAACACTACGGTATGTTTAACTCGCTATGGCAATGTGATGGCTTCTAGGGGTTCGGTTATTCCTTTGTTTATTAATCAAATTAAAAGTGGTTTGCCACTCACCATCACCGATCCTAATATGACCCGTTTCTTAATGAGTTTGCATGATGCGGTAGAATTGGTGTTGTTTGCTTTTGAACATGGTAATCCAGGAGATCTTTTTGTGAATAAAGCTCCTGCCGCAACGATTGGTGATTTGGCCAAAGCCCTTATGGAATTGGCGAAAGCAGATAATGAAATAAAAATCATTGGAACGCGTCATGGAGAAAAACTCTATGAAACGCTTTGTACCCGCGAGGAAATGGTGAAAGCGGATGATATGGGTGATTTTTATCGTATCCCTGCTGATAACCGTGACCTAAACTATGCGATGTACTACTCAGAAGGAGAACAAGATGTAGCTAAAATTGAGGATTATCATTCACACAATACCGAAAGATTGGATATAGAAGGGGTGAAGAAGTTGATCTGTGGGTTGGGATTAGTAAAGAGGGAGATTTTTGGAGAAAAGGTAGAAGAGTTTATTGTTTAGTTCTTTAAAGTATTTTATTGTAGGTAAACAGAATGTTTTAATAGTAATTAATTTCATAGAGGTTATTTTACAGTTTTTTACTAAATCATGCTTTGCTTATAACTGGTAATAGTCATAGTGATTCCCGAGGAATCATCAGATTTGTTAATGACTTTGATATGAGTCAAGTAGTCCGGATGTATTGTGTTAAACCGGACTTGGGAATAATTAGAGCTTGGCAAGGTCATCAAAAGGAAACCAAATGGTTTTATGCAGCTAAGGGGAGTTTTTTGGTGAAGATGGTGGAGATGGATTCGCTTGTGAAGAAAGAATACTTGTTGAAAGATACCGAGAGTATCGTACTGGAAATTAAAGGAGGGCATTATAATGGATTTGAAGCCTTAGAAGTAGGGAGTGTTTTGATGGTTTTTTCGGATTTTGGATTAGAGGAGTCTAAGGGTGATGATTTTAGGGAGAGTTTGGAAAATATAAATTGGTGAGAATAGAACACAGATGACACTGATTAAACGGATGCTCGCGGATTTTATCTGTGCTAATCCGCAAAATCCGCGTCTCTTGTACTGAGCGAAGTCGAAGTATCAGCGTTCCATTAAAAATCAGATATGAGAAAAGTAGGAATTACCGGTCAGAATGGATTTGTGGGGTGGCATTTGTATCAGACATTGAAACTGTACAAGGAGGAGTTTGCCCTGATCGATTTTGAGCGGGGATTTTTTGAGGATGATACTAAGTTAGATGATTTTGTGTCGCAATGCGATGTGATAGTGCATTTGGCAGCTTTAAACCGCCATAATGACCCAGGTGTGATCTATGAAATGAATACAGGTTTGGTGAAGAAATTGGTGGCATCACTGGATAGAACCCAAAGCAAAGCCCATGTAATCATTTCATCTTCTACCCAGGAAGAGCGAGACAATCTCTATGGTAAATCTAAGAAAGTAGGGCGCTTGATGCTTTCAGATTGTGCCAATAGAGCAGGAGGTAGGTTTACAGGTATGGTCATTCCAAATGTGTATGGACCCTTTGGAAATCCTTACTATAATTCTGTAATAGCAACTTTTTGTCATCAAGTATCGCACAATGAAAGGCCCCGGATTGAAGTAGATGGCCAATTGAAATTGATCTATGTGGGAGAATTGGTGGAAGAAATCATCAATGCCATCAGAACAGAAGACAATACGCATGAACTTCAAGTTCCCCATACAACAGAAGCTAAAGTATCTGAAATATTGGCTTTGTTGCAGCACTTTAAAGAAGTTTATCAAGAAAAGGGGGAATTTCCAGCCATTAATAGCCCATTTGAACACAAGTTGTTTAATACTTACCGATGCTACATGGACATTTCGAACTATTTCCCACGAAAATTTACGCAGCACACCGATAACCGTGGAGCCTTCGTAGAAATTGCTCGCCATGGCATAACCGGCCAAACCTCTTTTTCTACCACTGTTCCGGGCATCACCCGTGGCAACCATTTCCACACCCGCAAAATCGAGCGCTTCGCCGTTATCAAAGGCAAAGCCCTTATTCAACTACGCAAAATCGGAACCACTAAAGTCCACAATTTCTATCTGGACGGCGACCAACCCGCCTACGTCGATATGCCCATCTGGTACACACATAATATTAAGAATGTGGGAGAGGAGACCTTATATACTATCTTTTGGATCAATGAGCCGTATGATGCGGCGGATCCAGATACATTTTTGGAAATTGTATAAATAAATGAGAAAATTAAAAGTAATGACCGTCGTCGGGACTCGGCCCGAAATCATCCGCCTCTCTCGAGTGATGGCAGCATTGGATGCTAGCCCAGCTATTGAGCATATCACCGTACATACCGGTCAGAATTATGATTATGAGCTCAATGAAGTATTTTATGAAGATTTGGGGGTTCGGAAACCGAATTATTTTTTGAATGCGGCTGGAGCGACAGCCACGGCAACGGTAGGTCAGATTTTGATCAATATTGATCCGGTTTTGGAGGAAGTGAAACCTGATGCTTTTTTGGTATTGGGGGATACCAACTCCTGTCTGTGTGCGATTCCTGCGAAGAAACGCCACATCCCTATCTTCCACATGGAAGCAGGAAATAGATGTTTCGATCAGCGCGTACCGGAGGAAACCAACCGTAAGATTGTAGATCACATTGCGGACATCAATCTAACCTATTCGGACATCGCTAGAGAATATCTACTCCGCGAAGGTTTACCCGCAGATCGGATTATCAAAACAGGCTCACCCATGTACGAGGTGTTGAACCATTACATGCCTAAAATCAAAGCCAGTGATATTCTAGAGCGTATGGCCTTGGAACATGGACAATACTTCGTAGTCTCCGCCCACCGTGAAGAAAATATCAGCAACGACAAGAATTTCTTTGGCCTATTAAAGTCGCTTAACCAAATAGCTGAGAAGTATGGTTATCCGATTATTGTTAGTACACATCCAAGGACTCGAAAACGCTTAGAACAATTAAATCTGCGAGAATCTGTTCAAACCGCGTCACTTGTACTGAGCGAAGCCGTAGTATTAGAGTTCCATTTAAACCCTCTCATCCAATGGCAAAAGCCTATAGGTTTTTCGGATTATATCGCCTTACAAATAAACTCATTTGCTGTACTATCTGATAGCGGCACCATCTCTGAAGAATCCTCCATCATGAACTTTAGAGCCTTAAATATTCGCGATGCCCACGAACGCCCCGAGGCGATGGAAGAAGCTTCTGTGATGATGGTTGGGCTCAATCCCGAACGAATCCTTCAAGGCCTCGCCCAACTTGAACGTCAAGCAATAGGCTCAAGATCATCTAACAATCAAACGCAACTTACAGCTCACAGCTCACAGATTACTGATCACAGTTCACATCTAACCACCTTCCGCCCCGTTTCGGACTACTCCATGCCCAAGGTCAGCGAGAAAATGGTCAGAATTATTTTGAGTTATACAAGTTACATTAAAAGAGTTGTTTGGAGTGAGTAGGTTAAAATCATTGATTTCTAATTTTTATACGAATCTTTCTGGTATAAATATATCGCAGAAAATAGTTGTCATTGAGTCTGACGATTGGGGATCCATTCGAATGCCCAACAAAAATGTTTTTAATGAACTACTTAAAGCAGGAATACCTGTAGATAAAAGTGCTTATTGTAAGTTTGACACCCTTGAAAATGAAGAGGACGTGACCTTGTTATTGGAAGTTCTTTCTTCTGTAAAAAATAGAGAGGGTGAAAATCCTATACTCACTGCAAACTTTGTTGTCGCCAATCCCGATTTTCAAAAAATAAAAGCAAGCAAATTTGAATATTATTACAAAGAATCCATATATCAAACTTATAAAAGATTATCGGGTCATGAAAAGGTTTTGGATATAATTCACCAAGGATTAAATGAGGGTTTAATTAAGCCACAATTTCATGGGAGAGAACATGTTAATATACCTCTTTGGTTAGAGCTCCTTCAAAATAATCAAGATTTTAAATTAGCTTTTGATCATGGAGTGTGGGGATTGAGTAAGGATGTCTTTCCTTACATGCAAAAAAGTATACAAGCAACCTATGACAGTGAAGACTTCGAATACTGTAAAAACTCTATTAAAGAAGGATTGATCCTATTCAAAGATATATTTGGTTTTCTTTCAAAATCCTTTATTGCCAACAACTATATATGGCCATCAGAAATTGAACAAACATTATTTGAAGGAGGGGTAAAGCATTTGCAGGGTATGAAATACCAATTATTTCCTATGAATATTGATGGGAAAAGAGATAAAAGGAGAATTTATTTTGGTCAGAAGAACAAATTAGGAATGACTTATGGTGTTAGGAATTGTTCATTTGAACCAATTGAATTGGGAGGTAATGCTATGAGGACTTTACGTCAAATTAATGTTGCTTTTATGCTTAAAAAACCAGCTATAATTAGTACACATCGAATTAATTTTTCAGGCGGTATCAATAAAAACACAAGAAATAGAAATTTAAAAGAATTTAAATGCTTACTAGATAATATAGTAACGAAGTGGCCTGATGTGGTATTTATGTCAAGTGATCAAATACTTTTATAAGTTATGAAGATTCATGTTTTGCATTATCAATCAAAATTTTCCTTAGGTTTTGATGATTTTTATCCTTTGTATAGGAATAAGAAAGTGATAAAACAAAGGGGTTGTGAGATTGACCTATTTTATAATATTCATTCACCTAAAATATTTGATTGTGATTTAATTATAGTCCATGTTCGCTATTCTTTTAAAAATCTTGAACAATAGGAATGGTTTTTTAATGAATTAAATTGTAGAAAAACAATAATTGTTTTATTCGATGGTTTTGATACTTCTGGAATTCCAAACTTTGAAGAATATATTTATTTTGATAAGGTTTGGAAGAAACAGATTCTTAAAAATAAATCATTTTATTTAACGGCCACAAATGACACGACAGTCAGACCATGGTTGGATAATCAAGAGCCATTACTTTATGAAAATTATTCAAAGGCAACGCCATACGATATAGAAAAGATACTTGTAGGTTGGAATATTGGACTGTGTAACTATGTAGATTTCAATTTTGGTTTTTTGAATAGATTTAAAAACGTTCATCGCTTTAAGTTGAAGGAAGAATTTAGCCTGAATTTGATAAAGAGGTATAGTTTATCTTTTAGAGGAGAAAGAAATTATTTAAATAAGAAGATCTCCTCTCAGAGAAATAAGCTATTTGATATTTTATCGACAATTGATTTAGAGGAAGCAATTATAGGTGGTAAGGTTGCTAAAAGTGAATATTTGCGCGAATTGAAACAGTCAAGAATATCAGTTAGCCCTTTTGGATGGGGAGAAATATGTTATCGTGATTTTGAATCTATGTATTCGCAGACTATTCTTTTAAAGCCAGATGTTTCGCATTTAAATACTTTTCCTGATTTCTTCATTGCGAATGAAACATATATTCCATTACGGTGGGATTTAGAAGATACTGAACAAAAAATTTTAAGTTGTATAAAAGATTATGAATCATATCAAGATATTGTAAAGACAGCTTATGATACTTTTAAGTTGTATCACGATGATAATTTACTATTTGTAAATCATTTCGTTAAATTAATTGAATTAAGTGCATAGATTAAAAAATAAAAAAATTTGCCTTATCATTCCCTCCCTCCAATCAGGAGGTATGGAACGCGTGATGTCTGAATTAGTGTCATATTTTTGCTCTAAAGAGGAGTTTGAGGTCCATTTAGTTCTTTATGGTCTTACCCGAGAGATTTTTTATCCAATTCCTGATAATTTAATTGTTCATAAACCCGCTTTTGATTTTGTCAATTCTAAGCGAACATGGAATACCTTAAAAACGCTTTGGTTTTTAAGAAAGAAAATAAAGGAAATACATCCTGATACTGTTTTGAGTTTTGGTGAGTTATGGAATAATTTTGTTTTGTTAGCTACCTTAGGTTTAAGCTATCCCGTTTTTGTTTCGGATCGCTGTCAACCCGATAAGAGTTTAGGAAAGCTACATAATAGATTAAGAAACTGGCTTTATCCAAAAGCTTCAGGAGTTATTTGTCAGACCGAAGTGGCAAAGACTATTTACAGCAAGATGTTTCATCATACAAA
Source organism: Flavobacteriales bacterium (assembly GCA_018335925.1). Lineage (GTDB taxonomy): Bacteria > Bacteroidota > Bacteroidia > Flavobacteriales > Flavobacteriaceae > Flavobacterium. Next base: position 37,875 of record JAGXRF010000060.1, read on the forward strand.
TTTGGCAGTTATTGGAAATCCCATACGAGATATTGAACCCAATACCACCTTCAAAAAAGAGAATATCGTTTTATCTGTGGGCCGATTGATTCAAAGTAAGCACCACGATGAATTAATTCAGATTTTTTCAGAAATTGATGCCGCTGACTGGAAATTAGTCATAGTGGGGGATGAAGCACTCAAACAAAAGAATAAAGAAAAATTAGAGAACCTCATTAAAGACCTTGGGATTCAAAATCGTGTAGAGTTGGCTGGCGAGCGATTGGATGTTGAAAATTATTATAATAAGGCAAAGATTTTTGCATTTACTTCCAGTTCAGAAGGGTTCCCTAATGTGATAGGAGAAGCGATGTCAGCTGCTTTACCCGTTGTTGCTTACGATTGTGTAGCAGGTCCAAGCGATTTGATTTACCATGAGAAAACAGGTTTTTTAATCAAACTTCATGATTCTTCAAGTTTTAAAGAAGCTTTAGAAAAATTAATGAAAGATGAAAGCTTAAGATCTTCTTATGGTCAACAAGGAAAATTGATAATACAAAAATTCTCTGTGCAGTATGTTGCACAAAAATTTGAAAAAACCATTTTAAATGCGTGTACTGCAAATTAATTCCGTGGCCAATAGTGGTTCAACGGGCAGAATAGCCGAAGAAATTGGAAATGTACTATTAGCCAATGGCCACGAAAGCTACATTGCTTATGGTCGTGGAAAAGCTAAAAGTAATTCTAAATTGATTAAGATTGGTTGGGACAAAGATGTATACTTGCATGGTGCCTATACCTTGTTGACGGATAAACATGGGTTTGCTTCAAAAAAAGCTACTAAAAACTTTATTAAGGAAGTTGAAAAGATCAAGCCAGATTTAATAGCCCTGCATAATCTGCATGGGTATTATTTGCATTTACCAACTCTCTTTGCATATATCAATAAGCATAAAATTCCCGTAGTTTGGACCCTTTTTGATTGCTGGGCTTTTACCGGGCATTGTACTTATTTTGATGACATTAATTGTAAAAAATGGGAGATCCATTGCGAAAAATGTCCCAAGCATAAACGTTATCCCTCTTCTTGGGTGGACAAATCATTTAATAATTTTGAAGCTAAGCAGCAGTTATTTACATCGGTCAAAAAAATGGAATTAATCACTCATTCTCAATGGTTGGGTGATTTAGTGAAAAAATCTTTTTTAAACAATTATAAGGTCCATGTTACCCCTTCAGCAATCAATCTGGACTTATTTAGGCCAATAAAATCAGATTTACGATCTCGCCATGCAATCGGTGATAAGAAAGTAGTTTTAGGCTGTGCCAGCACTTGGTCCAATAGAAAAGGCTATCGGGATTTTTTGGAACTATCTAAAAACCTCAGTAATGACTATCAAATTGTCATGATTGGATTAAATAAAAAAGAGTTAAAAGCGCTTCCTGAGAATATTATCGGCTTGGAGCGAACAGAAAGTATTGAGGAATTGGTTCAGTGGTATTCCTTAGCCCATGTTTTTGTCAATCCAACCTCTCAGGATAATTTCCCTACCACAAACTTGGAAGCACTTGCTTGTGGGACTCCAGTTATTACCTATAATACAGGGGGTAGCCCCGAGGCTGTAGATGAACATACAGGGTTCGTAGTAGAAAAGGGAAGTTGCCCCGGTATTTTAGGTGCCATTGGTGAAATGGAAACAAAAGATTATACTTTGTTATCGAAAGCTTGTAGGGAGAGGGCAAAACACTTATTTGATAAAAAGACAAGATTTCTAGATTATTTAAACATTTTTCAGGAAATGATAGCGAATTAGCATGTCGAGAATTAAATACAGTTTAATAATTAACATTTCCAATATCCCAGGCTGGAGAAGGAATTTTAAAATTTTGGTTATTGAATCAGATGATTAGGGTTCTGTTCGTATTCGAGATAATCAAGCCTACAAAGCATTAAAGCAAAAAGGATTGAGTGTTGATATATTTGTTATGACTCGGTAGAATCAATTGAAAGTAACGAAGACTTGGAGCTGTTGTTTGATTTGCTAACTTCCTTTCAAGATAAAAATGGGAAACTTCCTATTTTTACTTCTATGTGTCTCATGGGAAATCCAGATTTTGAGAAAATCAAGGCAGCAGATTATCAGCAATATTTTTTTCAACTGCTTCATGAAACCCTAAAGGAATTTCCAAAAAGTAATCGTGTTCTAGAATTATGGAAGAAGGGTTTTGAGCAAAATATTTTTGTTTTTGAAATACATGGAAGGGAACATGTTAATGTGAAACAATATGTTAAGATTCTGCAATCTCATGTAGGCAAGGAGGGATTGCGCTATGCCTTAGATCACCATTCAGTAGGCCCAATTGCTTTTAACAGGATCAATTATCCAAATTATCTCGGTGCTTTGCATCCCGAAACCAAAGCTGAAGTTCCTGAATTACATCAATATATCTTAGACGCAGGGAATCTTTTTCATTACTCTCTGGGCTATCATCCCTGGGTATTTATTGTGCCTAATGCAGAGGAACCCAAAGAATTGGAATTCTCTTTAAACCTAATTGGCATAAAATACTTAACGCGATCCAAAAAAAAGTATATCCGTTGGGTGATGGCGCTTTTGATAAGGAGTCGAATTTTACAGGTAAAAAGAATGAACTCAATCAAATCATTCTCAATAGAAATGCATTTTTTGAGCCCGTTACTTAGGGTGAACATAATCATATTAGCGATTGGGTGGATAGCTTTTTGAAGGAAATAGAAATTGCCTTTTGGTGGAAGAAACCTGCGGTTATATCTTCTCATCAGGTAAATAATGTGGGAAGTATAAGGACTGAAAATACAGATAAAGGACTCAAATAACTCAAACGATTACTTTCTCAAGTATTGAAAAAATGGCCTGATGTGGAGTTAATGAGTTGGGAGAAACTATCCGAAATGATAAATATGAATAGCATGCATCAAAAAATATACGTAGCAGGACATCGGGGCATGGTGGGGTCAGCTATTTGGAGGAGTTTGAGATCCAAAGGTTATAACAATCTAATTGGCAAAAGCAGTGAAGAGCTGGATTTAAGAAATCAGAGTGCTGTCGATGAATTTTTCAAAACCGAAAAACCTGATGTAGTTATTGACGCAGCGGCAAGAGTAGGAGGTATTTTGGCAAACAGTACCTATCCCTATCAATTTTTGATGGAAAACCTGCAGATCCAAAATAATCTGATTGATGCTGCTTTACATAATGATGTTAAGAAATTTATTTTCTTGGGTTCCTCCTGTATCTATCCCAAAATGGCTCCGCAACCACTCAAAGAAGAGTATTTGTTGACAGCATCCTTAGAACCCACTAATGAATGGTATGCTATCGCCAAAATAGCTGGCGTAAAAGCTTGTGAGGCTGCCCGTAAGCAGTATGGGAAAGATTTTGTAAGTCTAATGCCTACGAATCTCTATGGGCCTTTTGATAATTTCGATCTACAAACCTCTCATGTGCTTCCGTCAATGATTCGCAAATTCCATGAAGCGCATGAAATTAGTAAAAGGACTGGGGTTAGCGAGCCTGTAGAACTGTGGGGGTCCGGAACACCTATGCGAGAATTTCTGCATGTGGATGACTTAGCAGAGGCCGTTGTTTTTGCTTTGGAAAATAGATTGCCAGAACATTTATATAACGTGGGTTTTGGTTCAGATCTTTCTATAAATGACGTAGCTTTATTAATTCAAAAAATCGTTGGTCACACAGGCGAAATCCATTGGGACACTTCAAAACCTGATGGTACACCACGAAAGTGGATGGATAGTTCAAATTTAATGGGTTTGGGCTGGAAGCCATCTATCAATCTTCAGATTGGAATATTATCCACATATAATTGGTTTTTAGAGCATCAAAACGAAGTGAAGGAGGTTAGGATTGAGTATCAAGGAAATGGTTAACTATTCAATTGTTCAGGGTCTGTTCATTTAAAGCTTTTATGCTTTCAACGAAGAGAGTATTAGCTAGAGATTAGGTTTCATTCTTTTTTCTATTTTAACTTTTTTTGGTTACATCCTTGCTTTTTGGCTTTATTGGTTTTTTTAATATAATAATCCTGTTAAAGCTATTTTTGGCCAATATTTTATTTTTTATCTCTTTACCTCCTTGAGGTATCTTAATAAGATTTAAAAATTATCTAAATACAACTTTAATGATCACCAAAAAAATCCATGTCCTCCTATCAGGTGGTTCGGGAAGTCGATTATGGCCACTATCCAGAAAGTCGCAAACCAAACAGTATATTCCGATTTTTGAGGGGATGAGTTTGGTTGAAAAGGCTATCCGTCTCAATGCGGAATTGTGTCAGGAGGGTTTGATTGTGCTTAATCAATCTTCTTTAAAAATTACAAAAGATGTATTGTCCAAAGGGAATTTTACAAATTACAATTGCATTGTAGAATCCAAACCTAGAAATACGGCTGCAGCCATTGCTTTTGCTGCATTCAATGCAGATTCTGAGGACTTACTTTTGGTGTCGCCTTCCGATCATGTCATTGAAGATAGGGAAGCCTATTTAAATGCAGTGGAGGAGGCCTTTCATTGGGCATCAAAAGACTATTTAGTTACTTTCGGAATTCAGCCCCATAGGCCTGAAACAGGTTACGGTTACATTCAAAGTGCAGGATCAGATGTCATTGCTTTTCATGAAAAGCCTTCACTGGATAAAGCCAAACAATTTTTAAGCGAGGGCAATTATTACTGGAATAGTGGAATCTTTGCCTTTAAGGCAGGGGTTTTTTTGAATGAACTAAAACAATACCGTCCAGATATATTTTTGGGATGTGAAGAAGTGATTAAAAATTCACCTAAAGAAGAGTTAAACGAAAATCTTTCAGAGGCTATTCCTTCAGAAAGCATTGATTATGCGGTCATGGAAAGGTCCAATAGGATAAAAGTTGTCAGGAGTCATTTCAAATGGTCAGATTTAGGCTCCTTTGAATCCTTGTATGAATACTTCAAGGAAAAATCAACCTTTATTTCCGGTTCAAATCTTGTCATTGCGGACGATCATGTTGAGCTCCATGGTTTGGAAAATGTGATGGTCATTCAGCATCAAGGTGCAATGATGGTCATGCCCTTATCTATGTCCCAGGAGGTGAAAAAGATTTACGACCGCCTAGTTAAAGATGGAAGCGTATTGGTGGAATAGTGAGGTTTTTTTGTCCATTACTCAATTATACATTCAAGAGACTTAACCCATAAACTTTAATCATTAACGCCATATCGAATTAAACCTTCATAACATAGCAATTAACCCTTAATTAAAAAAACTAAAAAAAATGGAACACGACATCCGTCCTTGGGGAGAGTACTTTGTACTCGAAGATGCCCCAACCCATAAAGTGAAGAGAATACTTGTAAAGCCAGGAGGAAGGCTTTCCTACCAGTATCATCACTACAGAGCAGAAGTTTGGACAATTGTACAGGGAGAGGCCATTATTACCTTGGATGGTGTTGATCAGGTATATAAGGCTGGTCAAGTAGCTCAAATTCCATTAGGTGCAAAACACCGAATTCATAATCAAACAGAGGAGGATGTGATCTTTATCGAAGTACAGCTTGGGACATACTTTGGGGAAGATGATATTGTGAGAATTGAAGACGATTATTTTAGAGGTTAATAGGATAAAGAATATTAGTTAATTATTTTTTATTGAACCTTAAATTTTTAATCAAATGATAAGACCTTTAAGTGAAAATCTTTACTCCATAAAAGGGTAGCGACTTAATGCTTAGTAAATAAGCAAATTACGATAAACATTAAATAAATTAATTTATGCAAAAAGTAGCAATTATCACGGGAATCACTGGTCAAGATGGTTCTTATTTAGCTGAATTACTTTTAGAAAAAGGATACATGGTTCATGGTATCAAACGAAGATCCTCTTCATTTAATACGCATCGCTTAGATCATTTATACGTAGATCAGCATGAAAATCATGTGAATTTTAAATTGCACTATGGTGACTTGACCGATTCTACTAATTTGATTCGAATCATTCAAGAAACACAACCGGATGAAATATATAATTTGGGAGCCATGTCTCATGTGAAGGTGTCATTTGACTCTCCTGAATACGTTGCTAATGTGGATGGAATAGGAACCCTCCGAATTTTGGAAGCAGTTAGAATATTAGGTCTAGAGAAAAAGACCAGAATCTATCAGGCCTCGACCTCAGAATTGTACGGAGGAATGGAAGAAAATAAAAACGACAAGGGAATGTACGATGAGCTTTCGCCATTCTATCCTCGTTCTCCGTATGGCGTAGCTAAAATCTATGGGTTTTGGATTACCAAAAACTACAGAGAGGCCTATGGAATGTTTGCTTGCAACGGGATCTTATTTAATCATGAGTCGCCCCGACGTGGTGAAACTTTTGTAACCCGTAAGATCACAAGAGCGGCTGCAAAAATTGCCCTAGGAATTCAAAGGACGTTATATTTGGGGAATTTGGATTCTTTAAGGGATTGGGGCCATGCTAAAGATTATGTTGAAGCCATGTATTTGATCCTTCAGCAAAAACAACCAGAGGATTTTGTAATTGCTACGGGAGTGACCACCAAAGTGAGAGATTTTGTTCAAATGGCATTTGCAGAAGTAGGGATGCATTTGCGCTGGGAGGGTAAGGGCGTAGAAGAAGTTGGGATTCTGGAAAAGGTTGATGAAGAAAAGTTTGAACTAGCTCTTGGAAATAAGTTGGGGTTAAGAGATTCTAATTTTCTTGAATCAGAGGTGGGGTTGCCAGGCTATTTGCCTTTAAACTCAGTGATCGTTCGTGTGGATCCTACCTACTTCCGTCCTACAGAGGTGGACCTTTTGATTGGTGATCCTACAAAAGCGAAAGATAAATTGGGTTGGAAACCCAGGTATGAACTTGAACTACTAGTGAAAGAAATGATGGCTTCAGATGTCGCTTTATTTAAGAGGGATATACTTCTTGAGAGTAAAGGATATGAAGTTTTAAGTCAATTAGAGTAAAAAAATCATGAGTCATGCTTCTTACTAAGCTTAATCCTCACTTAAAAAATATAATTGGGAAATCTGTCTCCAAAAAATATCTGATCATTGAGTCTGATGATTGGGGTTCGATTAGAATGCCATCGAAAGAAGCATTCTTGAAATTAAGATCTGCAAAAGTTGATTTAGGATCTCGAGAGTCAGTTCGATATAATTACACGGATACTTTGGCAGGTGAGGAAGATTTGGATGCCTTGTTTTCCTTGCTTCGAAAATTCAAGGATAAAAAGGGGAATCACCCAGTCTTTACTGCTGTATCTGTGGTGGCAAATCCGGATTTCGAAAAAATCAAATCCAACCACTTTGAAAAGTATTTCTATGAGCCCTTTACTGAAACCCTTAAAAAATACAAAAAAGAATCTGCATTGCAACTCTGGCAGCAGGGGAAGGAGGAAAACTTATTTGTTCCGGAGTTTCATGGAAGGGAGCATCTGAATGTAGCGGTTTGGATGCGTATGCTACAAAAGGGAGATAAAAAAACGCATGTAGGATTTAAGGAAGGATGTTGGGGTTTTGGAGCTGATACTCCTTTTCAGATCAGTTATCAGGCTGCTTTTGATCTGGAGTTTAGAGAGGATTTAAGCCTACAGGAAGAAGCAATTCAGTCGGGGTTGGAATTGTTTGAAAAGCTGCATGGCTACAAAGCCTCCTTTTTTGTCCCCCCCAATGGGCCGTTTAATAATTCCCTGGAAAAGGTAGCCGCTGAAAAGGGAATTCGGTTTATGGGAGCATCAAAAGTTCAGCTCGAGCCTCAAGGAGATGGGAAAGTCAAAAAGCGAGTTCATTGGCTTGGACAGAAAAATAATCATGGGCAGATGTATTTGACGAGAAATGCATTTTTTGAACCTAATAATCAGGGTATTGATTGGGTATCTAACTGCTTGAAAGATATTCATTTTGCTTTCTTATGGAATAAACCCGCGATCATCAGCAGTCATAGAACCAACTATATCGGAGGTCTTAATGAGGCTAATAGGAAATTGGGTTTGGAGCAATTAAAAGAATTGTTGAAAGGCGTGATGAAAAGGTGGCCAGATATAGAATTTATCACTTCCACCCAATTGGGAACTATTTTGTCTTCTGGGAAGAAATCGGAAAAATAGTATTCTAATAGTGGCAAACCAAGTTGTTTTTATTAATCAATCCTCCGGATATCTGATGATTGATATAATTCATGCTTTTGAGGCGGAATATTCAGAGAGAGTGTTAATTACTGGTTTTCTTAATCCCAGAAATAAACCACTAGATTCAAGGGTAAAAGTTGAATTAATAACTGCGTATGATAGGAGTTCAGGTTTAAAAAGGTTTTTAACCTGGTTTTTGGGTGCGCTGAAGGCTTTCTGGCTAATCAAGACAAAATATAGAAATGCAGATTTGTTTCTGGTAAGTAATCCTCCTTTTGTTGCATTGATTCCGCTTTTATGTACTAATCAATTTAAAATATTGATTTATGATATTTATCCCGATGCATTTGTCGAATTTGGATTTTTGAAAGAGAGTTCGTTTTTGGTAAAGGCTTGGAAATGTGCAAATAGAAAAGTGTTTTCCAAAGCTGCAAAAGTATTTACCCTAACAGAAGGGATGAAGACAAAGCTTTCCGCTTATGTTTCTGCTGATCGTATTACTATTGTTCCTATTTGGTCCAACAATAATTTTTTTAAACCTGTCTTGAAAGAGGAAAATATTTTTTTAAAGGAAATTAATTGTGAGGAAAAATTTCTGGTGTTGTATTCCGGAAACCTAGGCAAATCACATCCGGTAGAATTATTGGTAGAATGGGCAAAGCTATGTAAGGAGCCCGAAATTCATTTTTTGATTATAGGAGGAGGAGATAAGTTTGAATTGATTCAATCATTAATTGAAAGATCCGGGTTAAAGAATATACAACTTCTTCCATGGCAGCCTACCGAGAGGTTACCATTTACGTTGGCATCGGCGGATTTGGCGGTTGTGACACTAGGAGACGAAGCAGCAGATCTTAGTATTCCGAGCAAGACCTTTGATTTGATGTCCATTGGCGTGCCGATTCTGGGAATATCACCTAAAAATTCAGCTTTGTCTCACTTAATATGCTCTGAAAAAATTGGTAAAAATTTCCAGTCTTCAAAATCAGAAGAAATTTTAAGTTTTATCTATTCTATTTTTAAAGATGAAGCTATGAAAAAGCATTTCAGTCAAAATTCTTTAACTACTTCTAAAAAATATGGGGCAGAAAATGCACAATTGTTTTTATAATAAAATGAATTAATGATGTAGAGTTATTATATTATTCTCAATGATGAGGAATATAATTACATTATAAATAGTGTAAAAAGTTTTACTAAAACCAATTAATATGGAAACTGAATTTCTAAACCTAATAAAAGAAGCATTCGAAATAGAAGATCGAATGTTGGATATGGCTGATCGTTTTAAGGAATTTGACGAATGGGATTCGCTTACTCAGTTGACATTGATCGCAGAGTTGGATGAAAAATTTGGGGTGGTGATCAAAATGGATGATTTCAAAAATATCACTACGCTACTGGATTTATACAACGAGATTCTTTCAAGAAAAGCATAATGGCCTTTTTGAGTTTTAATGGAGTTGGGATAAGGGGATTGGCTGCGGCGGTTCCGGCTCATAAAATCAAGAATCGATCCTACACCGAATATTTCTCTGCGGAAGAGGTTTCGGAAATCGTGGATAAGACCGGGATTGAAGAACGGAGATTCGCTGAGGCAGGTGTCTGTTCTTCGGATCTTTGTCAGGCTGCTGCCGAAAAATTGATCTCTGATTTGGAAATAGACAAGTCTGAGATTGATTTGTTGGTATTCGTTTCCCAGACTCCGGATTACCGAATGCCCGCTACCTCGGTGCTACTGCAAGACCGATTGGGATTGTCTAAGCAGACCATGGCCTTTGACCTCAGCCTAGGATGCTCAGCATTTGTTTATTCTCTTTCTGTAGTGTTTTCTTTGGTTCAGCAAGGAACAATCAGAAAGGCATTGCTATTGGATGGAGAGACTAGATCCAGGGCTTATTATCCTAAGGACAGAAGGGTTGCTTTTCTTTTTGGAGACGGTGGAGTGGCCGCACTTATTGAAAAGAATGAAAAGTATGGACAATCCTTCTTTAGCCTGAATTCGGATGGGAGTAGGGGAGATTTGATCAAGATTAAATCCGGTGGATATCGATTTCCGAGTTCGATTGAGTCAATACAGGAACGAGTGGTGGATGATCATGGGAATATCTCTACCGATGAGCATGGGGCGATGAACGGGGCGGATGTATTCAATTTTGTAATTGAGGAAATCCCGAATGACATAAATAGTATCCTAGACAAAGCAGGAATTACCAAAGAGGAGCCAGACTTTTTTGTATTTCATCAGGCCAATGCATTTATGAATGGATACTTAGCCAAAAAAATGAAGTTGCCGGTAGAAAAGGTTCCTTCCTGCATCCGAGAGTTTGGAAATACCTCTTCAGTTTCCATTCCCTTGACCATGGTGAGTCAGCTGAAAGGAAAAATGGAAGGTTCTAAGAAAGTGCTGCTTTGTGGATTTGGGGTAGGGATGTCTTGGGCCTCTGCGGTGATGGACTTTAAGGATTGCTGGATCAGCGAACTGGTGGAGGTATAGAACGCTAATAACACTGATGGGGCGGATAGTCACTGATAAAATTCAATGCTAAATCCGTTGAATCCGAATCATGTTCCATAAGAAATAGAACCCTGATGACTCACCTGCCTGCCGGACAGGTAGGGATTAGGCAGATGGTCGCAGATAAGAATCCGTGTAAATCCGTTGAATCTGCGTCATCCGTGTTCCATAGGGTAGACCGCTGGTGACACACCTGCCTGCCGGACAGGCAGAGATAAGGCAGATGATCAGAGATAAAGTACATTAAATTTTCAAATTCCATTACTTTTCAAGTGACAAAAAATTAGTTTCTTGGGTAAATTATTTACAGCCTAACTGACTTTTTATGGAAACTTTTAATCGTCGGGATCTCACAGAACGAATCCTCAAAGCATTTTATAAAGTGTATAACACCTTTGGATATGGTTTTTTGGAAAAAGTGTATGAGAATTCCCTCTTTCATGAACTTAGAAAAATGGGACTCTTCGTGGAAAAGCAAAAACGTATCCGGGTCTTCTATGAGGGTCTAGGAGTGAGAGATTATTTTGCTGATCTCTTGGTGGAAGATTAGATCATCATAGAAATAAAAGCTAGTGAAGGAATTGTAGAAGATCATGAATTTCAGTTGCTCAACTACCTAAAAGCCACCGATAAAGAAATTGGATTACTTCTCAACTTTGGAAAAACGCCCCAATTCAAAAGGAAGATTTCTTCCAATCTTTAATCAATACGGATGGAAATCGTAATGGAATTTCCAAATACGATCTCTCGAAAATTATAGAAATGAACCCAGCCCAACCCTTTTCACTTTCTGGTAAAACGATAGTAATTACCGGCGCTTCCTCTGGTATAGGTCAAGCAATTGCGATTTCCAGTGCCCACCAAGGAGCCAAATTGTTGCTTTTGGGAAGAGATCAGGAAAGATTAAACGAGACGCTTAGACTTTGTGAAAATGGGGAGAAACACGTTACGCTCAGCTTAGATCTCCAAAAATCAACCGAATGGATAGCCGACTTCCAAGCGGTAGCCAAATCCCATGCTCCGATTGATGGTTTTGTACATGCTGCCGGCGTTTCTCCGACGATTCCATTTAAAGTGATGAAAGCACATCAAATGATGGAAGCGTTTGATCTTAATCTTTTTTCTGCAGTCCACATCATACAGATCTTAACAAAAGTTGGGATTAAGTCATCTGGTGGAATGAGTATGGTGTTGATTTCCTCGGTAATGAGTGAGGTCGGCGAAAAGGGGAAATCACTTTATGCCATGACCAAATCAGCATTGATCGGATTGGTTAAAAGTCTTGCACTTGAATACGCTGATAAGAATATTCGTTTCAATGCCATTTCCGCTTCAGTGGTTGATACGCCTCTTTCCATGAATTCTTATTACCGAAAAAGTGAAGAGGCATTGAATGAGGTGCTTGGGCAGCATCCCCTAGGTCTTGGAAAGCCAGAGGATATCGGCAATTCAAGCGTTTTCTTACTTTCTGATGCTTCCAAATGGGTTACAGGTACCAATCTGATTATTGATGGAGGATATTTGGCCAGGTAATTCCACATTTTATTTACTATTTGATTCATTTTAATTCTAGCAGGTAAATTCTAAATTTTTTTTGAACCATGAAAGTAATTTTAATAGGCGCAGGAGGTCATTCCGCTGAATTGACCGATTATATACTCTACTCTAACTCAATAACATCTCAAGATCTAAGGATTGAAATCCTTGGATATTTGGATGATGACTTCAATAAATACCTTCATTATTCTTTTCCATTCCCTTATCTGGGTTCGATCTCAGGTCATACTATCAATTCGGAGGCACATTACATGATGGGGATTGCCAATTTGGTTTACCGTAAAAAATTCGTTGAAAACTTTTTGGAACAAGGGGCGAAGTTTTTATCATTTATCCACCCTACCTCCAGTATGTCCTCCTCGGCTAAGGTAGGAAATGGTGTAGTCATTGCTCCCAACGTTAATTTGGGGCCAAATACAGAAGTTGGAGATTTTTCACTTGTCAACAGCAGAGTTAGCCTAGGTCATGATACCAAAATAGGAAAGTTTAACTTTTTAAGTCCTAATGTTTGCTTCTCCGGATTTACGGAAGTTGGAGATGAGAATTTGTTTGGAATCAATTCAGCTACTATTCCAGGGATCAAAATCGGAAGTAGAAATAAGATCATGGCTGGAATGACCTTGGATAAAAATGTGGGAGATGATGAGGTGGTTTTCTATCGATTCAAAGAAAAGGTAAATATGATCAAAGTATGATCGTAGGAGTTGGGACTGATATTGAATCCATATCCAGGTTTAGAAAATTGTGGATAAGTAAGCCTTCCATTCTTTCAAAGTTGTTTTACAAGTCTGAGGTTGATTACGCTATAAATAAAGAAAAACCTTGGGAAACCTTAGCTGGAATTTGGTGTGCGAAAGAGTCCGTTGTCAAGTCTCTTTCTTCTGTTCATTCTTTGAATGTCAAAGAGGTTGAGATTGGAAAACCATCACCTGAAAAATATCAAGTAAATCTTTCAATTTCTGAACTAGAAGAAAAAGAGTTTTTATTCTGGATCAGTATTTCACATTCAAGAGAGTATGCCACCGCATTTTGTGTGGCAGAAGTTTTGATGAAATGTCCATGAAAAAATGTCTTACATAGGTGCATGATTATCCAGTGCATATCATCTGACATTAAAAATTCAAATTATAACCAGATAAAAGAGATCATTTTATCTTATCACCATTTATTCTAATAAATTGATTTATAGTTCTTTTTTCAAAAGGCCACTTGATTTTTCAGTGGCCCTTGTAGTCCTGATTTTAACTTCTCCCTTTTTCCTTCTTACCTGGTTGGTCTTAGTCATTCAAAACCGGGGTAAGGCTTTTTTCTATCAGGAGAGACCGGGTAAAAATCAAGTACCTTTTCGCATTATCAAGTTCAAAACCATGAACGATCGGACCGACGCTCAGGGGAAATTGCTACCAGATCATCAGCGCTTGACGTTATTTGGTGCTTATGTCCGTAAGTTTTCTTTGGATGAGTTGCCGCAATTGATCAATGTGCTGAAAGGGGAGATGAGTCTGATTGGGCCCAGACCACTCTTGTTTAAGTATATTCCCTTGTATTCTGAGAGGCAGAATCGTAGACATGAAGTTCGTCCGGGAATCACCGGCTGGGCACAGGTGAATGGTCGAAACAGCATCTCTTGGACTAAAAAGTTTGAGTTGGATGTCGAGTACGTGGATCGTGTAAGTTTTTCCTTGGATTTTAGGATTTTCTGGCTGACGATTTTAAAGATTGTGAAGCGTGAGGGAATCAATCAGTCGGAGGCCAAAACCATGGAGCCCTTTAACGGATCTAATTAAAAGAAAGGATTTGTTTGCTAGGTAAGATGTTGGTTTTTGTCTCCCACTTGACTCGTATCCTTTTTAGTCTTGAGTTTTTATGTTGTTGTTTTTTGTTTTTTCTTCTTTTTAGAAGAAAAATATCCATCCCTTTGAAAGCTGGTTTTGTCTTGGTTTTTCTATTGCTTTCCTCGCCTATTAGTTCTTGGGTGATCTGGAAGCAGGAGCGTCAATTTAAGCCTTTGAAGGAAATACCGTCTTCGGCACAAGCCATTCTTGTACTGGGTTCAGGAGGGGTTCCTGAGCCAGAACTTTCTATCTATCAGCGACTGGATGCCTCCGCCTTGCAGCGTACCTTGGAAGGGATACGAATTTGGAACATGAACCCGGAGAAGCTTTTGGTTTTTTCTTCTGAAGGTAGGAAAGGTTATCCTTCTCATGCGGCCATGTATGCTGAGGTAGCTAAGGAGTTGGGAGTTCCTTCGGATCGAATCTTTCTTTTGGAACAAGGGATCACCACCGAGACCGAAGCCTTGGACTTCATCACTCACCTGCCTGAAGTAAAGGAGATTGTCTTGGTGACATCTGCCCTGCATCTTTCCCGAGCAACCCGGATCTTCGAAGTCTTAGGAATTCATGTTACGCCTGCTCCTGCAGAGTTTGTGGTAAAGGTTCATCCCGGTGGCAGCAGGATCACTTGGTTTCCATCCTTTAATGCCTTGAACAAATGGAACTCCTTGATCCATGAATGGGTAGGGATGGCTTGGATAGAAGTTCGGGTACTCCTAGGGCTTTTTCCAACACCCACGGCTGAAAACTTGCACTACGAATGAATTGAAGTGCCTTTTTTAGGCGGGGTTGCAATTAACAACGCGGTAATCTTTCGCCCGGTGAAAATCATAATGAACTACATTCAAAAGTTTGGCTTTGCCTAGTAAAGTATCAGCAGTCTAAGTTTGACCCATTGTCAGGTTTAATCAGCGCATATCCCAGATTGGGAAATGGATTCCCGATTCTTACCGAAGAGTATTTAATCGTTTATATCAATTCTGGTCATACCTGTTTACTAAAAGGAAAGAGTGGTTGAATTGATTTTAAGCAAAATTTTTAATGGGTAGCTGGGGTTCTTGGATTTACCGGATTAGGTCAATTCATCCCATAAACTCAGCATCACTTTACTTTCCAAGAATTACATGTTAGCCATAATTAAAAATTGGTTTCAGGAAAAAAGTGCGCTTGAAACTTTTCTAAGAAGAGAGTATGCTCTATCCCAACATCTTCATTTCAAGTTGATTTCGGATAGAAGGGTATTTTATGAAAAGTTTAAACAGGAAACAGCCCAAATTTTGTTTACCCGAGATGAACTAGAGGACAAGACGTTTTTGCTCAACTACCTATTTGAAAGGAAAGAGCCTTTTCTTTGGCTCAAGAAAAAACATACCCTGAGTGGGAGCGGATTGGCAAGAATAAATAAGCTTGATTTTTCCAAGCAGGGCCTGTTGAAATGGATGCATAAGCATGGATTTTTCTACGTTGAACTCGATATTCCTCAAGCCTCAGGACTTAAAGAAGTGGCCCCCAAGGGACTGAATACCTTGAATGTGCTGACTTGGAAAGCCAAAGCCTCAGATATCTTACTGCTGGGTGCAGCCATGCAATGGACTTGTTTTTCTCCCTTGGATTCATTGGATGCAGGTGGGATCTGGCAATCCATCGATCCTGATTTCGGATTCCCGGTAAACAGGGCTAGGCAGATTAGTCCCGCTCCTAAGGTATTGGATTACCATCCGTTGACCGGTGTCAAATTCAAGGAATTTTCGATTCTGGAAATGGATGAGGTTCATACCCTGCTCTCAGATTCCTATCATAAACTAGGAATTGAAGGACTCTTAAGTTGGGAAATTGTGCTACAGGAAAAAGGCCCTAAACTCTTGGGTATTTCTAATTCAACTTGCCTGAACAATTGGTTGGCTTTTGGAGACCTCCATCGAATGAGCATGTGCTTGGACCTATGAATGAGATGCCTTTGAAGAACCTTACTTTTTATTGAAGGAAATGCTTTTTCTGATCGGGAGGTGCAGGTAATCTTATCTTCCATCACCTTGAGTCTTAAAATATAGCTCCTTACTCGCTTGGTTCAATTCCATAAACCTGGCCTGAAGTACTTGCATTGCTATCTCTAACCTAATTACGATAAAACCATGATGAATTTTACCGGAGTGATTACCCATTTTCCATTTCCCGGGCCTGGAAAGGAACAAGCGGGATTAGGCATCCTCCCCTTTATGGCTCTTCCTTCGGGTGATAAACTGATTGAACAAGCCATCGATCATTTATCAGAGGTCTGTAATGAGGTTGTTATCCTGGTGCATCATAGTCTGGTTGAGAAAAGTGAGGCTTGGATGGGATTGGAAACCAAATTTGGGGTGAAAGTAGTTTTTGCTTCTGAGCTAAATCCCGGACAAGCTATTCAAGCTTGGGCTAGCGAACACAAAAATTTGGGTAAACTGGTCCTGCTGCAATTGAGATGGGTTTATTCTTTTGATTTTTCATTTGCCAAGGTGCTTTCCCAAGTGTCTGAAGATCAATTTGGGGATGTTCTTGTTTTTGGTGAAAATTATTTTGAGACGAAATCTCCAGCCAAGGAAGGAATAGAGGCTAATCTCAGAACTGTAGAACTTTCAGAGGGGACTGAAATTGGATTTATTACGGTGTCGGGCAAGTTTGTTCGATGGAATGGAATTGCGGTTTTAGAACTTGATTTGATTCGAAAATTAAACTTTTCCACAGAAGATACCTGGCCAGCTCCATCCTTGCCGATTTCTGGAATATCGGCATACTATGAACACAAAGTGTTGGATACTTGCAATTTGCAGAGTTGTCTGGGTCCGGGAGGAGTTACTCTTACTCCATTTTCGGTGTGCGTGCTTTCATCCAGATCCTATGACTTTTTGAATGAAAAAGATGTACAAGCCTACTTCGATGAGCTTCCTCCGGAGTTTCTGATGGATTTTTACTCCTTAAGTCTGGTTATGGATCAGTTGAAGAAAGCCTGATGGGATTCAATTCAAATTGAGGCTCAACCCTAAACCGATGAAAGATTAAGTTTAATAAATCCTTGGTTGCGTGGTGCTAAGAGAAGGCATTGATCTTGAATAGGTTAAATCCTCCTTGAATAACAGGATAGGTTTATCGATAGGAGGGACTACCCAAATCGAAGCAGACTCATTTTTCATGCAATGTCAGTGACTGAGCTAACCAATAACTCAAGCAGTACTAATTAGAAAATTCCCCCTCTGTTCTATTGTCCTATTCTTGTCCTAACAATCCTTAGGTGAATCCATGAAACAGGTGAAGTTGAGCATATTAGTGATCTCTTATAATCAGGAAGATTATATCCTTCGAGCATTGGAAGGTGCGGCAATTCAGCAAACTAATTTTCCAATAGAATGGGTCATTGCAGATGATTTTTCATCCGACAAAACTCCTGACTTGATTAAGGATTTTTGCCTTCGGAATTCAATTGCTTTCACCATTTTGGAGACGAACAGAAATCTAGGGATGGGTTGGAATTACCAACGTGGATTTGAAGCCTGCTCGGGTGAGTACATTGCAATCCTGGAGGGAGATGACTATTGGACCCATCCTTATAGGCTTCAAAAGCACGTTGATTTTTTGGAGGCTCATCCTGCTTGTCCTCTCAGTTTCAACAAGTATTTGCTTCACTTTCAAAAAAATGATACCCTGATCTCCAGTCCCAAGGAATTTGAAGAAGGAGTAGTTTTTCATTCAACCAAGAGACTGATTCAGTATAACTTCATCGGTAATTTATCCTGTTGCGTCATTCGGAAAAAATACCTCACTAAAATCGCAAAGGAATGGTTTGCCTACCAGCCCAACGATAGATTTTTGGGGATTTTCTTATCCCAATTTGGACAATTAGCTTTCTTGAATGAAGAATTATCGGTCTATCGAATCACCAATCAGGGTATTTGGTCCAAACAGAGTAATGTTTCCAAGAAAAATGCATTAATCCAAGAGTCATATCAGATTGATGAGGCCTTGAATTACACTTATTCCAAAGAGTTGGCCTCCTTTCGATTAGCTACCCGACTCAAACTATGGAGAGAAGAAAAACTAGGCAATCTTCCTTTCCCCTTTAATAAGTTTTTGTCCAAACTGCTACCCACGGGATTACTTTTGAGGGTGGCTGAGGTAGGGGTAGTCAGGTTTGGTATCAACAGCTAGCCCATGAATTCAATCATAAATCCACTTAGGTACTATAGAAGAGGTAAAGCCTTCTTCCACAATCCCTCATTCGTGAAGGCATTGGAGCTGACCAAGGCAGAAGGGGAGAAATCCGGATCACGTACAGCGGTAATTAATTTCTTGCTTTCTACGCTCTCAGGAAATCCAAGGTATCTTGAAATTGGAGTAAGGGATCCTAAAGATAATTTTGACCAGGTGCAATGTGCCGATAAGCTTAGTGTAGATCCCGGGTACGAGTTAAAGGAAAACCAGGCGAGTTTCAAGATGACCAGCGATCAATTTTTTGATGGACTCAGAAATAAGTCTATTGGAAATCCGGACCAAAAATGGGATTTGATATTTATTGATGGCCTGCATTTGGCGGAACAGGTGGATCGGGATATCTCCAATTCGCTGGATTTTTTGAATGACCATGGTTTTTTGGTTATTCACGATTGCAATCCACCAACCGAATGGCATGCCAGGGAGTGTTTTTCCTTTCCGCATTCTCCTGCTCAAGCGGCCTGGAATGGGACTACTTGGAAAGGATTTTTGAAATACCGTCAGGTAAATCACCTCTATTCCTGTTGTGTGGATACTGATTGGGGAGTAGGCATTATTTCTAAAAGTAAGAAGATTGGTGATAGCTTAGCTCCGGTGAATCCATTTTATGAATTTTCTGAGTTTGACCGAAACAGAAAGAATTGGATGAATTTGCTCAGTTTTGAGGAGTTTAAGTCTCTTGTTGGAGAGAAAAACTAATGGATACCTTGAATCAAAAATGAGCTTAACCATAATACAAGGGCATTCATCCATGAAAATGTTTAAAGTAGCGGTGTTGCTCACTTGCTTCAATAGAAAAGAAAAAACCTTTGCCTGTTTAACCCAACTGTTTCAGCAAAAATTACCACATGAGTGGGAGCTTTCTGTGTTTGTGTGTGAGGATCAATCTTCGGATGGCACGCTTGAGATGCTGGAAAATGACTTTCCAGAAGTGAAGGTAGTCCGTGGAAACGGTCAACTATATTGGGGAGGGGGAATGAGAGCGGCTTGGAATTTAGCCCAAACTACCGGAACGTATGATTTTTTCCTGTGGTTAAATGATGACACGATGTTGTTTGAGGGAGCTTTATTTCAGCTTTGGAAGGAATACCTCCAACTACAACACACCTCGATTTTGGTTGGGGCATGTGCGGTACCGGGCTCGGAAGAATTTTCTTATGGGGGACATGAGGAAGGAAGGCTTATCCATCCCAATGGATGTCCTCAACCCATCAAATTCATGAATGGGAATTTGGTTTTGATTCCTTCAGAAATAGTAGAAAGGATAGGCATTATTTCTTCCGCATATACCCATTACCTTGGGGATTATGATTATGGATTGCGGGCTCAAAAGGCAGGTTTTCCCTGTATCTTGAGTTCGAAATACCTGGCTTCTTGTGCCCCAAATCCCGTAGCTGATTGGGCCAATCCAAGACTTTCCATAGTTGAAAGGTGGCGCTTGGCTAACCATACCAAAGGACTGGCCATGAAGGAATTTCTTCACTACAAAGCTGTTCATTATGGGAGATGGATGGCGGTAAAAAGCAGCTTAGAGATTATTGGAAAGGTTTTACATCCTGCAGGCTATATAAAATTCAGGAATCGCTATCATAGTTTGATACATAAAAATTGAGTATTTATTTTCTATTTTTTTCCACCCAAAAAATATGGATGAACAGATTATAGTCTCGGTTTAGACCTTTGCTTCAAGTTTTCTTACTCTTTTGTGTAGTCAATACGCTCAATTTGATCATGCAAGACTTGTCTCAACCTGAATGATAGATGGAGGTATTGTGAGGACTATGGGTTTCAAATTTCAATCTTGGAATGGATAAGTGATTGCCAGGATATGGTGATCAGTAATTATTAAAAAGTTGTTTTGCAAAATCCTTGGATCGATAATCCAGTTATTCTTAAAAAATTAGAAGTCAATCACTTCTCTTTTCAAACCAACTAGCAACTCGAATCTGAGAGGATTAGACTGAGTTGTACATTTTCTGTAAGTCTTAATATGAAATTCATTCAGTATTTTAAGAGAGGAAAGACCTTGCTAACTCATCCTCTTTCTCTTGAAGCTATCCAAGCTACTGAAAAGGAATTGAGCAAGGATAAAAATTGGGTTGATGTGGTGAATCTTCTGTTGCAGACGTTTAAAGATCCTTCAGGCTCCTTCCTTCACTTAGGACCTCAAAGGACACTTAAGGAATATGAATCGATTGCCACAGAAAACAAGACCTGGGTTTGTGACAGCTCTGGAAAAGGGGTCCAGCCCACCTTTCAGATGGGGACCGATGCTTTCTTTCAATCGCTTCGAAACAGTGAGCTAGTTAGTAATGAAGAGGTTAAATGGGATGTTATTGTCATCGATGGGGAGAAATCTGCCTGGAAGGCCCATAAGGATCTAACCAATGCCTTGGAGTTTTTGGCAGATGATGGATTTATCCTATTGCGGGATTGTAATCCGTTGAGCGAATGGCATGCCAGGGAAATGGGTGAGTTTACCTGCACTCCCGCAGGAACGCAATGGAATGGATCCACTTGGAAAGCCTTTGTGCACTGGAGACAGAAGAAAGAGTTGTTTTCCTGTTGTGTGGATGTGGATTGGGGGATTGGTGTTTTTTCAAAAAGGCATGCCTTTGGAAGACCCCTCATGGAGTTGAATCCATTTTTTGAATACAAGGAACTCGCCAAGAAAAGGAAACATATCCTGAACCTAAAAAGCTTTGACGAGTTTTCTTGGTTAGTTAATGCTTTGAAATCTTTGTAAACCTGGTTCTTAGGTTAGAATCTAGGTTGATTTTCTGGCTTAACTCATTAGAATTGAATTTAAGGAGGAATTGAATTAAAAATAGTTAAACCCACTATTTGACTTAGTTTTATTATTATTTTATAAATCTATTTCAATCTATTTCAATCTATTTCAATCTATTTCAATCTATTTCAATCTATTTCAAACCTATTCAAAAGTAGATTTTTATTTAAAATAATTCATTTTATAGGAGTGTTAGTATAATTTTATTAGTTAGTTGTAAAAGTTTTAATTTCTTCATCTATATGTTTTTAGTTTATTTTTTTCAGTTGTTGACGGCTGTTTCTATCCAAGTTCAATCATTCAGAGAATACACTAATTGAAAAAACTGATAATCGTGGGTGCATCCAAGTTTGGTCTGGATATGGTCAAAACTTTGGTAGAGCAGCAGCTGGACTTTGAACTGATTGGCTACCTCGAGGATGATGGTCCCTACCTTGATTATGAGAAACACAAACTTGTTTACCTAGGTAAGGTTAGAAATTGGACTCCAGGTATGGAGGATCATTTTTTATTGGCAATTGAAATTATTGCCTTGCGAGTTCGATTAGTTGAGCATTTATCCGGTTTGGGAGCTAAGTTTTTTAGCTACATACATCCTACCTCTATTGTAGGGGATTATGTTACCTTGGGGGAAGGCATTTACATCGGGCCATTTTGTTACCTAGGAGATTATTGTCATATAGGCAGTTTTTCTATTCTTAAGTCTCGGATATTGATTCGGAAGTTTGTATCTCTTGGATTGTTTTCTCTCTTGGATAATCAGGTGGTAATTGGGGAAGGGGTAACTTTGGGAGATGGTAATATTTTAGGAAAAGGAACCTGGCTCAAATCGGCAAATACTTCCTTTGATGAAAATTTTCCTAATGCAAGCAGGTATTCAACCACCAATTTTTCTAAAGAATTATTTAATTGGTTTAGGTTAAACTAAGTCAGATGTAATTTATATTTTTCCAATTTAAATTATATAAGAATAATGTTTTATTATCTAAATCAAGATTCAAATTTCATTCATTTTTATTATTCTATTGACGAATTTTTAATATAAAATATACTTGGATTTAATTTATCAATTTATACTAGTTAATACATTATGTGTGGAATCGTCGCGTACATAGGAACAAAAAATGCACTTCCTATTTTGATCAAGGGATTAAAACGTCTTGAATATCGAGGGTATGACAGTGCCGGGGTAGGATTGCTTTCTTCCCAGGGTTTAAAGGTGGTCAAGAGAAAAGGGAAAGTAAGTGCACTCGATCAGGATTTACCTGAATTAACGGCTTTGGAAGCAAACATTGGAATTGCTCATACCCGCTGGGCCACACATGGTATTCCCAACGATATCAATGCCCATCCCCATCGCTCGAGTGATGGAAAAATGGCATTGATTCACAATGGCATCATCGAGAACTATGAGTCCTTAAAATTAGAGTTGGAAAAGAAGGGCCATTCCTTCGTCAGTGAAACGGACACAGAGGTTTTGATCAAACTGATTGAAGAGATTTACAAAGAAAATCACTGTGCCCTGGAGGATGCCGTAAGGATGGCCATGCAGACTGTAATTGGCGCATATGCTATTGCTTTGATCCATGAGGATTTTCCGGATCTACTGATTGCCGCCAGAAAAGGATCTCCTTTAGTGGTTGGGATTGGAAATGAGGAGTTTTTTCTGGCATCGGATGCAACCCCAATCATTGAATACACCAAAAAGGTAATTTATTTGGAAGACAAGGAATTAGCCATCATTAGAAATAAAGAGTTGGTGGTCAAAAACATTGAAAATTCCATGGTGGATCCTTACATCCAACAGCTGGAAATGGATCTGGAGGAGATTGAAAAAGGTGGTTTTGAGCATTTCATGCTGAAGGAGATTTTTGAACAGCCTAAATCCATCGCAGATTGTATGAGGGGAAGAATTAACTCCAACCAGGGAAAATTAACCCTTGGCGGAATTAAGGAATTCATGAATCAAATGGTGGATGCCAAGAAAATAACCTTAACCGCCTGCGGTACTTCTTGGCATGCTTCATTGGTAGCTGAATATTTGTTTGAAGAATTTGCCAGAGTACCCGTTGAGGTAGAATATGCCTCAGAGTTTAGGTATAGAAACCCGATCATTGGCCCTAGTGATCTATTGATTGCGGTCTCCCAATCCGGAGAGACCGCAGATACGCTGGCTGCTATTGAATTGGCTAAGGAAAGGGGGGCTACAATTTTTGGAGTTTGCAATGTAGTAGGAGCTTCTATTCCGAGAGCAACCCATGCGGGAACATACACGCATGCTGGACCCGAAATTGGAGTGGCTTCCACTAAGGCCTTCACAGCTCAGATTACTGTTCTGACCATGTTTGCGCTAAAGCTCGCCAAGAAAAAAGGAACTCTGGATGCCGCAACCTACCATAAGCTTTTACAGGGATTGGATTCCATTCCCGAAAAGGTTCAAAAATGCCTGCAGTCGGACAGCAAAATTTATAAAATTGCAAAAACCTATGCTGATGCAAAGAACTTCCTATACTTGGGTAGGGGAGTCAATTTTCCGGTCGCCTTGGAGGGGGCTTTAAAACTCAAGGAAATCTCCTACATCCATGCCGAAGGTTATCCAGCTGCTGAAATGAAGCACGGTCCCATTGCATTAATCGACGATCAAATGCCAGTGGTCTTCATCGCTACCAAAGACAGTAGCTACGAGAAGATAGTTTCAAATATTCAGGAAGTGAAAGCAAGAAAAGGGAAGATTATTGCCATAGTTACCGAAGGAGACCAACAGGTAGCCCAATTGGCAGATCACTGCATAGAAATCCCTGAAGTGGAGGAATACCTATCTCCATTATTGACTGTAATCCCCTTACAGTTGTTGGCTTACCATATTGCGGTACTTCGTGGATGTAACGTAGATCAACCCCGAAACTTGGCCAAATCAGTGACCGTGGAATAAGTGGGGAATTTCAAACTGTAGGAAATGAAGATTCTTCCTACAGTTTGAAACGTGCACTTACCCTAATCACTAAATTTGATGATAAGGAAATCAAAGCGTTCCATTATTATGAAAGTTGCCCTTTCTTTTTGTACTAAATAAACCCTGGATGACCCACTTCCCTGCCTTGATTTTCTTGGCGGGGAAGTAATTATTTTAACTTGTTTATCAATGCTAATCGCATTCTAGTGTACAAATCTTTATTCTAGTTTAAGTTGAAGCAACTAGTACTTATCGGAGGAACAGCTCTTTCCGCTACCATTTACTCTTTTCTTACACAGGCTCAGGAAGTGTATCCGGAGGAATTTGATTTTAAAATCTTAGGATTCTTCGACGATGCTGCGGATCACTTTAAAAATCAAAGATTTGATGTGCCGTATTTAGGAAAAATAACCGGCCATGTAGTAAGGATGGATGTGGAATATTTGGTAGGAATTAGAAATACCAAACTTAAACAAAGGCTGGTGAAAAAACTGACCATGAAGGGAGCTTCTTTTTTTAAGTTTATCCATCCTTTGGCCAAATTGGGACACTCTTTTGATTCAGGTGATGGCTGCATTATCGGGCCAAATTGCACGATCGGAGATAATGTTCTTTTGGGAAATCATGTTGTATTGCTTTCCAATGTTCGCATTGGAGACGAAGTTACCATCCATGATTTCAACTTTATATCGGACTATGTGAAAATTGAAAGCTACGGCACAAAAGAAGTTGGCAGCATTACCCTTCAAGACCACTACCAACTCCAACATGAGGGAAAACAGGACCCTATCAAGGGAGATGATATCTATTATTAATTTAGCATCCTAAGTTTATTTAATTTTTTGTCACCATCCCTCTTGTTTAGTTTTTTTTTATTTTAATCAAATCAGTACAATTAATAATTTTTAATTGTTTATATCCTATTATCGCCTGCTTTCAAACAGGGACTTTTTCTTCCTATGCTATTTATATACGCGTTATGTGTTTTTAATAAAGATATTTTGAAATCGAGCATGACGCAAGCGACACACAGAGGGAGGATTATAATCCATGCGAGATTCCATCTGACCAATAAAAAACAAATTATAAACAGATGAAATCGAGCATGACGCAAGCGACACACAGAGGGAGGATTATAATCCATGCGAGATTCCATGTGGCCTTTAAAAATCAGATTATAATCACATGAAATGAAGAGTAATAGGCTTAAAACCAATTTAACAATTCAGACATTTCAATTGAAAATAAAGGTATGCTCTATAGTCAAAAGCCTATTCTAATTTGGTTTACTGGACTTCCCGGTTCAGGAAAATCTGCTATTGCAAAAGGTCTTGAATTTAAGTTAGCCCAACTCGGTTTCTCTACTTATTTATTGGATGAAAATAAGTTGGAAAATGGCCTAAATTCAGATTTGGGTAAGTCAACTCCTGAATACATAGAATCTTCCAGAAGAATAGGAGAGGTGGCCGTATTGATGATTCAGTCGGGCTTAATTGTTATTGTTTGTGCAGTTTCCCCATCCAAAAAACAAAGGGAAGAGGTAATGAAGAAAGTTGGCCAACTGAACTTTGTAGAAGTATATCTCGACCGTACAAATCCTTTCAACACAGTGGAGGCTGTAAATGAATTGGATTACAAGGACCTGTCTCAATCTGATTTGGAGGTGATTGTTTTTGAAGAACCTGCTCAACCTGATTTTCATGCTCAAACAATGGATGAAGATCATGGCGCAATCATTCAAAAATTGGTTGACCTGGTATTTCCTAAAGTGAACATTGGAAATCAAGTTTCTTCATTTTCTCCCTATACCTTCTTGATTGTTTAGCGTTTTCCAGGTCAACGCATTGAATAATTATTCCAATAGAAATGAATTTATAATTAACTTTAGCTCATTTTTCATCCGTGATTTTTAATTCTCCTATAAAATCCTAATTGAAATCATCTGCTTCAGAAAAATAGCGTAATTGAATGGTGCGGGAAAAAATCTGTATTGTTTCGGGGCATTATCCTAATCAGGTATTGTATGCAAAAATGACTCGGCTCATTTTGGAACAGTATAGTAAATTACATCAGTATGATTTTTATTACGATGCGGAGACTCCAGTTCCCTTAATTACCTCTGAGTTACACTTCAGAAGATGTTTACTGTTAACCCAAGCTAGTGAGGCATTCCCGGAATGTGACTGGTATGTGTGGATGGATACCGATATCTACGTGCAAAGCATGCATAGGAGGATTGAAGAATGTATTGATTTAACTGATCCCACGATTCTTTACCATGTTTTTCATGAGAAACCTTGGCTATATCCTGTCAATACGGGAGTAAAGTTTATCCATAAGTCTGTGATTCATTGGGAAAAGGAAATATATTCGAAAAGAGAGAATGTCCTTATCCCTTTGAACAGAAATTGGTAATTGATTACATTATTCCAACTTATGGAAACAAAGTGAAAATACATGATCCTGAAAAATTGAATTGTCTGTATAAAGTACATGATCCCAAATCTGCATTGTTTATTCATATTTGCAG
This sequence comes from Flavobacteriales bacterium, assembly GCA_018335925.1. GTDB lineage: Bacteria > Bacteroidota > Bacteroidia > Flavobacteriales > Flavobacteriaceae > Flavobacterium. The sequence continues at coordinate 64,451 of JAGXRF010000060.1, forward strand.
TTATCAGCAATTCGAAAGAAATCTTATTATTTTAAAAAATACCAGAGGAATGTACTCTGATTTTTCTGCATTGACTGAGCAAAGGTTTTTTAAGTTTTGGTATATTTATTATCTTATTTATTTAACAGCTAAATTCAAGGAATCGGTAAAAAGAAAACTAAGTAAGTTTTTTATGTCGGAAAATAAATTTCAATATAAGTGGTTAGGGTAGTAGTTTAAAATTTTGATAATCTTAATAATCTTAATTTTAGTTTTAAAAGATTTAGGAATCCTTAATTTATTAAGCCAATAAAACTAAAATCAATAGCAATCCGGAAGAGAAGGAGATTTTTTTAATTAGTCACCAACCCAAGAGCCCCTTAAAGGGGCTCTTTTTGTTGAAATGCCCATGAGAATGGCTGCTCACACAACTTGTCCCGACTTGGTTTCGGGAGGGGAATGATTATCCAGAGCATTCTCCCGATGAAAGATCGGGACGAGCTATGTGGCAAATGAAAATCAAATTATAAACACATGAAATCGAGCATGACTATAAAGTCACATACTGGAATGATTATTGGATTTGCGAGAATCCTTGTGGCCTTTAAAAATCAAATTATAAACACATGAAATCGAGCATGACGCAAGCGACACAAAGAGGGAGGATTATAATCCATGCGAGATTCCATCTGACCAAGGAAAAACAAATTATAAACAGATGAAATCGAGCATGACTAAAAAGTCACACACTGGAATGATTATAAGATTTGCGAGATTCCATGTGGCCTTTAAAAATCATGTTATAATCACATGAAATACAGGTTAATGAAGATTGGTAATTAGCTGCGTGTGCTAACAAACGAAAAAGGAGGCTCAGAAAGCCTCCTTTTTTGTCCAATATAAAATCCAATTTAACCAAAAAGTTTCTCCATCAATCCTTTTTTCTTTTCCTCGGTATAGGTATTGTAGTTGGAGTAATACCCATATCCATATCCATACCCATAGTAGTATCCGTCAATGCCAAATTTGTGCATGTCATTGACAATCGCATACAAATTGTCAAGTCCCATTTTTTCTTTTAAGTCATTGGCTATCTGTACCTGATTGATAAAGGAATAGTTTTGCCTCAATATGAACAGGTTAATATCAGAATACCTGGTCAAATCCATGGTCTCGGATACCAATCCGATCGGGGAAGTATCAATGACCACAAAGTCGTAGCTTTCTTTGAGTTCTTCCATCAGTTTTTCAAACCTCTTGGTATTGATCAATTCGGCACTCCGCTCCACAAAAGGACCGGCATTCAAGAGATCCAGATTTTCCTGACCGGTGGCTTGTAGGAGGTTCTTCCAATTGTTTTCACTTTGAAGCAAGTAGGTGGTCACCCCGGATTTATTGTGCAGGGTATCCAATTCTTTGTGAATGGCAGGTTTCCTTAAATCCATACCAACAAGTAAGGTTTTCTTACCCAAAGCGGCATAGATACTTGCAATCTTGATACTTACAAAAGTTTTTCCTTCACCCGGTCGGGTAGAAGTCACTAGGATGGTACCCTTGTCTTTGAAATCGAAGCGGATAGATAGATTGGAACGTATGGTTCGAAAGGATTCTGTCAAAGTGGATTTGGAGTTTTGATCGAGGATAGGTGTTCTTTCCTTTTCTCTCGGTACAAATCCCAGGACCGGGATTTTCAACAGGTTTTCGACTTCCTTGGGATCCATGACCTTGTGATAAAACAAAGACCAAATGATCAAGATCAGGAGTGGGACTACAATTCCCAAAGAAGCTCCAATCGCCAAATTTCGGGAAAGTTTGGGGGACACAGGGGTATTGTTGAGCATCGCGGTATCCAGGATCCTATGCTTGGTAATCGTAGATGCTTTTTGGATTTCCGTTTCCGCTTTTTTCTGTAACAAAAAGGTATAAATGGATTCATTTAGCTTAAACCTTCTCTCTATGGAAATCAAATTTCTTTCTACCTCGGGCAAGAGATTAAAGTCCTTTTCCACGACACCCAACATCCCTTTCAACCTGGAAATATGGGTACTGATGTTGACGATAGCATTGGCAATACTTTCGTTCAAATTGATCTTCAGGTTTTCTATTTTGCTGTTCAATTCCCGGACATAAGCAAATGAATCCCCGGCAAGAACACCTCGTAATCCTGACTTTTCATTTTGCAATTTCAGGAGATCACTTACCATGGTATTGAATAAGGGATCTTCTATTCCAATGACTGAAGGAACCAATAATTCTTGGCCTTCCGGATTGCTCAGGTATTTTTTCAGGTTTTGATAGTATTCAAGCCTGAGCGTTTGCTTACCCAATTCGTCTTCCAGTTTGACCGATTCACTTAGGATATTGGATCCCTTTTCGGACAAACTGGTTATCCGGTTGATCTTTCGATAAGATTGCAACTCATTTTCATAGACATTAAGGCTATCAGAAACTGTTGCGATCTGGTTTTGTATAAAGTCAAGTGTTTGTTGTGAAGTGAGACTTCGCTCATTTAAATCACTCTCCAAAAAAGAATCCATCAATGTGTTGATGTACAGCTCACCTATTTTTTTGTCCGGGTGTTCAATTCGAATCTTTAAAGCCGTGGTTTCTTTGTTCGCCGGGCTTACCTGTACCAAGGCATTGAAAGATTTGGCTACTTTTTCATCATCCTGAATTCTGAAATAGATTTCATCGAAATTCGATGCCTGAAAATCGATGATAGTAAATTCAAAGAAAGGAGTGGTGATTACTTCCCCAAATTTTCCTTTGATTTCTGTTAAAGTCCCTCCAGGTAGGTCTGCATAGCTGTCAGCTCCAACATTTTTGGATTTGGTATACAGTTGGGAGCCCTCCCCCTCTGTAGGGGTCAAGGTAAACGCATTATTTCCTTCAGGTGTAAGTTTGAACAGGGTATTGATCAGTTGGGGTTTGTCCCAATTAACTTCCACCCGAATAGGATAGGTATTGTAAATGGGCTTCAATCTCCAGAGGCTTTCACGTAGGTAGGTAACATTCAAGTCCAACTTTTTAACTGTTTTGACAGCCAAGGAGTGAGTTTGAAGGGTGACGATTTCGTTTTGAAGTGAAGTATTTCCCGATGAACCCCTTTCTGTTGAAAAAATATCCAAGTTGAGGGTGTTTTTGTCTTCACTGATCAACAGAAGAGATTCAGATTCGTAAATGGGCGTGGTCTCTTTCGTTATGTAGTAGGAGAGCAACAAACTAAATAAAATGCTGCTAATAAAGATATACCACTTCGATAAAGCCTTTTCTAGGATACGTTTCGGATCCAGAATGTCGATTTCTCCAATAGTTTTGGAGGTAGGTGAATTTTCCAGCATGACTAATTAGTTATTTTAAAAAGTTGAAAATCAACAATAGGGTAGTTAACACACTTGAGACCAAGAGAATATTTTGACTCGCATTTTCTGTTCTTGCGAATTCTCTTTGTTTTAAGGGTTCAGCGTAGATCTGATCGTTGGTTTGAATAAAGTAATAGGGGGTTTGGATGATACTTCTGTCCAATAGGTTGACGCGATGAATTTTGGTACCGTTAGGATATTGCCTGAGTATTATTACTTCGTTCCGTTTGGCAAAGGTGGTAAAGTCACCTGCATTGGAGAGGGCTTCAAAAATGGTGATCCTGTCTTGGAGAATGGTGAACTTGCCAGGTCTGTTGACCTCTCCAAAAATAGAATACCGAATACCTCCCAATTTTACTCTCACGAAGATATCTTCGTTAACTAGCTTTTTTAAGGATTCTTGGATTTTGTTTTTTGTTTCATCCAAGGAGGTACCCGCCACTGAAATTTTACCCAACAAGGGCAGTTCTATATTTCCTTCTTTATCGACTGTATAGCCGGTCATGTAGTACACATCTCCACCTCCTTGTATAGCCATTCCCCCATTCATTTGGTTAGGCCTTTCAATTTGAAATGCTGCATTGATGAAGTCTACTGTTGTTTTGATATCTATGCTGACAATATCATTGTATTGTAGTTTATATTCTGGAGTTTCATAGGTAATCAATTGATCATCGGTGAGTTCCTTGTTATTTTCAAGATTTTGGAGATAGACTAGTGAACTGTTGGATATGCAAGATCCTGTAAAGTACAAGATTGAAAAAAAGGCAATAATTCGTGAGATGAATTTGGGCATGTGAATGAAAACTTTCCCAAATCTTCAGGAATCACCGGATTCCTTTCAGAATAAGATAAACTAAAAGGTGGTAAATGTAAATAATCCGTGTGCATCTCGTAGGGATAGCTATAGGTATTCAAAGTGTTTTTTGAATAGGTCTCCCAAAGGTTTCCGGTATTTTTATACAGCCTGCTTGCGTATGAATTTGAAGATCGAGTTTTTTAAACTTATTAAATAGGTTTGGTGTATATTATCCCTTCTTTTTATCCTTTTGCAGCTTAAATACATATAGTTTACAGTTTGTCCCATTTTATTAACCATTTCAAATACCTCAAAAAACTTTACGGTTCGATACATGAATATTTGCTTCAGTTCTATTCTGAAATACCGTAATATGAAATCACTTCGAATTCTTTTGCTCTTTGTTCCTTTTTTGGTTTTGGCCTGCGTACCTGTAGAATTGGACAACATAGAAGCGTTCCGATATACCTTCCCGGAATTGGAGACCGTCAAGCCTTTACCTGATCCTGCACCGGTCAAACCTGCCCCTGTTCCCTTTGTAGCAGGTGAAATAGTGGTGACTAAGGACGCAGATGAGTTGGTGGTTGACGTGATTGAGGCAGTAATCGATGATAACATAACCCAAGAAAACTTGGATGTGATTGAGGTTTTTTCTAATGTGACTCCTGAAGTAAAAACAGATAAGCTGATAGAAACGGTAACTAACAATTGGATTCAGGGTGTGCTATCAGGAACCATCCAACCTAGTGTGGATTTGGTAAAAGTAGCGGAGGAGTTTAAAAAAGATCCGTTTATGAAAAGCTACCTTCCACAACTTCAATTTCCGAAAGTAAATGGGGTAACTGTAGGTGGTCGATTATTGCCACTTGAGGAAGCTTACGAAGAAGAGATTGGCTTTGAAAGCCCTGAGCTCAGACTTTCAACTTTGGTTACTCCATGTAAAACTGCGGCAGATGAAGCTTATGCCAAGAATATAGCAGAACTGGAACGCCAAGCTGCTAACCAACGAACGCAGATTAAAAACTTTTATGATCCATTAAGAGCTGCTGCAAATACGGAATATGCTAACCGAATTGTAGAGCGAACAGGAGTGATTGCCTCCAATACGCAGCGGTTGAGTGAATTTATTTTTGTATTTAACTCAGCTGTGGATGATTTGGATTATCCGTTGAATGTGATTCGGGGCCTTAAAATTTACGTGGTTGCTTTTGTGATTGATCTCCGAGGTCAAATTGTGATCTGGTCAAATGCTTTTGAACTTGCTGCGCAAATTGAGCGTGACCTGAAAATTTCCAATATCAATAAGCTTCAAGAGGATGAGGAAAAGAAAATAGCCGCGAACCTTAAGGCTGCTTTGGATGAGCAAAAGTCAATTTACAACAAAGCTGTGAATAACTGCCATAATCAAGGAGCAGGAGGGTGATAGCGACGGTATAGATAAATTATCTCCTAGTGTATGAATGTCTATGTGCAGACAATCAGACATCTAATCTATATGTCGTTTTAACCTTTCCTTCAATTGAGCTTTTGAAAATAAATAGTTAAAAAGTATGAAAAAATTATTGTTATTAATTCTTGTCAACACCTCTTTGGTATATGCGGTGATTGGTCAGGTGGTTTTTGATCAAGTGGGTTTTGGCCTTTCTTATTGGGGAAGAACCTATGAAGCTCAGGATGAAAGAGTTCTTTTAACCAATCCCCCAACAGCCAAAGGTGAATTAAATCCTGTATTGATCCCACACCTGTATGGCAGAGTAAAATTAGGTCAATACCTGGGAATAAAGGGGACGGTTGGCATGGCCCAAGACAATTACCAGAGCTCTTTGGTTATCGGTAACCTAGTTAGAAATGAATCCATAGAACAGACTATTCTTCCTTTAGGGGCTATGCTTGATTTTTCTATTCCCATTGGAAAAAAAGGTGGTTCTAAGAAATCCGCAAAAAATGAAACCGAGGAAGGAGAAGAAGCTGAAACAGAGGTAGCTCCGGAATCGAGCTCAAGTGAGCCCAAATTCAAAGTCATGGGAGGGATTGGAGTGAACAGGTATTTCATTCAGCACTCATTTACAAGACAAGTGACTGGCGGTGAGGGTTCTCTTCCCACCGCCAAGTTTTCAGGAAATGATTTTGGGATTACAGGGATGATTGGATTAGCACATTCTGTATCGGATAGAATAGTCTTGACCCTCTTTACCCAATATAATTCAGGTTCTTACAACCATAGGGTCTATTCTGAAGAAGTTCCAGGAAGTTTTGAAGTGAAAAACATTCCTCTTAAAGGATTAGAGGCTGGCATTTCGGTGGGCTATATCCTGAAGAAATAGAAGTACGAATATTTTAAGTACTGACTTTATACTTATTCGAAGATGAGGTGCAAGGGTGTTTATGTTGGTTTAGTGACCTTGCTCCTATTCATGGCTTGCCCTCCCTGTTCAGTAAAGGCCCAAAGGAATTTTTTGGGTAAACCGGGACTGATACGAATTCCTTCGGCTTCCTACTCTGAGGTGAGAGACAATGTCTTTTTCCAGGTATCCAGAATGCCTATAGAATATCGAATCAACAATTTCATGAATAAACCTGCAGAGGAAATGTTCTATACTGCACAGATTCAACCACTACCTTGGGTTGGGGTTAATTTTGTGCTCACCCGCCCTATAGATATCCCAAGAATTGGTATTGGAGATAGGCATTTGGATTTGCAGTTTTTTGTGCTCAATGAAAAAAAACATGGTCTGGACCTTTCTTTGATTGTTTCTCCTATGCTGGGTTCAAGTTTTATTGATCATAATTCAGTGATTATCAGTAAAAAATTCATAATCAGCAGCGATTTTAAACTGCAAGGCACGGTAGGTTACGGCCTGGAATCTGTTTATAAAAAGCCTCTGAAGCGTTTTAAGTTTGAGGATAACGGATTACAATGGATTCCTAAATCCATGTTTGGTAATTTCTACCTTTCCGGATTTTTTGCAGGAAGTCAGTTGACTTTTAGAGAAAAGGTTTTTTTTTCTGCTGAATTCGATTCTCAATATTTCAATTTTTCCGGAAGTGTGTTGTTGTTTGAAAAATTGGGTGTACAAGTGTCATTTCTTGACATAGTATATCCAACGGCTTCCGTGAATTACAAAGTTTTTTTGGATAAGCCGAAAAAAATTAAATACAATCCAGATGCTAACTAACAATCGATATGTTTTGTATAGTCTGGCCTGGATGTTTTTGGTAAGCGTTTCATCCCAGGGACAAGATGTAGCATCTGCTAAAAACGAATTGTCTTCCGCAGGATTTGAGCAGGTAATTTTTGTTCCGGTCCAAAAAATTGGAAACGAAACGGTCTATAAATTGGGGATCGAGCATAGATCCATCAATAATCCATTAGACATTATTTTGCTTGCTGACCGAATTTGTAAAAAGTACGGAGTGAATAAGGTAAAGATCTCCCTCCTTAGGAAAGGACAGGTGATTTACGAATCAGAAGTGAGAAGTGAATTAGATATAGCCTCCGATTTTATTTCAGATTCCTATGTTAAGGATTTTAACAGGTTATTTTCTCCATCCAATTACAGGTTTAACGTATTTTTTACTCCCGATGTGAAAGTGAGATTTGGGAATTTTGAAAATCCACTTCAGTCAAAGGTAAATATGTTGTTGATGACTGAATTGGTATTTTTTAAAGGCTTTTCCTTGGTGAGCGGGCTTTCAATTCCACTAGAAAATGATTTGGATTCCCAAAATCGATCTATTTCTTTGGCTACCACCTATTTGGATTATTTTGCTCAGCCATGGAAAGGACATTTTGTGCAATGGTCTTCCGGACTCTTTACAAATAATAGGTACGGACTTGACTTTCAATATCGAAACTTCAATCCGAATCGCCGATTGAGTTATGGGTTGAGATATGCATTAACAGGATTTTACTTTTTTCCATTTGGATCTATATTCTTCGAACCCATAGCTGACCGCTTGTATTTAGGAGATGTGGAATACCTATTTCCCTCCCAACGAATTAGCCTTTCCCTGACTGCAGGGCAATTCCTATTCAAGGATCGTGGGCTTCGGGGAGAATTAGTGAAGCAATATCGAAATATGGAACTGGGTTTTTTTGCCTCACAAACTACCACGGGATCAAATGCTGGATTTAAATTCATGGTTTCCCTCGTTCCGGGAAAAATTGTGAGAAGTAAATTTTTTGAGTTTAGAACAGATGAATCCTTCAGATGGGAGTACGGATATAGCAATGAAGGGCTAGTTGCCGGTAATTTTAGATCGGGGCCACTGTTACAGGAAAGATTAAGAAGATTTAATAATAAGTTGTTTAACCACTATTGAGATGAAAATGATAAAATATAAAATATGGCTATCCAAATTTGTTTCAAGGATTCCATATATTCCTGTTTATATTGTCTTATTATTGGATCTATTTGTAATTAGTTTTATCGCATTTTTTATATCTATATTTTTTCAAACAATCGATAATTCATATTTGTCAAATGGTAATTATTTATTTTGGTCAACATTTATCGTATTTAGTTTGGGGATATTTATGTCCTGGAAAAAGACCTATAGAGGAATTGTACGATTTACAGATGTTTTTGAGGTGATTAATTTTGTAAATGTTTTTTTGTTGTCCATCTCTCTTTTTCTTTTGTTTCATATATCTAGTTCATTACTGGATTTGGGGATTTCAGTTCCTCTTTCATATGTTCTATTAGTGCATATCGGTGCATTTGTGAATGTGATCTTGTATAGACTTTTGATTAAGGAGGTTTTTTCGAAAATGAGATCGGTCAAGAAAAGAACTGAAAACGTTTTGATTTTTGGTGCCGGACAAACTGGAATGTTCGTATTTCAACTTTTAAAAAGACAAATTAATTCTCCTTATAATATCATCGGTTTTTTTGATGACGATAAAAGGAAAACCAGTAAAAGGATTTTTGGAGTTAAGATTTCTGCTGGGGATACCTTGTTAGAAGAGCATCTCAAAGAAAACCAGATTGTTGAAGTTATTCTTGCAGCACGAAATATTTCCAATAAGCGGAAAAAAGAATTGTTTGACTTGTGCTATAAGTACAATGTTAAAATTAGTTTATTACCATCTTTCAAACAGATGGATTTGAATAAAATGGAATTGAGGGATTTGCGATCCATTAAATTGGAAGAACTCCTGGGAAGAGATCCTATTGAATTGAATCAGTCTCATTTGAATGAAAGTTTTGATGGAAAAGTTGTATTGGTGACTGGAGCAGGTGGTTCCATTGGAAGCGAACTATGTCGACAAATTTCCAATTATCCGATCAAGAAAATTATTTTATTGGATTCAGCCGAATCAGCACTTTACGACATTAACCAAGAATTGCTCAGAAAAAATCTTTCAATCTATATTGAGCCTGTCCTGGCGGATGTAAGAAATAAGCGGCAAATACATCAGATTTTTTCTAAGTATAAACCTAATTATGTCTTTCATGCAGCTGCCTATAAGCACGTTCCGCTTATGGAAACTTTCCCTAAGCTTGCGATCGAGACTAACGTTATTGGTTCAAGAATTTTGGCAGATTGCGCACTTGAATTTGGAGCGGAGAAGTTTATCCTGATCAGTACAGATAAAGCGGTAAATCCCACCAATGTGATGGGAGCAACTAAGAGAATGGCGGAGCTCTATATTCAATCAAAGTTTCATGCTGAGAATGATCCTAGAGCTACTCAATTTATTACCACGAGATTTGGAAATGTTCTGGGATCCAATGGTTCAGTGATTCCTTTGTTTATGAAACAAATAGAATCAGGTGGTCCAGTTACCGTAACCCATCAAAGCATCGAACGATTTTTTATGACCATCCCGGAAGCCTGCAGACTGGTGATGGAGGCTGGATCCATGGGTAAGGGAGGAGAGATTTATGTTTTCGATATGGGTGAGCCTGTCAAAATCTATGATTTGGCGGAAAAAATGATCAGACTGACCGGAAAGACTCCCAATCAGGATATATCCATTGAAATTACAGGCTTAAGATCCGGAGAAAAGCTCTACGAGGAATTGGTTGGATCATATGAAGAATTTAAACCAACTCATCATCCCAAAATTCATATTGTTCAGTCCTATCCTGCAGATTTTTCTGCTATAAGTCAAACGGTGGCACAGCTGGAAGAAGGAATTGGAGAAGATAAGGATGAAGATTACCTCATTTATCTTATAAAAAATACAATGCCAGAATTTGTCAGCTCATATTCTAGGTTTAGTGTTCTTGATAAATAAAAAATCATGGCTTTGGTTTATTTGAAGAAAGTGAGTTATAGTTTTCTTTTTAATCCTCAAGTATGGATTTATTGGATGTCCCTGATTTTTTTGTATTTAATTAATTTTTCAGTTATTGATACCATCATTTTTGCTCTTGCCTTTGTTTTATTGTTTAATTTTTTACCCTATTTAGTAATAAAAGATCTTGAAAGCAGATTTGAAGTAATAAAATCCTTGGATGAAGAGGTTAGTGAACATCATATCCTAGTTCTTGGAGGTGGACATATTCCGGACGCAGAAATTCTTTTTGAACAACAGTTGAATAATTCTTCTTTGCGAAGAGTATTGGAAGGAGTTAGGATTTACAATTTGAATAAAAACTCTTTCCTCATCATGAGTGGTGAGTCATTAAAGGAAGGACATCCCTCTCAAGCTGAGATTCAAGCCAAGGTTGCTTGTACCATGGGAGTAGAAAAATCAAAAGTATTCATCATTCCAGAGCCAAAAGATACGCTTGAGGAAGCCCACTTTTACTTAAAAAAATTTGGACCTCATCCTTATCCCATCCATTTGGTAACAAAAGCGATTCATTTGAGAAGGGCTGTGTTTATTTTTTCTAGCTATGGCTTTAACATAATTCCTGCACCAGCTTACTACATCTACAAAAACTACCAACCTTCACTATCTTGGTTTATAATTCCTGATTTTTCCCTGATCATCCATTTTGGAGAATACTTAAAAGAGAGTATTGGCTACTTAGTGCTTCGTTTGGGCTTCATCTTCAAACCAAAATCCTAGGATGTACATCTGTTTTTTGAAATCCAGTAAGTACCGATTGGATCTATTCATTTAACCGGTCTACGAGTAGATCTCCTAATTCTCTAAAATATCCTCGACGGATAGGTACAATGTAGTTTGCAATTGTCACCTCTTTTGCATTGAAAGCAGTGACGTAATCCAGGTTAACGAGGTAAGATTTGTGGATTCTGATAAATTTTTTTTCTGATAGTTTTCCGATTACGTCTTTTAGGATATCGCGGATCACATATTGACGAGTGGTAGTATAAATTCTGGTGTACAATCCATCCGCTTTTAACATGATGATATCGTCCTCATCAATCGGAACTAAGAATCCTTTGTCCCTGATGTTGAGTATATTTTTTTCAACCTTTTTCCTTTTAACCTTCAGAAAAGCCAAAGTAATCGTTGTAATTAAAACATCCTTGGTAATGGGCTTTAGGATAAATGAGTCATAATTGATATCTGATACTCTTTCCAAATACATTTGCTCATAGTATGCCGTGGTAAAAATGATGGGAACGTTTGATTTTTCCCTAATTTTTTGAGTCAATTCGATTCCATCCATTTCACCTTTTAACATGATATCCATTAAAATCAAATCCGGTTTGGACTGCTGTATTTTTTTAACGGCAATTTCTCCTGAATCTTCTTTACCGACTACGTCGAATCCTGAACTTCGTAGAATCGCCGCCATATTATCGGCGAGATCCTGTTCATCTTCCACGATAAAGACCTTATTCATTTTTCTAGTTTGTTATAGTTTTAGAGTGGGCTTTTGCTAGCCTTTAAAATCATTTAATTAAATCAAATCTAATTATTTTAACTCAAATAAGTGATTTTAAATTCATTTAGTTTACAAATTAAAACAAACTTTTTTTTTAAAATAAAAGTGATAAATTTTTTGAATTGTAGCCTTAGTGGTATTTAATTTTATGAGTTAATAAGTTCGTGAAATTTAATTTTAATGATTTCCATATTTTCAGCTTGTTGAATGGATTTATAATTAATTTTTAGACTTCAAATTCGAATTTTTCTTTTGTTAAACTTGAAATCAGGATGCATGCTACACTTATCGAAAGATCGTTTCATTTGTATGGGTGACCAAATTTCCTTTCTCACAAATATCTCATTAGACTTATTTTCTCTCTTTTTTTGAAGGTTTTGGATGCATTTAATTTACAAATCGATACAATTCTATGGATTAGATTTTTTGGTCAAGAAATTTACTTCAGTTACTGACGAAAAAGGTGATATTTCTTCGTTCTTTAATTGGTTAAAAGAGAGATTTTATAAATCTCTCTTTTTTTGTATTTAAAATTTGTCAAACATGAAGTACTTGGAACATTATCCCAATGGAAAAGTAAAAATTCAAGGCATCCTTCTGGATGATCAAAAGGATGGGGAATGGTTGGAATTTTTCCCTGATGGTTCCTTGAAAAACAGGAAAAATTTTTGCCAAGGTATAAAACACGGGGTGTTTGAGTTTTATAAAGAAAACGGGGAACTTGATTTTAAGCTAGTTTATAATCAAGGAAGAATAAAAATTTCAAACTTTAAAGTTAAGTGATTAATAATTCATTTTTTTTGATTTTTCCTTCGCCTTGGATTTGTACTTATTTTAGTTCATCCGAAATCAATTATTCGGCAAACTCTTTTTTTTTATTCAAGTAAATAATAAATATATAGTTTATATAAATAGTAGTTGTTTTTTTTTATTCATTTTATTTACAATTACCGTATTTTAATTAGCTGATTTTTCTCTTATTCGTTTGGAGCAAGTTTGATATAAAATTTCTTCATTACTTATACGGAAATAAAATGTTATGAGAAAATCCCTTTTAATTACAATTTTATTCTTAATTCTTCCTTTCTATAGTTATAAAAATGAATTAGTGGGTAAGCAAGCGAAGCCATCTTCCAATCTTAGCCCTTCGATCAATATCCCATTTCCTGATTCAATTTTTTCAGTTTCAAAGAATTCACCTGACTTTTACATCGTGAGAAAGGATTTGGTAAAAATCAATCAAGAAAATTTGAAATTATTTGGCAATCAATACAATCAAAAGCTTATTGAATTAAATTCTAAACTGTCCGTTTTAAATGATTCAATTCAAAAGCTTTTGCAGATTGAAAGTAATCCTGAACTAAGGTTTTTTGATGTAAAGGATCCGGATATAGAAGAAAATAGATGGGGAATTATTGCAAGAAATCTTCCATTTTGGGCTTATATCCTTATCCTTGTTTTGATTTTATACACCATCCTGATCAGTCTCAGATTTTTTTCCATTTATTTTCAGGAGGTTTCTACTCTTGAACAACTAGAGATTGTTTCAAATGATTTTGATTCCTATAAGCGAAATTCGATCGAGAAAGAAAGAAAATTGCTTAGAGATTTAATCGATGCGAAAAATCTGATTCAGGAATTGAAGGATAGGGATAAATAAGGAATCTTGTCTTTTATCTTGTATTAATAATTAACTCAATTTCAGTTCCTATTTTTTCCTTGCTTTTTACCCTGATCTCTCCATCAATTTCTTTAACCAAATCTTTTACAATACTTAATCCAAGTCCGGTGCCCTTGATGTTCTTTACATTGGAAGCTCTAAAAAAAGGTTCAAATATTTGATTGATTTCCAATTCGGGTATTCCAATTCCAAAATCAATTATTCTGAAAACGATTTGATTTTTACTTTTCTGGACCTTGATAGTTGGTGCTTGTTTCGAATGTTGACTAAACTTAATTGCGTTTTCAATCAAATTTTTTAATATATTAGTTATGTGGTATTTGTTCGTCTTTATTGTTAAATCCTTTTCGATAAGATGGATTTTAAAATTTTCTTCCTTGTGTTTAGTTTGATGTAAAGTGCTTAAGATTTCAATCAAAAGATGTTGTATATTCAATGTCTCCTTTTTTTCGGGGGTTAAATTTTTATGGGAAGGTTCGAAAAATGCGGTGGTAGATACGATTTCGGAAAGGTTTCTTAACTGTTCAGTGATTTTCTTAGTTTGTTTTAAAATCCCTTCTTTGTTTTCCTTTGGATGGGTATCCTGAGCTATAATATCAATTAAGTCAGATGAGCTTTGTATCGTAGCCAAAGGAGTTCTCAATTCATGGGAAGTCATGTTAATGAATTTGGTTTTGAGTCTCTTAAGCTCTTCTTCTTTTTCGAGCGTTCGTTTCAATTCTGCCAAAACCAATTCCCGGTCGGTCACATCCCTTGAGGCAGCCAAGAAAGAAGAAAGCTCTCCATTTTCGGTGTAAATGGGTTTCCAAAGCATTTCAAGCTTGATTTCCCTTCCATTTACTCCGTGTTTGATCGGGATTACAAATCGTGGGAATTTGGTAAAATCAGATTCATCATTGGGTTCAAAATTGAAAAACTCAAAAAGGTCCTTCCCTATAAATTCCTCTGCTTTAAAGCCAGTCACTTTTTCCAGTGATGGAGAAGCATAAATGGTCTTCATACCCAAGTCATGGAGTGTGACTATATCATCTATATTCTCTGAGAGCAATCGGTAAAGACTCTCCGACTCTTGTTGGAGCAATTCTGCTTTACGCTTTTCTCTGTTGACATTCAACGAAGCAATCAAGTTGGCATAGCTTGAGAGAAAGGGCTTCAAAAAATTGACATCCTCTTGGGTGTAAGGCTTTTCTTTGTTTGCCAATCCCACCATACCCACAAATCTCTCACCTTTAAAAATCGGGATACCCAAAAACCGATGCAGTGTTGGATGCCCGACCGGGGTAGCATGTGGACTTCTTCTCGGATCCTTTTCTACTTCATTGGAAATCATGGTTTCCTTATTTACCATCACCCAACCAAAGAGCGAATCGAGATTTCTAAACTCCATTCCAACTCTAAAATTCCGCTGGTAATATTCCTCCACCTCGTCATTCCAGGAGATATTACTGATGGCATTAGACTTTAGGTAAGGGTTGCCATTCTCGTCATAGAGCACTTCTCCCAAAAACCCGAAAGAACTGTCGGTAAATCCGATCAAACTTTCCAGCAACATGTAGAACGTATCTTGAATTTCGTCATCCATGGAGAAATCAACCTGAGTCTGATTGATTGCCTGGATCACATCATTCATCCGGATAAGCTCAAGCTCGCTGAGCTTTCTCTTGTTGATGTTGTAAAACACGATCGCCCTAGCCGTACCCATTTTATAAGGAATGGATTGACTGCTGATGCTGTACCACTGAAGCCCTTCTTTGGTATGGAGGAGGATTTCATGGTTGGAAAAATTGGAATTAGATCTCAAAAACTTCTCAAATCCCTCCTGATATTCTTCCGGAACCAGCTGCTCAATCCAAGTATTTCCAAATGCTGCCCGCTCACCACTTCTGACATGGAAGTTTTCGTGGAAAGAAAAATTATAATAGATCAGCTTGAAATCCTCTTCCACACTTAGGATAAAGGGGAATGGAAGATTTTCGGTGATGATTCTGAATCGATTTTCGGTTTGCTCGAGTTGGATTTCCTTATTTTTCTGCTCCGTGATATCCGACATTCTTCCATGGATTCTCAAGGCATTTTTATTGGAATCATACTCGATTCCAGACCTGTCATAAATCCAAATGATTCTGCCTGAAGGAGTCTGTACCCGATACTCCATTTCAAAATAAGGGAGTCTTTGGGCTACAAATTCGCCATAGGCTTTTTGGACTGCAGCTCGATCCTCTTCCACAATTTGCCTGGTCCAAAATTCAGAGTCCTCCAAAAACTGTTCTTTCTTGAACCCAAAACGCTCAATCTTATCCGAAATAATCAACAGACGGCCCGTATCCGCATCTAAGGAATAAAGGACATCCTCAACAGTTTCGAAAAGAGACTTAAACTTAGATTCACTTTCTTTGAGCAAGTTGAAATTAAGCTGGCCCTGATGGATGTCATTGATGGTGCCAAAATATTCCGACCTAACATCTTTCAGAATTCGCTTTACATTGATTCTGATGTAATAAAGCGAACCGTCAGGCTTGATAAATGCTGTCCTGACGGAGCAGCTTTTTTCCCCGGTAGATTCCAGGGATTCGATTCTACTTTTTAGCTTTTGAGCACCTTCTGATTCCAGAAACTGGGCTATCGGAAGCCCAATGCACTCGTGAATGTCGCGGTCGGTCATTTTTGACCAAGCCCCATTCAGATAGGTTATTTCTAGCTTTTCATTGAGCTTGAATACGATATCCTGAATATTGGAAATGATCTGCTTATACTTTCGCTCATTTTTCAAGGCTCTTTTATAGCTCCGC
>JAGXRF010000061.1 GCA_018335925.1 Flavobacteriales bacterium
TTTCGGATAGGTCAGTAGTAAGTCATGGGGTTTTGTAGAAAGAAGAAGGATTACTCGGCTATGCCTCGTGATCCTGAGTAAGGTAACCTTACTCAAAGTTTTAAAACGAATTTACTCGAAAGCAAGCTTTCGGATAGGTCAGTAGTAAGTCATGGGGTTTTGTAGAAAGAAGAAGGATTACTCGGCTATGCCTCGTGATCCTGAGTAAGGTAACCTTACTCAAAGTTTTAAAACGAATTTACTCGAAAGCAAGCTTTCGGATAAATTCTTATTTAAAACTTTGTGGGGAGAGCAGGATTCGAACCTGCGAAGGTTTCCCAACAGATTTACAGTCTGCCCTCGTTGGCCGCTTGAGTATCTCCCCTGTTGTGGAGTGCAAATATAGAATTGTTTTTGGTTTTTGGGAGGGTAAAATCATAAAAAAAACATCGAAGGGCTTATTTTTACTTCGATGTTTTTTTAGTTGATTAGTTTTCAGAGTATTATTTTAGCAGTTCTGCAACTTTAGCTCTTAATTCTTCCCCTCTTAAATCTTTTGCTATGATAATTCCATTGGCATCTACTAAAAAAGTTGCAGGAATACCAGTAATATTGTAGGTTTTTGCAATAGGATCAGCCCAACCTTGCAAATTAGAAATTTGAGGCCAAGTTAGTTTGTCTGCAACAATGGCATCTTTCCATTTTTGGTCTTCACCCGGATTGTCTAACGATACTCCAATAATTTGAAATCCTTTGTCTTTGAATTCGTTATATAATTTTACCACATTTGGATTTTCTCTTCTGCATGGAGCACACCAAGCAGCCCAAAAGTCGATTAAGGTTAATTTACCCAAGCTGCTTTTTAAAGAAATAGTTGTTCCATCAGGTGTTGGGCCACTAAAATCGGGAGCTGGTTTGCCAACAGAAACACCTGTCATTGCCTTAAGAATATCGCCAACTTTTTTTCCTGGTTTGGTTTCTTTTACTTCTTTGGCTAAATTTTCGTATGCCTTTTGCAACTCCTCCATGGTTCCTCTTTGTTGTTTAATCATATTTTCCAACACTAAAATACTTACAAATGCTTTGGTGTTTTTTTGAACAAATGTCAAGTTTTGTTTGGCATGCTCATCTCCTAAAACCATGTACTCTTTTTGTAACTGATTCAATGCAACAGTGTCATTTGTCATATAGGCATTGTTCATACGGTCGTTATTAAGCTTTTGAAAATTTTTCATTTTCTCATACACAGGGAACATAAAATCATTGTACTCTTGAAAAGCATCGTTGTTAAAAGTGCCGCCAATTTTATTGTTTTGCATACTGTCTTTATCAATAGTCAATTGGATTTTTCCGTGCTCCATGATAAACATTGCTTTCATGTTAACACCTTCCATTTGTACATAGCACATATAAGGTTCTTTATCAACTTTACCATCAAATTGAAATTTACCATCTTTTACTTTTGCAGTATCAAATGGTTCAAAAAGCATGGTTTCTTCATTGAATTTTTCTAAATAGATGGCTTTTCCTTCTTCAAAATTGGTAATATTGCCCTCAACTCGATAAGCATCTTTTTCTAAACTATTACAAGCAATAAATAACAAGATGGATGCGATTACTAAGATTTTTTTCATAAAAGTTATAATTTGTACTGGGTTTAAAATTCAGATGGTAAAAATACTAGGATTTCATCATTTTTAGGAGGTAAAACTCTTTTTTTGTTCTTCTAACTCTTTTATTTTGTCGCGATACTTTGCGGCTTCCATAAAATTAAGCTCCTTGGCAGCTTGTTCCATCAATTTCTTGTTTTCTTTAATTTTTTTATCGATGACTTCTTTGCTCATATATTCTTCTTTGGTGTCAGCCGCTTTGTTTATGGTATTATCATAGTGGTAACTGCTAATCGGACTTTTGCTCAAAGCATTTTCGATGGATTTGCTCAAAGGTTTAGGCTGTATGCCGTGTTTGGTATTGTAAGCCATTTGTTTTTCTCTTCGGTAATTGGTTTCCTCTATGGTTTTTTGCATGCTATTAGTAATTTTATCCGCATACATAATGGCCTTACCTTTTACATTTCTAGCTGCCCTTCCAACGGTTTGTGTCAACGAGCGATGACTTCTTAAAAAACCTTCTTTATCTGCATCTAGGATGGCTACCAACGAAACTTCTGGCAAATCCAAACCTTCTCTTAATAAGTTTACTCCAATCAAAACATCAAACAAGCCTTTTCTGAGGTCTTGCATAATCTCTACTCTTTCTAAAGTATCAACATCACTGTGGATATAACGACACCGGATAGAAATTTTGGTCAAATATTTGGTCAATTCCTCTGCCATTCTTTTGGTTAGCGTGGTTACCAACACACGTTCATCTACTTCTACTCTTTCCTGAATTTCATGGATCAAATCGTCAATTTGGTTTTGGCTAGGTCTCACTTCAATAATAGGATCTAGCAATCCGGTGGGACGAATTACTTGCTCCACAAAAACACCTCCTGATTTTTGTAATTCATAATCTGCCGGAGTTGCAGATACATAAACCACTTGGTTTTGCAATTGTTCAAATTCATCAAATTTTAGCGGACGGTTGTCCATTGCTGCGGGCAATCTAAAGCCGTATTCTACCAAGTTTTCTTTCCTACTTCTGTCTCCTCCATACATGGCATGTACTTGCGAAATGGTTACGTGACTTTCATCAATCACCATCAAATAATCAGAAGGAAAGTAATCCAATAAACAGAAAGGCCTGGTACCGGGAGCTCTACCATCCAAATATCGGGAGTAGTTTTCGATACCGGAACAATATCCCAATTCCTTGATCATTTCCAAATCAAAAAGTGTTCGTTCTTCCAGTCTTTTTGCTTCTAAATTTTTACCAATACTATTAAAATAATCTACTTGCTTTACTAAGTCTTGTTGGATTTCCCAAATGGCATTTTGTAATACATCCGGTGAGGTCACAAACAAATTGGCCGGATATATATTTAATTGGTCAAAGTGTTCCAAGGTTTGCCCTGTAACCAAATCGAAGCTACAAATTTCCTCAATTTCATCTCCAAAGAAAGAAATTCTGTAGGGTTGATTGGCATATCCGGGAAATACATCAATACGGTCACCTTTCACACGGAAATTTCCTGGTAAAAAATCAGCTTCTGTCCTAGCATACAAACTTTGTACTAATTTTTGCAACAATTTGGTTCTAGAAATCACCTGATTTACTGCAACCGGAACAATATTTTTTTGAAATTCTACCGGGTTTCCTATTCCATATAAACAAGATACAGAGGCTACCACCAATACATCTCTTCTACCGGACAATAAGGAAGAAGTAGTGCTCAAACGCATTTTTTCCAACTCTTCGTTGATGGATAAATCTTTTTCTATATAAGTTCCAGTTACCGGTATGTAGGCTTCCGGTTGGTAGTAATCATAGTAAGAAACAAAATACTCTACCGCATTATTCGGAAAAAATTGTTTGAATTCTGAATACAATTGTGCAGCCAAAGTTTTGTTGTGAGCCAGTACTAGGGTTGGTTTTTGTACCTCTTGCACTACTTGTGCCATGGTAAAGGTTTTGCCGGAGCCGGTGACTCCTAAAAGCGTTTGAAATTTTTCCCCTGTTCGGATGCCTTTAGCCAATTGCTCGATAGCTAAAGGCTGGTCACCAGTGGGTTGAAAGGCAGAAACTACTTCGAAAGTCATAGAAAATTAAAATACAAATTTACTAATTATCCACGGGAATTGTTTGTAAAGCAATTCTTTAAATCTTTTAATTTTTCTTGTTGGTTCTTAAAAAAAACTTAATTTTGATTGTACTACCAAAAACTAAGAAATATGTCAAAAAAAATTATTAGAGTAGAAGGAGAAGCCTCTGACGAAACTCCAAGAGCAACTACCAAACAATTTGTTGCAACACCAGAAGCAGTTGGAAAGGCAAAACAGTTGCGAATGTTTGCCATTTTTTCATGGTTAATTGCCATGGCTGGACAGGTTTATGCCATTTTAAAATTGATTCATGACGACAAACTAACTTGGTTAATAGTTGCGATTGTGGTCATGTTGGCTTTGGCTGTGACCGGAAATTTATTATGGAAAAAAGCCAATAGATTAGATCCTGCTTCTGAAAAGGATGGATTTAAGTTTTTTGTGCAAAACCAATTGGGAGCTATACTGTCGGCTTTGGCATTTTTACCGTTGTTGATTTTTATTTTAACTAATAAAAATATCAGTGGTAAAACCAAAGGAATTGCCGGAGTGGTCGCAGGAATTGCTTTGTTGGTTGGGGTTGGTACCGGAATTGACTTTAATCCTCCTTCGGTAGAACAATACACGGAACAAACCAGAGAAGTGGAAATGCTGAATGACGGAAATAATTTTGTGTATTGGACCAAGTCAGGAAGCAAATACCATTTGTATTCAGATTGCTCTTATATCAATACCGATAGAACTGTAGAAATTAATGAAGGTTCTGTAGCACAAGCCAGAGAGTTAAAAAACATTACCGAATTATGCTCCAGATGCAGAGGCAAAGCAATGAAGGCAAAAAATCTTTCGGAAGACGATGTGATCAATGAGGTGAAACAAGTATTAGATAGTGTTAGTCCGTAAATGAACATCAAAATTTAATTTACTACTCTATTAGCTTTGCAATACAGTTTTAGGTAAAATCTTTATTAAAAACTAAAATTATGAAAGCTAAATTATTTATTTATGTACTGCTACTAAGTAATTTTAGTTTCGGACAAACGCAAGTTCTTATTGATAATGTCTGGCGTTTAGATAAATTTGTTATTAATGGATCAGATGTTACTTATTCTGAAAATAGTAATCATTTTCATGAAATAGTATTTCAAAATGGTGGAGATACGACTGCTCTAGTTTCAGGTTATTGTGAAACATTATTTGGCTTAGTTTGTGAATTTAATGGCAATCAATTTTCCTATGAAATTTTTTATAGTTATGGACTAACTTGTAATTTTAATAACGATGATGTAATGTTATTGATAACAAACTCAAATTTTTATTTTAATAATAACATTAATACTTTTAGTTATGTAATCAATCAACTTGAAAATGTTAAACAACTAATCATTACTAATTCATCAAACAATACCGCAATATATTATAGTGTTGATTTAGGACAGGAAAAATTTGAAATAAGTAATAATTTGGTAATTTACCCCAACCCAGTAGACAACAATTTACATTTTAAATCAGATTTTGAGATAAGTAAAATTAAAATTTTTACTTTGGATGGTAAGTTAATGGAATCGAATTTATCCTTTTCAGGCAATCAAATTGATTTTTCAAATATAAAGTCAGGCATTTACTTTTTAGAATTTGAGCAAGATGGTCAAGTTACCAGAAAAAAAGTTGTTAAAAGATAAATGGTTTCCATAACCAAGTAAAAATTATAATGGGTCGAAAACTAACCGCACAAGACCTTAAAGTGCATTAAAATCCATGTATTATGAAAAGATTTTTTTCATTTTTAGCTCTGGTATTAGCTGTGAATTTGTCAATTTCACAAGCTAATAATAACACAAAAAATTATTTTGTTGTTATGAAAGTAGGCAGTAATTTAGATTACTCAAGTAAGTCACAAAGAGATTCAGAGTATTTTAATTTTTTTATGCAAAATCAAAGTTTACAATCTTTTATAAATCAACAACCAATTTATGAGATTCATAAAGCATTTCCAACAGCTAAATCTGAGTATTTAAAAAGGGTTTATTTGGTTAAATCAAATGAGCATTTTAATATTGAAGTTTTTATTAATAGAAATGAAATTGAATTAATTGAACAAGTTAATGAAGGTGAGACACTAGACCTACCAAATGACTTTATAACTATTGACGATCAATCACGAAATACTGCACTTGATCTTATAAGAGCACCAATGGTATGGGGTATAACTAAAGGTTCTCAAAATATTTTAGTTGGTATTACAGATACTTCGTTTGAAATTTCACATGAAGATTTAGATGGTCAAATAGCTGTTAATTTAAATGCACTAGTAGCTACTTCCACTCAATGGGGGAATCATGGTACTCAAGTAGCAGGTATGTTCGCTAAAACTGACAATAGTTTAGGATCCTCATCTGTAGGCTATGAAACTAAGATTGTAATTACAACTGGAACTGGTTCAATTGGTATAAATAAACTTTTGTTACTTGCACAACAACCGAATGTTAGAGTAGTTAATGCAAGTTGGTTATCTACATGCACTTTTAGTCCAATAGAAAATGCAGTAATTCAGGAGATTATAAATGGTACAGATGTTACACCTCCTGTTGTTGTAGTTGCAGCAGCTGGTAATTTAAATACGTGTGGTAATTTTACGAATTATGTTTATCCAGCATCTTATCCTGGGGTTATTAGCGTTGGTGGAATTAATCACTGGCAACCAAGAAATACTACAAATCCAGATCCATTAATTGGTAATAAATTTTGGGAGGATATATGTTCGATTGAACCACTTAATCAAAATAATAATAACACATTTATTCTTAATGATAGGATAGATGTACTTGCACCTGCATGGAAAGTATATGGTCCGGGGGCTCCTGGTGCACCAGGGCATCCTGGTTATTCGGAAAATGCATGGAACTATTATTGGAGACAAAATGGTACTTCATTTGCATCACCAATAACCGCTGGTGTTGTGGCACTAATGTTAACGGTTAATCCAAGTTTAACACCTGCACAGGTCAGACAAATCATTAAAGATACGGCTGATGATATTTATCATATACCTGAAAATCAAAGTTATACTGTTTTGGAAAATATTGGACGATTAAATGCTTTTAGAGCTGTAACGGAGGCAAAATGTTTGCTTGAGACCAATCATACTGTTGATTTGTTGGTGCGAGATAATGATGGAGATTATGGTCAAGAACCAAATACTTCATCAATTGTTATGTGGCAAAGCCCTGAAGTTTGGGTAAGAAATCAACCTGATGGGAAAAGAATAAGAAAGCATCAAAATCCTACTTATTCTGTTAACAACAATACCAATTATATGTATGTAAGAGTTTATAACAGGGGTTGTGCCACCTCTAGCGGTAATGATGTTTTAAAAGTTTACTGGGCAAAAGCTAGCACTGCTCTAGCTTGGCCACAGCATTGGGACGGCACAGGTTTTTTTCCGAATAATGGACCTTTATTAGGTGCACCTGTTGGTCAAATAACAATTCCACAACTTCAAAGAGGAGAAGATGTCATTTTAGAAATTCCATGGCAAGTTCCAAATCCAAATATCTATGTAGGTATAAATCAAGAGCCTTGGCATTTTTGTATATTAGCAAGAATTGAATCTAATGAAGATCCTATGACAACACCTGAAATTATTGAAAATGATATTAATGGATTATATCAAAATGTAATAAATAACAACAATATTGCTTGGAAAAATCTAACAATTATTTCATTGCCTCCTGATGACATTGTTACAGATTCTGAAACTTTTATTAACGGTGTTGTTGCTGTTGGTAACAATCATAATACTATTAGAGATTTTTCTTTAGAGATTTTATTAGACAATGAAACTAGTGATTATAACAAAAAACTATTTGAAGAATCAGAAATTACACTTAATTTTGATGATGATTTATATGACCAATGGGTAAGTGATGGTAAATTAAATGATAATTTAGAGGAACTAAAAACTCCAAGAACTTTATTAGTAAAAGGAGAATCTTCAAAAGTTTCAAAAATAACATTACTACCTAACCAAATAGGCACCATTAATTTTAAATTTAACTTTTTAACAAAAGAATTACTTGACCAAAAAGGTAAGTTTGTTATGCATGTTATCCAACGTGATCTTGTTACCAATGAAATTGTAGGCGGTGAAACATTTAATATTGAAAAATATCAAAGAACACCATTTTACGCAAATGCCGGTGATGACAAATTAGTAGATAGAGATGAATTGGTAACCTTCACGGCATATCAAATTGATAAAGATGCTGTTTATAATTGGTATGATCAAGAAGGTAATTTAATTTATTCAGGTATTGATTTACAGGTAGTTGCTGATATTTCTAAAAAATTCAAATTAGAAATTATTTCATTAGTTGATGGTTTAAAAGATTATGCTGAAGTTAATTTAGATTTAAAAAACAATCATATTTATTCATTTTACCCTAACCCATCTAACAATATCATAAATTTAGAGCTAAAGCTAAATTACACAAACAATAATTACATTATGATTACTGGTATAGATAGTCATAACAGCAACAATGTTTATAATTACATAGTTGATAATAATAATAGTTCATTACCTGTTAATGTATCAAGTTATGTAAACGGTAAATACGTTATATCATTTATTCATAATGGACAAGTAACAGATTCTAAAATCTTTATTAAAAACTAAAATTATGAAAGCTAAATTATTTATTTATGTCCTGCTGCTAAGTAATTTTAGTTTCGGACAAACGCAAGTTTTATTAGATAACACTTGGTATTTAGAAAAATTTGTTATCAATGGTTCCGATATTACTTATACTGATAATACTAGTTATGATCATATTATTGGTTTTCAAGTATTAGATAATAATATCCTATTAGCTTCTTCATATTGCTTAACCATGTTTGGACTCAACGGTAATGTTTCTAATAACATTTTCACATACGATGGATTTTATCAGCTTGGTGTTCCTTGTCAATTCAGTAGTGATGATTTAAACATGTTTAATGTAATAACAACTTTTTATTTATTGCCAAATAACGATTTTACTTTTACTATTACTGATGTAAATAATTATAAGAAATTAATTTTTGTAAATCCACAAGGTAATTCTGCAATTTACAATAATGTTAATTTGAATGTACAGAGTTCAAACATTGTGGATAAACTAACTACATACCCCAACCCAGTAGAAAACATTTTACATTTTAAATCAGATTTTGAGATAAGTAAAATTAAAATTTTTGCTTTAGATGGTAAATTAATTGATTCGAATTTATCCTTTTCAGGCAATCAAATTGATTTTTCAAATTTAAAGTCAGGTATTTACTTTTTAGAATTTGAGCAAGATGGTCAAGTTACCAGAAAAAAAGTTGTTAAAAGGTAAATGGTTTCCATAACCAAGTAAAAAAGAAAGCTAAAAGCCTAGTTTAATCCTGTTTGGTATTATGTTAACGTGAGTTTGATATTGATAAATTAGTTTTGAGAAACACTTTGTGGTTCTCTGTGGCTTCTTTGTGACTTTTGTGCTACAACATAAATAGCTATCACACAAAATGCACAAAGCATACACAAAGTTACACAGAGAAAACTCTATGTTTAATTGTACAATACCATCAATATCAAACACTTAAATATGTTTCTTGTATCGAACTCACGTTAAGTTAGGCTTTTAGCTGTTTTTTTGGGTAATTTTACCCAATACAAAAAACCAAATCTTTTTTTATGGATTTTGAATGGTATAGGTAAACTTATCCGTTTCTCCTGCATAAAAATAGCCAAGAGCAAAATTATTCGGGTTGGTTTTGTTGATCAAGTTTCCTCTAACTGTTCCCGGGGGTGCCTGAAACGGACTTCCGGAGCTACTACCTGCCACACTTAACAAAACTCTCAAGTAATTGTAATGTCTTTGCGAAACCCCGGTTAAAGTAAAAGTGATGTCTTGTCCGGGTTCTAACTTTTCATTAAAATAATTGCCAAACATCAAATTATTTGCCTGAAAACGGTCTTGCACCAATCGATAAATTGGCAAATCTTGAAAAGCAACTTCGTATTTTTCTTTATAAAAGTTGGTTTCGTTTACGATGTCCTGAAAGAAGAATTTCACTTCAATATCTTCCTGTAAAATTCCTGCATTGTTGTTTTGCTCTACATTCAAAATACTAGGAGTTTTCATCATGATTTCTTTTGCTTCAAAAACTTCCCCTTGGTAAGTGATTTGTAAAGTGTATTCCATATCAATTTCAGGAACAAAATTGTTGCATTGGTATACACCTGGCTCTGTTTCCGAGAATAAAAAAGTTTGGTTATTGGTATTGCTTACTTGTACCAAAGCTCCACTTACTTTAGGATAGGCATCAGCAAAAAAAGCTGCAGTGGTAGATAAATAGATGGTTTGTGTAGAACCATCGGTTCCTTTGGCCCATTCCAAAGAAGCATCTACTACCAAACGAGGAGCTGCAGTATCTAGTTCAATATCAATAACCTCTTCGCAGGAAACAAAATGGAATATGCTAATAAATAAAAATAATTTATATAGTGTTTTCATGTGCTTAAAATTTAAAGTTGTAAGTAACGCTTGGAACAATTCCGAAAATAGACAAACGAACTGCTTCATTTTGCCCGCTGTCTTGGTTTTGACGGAAAGTTAAAGAAGCGGCATTCATTCGATTGTACACGTTGTAAATACCAAATACCCATTCTCCTTGCCATCCTTGTTTTTTGTCAGGCTTTGGGGTGTAATTGGCAGAAATGTCTAAACGATGAAACGTTGGCAAACTATTCTGATTTCTTAAGCCATACGTTGGAACAGTAATGCCTTGGTATTCATAGCTGCCGTTAGGTAAGGTGATAGGCTGTCCGGATTGCAAAGCAAACACTGCTCCAAATCGCCATTTTTTATTCAAATCGTAGTTGGCAGTAACACTAATATTGTGCAATTTATCCCAGTTTGCCCGATACCATGCACCATTGTTAATTCCGGTTTCCATTGGGGTTCTTCCGGGTGTTCGTTGTTCTGATCTTGAAAGGGTATATGCCAGCCAACCATTCCATTTTCCGGTATTTTTTCGCAATAAAAACTCCAATCCATAAGCCCTTCCTTCTCCATTTAAAACTACTTGTTCAATGGCATTGTTGGCAACCAAATCTGCACCATCAATATAATCTACACGATCATAAATTCTTTTATAGAAAGATTCTACTTCAAAAGTGTATTGATCGTCTTTTAAATTTTGAAAATACCCAACTGCATATTGGTCTAATCGTTGCGGTTTCAAATAAGGGCCACTTGGTGTCCACACATCCAATGGCGTAGGAGATTGGGTATTGGAAATTAAGTGTAAATATTGTGCCATGCGGTTGTAGCTTGCTTTTACCGATTGGTTGTCGTTCCATGCATAAGAAACCGCAAATCGAGGTTCTAAATTATCAAATGCAGAAATTTTTTGGTTGCTCCCATAAAAGGTAGAGCCAATAATAGGAGCTTTTTCGTAAATCTGAATTTCCGGATTAAAAATAACCGGTTGGTTGTTGGCATAGGTAAAGATGTTTTCAGTACCCAATCGGTAAAACTGGCTGTATCGCAATCCGTATTGTACACTCCATTTTTCCGAAAGTTTTTGTTCTACATCAAAATATACTGCTGGTTCAAAAGCAAATTTTTTCTCTAGTTGCGATTCGTTGATAGAAGAAGAGGCATCTAACGGAACAATTCTACCTGGATTGAAGTCGTAATACAACATATTGGCTCCGTAACTCAATTTGATGTTTTCGGAAATATATTGTTTTAAGTCGTATTTCAATTGATAGTTTAAGATACCACTTTGCCAGTCAAAACCAATAAATCCTAACTGTAATCCGTAGTCATAATCGCTATAAATCAAAGATAAATTGGAAAATAATTTATCAGAAAAAAGGTGGTTCCATCGTAAATTTAAAGTGGCATTTCCGTAGGTATTTACGATTCTATCACTTAAACGAAAAACATCTCTACCAAAATAACCCGATAAATACAAGGTGTTGTTTTGGTTGATTTCGTAATTCCATTTGGTATTCAAATCATAAAAATAAGCGGTATTATTGATGTCCGTAAATTTTAAAAAGAGGTGGGCATAGGTACCACGACCAGCAATTAAAAACGAACTTTTGTCTTTTACCACAGGACCTTCTGCCAACAGTCTGCTTGAAATTACTCCAATTCCACCGTTCATTTCAAACTTTTGCTTGTTTCCATCTTTTTGGTAGATGTCTAATACGGATGACAATCTTCCACCATATTTAGCAGGGATTCCTCCTTTGTATAATTTTAAATCTTTTACGGCATCTCCATTAAACACCGAAAATAAACCGAACAAGTGCGAAGAATTATAAATAGTAGCTTCATCTAACAAAACTAAATTTTGGTCTGCTCCACCACCACGCACATTAAAGCCCGATTGTCCTTCTCCTGCATTGGTAACTCCCGGTAAATTTAAAATGGTTTTTAAAATGTCCACTTCTCCCAATAATACAGGCAAACGCTTTACTTCTTGCATTGTGAGTTTGTTTACACTCATCTCTGGTTTTTGAATCTCTGCTTTGTTTTTGCGATCAGTTACCACCACTTCTTGCAATAGTTGGTCTTCTTCCTCTAAAGAAAAGTTCAGACGAGTGTTTTGAGAAACTTCAATGGTTTGTTCCAAAGTTTTAAAACCCAGATAACTTACAGTAATGGTATGCTTGCCTTTGGGAGCATTGAATACATAATAGCCATATTCGTTGGTAGTTGCACCAATTTTTAAATTGCTTATTACAACATTTACCCCGAACAAAGTTTCTTTGGTATTCTTGGCAGTTACGGTTCCGCTAATGGTGACTCTTTCTTGACTCCATAAAAAAGAAGCACTTAGCAGGAAAAATAGGAGATTACGCATAAAATTAATATTTGTTCAAAGATATTGTAAGCTAGTTAAACAAATAAAGGTTTAACGTTTTTTTAATTGGTCAAATACAGACAATAAAAAACTCCCAAAAGCCAAGCCAATGGGAGTGTATCAAGGTTGTTTCAATCAATTAAATTTTAGCAAGAATTTCTTTAAAAGTTTTGCTTGGCTGCATGGCTTCAAATACTTTTTCACTAGCTGGTTTAAAATATCCACCAATATCTTGTCTACTGCCTTGAGCTGCAATTAACTCCTGCACAATGGTATTTTCATTGTCAGTTAATTCTTTGGCAATTGGAGCAAATTTTTGTTGCATTGCCACATCTTGGGTTTGGTTTGCCAAAGCTTGTATCCAATACAAACCTAAGTAAAAGTGGGAACCACGATTATCAATTTGTCCAATTTTACGGGCAGGAGATTTGTCGTTGTCTAAGAATTTTTCAATGGCTTGGTCTAAAGTTTCTGCCAAAACTAAAGCTTGTGCATTGTTTTGGGTTTGCCCTAAATGTTCTAAGGAAACTCCTAAAGCTAAAAATTCTCCTAAAGAATCCCAACGCAAGTAGCCTTCTTCTAAAAATTGTTCGATGTGTTTTGGAGCAGTTCCACCAGCTCCTGTTTCAAACAAACCTCCACCATTCATTAAAGGTACAATCGAAAGCATTTTTGCAGAAGTACCCACTTCTAAAATTGGAAATAAATCGGTTAGGTAGTCACGCAGTACGTTTCCGGTTACCGAAATGGTATCTAGCCCCTGAACAATTCTTTGTAAGGTGAATTCGCATGCTTCCACTGGGTTTAGAATACGAATGTCTAAACCGTTGATATCGTGTTCAGCTAAGTATGTATTCACTTTTTTAATCAATTCTCTGTCGTGTGCTCTTTGGTCATCTAACCAAAAAACAGCTGGAGTTTGCGACAATCTGGCTCTGTTAACTGCTAATTTAACCCAATCTTTAATAGGAGCATCTTTGGTTTGACACATTCTGAAAATATCACCAACAGCTACTTTTTGTTCCATCCAAACGGTTCCATCTTCAGCAATTACTTTTACTACACCTTCTTCAGCAATCTGAAAAGTTTTGTCGTGCGAGCCATATTCTTCTGCTTTTTGGGCCATCAAACCTACGTTCGGAACACTTCCCATGGTAGTTGGATCTAGTGCTCCATTTGCTTTGCAGAAATCAATTACTGCGGAGTAAATTCCAGCATAACTTCTGTCTGGTATAATTGCTTTGGTATCTTGTGCTTTGCCTTCTTTGTTCCACATTTGACCGGAAGTACGAATCATAGCTGGCATCGAAGCATCTACAATCACATCCGAAGGTACATGTAAGTTGGTAATTCCTTTGTCAGAATTTACCATAGCCAAAGCTGGACCTTGTTCCATGGCATCTGCTATTGCTTGTTCAATTTCTGCTTGTTTTGGGTGACCTTGTATTTTGGCATACACATCTCCCAATCCATTGGTGGTAGAAACTCCCAAAGCATCCAATTCGCTTTGGTATTTTTCAAAAACCTCTTTAAAGAAAACTTCCACAATGGCACCAAAAATAATAGGGTCAGAGACCTTCATCATGGTGGCTTTTAAATGCACCGAAAACAAAATATTTTGTTTTTTGGCATCTTCTTTTGCATCTGCAATAAATGCTTTTAGCTTTGTTAGGCTTAGTGCAGAGGAATCAATAATCTCCCCGGCTTTTAATGGAGATAAATCTTTTAATACTTTTTCATTGCCATTGGCATCACTCCAAACAATTTTAAATTTATTATCATTTGCAATGGTTACCGATTGTTCACTTCCATAAAAATCACCATCGCTCATGCTTGCAACATGGGTTTTAGAGTCTTTGCTCCAAGCACCCATGCTATGTGGATTTTTCTTGGCATAGTTCTTTACAGCTTTCGGAGCTCTTCTGTCGGAGTTTCCTTCTCGTAACACAGGATTTACTGCAGACCCTAATACTTTTGCATACAAGGCTTTGATTGCTTTTTCCTGGTCGTTTTGAGGGTCTTCTGGGTAATTTGGAATGGCATATCCTTTAGATTGCAATTCTGCGATAGCTCCTTTTAATTGCGGAACAGAAGCAGAAATATTTGGTAGTTTGATGATGTTAGCTTCTGGTTGTGTAGCTAGTTGACCTAATAATTGTAAATCGTCAGCAACTTGCTGTTCTGGAGTAAGATATTCTTTAAAGTTTGCTAAGATTCTACCTGCTAAAGAAATATCTTTTAATTCAAAATGGATATTTGCAGGAGAAACAATTTTTTGAATCATTGGTAAAAACGAATGGGTTGCCAGCATAGGAGCCTCATCCGTTAAGGTGTACATAATAGTAGTCTTCATTATTTGTGTGTCTATTTTTTGTGCTTTTGGAAGAAAATCTCAAAAAATAACAAAGTGTTATTTTTGGGTTTGCAAAGATAGTTTTTAATCTCCTAATTTTGAAAACTTTGCTGAGCGAAAACGTTTGAATTTTCGATTTGTTTTTTTTGTGTTGTCAATTTTGCTAAAATCGTAAATAGTATAGGGTTATTTTTTTAAGTTCACAATTACAGACAATTTCATTAAGAATATTTTGGCTTTACTTTTCTCAAATTTTATGTTCCATTTTCGATTTATTTTGTGTTGAACCTTGTATTTTTGACCATTATGGAAACCATGACTCTTTTAGAAACCAAAAATTTACGCTTTGCTTATCCGCAAGGCAATCATTTTCATTTTCCTGACATAAAAGTACAAGCAGCAAATAGCTTTTTAATTTCTGGTCCCTCTGGGGTTGGAAAAACAACTTTATTGCATTTACTAGCTGGTATTTTGCAACCAACCGATGGAGAAATTTGGATCAACCAAACCAATGTAGCATCTTTAGGGGGTAGAAAATTAGATGAATTTAGAGGCAAAAACATAGGATTGGTATTGCAACAAAATCATTTTATCCAATCGTTGAGTGTTTTAGACAATGTATTGATGGCAAATTGGTTGGCAACCCAACAAAAAAACGTGCAAAAAGCAAAAGAGCTTTTGGAAAAATTAGGGATTGCCTCTCAACAAAATAAAGCTACCTATCAGTTAAGTGTTGGGCAACAACAACGATTATCTATTGCTAGAGCATTGATTAACGAACCTAAATTATTATTGGCTGATGAGCCAACATCGAGTTTAGATGATCATCATGCCCAGTCTGTAATTGCATTATTACAAGAGTTGTCTGTTGCTTACGGAGCTTCCTTAGTAGTAGTATCGCATGACCAACGTTTAAAAGAAGTCATTAAAGATACCGTAGTTTTATCCAACCAAATTTCTTCAAATTCTTAAGTCATGATCGCAAAATTATCTTGGAAAAACCTTTGGCACAAACCATGGAATACCTTACTTAGTGTTATTTTATTGGTAAGTTCGATTGCTTTAATGACGGTATTGGTATTGGTACAGCATCAATTTGAAGACCAATTTCAAAAGAATGTGGAAGATATTGACTTGGTTTTAGGAGCTCCCGGAAGTCCATTGCAGTTAATTTTATCTTCGGTATATCAAGTAGATGCCCCAACTGGAAATATTTTGTATGCAGACGCAAAAACTTACATGAAGCATCCTCATGTAAGACAAGCCATTCCTTTGGCTTTTGGAGATAATTATGTAGGATTTAAAATTGTTGGAACTACTTGGGATTATGCCAAAAAGTACAAAGCTAATTTGCAACAAGGGAAAGCTTTTGCAAAAGATTTTGAAGTAGTGGTAGGAGCTCAAGTAGCTCAAAAACTTTCGTTAAAATTAGGAGATACTTTTTACGGAACCCACGGAGATGCCATGGAAGGGGAGGTACATGACAACCATGCTTACGAAGTAGTAGGAATTTTAGAAGAAAGCGGGCAAGTAATAGACCATTTGATTTTGTGTACCATTTCTAGTGTTTGGAATATTCATGCCGAGCACGAACACGTAGAAGGCATGGAGCACGAAACTATGCCAATAACGGAAGAGGAGCAAGAGATTACCGCAGTTTTACTAACCATGAAAAACCAAATTGCCAAGCTTACATGGCCAAGAATCATCCCCCAAAGCACTAAAATGCAAGCAGCATCTCCAGCTATAGAAATCAATCGGTTGTTTTCGTTATTTGGTATAGGATTAGAGGCACTTACTTATTTAAGTTATGCCTTGTTGGTATTATCTGGGTTGAGCATTTTTATTGCGTTATATAGTAATTTAAAAGAAAGACAATACGAATTTGCTTTGATGCGAATTAGTGGAGCAAGGGCATTGCAATTGTTTTGGAGCTTGTTGCTAGAAAGTTGGTTTTTAACTTTTATTGGCATCCTTTTTGGTGCAACTCTCGGAAGATTGGCATTGGTGCTATTGTCATGGAGTACCGAAGAACAATTCAAATTGGTTTTTGATCCAAGCATGATTCTTTGGCAAAAAGAAGGAATGTTGTGGATTCTTACTATTTTTGTGGGCTTTTTAGCAGCTTGTATTCCTGCAATAAAGGCCTATCAAATTCAGATTTCAAAAACATTAACACATGCGTAATATTTATATTTTTTTCATTGCTTTTTTTGTGGTGTTTGGCCTTTTAGAATGGCAATTTAAACCGGATGCCACCAAAGTAGTTGCCATGCAAAAACCAATGGAGCAAGCAGCTTTTGTGCATACCTCTGAAAAGGCTTCCACTACCGATGAAGTGAGCATGGATGCCATGATGTTAGATGCTAACTTTTTGGACCAAGCAGGAGCCAAGGCAGATACCATTTCATGGAAATTATTAGGAATTATCAAGTACACCAAAAAGCCTCATCCAGATTTTGAAGAAGGAGTGATGTTTCCAATCATCAACTCTACTTTAAAAGCCAAGCAAGGAAAAAAAGTAGTGCTATCCGGATTTATTGTTCCGGTAGATACCAAAACATATGCACTAAGTAAAAACGTATTTGCAGCATGTTTTTTTTGTGGTAAAGCAGGACCGGAAACCATCACTGGATTAAAATTTAAGGGAGCAACACCTAAACTAAAAACAGACCAATACGTAACTATCGAAGGAGTTTTCAGATACAACGATTCGGATGTGGATGATTGGATTTACCACATTGACCAAGCTGTAATTACCAAAGGATTGTAACATTTTATCAAAAGCTAGATTTTGTTTCAACATAAAAAACATTTGTTTTTTGATTTAGACCATACGTTGTGGGATTTTGAAAAAAATTCTGCCTTGGCTTACGAACGTATATTTGAAGAGCGAAAACTCCTATTACACCTTCCAAAGTTTTTAGAAGTTTATATTCCAACTAATTTAAAGTATTGGAAGTTATACAGAGAGGAAAAAATCTCTCAAGAAGATTTAAGATTTCATCGATTAAAAGAAGTTTTTGATGCCTTAGATTTTACTTCCATTACCAAAAATGAAGTCATGGAAATTGCCCATGACTATATAGCTTATTTGCCAACCTTTAATTATTTGTATGAAGGAGCAATGGAAATATTGGAATACTTGCAACCAAATTACCATTTGCATATTATAACCAATGGGTTTGCTGAGGTACAACATCGGAAAATTCAACAATCGGGATTAGAACATTATTTTAAAACGGTAACCAACTCAGAAACAGCAGGAGTAAAAAAGCCAAATCCGCAAATTTTTCAAACGGCATTGCAACTGGCACAAGCCAACTTGTCAGAAAGTATCATGATAGGAGACAGCTTGGAAGCTGATATAGAAGGAGCTCAAAATTTTGGGCTTGATACCATTTACTTTAATGAGTTTCAAATTCCACATCAAAATCCAACTCCTCAAGTATTTCATTTATTGGAGTTGAAAGAGTGGTTTTAGGTTTTTAGTTTTTTCCCATTTTGGTAACTTTTTAGTATATTTGTCTCAAATTTTGTTTGTTTTGAGAATTATTGCCAAAAAAACTTTGAGAGATTTTTGGGAAATACACAAGGATGTGGAAGAGTCATTAAAATCTTGGTACAATGAATTTGAGAAATCAAAATTCGAAAACTTTAATCAATTAAAAAGTGAATATCCGAGTGCAAGTATTTTACAAGACAATAGAGTAGTTTTTAATATCAAAGGAAATCATTATCGATTGATTGTAAAAATTAATTTTGATTTCCAACTATGTTGGATCAGATTTATTGGCACCCATGCTCAATACGATAAAATTAACGCAAATATCATTTAAAAAATAGGAGTCATGAATATTCAGCCAATTAAAAGCGAATCAGATTACAAAAGAGCGATGGCAAGATTAGAGGAAATTTTTGATGTTTCTAAAGGAAGTGAAATGGCAGATGAATTAGAAATTTTGTCAATTTTGGTAGATAAATATGAGAAAGAAAATTTTCCGATAGACTTACCAGATCCAATTGAAGCCATCAAATTTAGAATGGAACAATTAGGAATGAAACAAAAAGATTTGGCAGAGGTTGTTGGATTTACCAGCAGAGTGAGTGAGATTTTAAATAAAAAAAGAAAACTTAACTTAGAAATGATTCGTAAAATAAGCGACAAGCTTCAAATTCCAACAGAAATTTTGGTACAAGATTATTCTTGTAACTAGGTAATCATTGTTTGGTTTTCTTCTTCTGTCGCAAAGCTAAAAATCCCATGATAGTGCCAAAAAGTAAAAAACTTACCAAAATTTTTACCCAACTCACCGATCCTTTGTCCCACCAATCAAACAAACTCATGATAATGGCATAAGGGATGCCTGCATAAATAAATCCGGTAATAAATAGTTTTCTTTTGTTAGGGGTTTCTTTTTCCATGTTATTTCAATAAATCGGGTCTTCTGTTTTGGGTATGTTCCCAAGCTTTTTGCTCTCTCCAGGCATCAATTTCTTTAAAGTTTCCGCTTAACAAAACATCGGGTACTTTCCATCCGTCATAATCCGCAGGTCGGGTATAAACAGGAGGAGCTAGCAAATTATCCTGAAAACTATCTGTTAAAGCAGAAGTTTCGTCATTCAATACTCCAGGTACCAATCGAATAATGCTGTCTGCCAAAACAGCAGCAGCCAATTCTCCACCCGAAAGCACAAAATCTCCAATAGAAATTTCTTTGGTAATCAAATGCTCTCTAACTCTTTGGTCAATTCCTTTATAATGGCCACACAACAAAATCAAGTTTTTTTGCAAGGATAATTGATTGGCCATAGGTTGGTTCCATGTTTCCCCATCCGGAGTTAAAAAAATAACTTCATCATAGGTTCTTTTGGCTTGTAACGCTTGTAAACATCTATGGATAGGTTCTATCATCAAAACCATTCCGGCACCACCACCAAATTGGTAATCGTCTACATTTTTGTGTTTGTTGGTAGCATAGTCTCTTAAATTGTGGATTTCAACTTCTACCAAACCTTTGGAAATGGCTCTTTTTAAAATAGAATGTTCAAAAGGGCTTCGCAACAATTCCGGAACTACAGAAATAATATCTATTCGCATAAGATGGTTTTATGAAGCGATTTTTTGTGTTTCGATGTCTTCCAAATCCTTTAAGTGTAATTGCAATGCTTTTACAGAAATAGAAATTTCCCAAAAA
This sequence comes from Flavobacteriales bacterium, assembly GCA_018335925.1. Taxonomy (GTDB): domain Bacteria; phylum Bacteroidota; class Bacteroidia; order Flavobacteriales; family Flavobacteriaceae; genus Flavobacterium. Next base: position 20,139 of record JAGXRF010000061.1, read on the forward strand.
GAAATTCCTAACGAAGTAAGTAAGCACAACAAACTTCCAGCAAAGAAATACAATCCTACCAAAGGCAAATTAAAAAACAAAACCAACATGTCCAATACACTCAAAAACAAACTAAATACACCAAATAATTGCATCCATCGGATGAGTTTGATGCGGAGGTTGAGGTTTTGAATTTGCAATAAAATGGATTTTTGTTGCTCCTTGTCAAAACTCGTTTTGAGTCCACGGATGATTTGTGCAATGGTTAAAAACCTATTGGTATATGCCAGCAAAATCAGGGAAGTGGCTGAAAATAGTAAGGCAGGAGTTTCTACGGAGATAGACATTTGTATAATTTATGATGCAAAAATAAGGTTTTCCAATGCAACCCTACTACCTTTGTTTTCTTAAAAATGAAAAACATGCAACGTTGGCAACAACTCCCAAAGGTAGAACAATGGAATGTAGTAACCCATTGGATTGGCATTCCACTTACCTTGATTGCCTGGCTTATTTGGATGCAACCTAAGTTAGAAAATATTAGTAATAGTGCAAGTTTGGTAATATATGTAAGCTCTATGTTGTTTTTGTTTGCAGCTTCTGGTTGGTATCATTTTCAGATGGAAGACAATAAAAAACATCGGGCTCGAATATTAGATCATATCGGAATTTTTTTCTTGATTGCAGGAACTTATACTCCGGTTTGTGCTTTGGCATTACCGGAAGCAGTTGGTAAGAAATTATTAGTGATGGTGTGGAGTATTGCTGCTATTGGTGTAATTAAAAAGATATTTTTTACCGGAAAATGGGGAAAGTTATCTCTGTTAATTTACTTGCTTATGGGCTGGTTGGTGGTTTGGGAATTTCCAACTATTTGGAAAGTTTTTTCTACAGAAGCTTTGCTCTTTTTGGCATTGGGTGGGTTTTTCTTTACCGTTGGAGCAATTTTTTATACCATCAAAAGCAATCCATATTTTCATGTGGTTTGGCATGTGATGGTATTGCTAGGAGTTGCTTCGCATTTTGTGATGATTTATCTATTAACATAAAAATCCGCTATAGGAGCGGATTTTTATAAATGTATTTGAAATTTTTACGACAATCGTTCAAAACTTCTTTTTACAAAAGCGGTTAATTCTTCACCTTTTAACAAACCTTGCGAAATTTTTGCCAAGTCTAATGCTTGTTTGATTAAAGTTTCTTTGGTTGCAGAATCGGACTCTTGTAAAATTTTTCCAGCTAATTCTGAGTTGGTGTTCACAACCAAATTATACATGTCAGGGAAGTTGCCCATGCCAAACATTCCTCCACCGGTGGCACTCATTTCTTTCATTCTTCGCATAAATTCTGGCTGGGTAATCATAAATGGAGCTGCTTGGCTGTCCATTGCCTCTAATTGAATGGTGTAATTGGTTTTTGGAACAATGGATTCTAAAGCCGTTTTTAATTGTTCTTTTTCTTCGTCAGAAAGTTTAGAAATAACCGGTTCTTCTTTTGCAATCAATTTGTCGATATGGTCTGCATCTACACGAGCAAAAGTCATTTTTTCGTTGTCTTGCTCCAATTTTTGCATCAAATGAGCTACAATCGGACTATCTAACAACAACACTTGGTAGCCTTTTTCTTTTGCAATATCAATATAGCTGTGTTGTAATTCCTTGTCAGATGCATATAATACTACCAATTTTCCTTCTTTATCGGTTTGGTTGTCTTGAATAGCCTCTTTTAATTCCCCCAAAGTATAATATTTGCCATCAACAGTTGGGTACAAGGCAAAGTCACCTGCTTTTTCATAAAACTTAGGCTCTGAAAGCATTCCGTATTCCAACACAATTTTAATATCGTTCCATTTTTGTTCAAAATCTGCTCTATTTTCATTAAAAAGCGATTTTAATTTGTCAGCAACTTTTCTGGTAATATAGTTGGAAATTTTCTTCACATTGCCATCGGCTTGCAAATAGGAACGAGAAACGTTTAACGGAATATCTGGTGAATCAATTACTCCACGCAACATTCCTAAAAATTCAGGCACAATTCCTTCTACATTATCAGTTACAAATACCTGGTTTTGGTATAACTGAATTTTATCCTTTTGCAAGTGCATGTCTTGCGACATTTTTGGGAAGTATAAAATTCCGGTTAAGTTAAACGGATAATCTACATTTAAATGGATGTTGAACAATGGGTCTTCGAATTGCATTGGATACAATTCTCTGTAGAAGTTTTTATAATCTTCCTCCTTCAAATCACTTGGTTGTTTGGTCCAAGCCGGATTTGGATTGTTGATGATGTCATCCACTTCCACATATTCGGTTTTGTAGTCTTCCGGTGCATCTTCCGGTTTTGGCAAAGCCTCTTTTTTGGTGCCAAATTTGATTGGAACCGGCATGAATTTGTTGTATTTTTTCAACAATTCACGAATGCGGAATTCTTCTAAAAACTCTTCAGAATCTTCTGCCACATGCAAAATGATTTCTGTTCCTCTATCAGCTTTATCATGAGTGTTTAATCGGAACTCCGGACTACCATCGCAAATCCAATGAGCTGCTGGTTCGTCTTTGTATGATTTGGTGATAATTTCTACTTGGTGGGCCACCATAAAAGCGGAATAAAATCCTAAACCAAAATGCCCGATAATTCCTGCATCTTTGGCAGAATCTTTATACTTTTCTAAAAATTCTTCCGCACCTGAAAAAGCTACTTGATTGATGTACTTTTCTACCTCTTCCGCAGTCATCCCTATTCCTTGATCGATGATGTGGATTTTTTTACCTTCTTTATCAATTTTAATTTCAATTCTAGGTTCTCCAATTTCCACTTTGGCTTCTCCGATACTTGCCAAGTGCTTTAATTTTAAAGTGGCATCGGTGGCATTGGAAACCAATTCACGTAAAAAGATTTCGTGATCACTGTACAAGAATTTTTTGATAAGTGGAAAAATATTTTCCACAGAAACATTGATTTTTCCGGTTGTCATAGTCCTTAAATTTTGTTTGTCGAAAACTAGGCAAAACCAATACCAATTATAAAATTCTGACAAAATGTCGTTTTCACAAAATCATAACACATTTGTTCTTCTAGTCTGATGCACATTATTTAACTTTGTAGCAATAAAAAACTCATGACATGAAACTTTTTAAGTCTAATAACCTTTGGTTGATAATTGGTGCTTTATTTCTTTTAATTGGGTGCGTTTCTGCACCAAACAATCAAGTGGATTCTCAAGCACAAAAATTTATGCGAGGAAGTTTTCGTTTGGCATCTGTGACTTATCCTGGATCTGATTTTATCAAAGTTCAGTCTTTTGACTTTGCAGATAGTCAGTGTTGGGTTGGTTCCCAATGGAGTTTTGTTGCAAACAATAATTCAGGAAATGTACAAATGAGTGGTTCTGGAAGTTGTCCTAGTTTAAATGCTAAAATTACTTGGTTTGTAAACAAAGAAGGCAATGTGGTTTTAAAGTTTATTGACGAAGGCATGAAAGCAAAACGCGTGAAAGACGGCTATGTATTGCAAGTGAGAAATGCAAATGATAATGGTTTTCAATGGGTAGATAAAATAAGTGTTGGAAATAAACCGACTGATGTAGTGTATCAATTTGTAAAAAACTAAAACAAAAAAAATGAAAAAAATCATAGCAAGTTGTTTGGTAATCGCAGTTTTATGGAGTTGCGATGCCGTAAAAAATGCCAATAACACCCAAAAAGGAGCTGTAATTGGAGCAGCTGCGGGTGCTGTAATTGGTGGAGTTTTGGGTAATAATGTTGGTAAAGGTGGCAATGGAACTGCAGGAGCAGTTTTAGGAGGTGTAATTGGTGGAATGGCAGGTGCTGCCATTGGAAATAAAATGGACAAACAAGCACGTGAAATTGAAAACGCTTTACCAAGTGCTGAGGTAGAAAGAGTAGGAGAGGGCATCAAATTGGTTTTAGGTGAAAATGCAGTAAGATTTGAAACTTCTAAATCTACTTTAACAGCTCAAGCTCGTCAAAATTTAGACAAATTAGTGCCTGTTTTTATGGAATATCCTGATACTGACATCATGATTTTTGGTTATACAGATTCTACCGGAAGGCTTGAATTTAACCAAAAGCTATCGGAAGACAGAGCAGCATCTGTTAGAGCTTATTTGATAAGCAAAGGTTTGACAGCAAGTAGATTTCAAACAACCGGAATGGGCCCTCAAGATCCTATTGCAACTAACGATACTCCCGAAGGAAGATCAAAAAACAGAAGAGTGGAGTTTGCCATTACAGCAAACCAAAAAATGATAGATGAATCGCAAGGACAGAATTAATACTACTACTAACTTGACTTTTGCGATGGCCACCTCATAAGCGAGGTGGTTTTTTTATTTTTAACAAAATTTTGTTTAACTTATATTATAAAAGATTAAACAAAATAGTATCTTTACAAAAATTATTTAACCTATGCCTGCAGCCAAGAAAAAAACAATACAATGGGACGAATCCAGTATTTTAGAAAAATATATGGAACTATTTTTAGAGCAAGACAAAGCTTTGAAAAATGTGTACACCTTTTGTAAAAAGAACGAAATAGCAGAAAGCGATTTTTATACTTTTTATGCCAATTTAGATCAAGTAAAAAGTGCTTTTTGGACCAATTTAGTGCAACATACTTTGCTTACTTTAGAGAAATCTGAAGATTTTTCTGGGTATGCTGCCAGAGAAAAATTATTGAGTTTTTACTTTACCTTTTTCGAAAATTTGACTTTGAATCGTAGTTATGTGCTAGCTGTATTGCCATCTGATTGGAAGCAATGGAAAAATTGGAAGCAACTACATGCAGTAAGAGAAGGTTATTTAGGATTTATAGAAGATGTGATGAGTACCCAAACCACTGCCATGGATGAAAGATTCAATAAAGCATTGCAACCTTTGTATAAAGAAGGATTTTGGGGACAATTCTTGTATGTTTTAAAATATTGGATGAACGATACCAGCAAAGGATTTGAGAATACAGATATATTAATTGAAAAATCGGTGCAAGCTAGCTTCGATTTGGTACAAAATACTCCCTTAAACAGCATCATTGATTTAGGAAAGTTTTTGTTTAAAGATAAATTCCCATTTTCTAAAAATTAATTTTTTACAAGCCATTCCATTGATATGAAAACCATCGACCACATTCCAACCAACAAATTAGGCAGAGCAGGACAACTTATAAAAACAGGGGTAAAAGTTGGCGGGAATTATTTGGCTTATTATGGAGAAAAGTTAGTCAATAAAGAATTGACCAAAGATAAATTACACGAAAACAATGCAGAGGATATTTATGATGGCCTAAAAAGCTTGAAAGGCAGTGCCTTAAAAGTTGCCCAAATGTTGAGCATGGACAAAAGTATCCTGCCACAACAGTTTGTAGAGAAATTTTCTTTAGCACAGTTTTCCGTTCCACCTCTTTCAGCTCCATTGGTAAGAAAAACTTTTAAAAGGTATTTTGGGGTAGAACCTAACCAAATGTTTGACACCTTTTCAAACGATTCTATTTATGCTGCAAGTATTGGGCAGGTGCATGAAGCAACCAAAGGAGATAAAAAATTTGCTGTGAAAATTCAATATCCGGGAGTGGCAGATAGCATTAGTTCGGATTTGGCTATGGTAAAGCCCATTGCCATGCGAATGTTTAATTTACAAGGGAAAGATTCCGAAAGATATTTTAAAGAAGTAGAGCAAAAGCTGTTAGAAGAAACCAACTACGAATTAGAATTGCATCAAGGTCAATTTATTGCAAATGCTTGTAAATCAATTCCGAATTTGAAGTTTCCAAATTATTATGAAGAGTATTCTAATGGCAAGGTATTGACCATGGATTGGATGGAAGGGGAGCATTTGTCAGAATTTTCAAAAAAAAATACCAATCAAACATTGGCTAACCAAATTGGACAAACGCTGTGGGATTTTTACATGGTACAAATGCATGGTTTGCGTCAAGTTCATGCAGACCCACATCCTGGAAATTTTTTGGTTGGGAAAGATGGAACTTTAATCGCTATTGATTTTGGTTGTGTAAAACACGTACCGGAGGATTTTTATGTTCCGTATTTTGAACTTTCAAAACCAGAAGTGCTTGCCAACGCAATACTGTTGGAAGAAAAAATGACCGCACTAGAAATTTTGCGTTCCGATGATTCTGCCGAGGACAAATTGTTTTTTAAAGAATTATTTACCGATATGTTACAGGTATTTACCAAGCCATTCCATGGAGATACTTTTGATTTTTCAGATGATATCTTTTTTACCAAGATGGCTCAGCTAGGAGAAACCTATGCCGGAGATACCAAATTACGAAAAATGAATGGCAACCGTGGTTCCAAACATTTCTTGTACATCAATCGTACTTTTTTTGGGTTGTATAGTTTACTACACGACCTAAAAGCAAAAGTACATACCCAAAGTTTTGTGCATTACTTATCTTCATAATGCTATTTTGTTTATTTATTGGTTAGGTGAGTAAGGGCAGTCTCCACGTTTGAGTTTCTGCCCTTACTTTTTTTATTTTTGTGAAAAAATTTACGTTTTGTTGGTTGTAAAAAATTTAAGCTTTAGTTACCAAGCTAATTTGGTTTTAAAAAATATCCAACTACAAGTTACAGAAGGGACTTGTGTGGCTTTGATGGGACCAAGTGGCTGTGGCAAAAGCACTTTATTAGAAATCATTTATGGCTTGCACGATGTAAAGGCAAATTTGTCTTGGAAAGAGCAGCCAATTTTAGGACCGGCTTATCATTTGGTGCCAGGAATGCCTTATATGAAGTATGTTTCACAACATTTTGATTTGATGCCATTTATTACCGTAGCTGAAAATGTTGGAAAATACGTCAGTAATTTGGATTGGCAGTACAAGCAGAAAAGAGTATTAGAGTTGTTACAATTGGTACACATGGAAGAATATGCCAATGTGAAAGCTAAATTACTAAGTGGTGGCCAAATGCAACGGGTTGCTATTGCCAGAGCATTGGCACAAATGCCTGAAGTAATTCTGTTAGATGAACCATTTAGTCATGTAGATACTGCTTTAAAAAACCAATTGCGAAGAAATTTATTTGCTTTTTTTAAAGAAAACAACATCACTTGTGTGATTGCAACCCACGACAAAGAAGACGTGTTGCCTTTTGCAGACGAAATATTCATACTAAATTCTGGAAATATACTTCAAAAAGGTACCCCAAAAGAAGTTTTTTATCATCCTATTACAACATCGGTTGCTTCCTTGTTTGGAGATGTATATTTGGTTCCTAGTCTGATACAAGAAAAATACAATTTACCTGAATGGATTTCTTCTTACCAACTGAAATTAAGCCAAGAAGGGATAAAAGCCACTATAAAAAAAATAAATTTTCATGGCAATTTCTATCAGTATTTTGTGGATATTGATGGATCAGAATTTAGTTTTTTTAGCCCAGAAAAGTATGGTTTGCAAGAAAAAGTAAGATTGCAATTGGTATAAAAAAGTGTCCTAAAGTTTACTATTGTTTAGCTGAAATAGTTTCAGCTTTTCTTTTAAACTTTTTCTGTTCCTCAAAAAGGAGAATCAATAAAAGTTTTAAGATTGACAATTAACTTTAGGACACCTTATTTTTATGAAGATCAAAAAATTACTTCTTGATCAGTTTTTTGGTTTCCACCCCATTTTCAGTTCTAATTTCTACCATATAAATTCCGGTATTCAAATCAGAAATGTCATAACTTGACTGGTTTGTACCAAATGATTTTACTACTCTACCGTTAATGTCGGTTACACTTACTTGCTGGATATTACCAAACTGATTTCCAGTGGATATTTCAAAACTTTGCGTTGCTGGGTTAGGGAATAAACTTACTTCTTTGCTAAACTCACCAATATTGGTATTCAAGTTAGTAACGCTTAATGTAAAATCAATTGCTTGGCCATAAGCGGTTCCTAAACAAGGGTTGGTCATATTGGTGGTACCAAATTGTTTCACCACTCTCATTCTAGTGTTTCCAGGAGCAGCATTGGCAGGAACTACAATGTTTCCAACTGCTTGAATGGCATCTAAACCTGTAGAATTAAGAATGGTTAAATTACCATCTCCAAAATAAACTTCACCAGTATCGTCTAAAGTACCATTTTGGTTCCAATCGATAAATACAATAAATCGATTGGTGAAATCACCATCTGTATTTCCTTTAAATGTAACAGGAATGGTTGCACCTGCACTAACATTTCCGGAAGTTGAAATTTGGTTTACGTGTGCATTACCACCAATAGTATTTGGTGCAGTATAGTTTATACCAGCAAAATTAACTAAAGTGATAGGTTCCACTGCAGTTGTAAAAGCTAAAGGTCCACAATAAGGGGCAAATGGAGATGCTTGAGTGGTAAACGTAAAATTGGTACATCCAATTGCTAAACCAGCTGAATTTTTTGGCACAGCTTTCCAAAAGTAAGTTGAACTAGGTAAAACTCCAGTAATATTTACTGTGGTTTGGGTAGTGTTACCTAATAGGGTAGTTCCGTCTGTGGTATCAAAAAATATATCATAAGAAGTAACTGCACCACCTGTGGTAGGGGCTGTCCAAGTAAGTGTTACATTACCTGACGGAATATTGGTAGCATTGTTGGCAGGAGCAGTTAAAGTAGCACAACCTGGCACAGAAAGAGGGTCCGATACTACAATATTATCTACTAGCAATAAAAATTTATCGTTGCTGTTGTTTCTAAAAGAAATATGAACCGTTTGTCCGGCATAAGCTGCCAAACTTACATTTCTCGATTGCCAAGTTGGAGCCTCTTGAGCAATACTAAATAAAACAGTTCCTGAGGTTACAGCCGCTTGGGTATTGGAAGTAGAAATCCTAACTTCATACCCATCGGGAAATTGGGTGTCCTGTGCTTTCGCATCCCAGTACAAAATAGCATTGCTCCCTACCGGAATGTTAATGGCAGGGGAAACCAACCAACGGTTTGCAGTTCCAGCAGGATCGAACCAAGAAGTACTTCCTGCACAAAAATCTCCTGCAGGTCCTCCGTATGTATTTCTATCAACTCTAACCCAAGCTGCTGCAAAAGCTGAAACATTAGCATCCGGGGTAAGGTTGTCTAAATTGTACAAAGTCCAATTGGAAAAATTAGCTGCTACGCTAAAATCATCTTGAAAATAAACGGTCTGTCCGTACCCAAAGTACGCAAGCATGGCAAATAACGAAAGTAATGTTTTTTTCATCTTTTGTGTTTTAATATTATTGATTTTAAAAATAAAAAACCCGGAACGAGTCCGGGTTAATTTTATCACAAAAGTATGTTAAGATTACTTTTTGATGATTTTTTTCATTTGTGTTTCCTCGCCATTTTTAATCTCTACCATGTAGATTCCAGAATTTAATTCAGAAATATTGTAGTTTTCTAAGGCATTTTGGAATGATTTAACCAATCTCCCGTTTAAGTCATAAACATTCACACCGGTTACATCCAAGTTAGTTGCTTTGATATAAAATCCGTCATAAACTGGAACAGGATAAATGGAAACATTGTTTAAATTGTTCTCGTCTAAATTCAAAGGAACATTCACAAACACATCATCTAATAATAATTGAAACATATCTGCTACAGAATAACAGTGGAATCCTAAAACATAACTTCCTGTAGTTGCAGGAGTAAATGTTCCGGTTTGGGTAGTATAGGTTTCGTAGTTAATTCCGTTTAAACCAGAATCCCATAAAATAGTAGTTTGTGCAGCCACCGTATTGGTTGTACCAATAGTTGCTTTCATACTTTCAGGGTACATTACAGTTCCGTCCATTCTGGCTCTAACTTTAAAAGTTATAGTATACTGTATTCCTGCAGTTAAAGAAATAGCTCTTGAAAATAACCAAGCATTGGCAGCGTTGGTAGCATTAAAACCATAAACAGCATAGTTAGTTCCGGTAGCAGCAAAACCAGCAGTACTTCCAATTCCCCAGTTGTTTCCGGTTCCTGCATTGAATAAGGTCCAACCTGGATGTAGTGGATTTTCAAATCCATATTCAAAAGGTGCTTGAGCAATTGTGTGAAAAACATGTGCAGAAGTCCAAACGCTTTTTTCACTAACGCTACATGCAGACCTAACCCAAACATAATAAGTTGTGGTATGACTTAATCCTGTTAAAGCAATAGAATTAGAAGTTGTGGTTCCAGTTGGAGTTGTAGATGCTGATGGGGCAGTGCTTGAAGTTGAAACAAAATATTCATAGCCATTTGCAGGAGCAGGCATGGTACCTGTAAAATTTACAGTAGCACTAGTTGTAGTTATATTTGTTGAAGTTACAGCTGTAGGGCTTACACATGAGGCTGTAAACGCAAATCTAGTTGCAGGTCTCCAGTTCGAGGTATTTACTAAGGAAGCTGCTAACGCAGAATTATTAAATTCATTTCTAAGACCACCAACTATTGTAGTATTACACAATGCTACATTAGCTGTTGATAGAGGGTTAGTTGGATTTTCCCACTCAAAGGCTACATAAACACCACCTCCAGTATAAGTAAATGGGGTACCACCAGTTAATGTGATGTCCCAAAATCCAGTAGCAGCAGGAATTGTAGTTGGGGCATTATGAACCATTGTCATACCATTGATTACATCTGTCCAAACATTTGATGCCTTTAAATAAGTTGCATCGGAGGTGTTTTGAATATAAATTTTCAAGGTACCTGATGTGGCAATATCTTGTGCAGTACCAAATTCAAAACTTAGTGCACTAACAGCAGTAGCGTTTGGAAATCCGCTAGCAGTCATTTCAGCCGGTGATATGATGTAACATGTTCTAGCATATCTTACAGCACCTTGAGGTGCTCTTGCATTTCCAGATGTAGATCCATTATTTGGCAAAACGGATACAAACTGCTGTCCGTACGTTACCAAGCCTAATAATAAAAAGAGTAAAGTTTTTTTCATATGATTTCAGTTTAAGTTTATGCGAAATTAAATAAAAAAAACACACCTAAAACCTTAAGTGTGTTTTTTTTAAAGGAAATTTTTAGCCACTAATTTTTTAAATATTTCTCCAAAAATTGGTCTTGTTCCCAAAGTAAATGCAAAATGTTTTCTTTGGCTACGTAACTATGGCTTTCTTTGGGTAAAATCACCATCCTTACAGGAGCACCTAACCCTTTTAAAGCTTGAAAATATCTTTCGGTTTGTAAGGTAAAAGTTCCAGGATTGTTGTCTGCCTCTCCGTGGGTTAACAACATTGGAGTTTTCATTTTAGAAGCATTCATAAAAGGCGACATGCCATTGTAAATTTCCGGTACATCCCAGTAGTTCCGTTGTTCACTCTGAAAACCAAACGGGGTAAGGGTTCGGTTGTATGCTCCACTTCGGGCAATGCCACATGCAAATAAATTAGAATGCGATAACAAATTGGCTGTCATAAATGCACCATAGGAGTGTCCCCCAACACCTACTTTTTTACGGTTGATGTACCCTAATTTGTCCACTGCATCAATGGCAGCTTCGGCATTGGCAACCAATTGCTCAATAAATGTATCGTTTGGTTCTTGGTTTCCTTCCCCAACAATTGGAAATGCAGCATTGTCTAAAACGGCATATCCTCGGGTTACCCAATACACAAAAGAGCCATAGTAAGGAAAAGTAAACTCATTTGGGTTAGAAGTTGTTTGCCCAGCCGTATTCTTGTCTTTGTACTCACGTGGATAAGCCCAAATTAACAAAGGCAATTTTTCTTTTTTGGATTTGTCGTAATTGGCAGGTAAATACAAGGTTCCAGAGAGTTCAACACCGTCTTTTCTTTGGTAAGTAATCAACTCTTTATGTACTTTTTGCAATGCTTCAAATGGGTTTTTGAAAAAAGTAATTTGTTGTAGTTTTTTGTTTTTAAAGTTTCGAATGTAGTAATTCGGATACTCGTTGGCCGATTGTATTTGTACCAAAACTTCTCCTTTTTTAAAGTCGATGATGGCATTCAAATCTTCTTTTTTTCCGGCAATTTTAGAAGTGTATAACCTCTTTTTTGTAAATGTTTTGGTGTCTAATTCGTCAATAAAAGGAAATTGTCCTTCTTTAGTAAAGCCATCTCCCATTAAATATGCTTTGCCATTTTCAATAGCAATCACATTTTTGCCAAATTCATTTTTCTTGGTTTCAAAACTTCCCGGATCAGAGTAAATGTCCTGGTAGTTTCTGTTCATCAATGTTTTGGCATTGCTATTGTCTCCAGAAGGGTTGATTACATAAGCCTTGGCATTTCTGGTATCGTACCATTGGTCAGAAACGATGGCAAAATTGGCATTTCCCCATTCGATCCCATTAAAACGTTGTTGTGTTTTAAAGATGTTTTTTGCAGGTTGCTTAAAAGGTGCATCCCACAAATACAATGCATCTCTATGAGATACTTGATTTGCTTGATCCCCACCATCTAATGCTTCTACATAAAATAAAGTAGCAGGAGCATCTGCTCTCCAAGAAACATTTCTTTTACCGGTTCTGGTAGAGGAAAATCCTTTTGGCATGATTTCATTTAAAGGTTGCTCGTGAATGACCTGTATCAAGTTGCCTTTGGCATCATATACACTCATTTTTTGTGGAAATCTACTGTAAGGAACGATATAGGAAAACGGTTTTTCGATGGTATTTAGTAATACATAATTTCCATCTGGTGAAAATGAAACAAAAGAATATAAATTGGCAGCTAACCAAGGTTCGGCTTTGCCAGAAATTGAAATTTTCCACAATTCAGAAGTTGCAATACTTTCAAAATTGGCTTCATCTAATTTGTTTTTTAGCAAATCTTGGTAGGTTCTGTTTTGAGAAATTTTTCCATCTCCTACTGAAATAATCGGGCCACTTGGAATACTTTTTTTGTCTTCCAAAATTTCAGGTTTATTTTTTGGGAGCATTCGCACTAACAAATGCTCACTATCGTTGAACCAACTTACCGGATTTCCTAAGTTAGCATTCAAATTAGCCTCCGAAACTTTGGTAGCTTTGGCTTGCATTAAGTCTAAAATCCACAACTCTACTCCATTTGCAGTGGTATGCGTAAAAGCTAATTTTTTTTCATCCGGTGATAAACTATAATTAGCCAATCTAGGATTGGCTGGTAATCCAGTAACTTGGGTTTCGGTTTTATCAGTAACTTTTCTTACTTTAATATTGTTGATGTAGGTAATGGTGCTGGAAATATTGGTAATCGGATTGATACGTAAACCACCTAAACGCAATTCATCTTGGTTTAAATCGTCTAGAGTTTTGTAGGTATCCCGATAGCTTAAAATCATCCATTGCTTTTTGCTGTCCATGTTTACGGAAGGTGCTCTTTCGTATTCCGCTAATTCTAAAATTTCTTTAGGTGGTTTTTGGTAGGATAAATTTTCTTGTGCAAATGAAAATGCCACAAGCAATAAACAAAGTAGAAGGTTTGCTTTTTTCATAGGTAGTAGGTTAGTATACTTTGAAGTAAAAGTAGAAAAACCTTAAAAGCAAAGTCTTAAAAAAAATAAAAAGTTATTCTTCTTTCACTACTATGAAAGAAGCCTTGTAGCCACCGGCTAAATTCCATACATTTCCAACTAAAGAAATGCCTTTTTCATCTACAATTCTGAACTCAGCTGTATTTGGGCTATACAAACCTTCGTTGATAGCAATAAACTCAAACTTGTTAAAGCCTGGTTGAAGTTCTACTTCAATAGATTTGTAATCACCAGTTAAGTTAACTTCCTCTCGGATGACTTTTCCGTTGTGTAAAATTTTTACTTTATCTCCATCAACGGTTTCATGGTCACGACAAATCAATCGAAGGGTTTTAGATTTGGTAATCACATCTCCAAAATATTGGTCTTTTTTAAAGTCTTCGTGTGATGCTCCTTCTCTTTTTGGAATACCTGGGTCAAATTTGGTTTTGGGTTTTACAAAATCGTCTTTTTGGGTCAAATCAATTTTTGATTTTTTTTCCAAATTAAAGTAGTCTTTGGTTGGCTTTTCGTCTTTTTCCCACAAATCAACAGAAGGGGTAGGAGGGGTATTGTCAGGCAACACGATACCACCACCTTTGATAGGTTTGCCTTTACTACCTTGGTCAATTTGGGCATGTACCCATCCCATGGTGAATAGAAAAATAAAAAACAGATAATAGTTTCGCATGTATTTAGTTAATCAAAAACTATTCCAATTTAAAATTTGTTTTCTACTTCTGCAGCTTGTAACATCAAATAATGCAAATCGGTGTTTTTTAAAAATCCGGGCATTAAATGACTTCCTGCACCCATCATACAAATTTCTACAAAATCTGCAGAGTGATCGGTACCAATCCATCCAACCGAATTCCTCTTTTTTTGCATTTGAGCATACGATGCAAATGGCAGGTTTTTGTAGTTATAAATTCCTTCTTCATTGGGTTCCAATCCTTGGTAGTATTTGTGTAAAGTTTGGGCTTCCTCTTTTTCTAACACAATGCCATGCACTGATTGGATCATTTCCTGAATTTGTTGTACAGAATTTTGCGGAGTAATTTGATTCAACAAAAAGTCATTGGATTGCTGGTAGCTTTGTAAACTGTCAAAATGTTCGTTGGCATTTTTTCCGTATAATAAACCTGGGTTTGCATTTCCATGGTCCGTACAAATGATTAGCAGGGTATCCGGATTTTTTTCTGTAAAATCAATGGCAACTTGCAAGGCTTCATCAAATGCTACTTGATCATACAACAAGCCTCCAATATCATTGGCATGTGCAGCCCAATCTACCCGACCTGCTTCTACTTGCAACACAAATCCTTTGGAATGGTCTTTCATTAAATCAATTGCTTTGGCAGTCATTTCTGCCAAAGTAGGTACTTTTTCTTGTAGGTCGGTTTGGTGGTTCCAATCTACTCTGTAGGGTAAAGCATCTTGGTAAAAAACTCCTAAAACAGGTTTGCTGGCATTGGTGTTTTTTAAGGAAGTTTTGTTTTTTACTACTTGATATCCTTTTTGTGCATATGCAGTGTACAAGTCTTTTTTGTCTTTTCTTTTTTCTGCATTAAAGTATTGGTCTCCTCCGCCTAACAACACATCAAAACCTTGACTTAGATAAGTCTCTGCAATATCTTCTTGGCTGTTTCTGCTTTTGCTGTTTACCAAAAATCCTGCTGGTGTGGCATGTGTAATAGGCACGGTGGTAACGCAACCAGCTTTTTTACCTACTTTTTTAAATTTTTGCCAAATAGGAAGCAACGCTTCCCCATCTACACTAACGTTTAAAGAACCATTTTTTACTCTAAAACCACTTCCCCAAGACGAACTTGCTGCAGCAGAATCGGTAACAATTGAACTGGCCGAAGCCATGTCCATCAAGCCTCTTCGCACTTTATTTTCTCTATACAAATTCAACCAATTAGAACCTTTGCCATATTTTCGTTTCATGTATATATCAGCCATGTTTAAAGTCCCGGAACTCATCCCGTCACTTACCATGAAAATAATGTTTTTGGCTTTTTTGTTTTTGTTGGATAAAATTTCGTTCGCAAAAATTTGCTCAGGCAACAATAATCCGGTTCCAACGGTGGCTAAAGTGGTATTTTTAAAAAAGGATCTTCTGTTCATGCAGATTTTTTTTCAAATGTAACGGAAAACCAATGTTTTCAGATTAAGAAAATATTAAAAGTGAATTTCTGTATTTTCGAGGTTAAAATTTTTTATTTTGGATGATGTCGGCTAATAATTTTTTAGCTCGCAATAATTTTACTTTGATGCTGTTGAGAGGTTCTTCTAACTGCTCAGCCATATCTTGGTAGCTCATTTCGTGAAAGTATCGCAGTTGAATGACCTCTTGGTATGCAGGTTTTAACTGTTTGATGTAGTGTAATAACTCCGAAAGATGTTGTTCGTAAATTAGGTTGTCTTCTGCCGAAGGAGTTTCATCAATGATATTGTGGGCCATTTGTTCTCTTTGCTCATTGAGTTCCACCATGTTGCTTTTTCTTTTTCGCAAATTATCCAAATGTACATTTTTGGCAATGGCTATCAACCACGTGTTGAACTGATATTCATGGTTGTACTGGTGGATTTTATCAAAAGCTTTCCCAAAAGTTTCTATGGTAATGTCTTCAGCTTCTGTTTCGTTTTCTGTTCTTCGAAGCATAAAGTGATACACTTCGTTCCAATGGGTGTCTAATAAAGTGGTAAAACTATTTTGATCACCGTGTTTGGCTTTTTCTATGATTCGATTGGTTTCCAATGTAGGGGCTTTGAAGTCAGATTTTTAAAATAGATAACTATTTGATAATAAATCAAAAATAGTTCCAAAAATGGTAAAAACCAAATCAAATCTTTTTCACCAAATTTTTTAGCAGCTTTAAAATAGATGATGTACAAACTTAGGTATCTAACCACTACCACCGGAACTCCCCACAGCCAGTTTTGGGTTAGTATTAAGTAGCCAATGGCCAATGGGAAAAACAAAAAGTTGACCAAAAAATAGAGTGATAACTGCAACTTATCGGAAAATTTATAATGTGGTGCAGCCAACAAATGTCTTCTTTTTTGGTACATCCATTCGGTGTAAGTGGTTTTAGGCTCGGAGGTGGTAAATGATTCCGGATGTAAACTCCAAGTAGTGTTTTGTGCAGTTGCAGCTTCATTTACAAACAAATCGTCATCACCAGTCAACACTTTTAAATGGTTTTTAAAGCCATCTAACTGAAAAAACAAATCTTTATGGTATGCCAAGTTTCTTCCAACTCCCATGTAAGGTTTTCCTGCCATGGCCCAACCAAAATATTGCAAAGCGGTGTGAATGGTGTCAAATCGAATGATTTTATTGAGCCATGAGCCTTTGATTTTTTTGTAGGCACCGTATCCTAAAACCAAATTCTTTTTCATGGTAAATTGGCTGCTCATTTGAGCAATCCATTGTTTAGAGTTTGGAACACAGTCGGCATCGGTAAACAACAAATATGGGTTTTTGGCTGCTTTGATTCCAAGAGTAAGTGCGTATTTTTTATTTCCCCAAAAATGTTCGTTTGGAGCTACTTTTACAATTTTTAAGTGTGCGTATTGTAGGGCAAATTCTTCTAAAACCTCTAATGTATTGTCAGAACTTCTATCGTCAATAACAACTACTTCAAAAAACGGGAAGTCTTGTTGCAGAATAGCAGGCAAATGTTTTTTTAAATTCTCAGCTTCGTTTTTTGCACAAACAATCACGGATACTGCAATTCGTTTCGGAGTGCTTTCAGAAACTTTAGCAAAAGATAATCTGCGGTATACCAACCAATGATACAACAATTGGATGCTGGTAACCGCAACTAAAATATACCACAAAAAGTTTAAGTAAATTTCTGGTACCAAGGCTATGCGTGGGTTGGTTCAGAGCAATCTTTCATTTGTTCCGGAGTTTTTCCACAAAAACTACAGTTTTCTCCGTCTTTATTCAAAAATGGACTTTGACTGGCACAAGTTCCGGCAAATTTGCCGTCTTTTTTTGCCCAAATTTTGATGGCTATACCTGCAAAAGCAATGGCTAATAATCCTATAGTAAGTAAAGCTAGTTTCATGAAATCGAAATTTGATGCAAAATTACAAAATTCTATTCATATCTCAAGGATTCTATGGGGTCTTGTTTGGCCGCTTTGATAGCTGGGAACAATCCGGAAATCACTGCAACCAAAAAACTCACAATTACTGCGGCAATCATCGCTCCCCAAGGGACAACAAAAACAAAATCCAGCAAATTTGCCACCCCATAACCAATCAACATACCTAAAATGATACCTACAAATCCACCCAATTGGCCTACTACTACTGTTTCGGTAAAAAACTGCATGGCAATGGTGCTTCTTTTGGCACCAAGTGCTTTTCGAATTCCAATTTCTCGGGTTCTTTCAGAAACCGATACCAACATGATATTCATCAATGCAATGGAAGAACCAAAAATGGTGATGATTCCGATTGCAATGGCAGCAACATTCAAAGCAATGGTGATAGAAAGTATTTGGTTGATCAATTCGTCACTTCGTTGAATGCCAAAATTGTTTTCTTCCACCGGATTTAATTTTCTAATCTGACGCATTACCAAAGTGGCTTCATTTATAGCATCACCCAATAATTCTTGCTTCAATACATTTACACGTAAGTTGTAATTGATATTAGGTTGGGTATAAATAGAACGAGCAATTTGAAGCGGAATGATTACTCTTAAATCCTGACTATTTCCGAATGTAGAGCCTTTTTCTTTCAATACACCCACCACACGAAATTTGTTGCCACGAATAGAAACTATCTTGTCAATCGGGTTGATGTTTTGAAACAATCCTTTCATAAAATCTGAACCTAATACGCAAACGTTTTGGTTGTTATTGACCTCAAAAGGAGTGAAATTTCTACCAAATTGAAACTCTAAACCAGAATTTGGAGCGTAAAATTCGTCTGCCCCAACAATGGTTATTTCAGGATCTGTTTTTTGGTTGTCGTATTTCACTTCGGCATTACTAGTTGCAACAAAAAATGAAGAAACATCTGCCAAAGGATAATAGTATTTTTCTTTAAATGCCTTTATATCGGGATAAGAAATAATAGGATTGATTTTTTCTCTTTCTTGTCTTCTTCCATTACCAATTCTCACTTCCATTTCGTACTGACGAATATTAAAGCCATTGGCTCCCATAGAGGAAAAATCGGAGGACAAAGTATTTTTAAATGCAGCCACCAAGGTTAAAATACTTACCAATGCGGTGATACCTAATGCAATGATGAAAATAGTTAACACAGTTCGCAACATTTGCGAACGAATGGAATGTAAGGCTACTTTGATATTTTCCTTGAGCATGAAAAAGCTTTGTGCTATTGGACTAAATGTTGTGTGTTTTGTTACAAAAACATCCTCTTTTTTAGAAGTAAGTTTCTAACAAAAATAGATTATTGTTCGCTCTATTTCCTTTTCATACCTTTGCCAAAAATGTAAAAAATGGCTCAAAAACCAAGTTTAGCAAAAGGAACTAGAGATTTTAGCTCCGAAGAAGTTTTTAAAAGAAATTACATCATTCAAATCATTCAAAAACACTTCCAACGATTTGGATTTGCACCTATTGAAACGCCATCTTTTGAAAACTCAGAAACACTATTGGGAAAATATGGTGAAGAAGGTGATCGATTGATTTTTAAAATTCTTAATTCTGGAGATTTTTTAGCCAAGGCGGATGCAACATTATTACAAGAAAAGAATTCCACTAAAATAGCATCACAAATTACCGAAAAAGCTTTAAGATACGACTTAACCGTACCATTTGCTCGCTATGTGGTGATGCATCAAAATGAATTGGTTTTTCCGTTCAAGCGTTACCAAATACAACCGGTTTGGAGAGCAGATCGTCCGCAAAAAGGTAGATTCAGAGAGTTTTACCAATGCGATGCCGATGTGATTGGTTCTACCTCGTTGTTGCAAGAGGTGGAATTATTACAACTTTATGATGCTGTTTTTACCGATCTTGGGTTGCACGGAGTTACTTTAAAAATGAACAACCGTAAAATTTTATCGGGTTTTGCCGAAATTATGCAAGCACAACAACAATTGATTGATTTTACAGTTGCTTTAGATAAGTTAGATAAGATAGGGGAAGAAGCTGTAAAACAAGAAATGTTAGACAAAGGCATTTCTGCCGAGGCAATTGCCAAAATCCAACCTTTGTTCTCCTTTTCAGGAAGTAATACAGACAAATTAAATACTTTAAAAGAATTGTTGTCCACTTCTACCATCGGAATGCAAGGTGTGGCTGAAATGGAATTTTTAATCGAAACCATTCAAGAAATTGGTTTACAAACGGCTCAATTACAAATAGAAGTTACCTTGGCAAGAGGCTTGAATTATTATACCGGAACTATTTTGGAGGTAGCAGCACCTCAGGTTCAAATGGGCTCGATTGGTGGTGGGGGAAGATATGACGACTTGACTGGAATTTTTGGATTAAAAAATATGAGTGGAGTCGGAATTTCTTTTGGTTTAGACCGAATTTACTTGGTTTTAGAAGAATTAGGTTTGTTTCCGGATTCTGTGCAAAACTCGTTAGAGGTTTTGTTTATGCAAGATGGCCAAACTCCTTTGGTATTGGTATTGAAGTCCATTCAACAGCTTAGACAAAAAGGAGTGATGGCAGAGTTATACCCGGATGCTACCAAATCTGACAAGCAATTCAAATATGCCGAACGTAAAAATGTCACTTGGTTGGTTCGCAAAGCAAGTGCAGAGCAACTAGAAGTAAAAAACTTAAAAACAAACGAAGTTGAGACATTGGATTGGAATGATTTTTTGTCAAAATTTTAAATTTTGGTCATTTTAATTATTAAGTCGAAAATTTTGTGCGACCAATTACATTGCGTAAATTTGATATCCTAATTTTTGATAGTTAACTTAAATAGAAGTTTATGTACCAATCATATATAAAAGGTTTGGGGTTTTATGTGCCCGAAAATGTGGTTACCAACCACGATTTAACCAAGATAATGGATACTACTGATGAATGGATCCAAGAAAGAACCGGAATTTTAGAGCGAAGACATATCAACACTCCTGAAGAAAACACGACTTCGATGGGGGTAAAAGCAGCAAAAGTTGCCATTGAAAGAGCAGGAATTGATAAAAATGAAATTGATTTTATCATTTTCGCTACATTAAGTCCGGATTATTATTTCCCTGGTCCGGGTGTTTTGGTGCAAAGAGATTTGGAATTGCCAACGGTTGGTGCTTTGGATATTAGAAACCAATGTTCTGGGTTTGTGTATGCATTGTCTATTGCAGACCAATACATCAAAACTGGGATGTATAAAAGCATCTTAATTATTGGATCGGAAACCCACTCCCGAGGACTAGACATGACTACCAGAGGAAGAAATGTTTCTGTAATTTTTGGAGATGGGGCAGGAGCAGCCATTGTTTCTAGGTCTGAAAAAGAAGGCAAAGGAATTTTATCTACCCACTTACATTCCGAAGGGCAACATGCAGAAGAATTGGCAGTAATTGCACCGGGTATGGGCAAGCGTTGGGTAACTGATATTTTGAAAGATAACGACCCGGATGATATTTCATATACACCTCATATGAACGGACAGTTTGTGTTTAAAAATGCCGTTGTTCGTTTTAGCGAAGTGATCATGGAGGGTTTGCAAGCCAATCAATTGCAAGTTTCGGATATCAATATGTTGATTCCGCACCAAGCGAATTTAAGAATCTCGCAATTTATCCAGCAAAAATTCCACTTACAAGACAATCAGGTATACAACAACATTCAAAAGTACGGAAATACTACTGCTGCCTCTATTCCAATCGCCTTAACTGAGGCATGGGAAAAAGGCATGATTAAAGAGGGTGATTTGGTAGTGTTGGCAGCTTTTGGTAGCGGTTTTACTTGGGGTAGTGTGATTATGAGATGGTAATTTTATAATCTTATAATTATTGTTTAACTGTTTTTTGATTTCTCTTAAAAAGTTTCGTCAATCAAAGCCACAATTATATATGTAAAAAAAATCTCGGAATTTCCGAGATTTTTTTTTTTACATTATTAAACTTACTTCTTTAATTGCTTGTAAAGTTTGATCTAAATCATCATACGTTAAGGCATCTGTTAAAAACCAAGTTTCATAAGCAGATGGAGCAATATAAATACCTCTTTCTAACAATCCGTGGAAAAACTTTTTGAATAAATCATTGTCTCCATTTTTGGCAGTAGTAAAATCAACCACCGGGTCTTGGTGAAAATGAATAGAAATCATAGACCCTACTTGGTTAATTGTAAAAGGGATATTGGTGTTGGCAAAAATTTCTTGCATTCCATTTTTCAAATAAATTGTTTTTGCTTCTAAAGAGGTAAACACCTCAGGGTGATCATTCAAATATTGCAACATTTCATAACCAGCTGCCATAGCTAAAGGGTTTCCTGATAGAGTTCCCGCTTGGTATACCGGACCTAATGGAGCCAAATGATTCATGATTTCTTCTCTTGCAGCAAATGCACCCACTGGCAAGCCGCCTCCAATTACCTTTCCAAAACAAACAATATCTGCATCTACCTGATACAATTCTTGTACGCCACCTTTGGCCAAACGAAAACCGGTCATTACCTCATCAAAAATAAGTAACGCTCCATTTTCCAAACAAAGCTGTTTTAAACCTTGTAAGAAACCTTCTTTTGGAGGTACACAACCCATATTTCCTGCAACAGGTTCTACAATGATTGCTGCAATTTGTTCCGGATTAGATTGAAACAAATGTGCTACTTCCTCCAAGTTATTATAAGAAGCTAAAAGCGTATCTTGAGCAGTTCCAGGGGTGATACCCGGACTGTTTGGTACTCCAAAAGTACTTGCTCCACTTCCGGCTTGAATCAAAAACGAATCAGAATGTCCGTGGTAACAACCTGCAAACTTGATGATTTTATGACGTTTGGTATACCCACGAGCTAACCTTATCGCACTCATACATGCTTCGGTACCAGAATTTACAAATCGAATTTTATCAATATTTGGCACCATTTCAACTGCCAATTTTGCAATTTTGGTTTCCAATTCGGTTGGCATGCCAAAAGAAGTTCCTTTTTCTGCGGTAGTTTTGATGGCATTAATTACCGGCTCAAAAGCGTGCCCTAATATCATCGGTCCCCAAGAATTGATATAATCTATCAATACACTTCCATCTTCGTCATACAAATATGCCCCTTTGGCTCTTTTAACAAAAATGGGGGTACCACCTACGGCTTTAAATGCTCTAACTGGAGAGTTTACTCCTCCTGGGATATATTGTTGTGCTTCTACAAAAAGCTGACTACTTCGTTGGTATAACATGTTATTTTACTTTTAAAATTTGACCAATAGAAATGTTATTGTCGTTCAAATTGTTCATCTTTTTTAATTCCTCCAATGTCATTTGGTATTTTCTGGATAAGGAATACAAGGTATCTCCTTTTTCTACACGATGTGTTTTTATCAAAGTAGTTTCAATGGAAGAATTTGAGTTGGAAGAAGGATTACTTTTAGGCTTTTCATCTGCCAAAACAGGCTTTCCTAAAACTTCTGCATCAAAACGATGCAATTGGTATCTTTCTATCAAACTAGTTAATTTATCTGGATATTTAGGATCTGTAGCATAGCCTGCATCTTTCAAGCCTTTAGCCCAAGCCTTGTAGTTATCTTTTTCTAAAGTAAATAATTGCACATAATATTTTCTGGTACTTAAAAAAAGAGCATGGTCACGAAACGATTCGGATGGATCTTTATACTTTCTAAAACATTCGTCTTTGGCATCATCGTCATGAAATATTTGATCTCCTTGCCATTCTTTATGGCATTTTATACCAAAATGATTGTTTGCTTGTACACTAAGTCTTGCAGTACCTGCACCTGATTCCAAAATTCCCTGTGCCAAAGTAATACTAGCAGGAATTCCGAATTCTTTCATGTTGCTTTTGGCAGTTTCTTTAAATTGATCAATATAGTCCAAAACCACTTGCTGGGTGATTTTTACTGTAGAAGTTGCCTTTAATTCTTCTTTTGGAGATGTGCTTTCAGAAACAGTTGGCTTACTCACATTGGTGCTAGCTGGTCTGCTTGAAGTATTGGCAGGCCTAGATGTGGTTGCAGTTGGTTTTGAAGTTTGGATAACTGATTTTCCTTTGTTGTTAGAAACTGTTTTCTTTTGTGTTGAACAACTTGCTAAGAAAATTAAGCAAAAGGCAAATAGTAATTTATGCATAAGTAATGGTTGTCTTGTTTTTGTTTTTTAAGGTTTCATTCATTCCATCAATTCCTTGTAAACCACCTGTGTGGATAACTAAGATTTTGGTGCCTCTTTCAAAATAATTTTGTCGGACCAAATCTAAAATACCATACATCATCTTACCTGTGTATAACGGATCTAACGGAATTTTAGTTTGCTTATAAAATTCATTCAGCCATTTGATTAAATCGGAAGTTACTTTTCCGTACCCCCCAAAATGATAATCATTAACCAAATTCCATGAATTTTCAGAAGTCACAAATTTACGAATATCTTCGACTAAAAATGCTCCTTTTAAAGCCGGAAAACCTATAATTTTTTGATAATTTTTCGCACTATTAATTATTCCAGCAATAGTCCCCCCTGTACCTACTGCACATGCAATCTTGTGAAACTCGCTGTCGTTATTGGATAAAATTTCTTCACAACCTTTGATTGCCAGAGCGTTGGTACCTCCTTCTGGAATCCAATGATGTTCTTGTAATTCTGGAAAAAAAGCGGGTATTGCTTCTTTATTTTGGTACAATTCTCTTGAAATAAATCGAAATTGCATTCCAAATTTGGCTGCTTTTATTAATGTTGGATTTTGTTGCCATGCATGCTGCAGTTCTTCTCCCCTAATAATTCCGATGGTTGGTTTTTGAAATAAGAATCCGGCATAAGCTACAGCCAATATATGGTTTGAATATGCTCCTCCAAAAGTAACCCAACCTTGAGAATTCAAATTTTCCAGTAGGTTATATTTGAGTTTTCGGAACTTATTCCCTGAAATATATGGGTGTAATAAATCCTCTCTTTTGATCCAGATTTCTACTTTAAATTTATCTAACCATTCCAATTCCAACTTTTGGTTGACGGAGTTTATTTCATTAAATACTTCCAAAAACTCCATGTTTTTCTATTTTGCAGATAATTGGATTGGTGTTCATTGGCATAAGCTTCTTTTTCAAAAGAGACGTTTTTATAAGCTTTTTCCCAACTTTGAAGTTGTACCCAGTGATAAGTAAATTCTATGATATACCATAAGAAAAAAAATATCCATAGCAACTCCAATTGTTGTTTGAAATGAATTTTTTCGTGTTGTATAAATTTTTGACTTTGTAACAAATTTCGATTTCTTAGCAACAAAAACGGAAAAATTGCCACCCCTTGGATGTTTTTCTTCATTAAAAAAGGAGCAACTAAAACAATCATTTTTTGAGAAATCGTTAATTTTGTGACATGGAATGGCAAAATAACGAAAATAAACTAAAAGAGGGAGAAGATTTCTACTACACTCCCGAAGGTTATAAAGTTTTTACTGAAAAATACCATTTAAAAAGAGGTTATTGTTGCAAAAGCGGATGCAGACATTGTCCGTATGGTTTTGATAAAAAAACCGGGATTGTCAAAAAAAAATGACAAATAATCTTAGCAATATTAATCACACAAAAAATAGCAATAAATATCAACCTAGTAAAAAAAGCTGCAATGCATACTATTATAGATACTTTAGTTATTGAAAAATTTCAACAAGAGATATTGGCTGGAATTCCTCAAGAATTACCTCAACCTAAGCCCTATGATCCATTGGTAAATCATGCTCCAAAACGGAAGGAAATTTTAACGCAAGAAGAGAAAAAGTTGGCTTTAAAAAATGCGTTACGATATTTTGACCCAAAGCATCATGCAGCACTTTTGCCAGAATTTAAGGAGGAATTAGATACTTACGGTAGAATTTACATGTATCGTTTTCGTCCGGATTACAAAATTTATGCTCGACCAATTTCCGATTATCCCGGAAAATGTGATCAAGCAAAAGCCATCATGTTAATGATTCAAAATAATTTGGATCATGCGGTTGCACAACATCCACATGAACTAATCACTTATGGTGGCAATGGAGCCGTATTTCAAAACTGGGCACAATATCGCTTAACCATGCAATATTTAGCTGAAATGACGGATGAACAAACCTTGGTAATGTATTCGGGCCACCCCATGGGATTGTTTCCTTCACATAAAGATGCTCCAAGAGTGGTAGTAACCAATGGCATGGTAATATCGAATTACTCTAAACCAGACGATTGGGAAAAATTCAATGCCTTAGGAGTAAGTCAGTACGGACAAATGACTGCGGGTAGCTATATGTATATTGGTCCACAAGGAATTGTACACGGAACTACCATTACCGTGTTAAATGGATTTAGAAAAATAAATAAAAATCCGAAAGGAAAGTTATTTGTAACTTCCGGTTTAGGAGGAATGAGCGGTGCACAACCTAAAGCCGGGAATATTGCAGGATGTATTACCGTTTGTGCAGAAGTAAACCCAAAAATTACCCAAATCAGACATGAGCAAAAATGGGTAGATAAAATCATTACCAATATCAATGAGTTGGTGCTAAGAGTTCAAAAAGCTCAAGCGAATGAAGAAGTTGTTTCCATCGCTTATTTAGGTAATATTGTAGAAGTTTGGGAAAAATTTGCAGAAGAAAACATCACGATTGATTTAGGTTCTGACCAAACTTCGTTACACAATCCGTGGGCTGGAGGGTATTATCCAATTGGGTATAGTTTTGAAGAAGCCAATGAAATGATGGCAAACGACCCCGAAAAATTCAAAGAGGAAGTGAGAAAAACTTTACGTAGACATGCCGATGCCATCAACCAACATACGGCAAAAGGCACGTACTTTTTTGACTACGGAAATGCCTTTTTGTTAGAATCCTCCAGAGCCGGTGCCAACGTACTTTCAGATCATCCAACCATTGGAAGAGAATTTAAATATCCTAGTTATGTGCAGGACATTATGGGACCCATGTGCTTTGACTATGGTTTTGGTCCATTCCGATGGGTTTGTGCTTCTGGAAATCCGGAAGATTTAGCCAAAACCGATCAAATTGCCTGTGAAGTTTTAGAGGAAATGATGTTACATGCACCGGATGAAATTCAACAACAAATGGCAGATAATATCCAATGGATCAAAGGAGCCCAACAAAATCAATTGGTAGTTGGTTCGCAAGCCAGAATTTTATATGCGGATGCGGAAGGAAGAATGAAAATTGCAGAAGCATTTAACAAAGCCATAGCCAAAGGAGTATTAGGTCCGATTATTTTAGGGAGAGATCACCACGATGTATCTGGAACAGATTCTCCTTACAGAGAAACCTCTAACATTTATGATGGTTCCAGATTTACCGCAGATATGGCCATTCACAATGTGATTGGAGATAGCTTTAGAGGAGCCACATGGGTTTCTATCCACAATGGTGGAGGTGTTGGTTGGGGAGAAGTAATCAATGGTGGATTTGGCATGGTTTTGGATGGATCTGAAGATAGTGATAGAAGGTTGAAATCAATGCTTTTTTGGGATGTGAATAACGGAATTGCAAGAAGAAGCTGGGCAAGAAATGAAGGTGCCATTTTTGCGATTAAAAGAGCGATGAAAACGCAACCTTTATTAAAAGTTACCATCCCTAATATAGTAGATGATGGGTTGGTTTAACTTTGTTTAAAGTTTCAGGTCGAGATGAAGCCGAACTTGTCTCGATGCTGACCGAAGCGTCAGCATTTCAAGTCTGTGATTTTACTGATTATAATTTTTGTTGATTAGTAATTAAAAACATAAGTATGAAAGCATTTTATATTTTCGCGTTAAGTATACTGTTTTTAACCTCCTGCAGCAGTGTACAAGTGCACAGTGATTTTGAAAAAGGGGTGGATTTTAGCAAATACCAAACCTATGCATTTCAAAAGAGTAGTATTGATAGAGTAGAAATTTCCGACATCGACAAACGTAGAATATTAAGAGCTCTTGAAAAAAACTTATCCGAAAAAGGATTTACAAAAAGCGAACAACCGCAATTTTTAGTGTCATTTTTCACCAAAGAAAGAGAACAAGTAGATGTTTGGCAAAACAACATGGCCTGGGGTTGGGGCTGGGGCTGGGGACCTTGGTGGGGGCCAAGTTGGGGAGGCACCCAAGTGTCAAGTTATACCGAAGGGACTCTATATATTGATATTATTGATGCCTCTACTAAAGAACTCATTTGGCAAGGTTATGGGGTTGGTGCTTTAAATCCAAGTGCTAAAAATAAAGAAGAAAGAATCCACCAATTTGTTTTGGAAATTTTAAAGAAGTATCCGCCACAAAAAAGTAAATAATTAAATCATAAAACTCCCTTAAGGGAGTTTTTTTATGCATGTCTAAATTCATATCTTTACCTCTCTATAACGATTGAAATATGGAATCCGCTTTTGAAACTAATCCGCTGATCGAACGATTACCAGAACACCTAAAACAATTTATCAAACCGCAAAATTATGAGGACTACACACCTATTAACCAAGCAGTTTGGAGATATGTGATGAGAAAGAATGTAGATTACTTAAGTAAAGTTGCTCATGAATCGTATGTTGAGGGATTACAAAAAACCGGTATTTCCGTTGATTCTATACCTAGTATGTATGGGATGAATCGTATTTTGAAAGAAATTGGATGGGCAGCAGTTGCTGTAGATGGCTTTATTCCTCCAAATTCCTTTATGGAATTCCAAGCATACAATGTGTTGGTAATAGCAAGTGATATTCGTCAGTTGGAACACATCGAATACACTCCAGCTCCAGACATTATTCACGAAGGTGCTGGTCATGCTCCTATTATTGCCAATCCGGAGTATGCCGAATATTTAAGAAGATTTGGTGAAATTGGCTGTAAAGCTATTTCATCGGCTAAAGACTATGAATTATATGAAGCCATCCGATGGTTATCTATACTAAAAGAAGCAGAGGGGAGTAGCGAAGAAGAAATTAAAAAAGCGGAGAATTTGGTGAACGAATTGCAACAAAATATGGGAGAACCAAGCGAAATGGCTCGTATAAGAAACCTACATTGGTGGACCGTAGAATATGGCTTGATCGGTACTGTAGAAAATCCAAAAATTTATGGAGCAGGTTTGTTGTCGAGTATTGGTGAAAGTACTTGGTGCATGACTGATGCGGTGAAAAAAATTCCATATTCTATTGCAGCAGCCGATCAGAGTTTTGACATTACCAAACCACAACCACAGTTATATGTAACACCCGATTTTGCGCATTTAAGTTTGGTTTTAGAAGAATTTGCCAACAAAATGGCTTTGCGAACCGGTGGCTTAGAAGGAGTTAAAAAATTGATTGATTCCAAAGCTTTAGGAACGATTGAACTTAGTACAGGTTTACAAGTTTCAGGAGTATTTACCAACGTAATTGAACACGAAGGAAAACCTATTTACATCCAAACTTCTGGTAAAACTGCATTGTCATACAGAGAAAAAGAACTGGTTGGTCATGGAACGGAATACCATGCAGAAGGCTTTGGAAGTCCCATTGGAAAACTAGTAGGCATTAACATTGCCATAGAAGAAATGAGTCCGAGAGATTTAAGAGCTTACGACATATACGAATCGGAAGTAGTAACCTTAGAATTTGAAGGTGGTGTTAAGGTTTCTGGAGAAATTGTTACCGGCACCCGAAATTTACAAGGAAAAATCATGTTGATCAAGTTCAAAAATTGCACTGTAACTTATGGTGAGCAAGTACTATTTCAACCGGAATGGGGTATTTATGATATGGCAGTTGGAAAAGAAGTGATGTCTTGTTATGCAGGTCCAGCAGATGTCAATAGTTTTGATATGATCACCCATGTACCAAGTTCGCAGACCATCAAATCGATCATTTCAGAAAAGCGAACTCAGTTAGAGAAATTATATGCTGAGGTTAGAAATTTAAGAGAGTCAAATAACAAGGAGGTGACATTGTTAGAAGCGATCTTTGAAAACATCCAAAAAAACCATTCGGATGATTGGCTCTTGGGTGTGGAAATTTTGGAGCTAGCAAACCAAAACCAATGGAAGGATTTGAAAGACAATGTGGTTTTTTATTTAGAAAAAACTAAAGACAATAGACCTGAAGTTGCCCATTTAATTGATGGTGGAATGCAGTTAATTTTACAAAATGAACCCGTTAGTGTCTCCTAAAATTTGTCTACAGTAACTTTTGTTACCATCCACATTAAAAAGCTGCTTTACTTTTGCATCAAATAAATATAAAATTATGGGGTTATTATCATTTTTAGGTTTAGGTGGAAGCACTAACAATTTAACCGATTTTATTCAAAAAGGTGCTGTAATTATTGATGTTCGCACTCCGGGAGAATTCAGTAATGGCCACATCAAGGGTTCTAAAAACATTCCTTTGAACACTATTTCTGGAAAAATTAATGAAATCAAAAAACTAAATAAACCAATTATTGTATGCTGTCAAAGTGGGATGCGAAGCGGTCAGGCAGCATCTATCTTAAAAAGTAGCGGCATTGAAGTGGTGAATGGTGGTGGTTGGCAAAGTTTGCAAAGTAAATTATAAAATTTTGATAGATTCATTTTATAAACAAAGACAACTTTTAGGTTGTCTTTTATTTTTTGTCAAGAATTCATTTATTTAGTAGATATTTTTTAATATAAAATCTAAAATTACCTTGCTAAGTTCTGGGTGTAAAGGCAAGTTAGGGTCGGTGTATGATTTGTAGTTTTCTCCCAAATCACCATGGATGTTTTTAAGTACATGGTTCATGTTTTCCAAAATAATTAAGGTAGCATCAGGTTTGACTTGATGTAAAATTTCTGCCTCAGTTTCTTTTACTTGAATGTCTTTGGTTCCGTTGATAATTAAAATCGGGACTTGCAATTTTTTAATTTCTACTGCTGGATCTATTTGCATCCACGACATCATATAGGATTGTACCGATTTTCGAAAGATAGATTCCAACATTTGGTTTTTATTTTCGTATGGTTGTTGACTTTTTAAGGTATTTAATCCCAATTCAATTTCTTCTTTCCAAAATGGAGCTTGGGCTAATAATTGGTCTTTTAAAATGAAATCGATACTTCTACCTGCTCCCGCTAAAGATATATAACCATTGGTTTTATTGGCAGCTAACATAGCTACCAACGATCCTTCGCTATGCCCAATCAAAACAATTTTTGAAAATTTCTTCTCCTTTTTAAAATGATTAATGATGATTTCCAAGTCTTTCACATTGTCTTGAAAAGTCATTTCCTCTTCTTTAATTTCTTTTTTGGCTTTCATTTGCGTAATTACTCGTTTGTCAAAAGCAAAAACAGCATGTTGTGATGCCAAACTCTCAGCCAAAAATTTCAAGGAATTATTTTCCATTCCAGGACTATTACCATTTCTATCTGGAATTCCAGAACCCGGAATTTGAATGATCAACACTTTTGCTTTTTCCTTTTTTGGTTGGTATAAATCTCCAATCAAGTCCTCTGCAATGACAATTTCTTGTTTGGTAAAGTCTTGTGATTGCAATTTAGCAACCAATAAACACAACAATATAACGATAGTTCTGATCATGATTTTTAATTTATGCGATGAAATGAATCACTATTTTAGATATAACTTCTGCCAATAACACTGCAACTACTAATTGTAGACCAATTTTCCAACTTTTTTGGTTGGTAGAAACGGTAAATCCGTGCCATAAATACCATCCAAAAATTGCCAAAGAAGCCAATGCCAAAAGTCCGAATATCAACAAAACTCCCAAAATTGGAATAGAAATTTCAGGCAAAGCTTGCGGATTTTGAATCACTTGAGCAACCATTTCTTCGGAGGTTATTCGCATCCAATCGTTCCAATTGAACAAAATCAACGGATAAAACACCATTCTACTCCATAAACTAGTTACAAGTAAATCTTGCAAACGAGCCTTGGCTTGGTTCCATTTTGCCAAAAGCCACAGTAAAATTGTTAAAGAAATGGTATTGATAATGTTATCCAACAAAGGTTCAAACCATGTAATATTTGTAACAAAATGGGTGTCTAAAACGCCATCAAATCTCGCTTTAAAAATTACAGCTAATAGCGAAAAAAGTAGCGTAAAAAATACAGAAAACGACAACAAAAAGCCATCAGTAAAGTGGGCAAAAGGTTGCAACAAACTAGTACTATTTATTTTCTTCATTGGTAGACTGATTTATCTGATTACCGTTTTTATCAACGAATTTTGATTTAAAAAATTCATTTGCAAAAAAATCTTTTAATTCCTTTGATTTTTGGGTTCCGATTAAATATTTTTTTTGGTTATGTAGTACCACCTCTAAACCAATATTTCCGGAAACGTTTAAAGCCAAGCCATTTTTATACCATTTAATACCCCATCCACCGCAATCTAATACTGGATGGTACTTTACAATAGAAACTTCCTGAACATCTTCCCATGAAAATACCTTTTGGTATTTGTAAAACAGCATATGAAAAGTAGCATAAATTCCTTTTTCATCTATTTTAGTTTGCAGATGTAAGCTAAAAAACCATGAAAAAAACAAAACCATTGGAAGAATAACCAACCAAGTTGCTTTTAAATTCCAAGCATCTTCTGTGGTAAGTTCGTACATCAAAAAACCTAATATTCCCAAAAGTATTGTCCAAATCCACCATTGACGGAAGTATTGCTTTTCTGTAAATTGGGTTGGAATAGTCATTATTTTTTCTTTTTTGATTCGTAAATCGTTACAGCTATCACTATAAATAATATGCCCAAAGTGACAGGCAAAAACCAAGCTCCCAGACCTTCTCTTTTTCCTAAGGAAACTTGCATGGTAAAATAATCAATGGCCATGAAAAGTACAATTAACAATAGCTTCATCCATCGCATCATTCGAACTCCCAATAGGTATTGTCGAGGTGCATTTTCCTCGGTAATTTCTACTGTGTAATTAAAGTTTTCCGGATTCCGTTCTAACATAGATAATAGTAACACCAAAAAAGTTGCAATTATCGGAGTTAAAAAAATCGTATCCTTGCTGCCAAATCCATCCGCTTCTCCAACACCATTAAAGTGAATTGGAATCTCCTCTGGCAGCAAAGGATACATCCATATTACCATTCCCCAAAACAACAACCAAAGTAAATAACCGGCATATTCCAATACTTGGTCGGCTTTGGTAAATGATAAAGTAATAATAGGTCGTTTACTCATTTTAAGTCATCTGGTTTAATTTGTGAATCAAATCATCTAATCGATTGCGAACCGTAGGATAACTAATTCCCATTTTTTTGGCCATTTCTTTCAAACTTCCACTATACAATACAAATTGTAAAATAAAATCTTGTTCTTCCGGAAGCAGTTGTAACAATTTTGGCAATGTAAATTGCCCTTGTACTTTGGTGGTACAAGCAACACAACTACATTCTGTGACCTGCATCAGAGCATCACAACTTGGACAATGTGTAGGAAATTTACTCATTTATTTATTCAAACTTTAATAAAGTTAAAACAAATATAAATAAAATTAATAAATCGGTTGCCATTATCGCATAAAAAAACCTGTCGTTGGACAGGTCTTTACTTTTTTTAAAAAGGATATTATCGTTTAGAAATTTTGTTTCCAGTGATTTGTCTTTGTCGGTTACATTTGAAACGATCTACGGAACTTTCTCTTAATTTGGCATGTTTGGTCGCTCTACCTTGCACTCTTGCTCTCCACATTCTAAAACTAGAAGGCTTCATGTGCAAACGCATCAACCGAATGGTTTCAGCTTCCGAAATACCAAACTGAAAAGTAATGGCTTCAAATGGAGTTCTGTCTTCCCAAGCCATTTCTATAATTCGATCTATTTGCGCTTCTGTAAAAGTCATTTTAATTATTTTATGCTACAAAACTAGCCATTACCTAAACGAACAAACGTTAAAGAATTAATCAAATTTATTTTTGAAATAATATTTGGCATCTAACTCATCGTCATCATCAAACATTCTCTGATTCATTTTTGGTTTAGGCTTGGCTGCTGCCACTTTTTTCTTCCAAAGTTCAAATTGGTCTTTAGACAAACGCTTTCGCATCAATTCGGTGACTTCGTTTTCCGATAAACCAAAATCGAGTTTAAGAACTTCAAAAGGTTTTCTTTCTTCTTGAGCAATGCTCACCACTTTAAAAATTTCTTCGGGAGTTAGCTCTTTGGAACGGTGCTTTCTCATGGGTAAAGTCAAAAAAAATTAAGTTGTTGGTTTGCGATACTTCTGAAAAGGAATCGCTAAAAGATTTTTAAGATTATTGTGTTCGTTAGGTTCCGGATGGGTATCTACCCCATAATGAATTTGATTTCTGTCTAAATAACTAAAAGTACCAAACAATCTATCCCAAACAGAAAAGATGTTTCCGTAATTAGAATCGGTGTATGGCAACTGAAAATGGTGATGCACTTTATGCATGTCAGGTGACACAATCAGGTAACTAATCCATTTGTCTACTTTTTTAGGCAATGGCATATTGGCATGATTGAATTGTGAAAAAACTACAGAAAGCGATTGGTACAAAAAAACCAAACCCATTCCTGATCCTACCAACCAAACACCTAATAAAGTAAACACAAAACGAATCACGCTTTCCCCAGGATGGTGACGATTTGCTGTGGTAGTATCTACCCAAGTATCTGTATGATGAATTAAGTGAAACTTCCACATCCATCGCACTTTATGTTGCACCAAGTGGGCTAAGTAAGCTCCAATTAAGTCTAACAACAGCAAGCCAACAAAAGCATACAGCCAAAGGTTTTTTATGTTGAGCCAATACAAAATACCAAATTCATGTTGGGTAACCCAAGCAGCAGATTGCAATAACAAAAAAGCCATAGAAAAATTAACCAAAATGGTGGTGCCTGTGAAAAATAAATTGATGCCTGCATGATTCCACTTTTTGTAATTCATTCTAAATAAAGGAAAGGCATTTTCTATCCACCAAAAAATGGTAATTCCACCAGCTAAAATCAGGGCTCGGTGTGCGGAAGGTATGGTTTCGAAGTACGAAAGAATAGTTTCCATTAGATAATCAATAAGGTAAAATTAATAAAAAATGTTTGATTGTTGCCATCCATGTAATTTTTTAAGAAAATTATACCAAAGTTCGAAATGTTAAGTTAATACGAGGCCCCACCTCTTTTTTGGTTTTTGGGATGGCATGTTTCCAGAAATGTTGGGTTTCTCCCTTCATTACCAACAAAGAACCGTTGTTAAGTTCAAAAGTTTTTTTAACATCTGGTAATTGGTTGTGTTTTAAATGAAAACTTCTGGTTGCACCAAAACTCAAAGAAGCAATGACAGGGTTTACCCCCAAAGTTTTCTCGTTATCGGCATGCCAGCCGTTGCTATCGTTGCCGTCTCTGTACAAATTACACAACACAGTAGTAAACGAATGCTGGCAAAATTCTTCCACTTTTTCTTTTAAATAAAACATCAACGGATTCCACGGATGTGGATGCATCCAAATATTGGAATATTGGTACGATTTCCCTTCGTTTCCATACAAACAAGTCAATCTTGGTTGGTCATACTCTTTTCCGTAAACTGTAATTTTATCTGATTGCCAAGGAGTAGTTTCGTATAATTGCTGAAATAAGGTATTTGCTTCTAACTCTTCTATAAAATTTGGTTTCCAAAGCAAATCTGCATTGGGTAATTGGTATCCAAAAACTTCTTCAAACGGAAAAAGCGACATCGGTTTGTTTTTTATATGATATCCAAATGTAGATAAAACATCATTTATTTAGAGTAGACATCGATTAAAAAATTCTTATTTTTACCATGTAACCAACTTACATTAATTCATGGCACAAACTCTATCCAACATGATTGCTTTAGGTACCAAAGCTCCTAATTTTAATTTGCCGGATACCAATGGCAATGGTTTTAAAACTTGGGAAGACTGCAAAGGAAGTAAAGGAACTTTGGTAATATTTATGTGCAACCACTGTCCGTTTGTATTGCATATCATAGAAGAATTGATTCGAATTGCCAACGACTACCGTGTGCAAGGCTTAGGAATGGTAGCCATTTCCAGCAATGATGTGGAAAAATACCCACAAGATGGTCCGGATAAAATGATCGAATTTGCTTTTGCACACGGCATGGAATTTCCGTATTTGTATGACGAAAGCCAGGAAGTTGCCAAAGCATATGGAGCAGCCTGCACACCTGATTTCTTTTTATATGATAACCAAGACCAGTTAGTTTATCGCGGTCAATTAGACGATTCCAGACCAGGCAACCATATTCCGCTTTCGGGTTCTGATTTACGAAATGCTATTGATGGAGTTTTGTACAACCGAGTACTACCTGAAAACCAAAAACCAAGCATTGGGTGTAATATTAAGTGGAAAGGTTAATTTGAAAATGTGGCAATTTGAAAATGAGATAATGAGATAATGAGATAAAGAATAGGTAACTCGGAAATCCCAAAAAAAAAGTTTCAAATTCCAAATTATTATCAAATAACTTGAAACCTGAAACTTGAAATGCAGACGTTTCAGTCTGCATCGAGACAAGCATAGCTTCGTCTCGACTTTAAACTTTTAAATACTACTTCACATCCATCAACTCCACATCAAATACTAAAGTTGCGTTTGGTGGAATTACCCCTCCTGCTCCTCTAGATCCGTATGCCAAGTCAGATGGAATTACAAATCTTGCTTTGTCACCAACTTGTAATAATTGAATGCCTTCGTCCCAACCCGGAATCACTTGCCCGATTCCTAAAACAAAGTCAATAGGTTGTTTGCGTTTGTAAGAAGAATCGAAAACCATTCCGTTGGTTAATGCTCCTGAGTAGTGAACAGAAACCTTTTTGCCTTTGGTTGCCTTGGTGCCATTTCCTTTTTGAATAATTTGGTAACGCAAACCTGAAGCAGTTTTTTCAAAACCGGCACTGTGCTTGTCTAATTCTTCTTCTGCTCTTCTCTTTTCATCTGCCAAACGCTTTTCTCTGGAACCTTCAAACGTTCTAAAAGCTTCCACTGCATTCCATTTTTCAGCTTCTGCTCCCACACGAATAATTTCTACTTTCTCCATTTTATCGTCTTGGGCAATGGCATTTACCACTTCTTGTCCTTCTACCACATGACCAAAAACGGTATGTTTGTTATCTAACCAAGAAGTCTCCACGTGGGTAATAAAAAACTGAGAACCATTGGTTCCTGGTCCTGCATTTGCCATAGAAAGCACCCCAGGTCCGTTGTGTTTTAAATCTGGGTGAAACTCATCGTCAAACTGATATCCGGGACCACCAACTCCGGTTCCTTGTGGGCAACCTCCTTGAACCATAAAATCAGCAATCACTCTATGAAATTTTAAACCATCATAGTAGGCAGTACCCATTGGTTTTACTTTATTTTCTAATTGTCCTTCTGCCAAAGCCACAAAATTCCCCACCGTTCCTGGAGTTTTATCATGGGTAAGTTTCACTAAAATATTTCCTTTGTTGGTGTGAAACTTTGCGTAAATTCCGTTTTCCATTATTTTTTATTTAGTTGTTTTTAATTATTTGGTTTTTTCCCCAACAAAATAGTCGGAGGGTGATTTGAACAACACATTAAACGTGGTTAAACTACCGTAAATTCTGGTAATGTATTGTTGAAGCTCTACTTTTTCGGCATCGTCTAATTTACTAGCATTAATTTTTTGCTCCATTACTCTTAACCTATCGCGAACCATCACAATTTTATGAAAAAAAGTATCGATAGGAACTTCTTTATTTTGGGTAGGTGTTCCAGGTTCCATGATCAATTTTCCGCCTTTCCATTTATCCGCAATGGCAACTTGTTCAGTTACGTCTGACCATCTTCTTAAAACCTGTTTCAAGATTTTTTCCACTTCAAAAAAACTAACGGTATCCACTTCGTCTTCCACTGCTTCAATCACTTCAAAAGAATCATCAATATCAATGGTTTCCAATCCGTTTTCAATAAAAGTAATCCAATAATGTTGTGCTGTTACGTTGGTCACTACGCCTAATCCAAAAGAAGGGTGCTTAATTCTTGAACCTATTCCGAGTAATTTCATGGTATTTTTTTGTAATTGGTTGCAAAAATAAGGGTTTTGAATCAAGGATGCAATTACCGAATAATCACAAAGTAAAGAAAGTGGTAATTAACAATATATTCGCAACCTGTGTAGTAAAAAAAATATTATTTTCCTTTACTTTTGTAGTTCGCGTTTTTTTGAAAAATTCATGCAAACAACTACAGATACCATTGAGGTTTTAGGAGCTAGAGTACACAATTTAAAAAACCTGGATGTTTCTATTCCAAGGGAGAAATTGGTGGTGATTACCGGACTTTCGGGTTCCGGAAAATCATCCTTGGCTTTTGATACCATTTATGCAGAAGGTCAACGCAGGTATGTAGAAACTTTTTCTGCCTATGCCCGTCAGTTTTTAGGTGGATTGGAACGTCCGGATGTGGATAAAATT
The DNA here is from genome assembly GCA_018335925.1 of Flavobacteriales bacterium. Lineage (GTDB taxonomy): Bacteria > Bacteroidota > Bacteroidia > Flavobacteriales > Flavobacteriaceae > Flavobacterium. The sequence continues at coordinate 58,109 of JAGXRF010000061.1, forward strand.
GATGGCTTATCTCCGGTAATTGCCATTGAACAAAAAACCACCAACAAAAGCCCACGCTCTACCGTTGGAACTATTACTGAGATTTATGACTTTTTCCGATTGTTGTTTGCACGTGCATCCGATGCTTACAGCTATAACACCGGAAAAAAAATGGTTTCTTACTCTGACGATCAAATTGTAGAAATCATTCAAGAACAATTTGCAAACCTCAAAGTGGCATTTTTGGCACCGGTTGTTCGTGCTCGGAAAGGGCATTATGGGGAATTGTTTCAACAAATTTCCAAACAAGGATTTTTAAAAGTTCGAGTGGATGGAGTAATTGTTGACATTACTCCCGGAATGAAAGTGGACAGATACAAAACCCACGATATTGAAATTGTGGTAGATAGAATGTTGGTTGGTACTACCGAAACTGACCAAAAACGAATTTACGAAAGCGTAAAAACCAGCATGCATCATGGAGATGATTTGATGATGGTAATTAACTTAGACAACCAACAATTGCGGTATTTCAGCAGAACATTGATGTGTCCGGATACCGGAATTTCTTACCCAAATCCGGAGCCTAATAGTTTTTCGTTCAATTCACCCAAAGGAGCTTGTGAAACTTGCAATGGTTTGGGGATGGTGCACCATTTGAATTTAGAAAAAATCATTCCAAATCCAAAACTTTCTATCAAACAAGGAGGTTTGGCTCCCATTGGAGAATACAAAACCACCTGGATTTTTAAGCAAATTGAAACCATTTTAGAACGCTTCGGTCACAAAATAACCGAACCGATAGAGAATTTATCTGAGGAAGCCATGCAGATGATTTTGCATGGTGGCAATGAACGAATTACCATAGCTTCTAAAACTTTAGGAGTAAATAAAGAATACCAAATTGATTTTGAAGGAATTGCCTCATTTATTGAAAAGCAGCATGAAGAAGCTACATCAAACAGCATCAAACGTTGGGCTAAGGAGTTTATGGATGAAAAATCTTGTACAGATTGTGGTGGAAGCAGATTAAAAAAGGAAGCTCTTTATTTTCAATTGGCTGGGCAAAACTTAGGAGATTTGGTGCAAATGGACTTGCAAGATTTGCAACAATGGATAGAAAATTTACCCAAACACTTGGAGGCCAAACAACTTAAAATTGCTGAGGAAATTTTAAAAGAAATCAAAACCAGATTGCAGTTTTTACTAGATGTTGGATTGGGATATTTAAACCTCAACCGAAGCTCAAAAACCCTTTCGGGAGGAGAGGCACAACGAATTCGTTTGGCCACGCAAATTGGTTCGCAATTGGTAGGTGTATTGTATATTTTAGACGAACCAAGCATTGGTTTGCATCAACGAGATAATGATAGATTGATACAATCCTTAAAGCAACTTCGTGATGTTGGAAACTCGGTTTTGGTGGTGGAGCATGACAGAGACATGATTGAACAAGCCGACTATGTGATAGATATTGGTCCGAAAGCTGGGTATTATGGTGGACAAATTGTTTCTATGGGAGCACCAAAACAAATGTTGTTAGAGGATACTCTCACGGCAAAGTACCTGAGAAATGAGTTGACCATTGCGGTGCCAAAAACCAGAAGAAAAGGAAATGGCAAACAATTGGTTTTAAACGGAGCCAAAGGGAACAATTTAAAAAATGTAAATGCAACATTTCCGTTAGGAACACTGATTTGCGTGACTGGAGTTTCTGGGAGCGGAAAATCGACATTAATCAACGAAACGCTTTATCCAATTTTAAACCAACACTTTTATCACGCAGTAAAAGAACCTCTACCATATGACTCGATCAAAGGTTTGGAACACTTGGACAAGGTGATTGACATTGACCAAAGTCCGATAGGAAGAAGCCCAAGAAGCAATCCGGCAACCTACACCGAAGTTTTTTCAGAAATCAGAAACTTATTTACCAAAACTCCTGAGGCTATGATTCGTGGATATAAACCAGGTAGATTTAGTTTTAATGTTTCTGGTGGGAGATGTGAAACCTGCGAAGGATCGGGCATCAAAAAAATAGAAATGAATTTTTTACCCGATGTGTATGTAACTTGCGAAACTTGCATGGGAAAACGCTTTAACAGAGAAACTCTAGAAATTAGATACAAAGGAAAATCTATTTCAGATATTTTAGACATGACTATTGATGATGCTGTGGTGTTTTTTGAAAATATCCCGAAAATTCATCGAAAAATAAAAACCATCCAAGAGGTTGGTTTGGGGTATTTAACTTTAGGGCAACAAAGTACCACTCTATCTGGTGGAGAAGCACAACGCATCAAATTAGCATCGGAACTTTCTAAAAAAGATACCGGAAACACTTTTTATATTTTAGACGAACCTACTACCGGATTGCATTTTGAAGATGTACGTGTATTGATGGAAGTGATTGAAAAGTTGGTGGTAAAAGGAAATACCGTTTTAATTATTGAGCACAATTTAGATGTAATCAAGTTAGCAGATTACATTATTGATATTGGCCCTGAAGGTGGAAAATATGGTGGAGAAATTGTAGCATCTGGAACTCCGGAAGAGGTATGTAAAGCAAAAGGAAGCATTACTGCTCCCTATTTAAAAAAAGAATTGAACCATTAAAAAATAACCATATGTCTATGAACGAATACGAAAACGAAGACCACAGAATTCAATCAAAGTTTCAACAAAAAACTTGGAACGAGATAAGAACTAACGACTCTTGGGCAATTTTTAAAATCATGTCAGAGTTTGTAAATGGTTTTGAAACCATGGGTAGAATAGGGCCTTGTGTTTCTATTTTCGGGTCTGCCCGAACCAAACCAGACCACGAATATTATTTATTGGCAGAAGAAATTGCTTATAAAATTAGCAAAGCCGGTTACGGAGTAATTACTGGTGGTGGCCCTGGAATTATGGAAGCAGGTAATAAGGGAGCACACAGAGGCGGAGGAACTTCGGTAGGACTGAATATCGAATTGCCTTTTGAACAACACTTTAATCCTTACATTGATAATGACAAAAACTTACAATTCGATTACTTTTTTGTAAGAAAGGTAATGTTTGTAAAGTATTCACAAGGATTTGTAGTAATGCCCGGAGGTTTTGGAACTTTAGACGAGTTGTTTGAAGCAATTACCCTGATTCAAACCAAAAAGATTGGTAGATTTCCTATTATTTTGGTAGGTTCTAGTTTTTGGGGAGGATTGATGGAATGGATTGAAAATGTGTTATTAGAAAAATACCAAAAAATTAGTCCAGGAGATATGAATCTGTTTAAAATTGTAGATACTGCAGATGAAGTAGTAGAACATTTGAACAGTTTTTACAAAAAATACAACTTGTCTCCAAACTTCTAAGAAATTTGTTTTTAATAAAATTGCTATGAACAAAAAATTAATTTCTTACGTTGTTATTTTTGGTTTTGGTTTGTTTTCCCCATTTTCGTGGAGCCAAATCGAAATCAAAACCATGGTGTACAACATCTTGCGATTTCCGAGTAGCCCACCTGCCAATCGAGAAATTACCTTGCGAAATATTTTACAAGAATACACACCAGATATTTTTATGGTAAATGAATTGGACGATGCCAATGGTTCCAATTTGTTGCTAAATCAGTCGTTAAAACCTTTAAATCCTGCCTTCGAAGCAGCTACTTATTATCCCAATCAATCTGCAAATGATCCATTACAACAAATGTTGTATTACAACTCGGATAAGTTTGAATTGATATTCGAAACTTTATATCCAACTACTGTTCGGGATATCAATCACTATGTGTTGGCTTTAAAAACAGCAGATTACGACACCGACCCGATCAATTTACATGTATTTGTTACGCATTTAAAGTCTAGTACAGGAACTACCAATCAGCAAATTAGACTTCAAATGGTAAATGTTTTTTTAAATGCATTGGCCGGAGTACCTGCCAATGATTTTGTATTGTTTGCAGGTGATTTGAATTTGTATACCGCTTCGGAGCCTGCATACCAAGCTTTGCTCAATACAAACAACACACATGTATTGGTAGATCCTATTAATGCATCTGGCTCATGGAGTAACAATGCCAATTTTGCATGGGTACATACCCAATCTACCAGAGCTGCAACTGTACCTGGTTGGGGAAATAGTTATGCCACCGGTGGTTTAGATGATCGTTTTGACTTTATTTTAATCAAACAAAACATGCTTACCAATCCAAAATTGCAATACGTTCCGGGAACTTACCAAGCTTATGGGAATAATGGAAATTGTTTCGACTTAAGCATCAACAATACCAACTGCACAGGCACTTTTAGTTTAGCAACCCGACAATTGTTGTTTAACATGAGTGATCATTTACCAGTAGTAATGCAATTACAATCCAACAAAACATTAAAAAATATATCTCCAAAAATCACTTCAAAAAATTGGGGAACTATTCTTCAAAACCCTTCTAATCAATGGCTTGAAATTTCAATGGAAGAAGACTCTTATCAAGAATTAGAAATTTATAACCTACAAGGGCAAAAGATGGAAGGTATTTATGTACCTTCGGGTAATTTCACCAAAGTTTGGGTGGAACATTGGCCTACTGGAGTTTATTGGATTAAAAACAAAACTTTAGGAGGAACTGCATTAAAATTTGTAAAGCAATAATTGAAAAGAATACTCTACATATTGGGGTTATTTTGTGTAACCGTGATAAAGTTGTATGGACAAACTTCCATGCAAGTGTTTGCTACTTTTCAGCCTGACAAAAACCGAATGTTGGTGGAACAAAAAATTTTAATTGAAAATCAAATCCAACAACCCATATTGAAAATTTACCTAAACGACTGGAACCATTCTTTTTCGGGAAAAGATACTCCGTTAGCCAAAAGATTTTCAGATGAATTTATTCGAAATTTTCATCTTTCTAAAAACAGCGAAAAAGGATTTACTTCTTTAAAATCACTAGAAATAAAGGAGCAAGAAATTACTTGGTGCAGATTGCCCAATCAAGTAGACATTGTTGAAATCACATTAAACAAACCTTTGGCTCCGGGAGAAAAAGCAACCATCCTGTTGCAGTATAATATTATTTTACCCAAAACTAAATTTACCGGATTTGGACAAAATGCTCCTGATTTTTTTGCCTATCGAAATAGCTTTATCACTCCAGCATTTTTCTCAGAAAAAGATCAAGTAAAATATAGTCATTTGAATATTGACGATAATGCAGCAGAGCCATTTACCTCAGAAGTCAAAGTGGTTTATCCGAGTAATTATCATTTTACAAGTGATATGCAAGTAACCGAGCAAACCTTTGAAGAAAGTTATGCTGTTAAAAAACTCGTTGGAAAAAACAAGAGAGATATCCAAATGTTTTTCACCAAAAAAGCTGTATTTTCCTCTCACAAAAATCAAAAATTAGAAGTCGCTTACAATATCCAAGACAAAAAATTAAATGCCATTCAAAAAGCGTTGATCATTGACCGGATTGTGCATTATACAGATAGTGTGATTGGGAAATATCCGCATCCAAAAATTTTGGTAACCCAACAGGATTATGATAAAAATCCTTTTTACGGCTTAAACCAATTACCAAGTTTTATTAGCCCGTTTGCTGACGATTTTGTATTTGAAATTAAATTTTTAAAAACTTTTTTAAATACCTACTTAAAAAATTCATTGCAATTAGACCAACGTAAGTACAATTGGATTTACGATGCCATTCAGGTGTACGTGATGATGGATTACATTGAGAAATATTATCCGGATGAGAAAATGTTAGGCAATGTATCCAATTTAAAATTATTGAAAGGGTATTATTTAACTAAGTTGAAATTTAACCAACAATACAGCTATTACTATTTGTTAATGGCTCGAAAAAATTTAGACCAAGCGATTGGAGATTCCAAAGAAACTTTGCTTAAATTTAATGAACAAATAGCCGGAAAATACCGAGCTGGGTTAAGTTTAAAATATATAGATGATTATTTAAAGGAGGAAAAAGTTGGATCATCTGTGCAAAACTTTTACGCAAAAGGAAGCAAACAAAAAGTTACTGAGCAACACTTTGAAGAAATACTTCGATCCAAAACATCGGAAAATTTAGATTGGTATTTTCAAACCATTATCCATTCCAGAGATTGGATTGATTTTAAAATTCAAACTTTAGAAAAGAAAAACGATTCTATTTACTTATTGCTAAAAAATAAAACCAAGTCCAAAGTTCCGGTTCCTATTTACACCTTAAAAAACGACAGCATTCAATCCAAACAATGGATTAGATTTCAAAGAGATACCGTAGTTAAATTCCCAAACCAATCGATTGATAAAATAGTTTTGAACTACGAAAATGAAGTGCCGGAATATAATTTGCGAAACAATTGGAAAGCTACTAATGGATTTTTATTCAAAAACAGGCCTTTAAAAGTGAATCTATTTAGAGATATCGAAAATCCGTATAACAACCAATTACTGTACATTCCAACATTTTCTTACAATATTTACAATGGTGCAATGTTAGGGCTTCGAATTCACAACCGAACTTTTTTAGATAAAGCATTTCGATTTACTTTGAATCCGGAATATGCATTGGGAACCAGAGACTTAAACGGAAGTTTTGGCATGGAATTAAATGAAATTGAGCGTGAAAGTAATTGGTTCAATACATCTTTATACATGGGAGGTAAGATTTCCAATTTTGCTCCTGATGCTAAATTTTACCGTTTTACCCCAAGTATTGTTTTTAGGTGGAGACCAGAGGATTTTAGAAGCAACCACAGCCAACGAATTTTAGCTAGATATGTATTGATTAACAGAGAACCTTCAGAATTTGTAAATGTAACCGAATCAACTGTCAATTACTCATTATTAAATGTTCGCTATAACAATATTAAATCAGAATTAATTCATCACAAAGGATTTAATGTAGATCTTCAATTAGGAAATATTTTTGGCAAAGTAAGTACCGAGTTTGAATACCGAAAATTATTCCCTGACAACCGTTTACTTTCAGTAAGAGCCTATGCAGGTACTTTTTTGTACAGAAATACCACTTCTGAATTTTTTAGCTTTGGTTTAGATCGTCCGACAGATTATTTATTTGATTACAACTTTTTAGGAGTATCGGAAACTAGTGGTTTTTGGAGCCAACAGTTTGTGATGGCAGAAGGTGGGTTTAAATCTGTTTTACCCGTAAGATATGCCAACCAATGGATTAGTACCTTAAACGTAAGTTATTCTATTTGGAATTGGGTGGAAGCTTATGGGGATATTGGATTTTTAAAAAATCATAACAGCAATGCGGTTTTTCAATATGATTGTGGTATTAGATTGAACTTTTTACCCGATTATTTTGAATTGTATTTTCCCTTATACTCTAATAACGGATGGGAATGGAATAGAGGAAAATATGCCGAAAAAATTCGATTTGTAGTTACTTTAGAACCAAGCAGATTGACCAGTTTATTTACTAGAAAGTGGTTTTAGAGTCGTTTTTATTGTATAATTCACAACAAAAAAACCTAATCAAGCATTCAAAATACATTTTTATCAACAAAAATCGACATAATTTTAAGATATCCTAATTTTTTTCTACATTTGTTTCTTGACAAAATTTCGCAGGTATGGATGCAAAAACCAAGCAAAAAGATTTAACATTCGAAGATTTTAAAACAGAAGTTTTAAACGATTATAAAATAGCTATTACCTCCAGAGAATGCTCTTTATTAGGCAGAAAAGAAGTATTGACTGGTAAAGCAAAATTCGGAATTTTTGGAGATGGAAAAGAAATTCCGCAATTAGCAATGGCAAAAGCTTTTGAAAATGGAGATTTTCGTTCAGGATATTACCGCGACCAAACCTTTATGATGGCTATTGGTGCGTTAAATCCGGTACAATTTTTTGCAGGTTTGTACGGTCACCCTGATGCAGACTTAGAACCAATGTCGGCTGGTAGACAAATGGGAGGACATTTTGCCACACCTAGTTTGGATGTTAACGGACAATGGAAATCCTTAAAAGACCAAAAAAATTCAAGCTCCGATATTTCTCCAACAGCCGGGCAAATGCCTCGTTTGTTAGGTTTGGCACAAGCATCAAAAATTTACAGAAATGTAGAAGCGTTGCCAAAAAACAATTTGTTTTCTAACCAAGGAAATGAAGTTGCTTGGGGTACCATAGGAAATGCAAGTACCTCCGAAGGTTTGTTTTTTGAAACCATCAATGCAGCTGGAGTGTTACAAGTACCTATGGTTATGAGTGTTTGGGACGATGAATACGGAATTTCGGTACATGCCAAATACCAAACCACTAAAGAGAGTATCTCTGAAATATTAAAAGGTTTTCAACGTACCGAAAATCAAAACGGTTACGAAATTTTTACTGTAAAAGGTTGGGATTATCCTGCCTTGATACAAACCTACCAACAAGCAGCAAAAATTGCCAGAGAACAACATGTTCCGGTATTAATTCACGTACAAGAATTAACCCAGCCTCAAGGACATTCTACTTCAGGTTCGCATGAACGCTACAAAAGCAAAGAGCGATTAGAGTGGGAACAAATTTGGGATGGCATTGCCCAAATGAGAAATTGGATGTTAGTCCAAGGAATTGCCAACGAAACTGAGTTAACAGAATTAGAGGCAGCTGCAAAAACAGAAGTATTGGAAGCCAAAAAAACTGCATGGAGCCAATACATCCAACCAATTAAAGAAGAACAAAGTGAATTGGTTTCTTTGCTTTCCAATTTCATAAGCAACCATCCGAATGGAGTATTTATCCAACCAATGGTAAATGAGTTGAAAAGCATCAAAGAACCAAACAGAAAAGATATTTTATCTACTGCCCGAAAAGCCGTCAGACAATTGATTGGTTCCCAGCAAGCAGGAATGCTATCCAAGTGGATAAGCGACTATAAGGAAAAAATTCAGCCAAAGTACAGTGCACACTTGTTATCAGAATCTGCTCAAAAAGCCACCAATATTAAAGAGGTTTTACCAGTTTATGCAGAAGAAGCCACGCAAGTAGATGGCAGATTGGTGTTGAGAGATAATTTTGATCAGATATTAGGCAATCATCCAGAGGTGTTGATTTTTGGGGAAGACTCCGGAAATATTGGAGATGTAAACCAAGGATTAGAAGGATTGCAAGAAAAATATGGCGAATTAAGAGTAAGTGATGCCGGAATTAGAGAAGCTACCATATTAGGTCAAGGTATCGGAATGGCCATGCGTGGATTGCGACCAATTGCAGAGATTCAGTATTTAGACTATTTGTTGTATGCATTGCAAATTATGAGTGACGATTTGGCAACCTTGCAATATCGAACCCATGGCAAGCAAAAAGCACCTGTGATCATAAGAACACGTGGACACCGATTAGAAGGTATTTGGCATTCTGGTTCCCCAATGGGAATGATTATACATGCCTTGCGTGGCATTCATGTGTTGGTGCCAAGAAACATGACCAAAGCAGCAGGTTTTTACAACACCTTGTTAGAGTCAGACGAGCCCGCTTTGTTGGTAGAATGTTTGAACGGATACCGTTTAAAAGAAAAAATGCCAACCAATTTGTCAGAAATCAAAACGCCAATTGGAGTGGTGGAAACCATTAAAGCGGGTACAGATATTACTTTAGTTTCTTATGGTTCTACGCTTCGTTTGGTAGAACAAGCAGCACAAGAATTGCAAGCTTTAAACATTGATTGCGAAATTATTGATGCACAAAGTTTACTGCCTTTTGATTTGGGGCACGATTGTGTAAAGAGCGTACAAAAAACCAATCGATTGTTGGTAATTGATGAAGATGTGCCTGGCGGAGCTTCGGCATACCTTTTACAACAAATTGTGGAAGATCAAAATGGCTATGCTTATTTAGATAGCAAACCGCAAACCTTATCTGCTAATGCACACCGACCTGCTTATGGTACAGATGGAGATTACTTTTCTAAACCTTCTGTAGAAGATATGGTGGAGAAAATTTATGAAATCATGCATGAAAGCAATCCAAACAAATATCCAAAATTTATCTAACATGCTTTCGTGGGAAGATTTTGAAAAAGTTGATATGCGGGTAGGAACCATTTTGGAAGTGAAAGAATTTCCGAAAGCCAAAAAACCCGCATACCAACTTATCATTGACTTTGGTTCACTTGGAATCAAAAAATCTTCTGCACAGATTACAGATTATTATACCCCTGAAAGTTTAATCCACCAACAAGTAATTGCTGTGGTAAACTTTCCACCCAAACAAATCGCAAATTTTATCAGCGAGTGTTTGGTGTTGGGCTTGGTACAAGATAATGGCAGTGTTATTTTATTGCAACCACAACAAAAAGTGGATGATGGGAAAAGAGTTTGGTAAGCAAGTACCTAATTCTAACAATACAACTTATAAGCTGAATTCGGATTTCGCAAAGACTAATTTTACGAAATCACATTAACTTCAGGCTCTAAGGCAATTCCGAATTTTGACAAAACCTCGTTTTGTACCATTTGAGCTACTTCCCATAATTCGGCACCAGTAGCTTCTCCGTAATTCACCAACACCAATGCCTGTTTGGCATGCATTCCTGCATTGCCAATGCGTTTTCCTTTAAAGCCTGCTTGCTCAATTAACCAGCCAGCAGGGACTTTGGTTTGATGTTCATTCACCGTATAATGTGGCATTTCCGGATAGGTTTTTAGCAAGTTTTCTGCAATAGATTTATCCACAATCGGATTTTTGAAAAAGCTACCACTATTGCCTAACTCTTTTGGGTTTGGTAATTTGCTTTCGCGAATGCGAATTACTGCTTTACTTACATCTTGAATGCTAGGTTGAGGTATACCCATCACTTCTAATTCCTGACTAATTGCTCCATACGAAGTATGTAAGGTATGTGGAGCTTTGTCTAACAAAAAGGTAACCGAAGTAATGATGTATTGATCTTTAACGGCATGCTTAAAAATACTTTCTCTATAACCAAATGCACAATCATGATTGCTAAAGGTTACTTTTTCTAAAGTTTCCTTATGAATGGCATCACAACTTACCATACGGTCTTTGATTTCAACTCCATATGCTCCTATGTTTTGTACTGGAGTAGTTCCTACATTTCCCGGAATTAAGGATAAATTTTCTAATCCTCCCAAATCATGTTGCAAAGTCCAAAGTACAAACTCGTGCCAGTTTTCACCAGCCATCCCTCTCACCAATACTTGTTGGTTTTCTTCTTTAATAATTTCCTTTCCTTTGAGGTGGATATGCAAAACAGTTTCTTCAATATCTCTTTGTAAAAGCATGTTACTTCCGCCTCCTAAAATAAATTTAGATTGGCCTTGTAAGGCTTTTAAATGTTGCATTAATTCTTGTTCTGAAGTAACTTCTATCAGGGTTTTTGCTTTGGCATCAATCCCAAAAGTATTGTAGTTTTTTAAAGAGATATTGTAAAAAGTAGGCATGTTTATTCGTTTTCGGTAAGGGCTCTAACTAAAAAGTCGTTCAAAGGTTTTAAAGGTTTCATTTTTTCTGCTACCTGTTGTGCAAAGTATGGATGAAAGGCTTCTGCTAAATCAAAATAATGCGAAGCGGTAAAACTTTTGTATTTTAACCAATGCGAAGCCGGATGGTCTTTTTCAAAGTTTTTCGGACTGGTCTTCAACATATTGGTCGGATCTTGGTCTAAGCCGTTATAATATTTTTTAAAGTGCTTGTCGGAAACAATTTGGTCTAAATCTTCGTAAAAAAAGGCCAATTCTTTTCTGATCAAATGCAGGTCAGTAGCCTCTGGACACCACAAACCACCTGCAACAAAACTTCCTTTTGGGTGTAGATGTAAATAATAGCCGGGGGCATTTTTTTGTAATTTATTTTTGCTAAACCACATGCTCATGTGGGTTTTATACGGACTCTTATCTTTGGAAAACCTGATGTCTCTGTTGATTCGAAATGTACAATTCTTCACCTCTAAGTTTGTCAAATCTGCATCCCAATTTTTGAGAATTTCCAATAAAGCACCAATCATTTGATGGTAGTCTTTTTTATAGGCATCATAATCTTTGGCATGCTGCTGGAACCAATCCCGATGGTTGTTTTGTTCCAATGCACTTAAAAATTCAAAAGAGCTTTTGGCTAACATATTACGATTTATTTAAGGCAATCATTTGATAAGATTGTCTGGTTTTTTTTACAATTTCTTCTGTTCGTTCCGGATGGGTATCTGAAATAAATAACTGTCCGAAAGTATCTTGATTTACCAAATCTAAAATGGTTTGTACTCTCTCGGCATCTAATTTATCAAAAATATCGTCAAACAATAATATAGGAAGGTGTTGACATTCTTTTTTTAAAAAGGAAAATTGAGCTAGTTTTAAAGCAATTAAAAAGGTTTTCTGTTGTCCTTGCGAACCGAATTTTTTCAATGGATGTCCTTCAATTAAAAACTCTAAATCATCTTTATGAATTCCTTTACTGGTGTATTGCAACAATTTGTCTTTTGGTAAACTTTCTTCTAACAAAGTTTCGATAGAATTTTCATTTAAGTCGGAAACATATTCTAAACTCACTTGTTCTTTGTTTGGAGCAATATGATAATAAAAATCTAAAAATATTGGAGTGAGTATTTGCACAAACTCCTTTCTTTTTTGAAAAATTGGCACTCCCAACTCGCTAAGTTGTGCATTGTAAATTTCTAAAGTAGTGGCATCAAACGTTCGGTTGAGAGCGAAAAATTTTAATAAAGCATTGCGTTGGCTTAACACTTTTTGGTATTGTATTAATTGATGTAAGTACACCGAATCGGTGTTGGAAATGACCAAATCTAAAAATTTTCTTCTGGTTTCACTTCCTTCCGAAATCAAATCTTGGTCCATAGGAGAAATCATGACCAATGGCAAAAAGCCTAAATGTTCTGAAAATTTATCGTAGATTTTACCATTGCGTTTGATGATTTTTTTTTGTCCTTTTTTTAAAGAACAAACAATGTTTTCTGTTCTGTGGTCTCTTTGAAAAATGCCATCAATTACAAAAAACTCTTTTCCGTGTTGGATGTTTTGTAAGCTTTGCGGATTAAAATAACTTTTGCCGTATGCCAAATGATAAATAGCATCTAATACATTGGTTTTTCCAATGCCATTAGCACCAACCAAGCAGTTTATTTTGGCATCAAAAGTAAATTGTTTTTCCTCGAAAGATTTGTAATGAATCAGGGAAAGCTTTTCTAAAATCAAGGCAATGTATTTTTTACAAAAGTAGCAAAATTGAAGGCTTTTTTGTTACTTAATGTGAAGTCAAATTGCACTTTTGGTAAATTTTCTCATGGAATCTCTTGTATAATTGTAACTTTAAAGTTACATTTGTTTTATGAAAGTAAGAGAAGTTGTCGCATACAAAAACTATTTCGAAGATTTTCTTAAAAGTCAACAACCAAAAGTTCAAGATAAAATATTCAAAATAATTGAAGCAATTGAAACTTTGGAGAGGGTACCTTCCAACCATTTGAAGCATATTGAAGGAACCAATGGTTTATATGAGGCTCGTATTCAATTAGCATCAAACATTTGGAGAGTATTTTGTTTTTTTGATAACAATCAGTTAGTGATTTCACTCAATGTATTTCAGAAAAAAACTCAAAAAACACCAGTTAATGAAATAAATAGAGCATTGCAACTTATGCTAGATTACTACAAAGAAAAGGAAATATCAAATAAATAAAATCAATAAAAAAATATTAAACACAAATGAATACAAAGAGTTGGAAAGACATAAAAGACGATGTTTATGGTACACAAGGGACTCCTAGAAGAGATGCTTTAGAGAGGGATTTTCAAGGGTTTAAGATTGGATTGGAACTTAAAAAAGCTAGGGAGAAAAAACAAATGACGCAAAGCGAATTAGGGGAAATAATTGACAAGAAAAGAGAGTTTATATCTAGAATTGAAAACAATGGAAGTAACTTAACTTTAAAAACATTGTACGAAATTGTAGAGATTGGCTTAGGAGGTAAAGTAAATATTCAAATTGAAATTTGAATTAAATCACTTGTTCTTTTAAGTAATTCAAACTGTATCTTCCTTCGTTAAAAAGCAAATCTAAAATACTTAAATTCGGAATAAATCCATGTTTTTCATCAAAAACTTGGTGGTAATGTGTATTGTTAAAAGCATGTTTTTTTCCATCAATTAAATACCTGAAATCGGTAATTTCTTCATTAGGTGTATGGAAATATTCAGTGGTTTTTTGAGGTGTTTTGTGGTATCCCATCAACGATTGTAACATCTCCCAAATTTCCAAGTTTAAATCCATTAAAAAAGGATATTGTTTGGTATAAATTGAAGCCAAATCGTCTTCAAAATACTCAAAAAAAGGGGAGGAGCGATAGGCAGCTTCCAAGGATTTCCAATGTTGTTTTTGCCAGTTAAAACTATACTCGATTTTTACATCTCTTGTTTTTTGGTGGATTCCTTTGTTGTGCTTAACTGGAATTTGAAGCAATTGTGTGCCATTTGGGCTGTAAATATACATCCGGTTGCGATTGGTTTGCTTTTGAAAATGATCGTCCATTTCAAACCAAAGTTCTTCACATTGCACCATCACAGCCAATTGGTGAATGCTTGGAAAATAACCCGGATATACTAATGATTTCATTTCTTTAAATTTTTATAAAATAGAAAATTCACAATAGGCTTAATTTTAAATTTAAAAGATGTTCTAAATTTTACAAAATAATCCTTTTAATTCCTTCTTTTAAAGTGGAAACATGAAAGTTTAATAGCAAACAAAGTTTATATTGACCTAATTTTAAGTATGTCAAAACTTGTGCTGTATGCACTTCTGTAAAATCTTCAACAGTTTTTAACTCTATGACAACTTTATTCTCTACCAGTAGATCAATTCGATAACCATGATCTAACTTTACCTCTTTATAAACAATTGGTAAGGCTTTTTCTTTTTCAACTTTAAGTCCTTTATTAACTAGCTCATAATATAAACATTCTTGATGAGCAGATTCCAATAAACCCGGACCAAGCTGTTTATGTACTTCAATTGCACAACCAATTATCGTATGAGATATTTCGTTTTCAGACATTAGCTCTTTTATTTTTAATTTCTTTGTGTTTTTTGTGACTTCTTTGAGAAGCTTTGTGTAATAGTTATATCACAAAGAACCACCAAGAATCTCAAAGTTTCACAAAGTTTTTAAAGATAAATATTATAAATTTTCTGCTGCTTTCTTTTTTCTCTTTCGGTAAAAATCCCAACCAAAGTAAATTGCCAACAAGCCTAAAAAGTATTTAAAGTACGATACTGGTTCACCGCTTCCGTGAACTGTTGTAAATAACCTATCGGTTCTGATGCTCCAATTTTTAAAGCCATTCATCATGTTTTTGATGCTAAACCAAATAAATACAGGTTTACCAATGATGTGGTCTTCCGGTACAAATCCCCAAAAACGACTGTCTTCTGAATTATGTCTGTTGTCACCCATCATCCAATAATAATCCATGGCAAAGGTGTATTGGTTGGCAACTTGTCCGTCAATTTTAATCACATCTCCATTTACTTCTAAATCGTGTTTTTCATAATCCTTGATTATGGCTTGGTACAAGGGCAAGTTTTCTTTATTCAAAGCTACTGTGGCACCTTTTTTCGGAATCCAAATAGATTCCATATCGTCTACCGTTTGTAATTTATTATGTGGGAACAAATCTTTACTTGGTTCGTAAGTATATCTGTCTATTTTAACCACATTTTCATTGTTTTTCAAACGCTCCACCATTTCATTAGTCAAGGCATGAAAAATATACAAGGTACCTTCGTTATTTTGAACAGAAACATCTACAATGTTGATGTCTAAATCTTCTAATAAATAATCTGGGTTAAAGTAGGTTTTGGTTTGCACAATGTAACGATATTGTATTTTTTGTCGATCGTGCATAGCCAAAGGCTTTCCGTTACTATAAAACACTCCATTTACAATTTTGATAGAGTCTCCAGGCAATCCAACGCACCTTTTTACATAATTCGATTTCTTGTCTAAAGGTTTATCAGCTCTTCTGCCTGATTTGTCAAAAAACTGATAAACAGTATCTTGAGGCCAGTTAAACACTACGATGTCGTTGTGTTTGATTTTTTCAAATCCCGGTAAACGGAAGGAAGGTAATTGCGGATAACTTAAATAGGATTTGGTTCTAATCAACGGAATTGAATCGTGTACCATTGGTACTGCAAATGGGGTAGTAGGAGTACGAGGTCCGTAATTTACTTTGCTTACAAATAAAAAATCTCCAATTAACAACGACTTTTCTAATGAAGAAGTTGGAATGGTAAAAGGTTGCAATACATAGGTGTGAATGATGGTTGCAATAATAACTGCAAATACAACAGAACCATAAAAAGTATCTTTCTGTTGTTTGGCATCTTCCGGATTTTCGGGTTGATAAGTTACTTCAGCAACATAATTTAAATAGTACAAGTAAAAACCTAGAGTGACCACCGTTAACCAACTTTCTTTGCTATTGTCTCTTCCAAAAGCTCTTAAAGTTTGTAACCATAAAACTACAAACATCAAATTGTTGATTACCGGGATAACCAACAACAATACCCACCACCACGGACGTTGGGTGATTTTTAATAACACTATGGCATTGTAAATTGGAATTCCTGCTTCCCAGCTTTTTCTTCCAGCCTTTTCATATAATTTCCAAGTTCCAAAAAAGTGCACCAATTGCACTGCTAAAAATGCGATAAACCAACCAAATAATGTCATGAGGTATCCGTTAATTAGGTTTTAATTTTTTATTATTCTTCTCCAAAAAATACATCCTGCATGGTGTATACTCCTTTTTTGCCAATCAACCATTCTGCTGCCATTACAGCACCTAAAGCAAAACCTTCTCGATTGTGGGCAGTGTGCTTGATTTCGATGGTATCTACTTCCGAGTGGTAAAAAATACTATGTGTTCCTGGTACTTGGTCTTCTCTTTTGGCAACAATTTTTAAATCGCTTTCCGAAAGTTTGTCCATGTTCCAACGCTTATAAGTAGGATGAATGTTTACAATGCCATTTGCCAAACTTATGGCAGTACCACTTGGTGCATCTAATTTTTGGGTATGATGAATTTCTTCTAATTCACATTGATAGGATGGGAATTTTGACATCAACTTGGCCAAATATTTATTCAACTCAAAAAAGATGTTTACCCCCAAACTAAAATTAGAGCCATATATAAATCCGGTGTGGTTTTCTTCACACAACTGCACCATTTTGTCATAATCATGTAACCATCCGGTGGTTCCGGCTACTACCGGAATCCCTTGCTTTAAAGCATACGAAATGTTGTTTACAGCTCCATCCGGAACACTAAATTCAATGGCAATGTCTGCTTGCTCCAAACCGTCAAAACTATCTTGACTCCCTTTTCGAAGCACAATTTCATGACCTCTTTTGGCAGCAATATCTTCAATTACTTTTCCCATTTTTCCGTAGCCTAGTAATGCAATTTTCATGGTGTGTATTTTTTGGTGGTATTTATTGGACTATTTTATTTCGGTTATGTTACGTTTCTTTTCCAAATTCCAAGTAAGTGTAATGCCTATTTGCGGTTGTAAATCGATAGGATTCCACAGGATATCCGGTCGTAAACTTAAGTTTTGATCTACGTTGAATTGTTTTAAATGGGCATCTACATTGGCATCTACAATGTTTAACACATACAAACCAATGGTTGCAATTAATGCCAAATCTCTGTTTCGTTGAAATTGACGTTGGGCATTGATTAAAATTTGGTCAGAATAAATGCCTAAGAATTCATCTGGTTGTCCTTCCAATCTTTGTTTGTATGCAGAACGATATCGGTCATAACGTTGGTCGTTCCAAACGTAAATTCCCACACCTGTTCCAATGGCTCCATACACAATCGGAATTTTCCAATATCTTTTGTTGTAAGCTTGTCCCAAACCCGGAACCAAGGCAGAATAAAATGCTGCTTTTGATGGAGCTAATGGATTGATGGTAACAGATTTTGAATTAATTTGGATAGAGTCAGCGGGTTTTACCTTTAAATCGTTTTGACTCCAAAGAAAACCTAAACACCCCAGCCATATGAACAAAACACGAATCACTAACCTCCGATTTTGGATAAAATTTGTTGTAATTCTTCGTTTGATTTGAATGGAATTGAAATAGCTCCTTTGCCATTGGCATCTACTTTCACTTGTACTTTTGCTCCAAGATTTGCAGCAATTTTTGCCAATTCCTCTTTGCTCAAAGGTTGAATTTTGGCCATGCTTTTTTTGGCAGGAGTTTTAGATATTCCTTCTTGGTAGGCTTTTACCAATTGCTCGGTATCGCGAACAGATAAGTTTTCACGAATAATTTTTTGATAAATTTCTGCCTGAACTTCTTGATTTTCAATATTGATGATGGCCTTTCCGTGCCCCATACTGATAAATCCATCACGAATTCCGGTTTGAATAATAGGATCTAATTTTAATAACCTTAAGTAATTGGTAATGGTAGATCTTTTCTTGCCTACTTTATCACTTACTTGCTCTTGGGTTAGTTGAATTTCATCCATCAAACGTTGGTAAGATAAGGCAACTTCGATAGGGTCTAAATCACTACGTTGGATGTTTTCAACCAATGCCATCAACAGCGATTCTTGGTCGTTTGCCAAACGGATGTAGGCAGGAATGGTGGTTAATCCGGCAAGTTTAGAAGCTCTCCATCTTCTTTCTCCAGAAATTAATTGGTATTTGTCAAACCCTGTTTTTCTTACAGTAATTGGTTGAATCACCCCTAATTCTTTGATGGAAGTTGCTAATTCTTCTAAAGCTTCTTCATTAAATTGGGTTCTTGGCTGAAATGGATTAATTTCAATGGCTGCTAATTCAACTTCAATGATATTGCCAACCACTTTATCCGCGTTTTTGTCCTCAGCCGATTTGATATCGTTGCTTGGATCTTTTAATAATGCAGATAATCCTCTTCCTAAAGCCTGTTTTTTGGTTGCTTGTGCCATATAATTTTATTGGTAACGGTGAGCAAAATGGTAAATCATTCCAAATTTTCTTTGGTTTGCAAAGAAAGTTCAAATCTAAGGAAATCTTCCGAAAAAAAGGGAAATTTTATAGAAACTATCGGGATTTAATTGGTAGAATCTACTTTGTTTTTCTCGATAATTTCTGTAGCCAAACTCAAGTAATTGGTAGCTCCTTTGCTTGTTGCATCAAAATTCAAGATGCTTTCTCCAAAGCTTGGTGCTTCACTTAATTTGACATTTCTTTGGATGATGGTTTCAAAAACCATGTCTTGGAAATGCTTTTGCACTTCTTCCACTACTTGATTAGACAAGCGTAAGCGAGAATCGTACATGGTAAGCAACATTCCTTCAATATCTAATTTTGGATTGTGGATTTTTTGTACACTTTTAATGGTGTTCAATAACTTACCTAATCCTTCTAAAGCAAAATACTCACATTGGATTGGTATTAATACACTATCTGCAGCACTTAACGCATTAATGGTAAGTAAACCTAGCGATGGTGCACAATCAATCAAGATAAAATCGTAGTCATCTCGCACATTTTTCAGTGCATCAAATAACATGTACTCGCGATTGTCTTTATCTACCAATTCAATTTCAATGGCTACTAAATCAATATGAGCTGGAACCACATCTACATTAGGTGCAGTACAAGTTAATACAGCTTCTTGCACAGTATTGCTATGTTCAATAACTTGGTAGGTTCCAATTTCTACTTCATCAACATTAATGCCTAAACCTGAACTGGCATTAGCCTGAGGATCTGCATCAATCAACAATACTTTTTTTTCTAAAGCACCTAAAGCTGCAGCTAAATTTACCGAAGTAGTAGTTTTTCCTACGCCTCCTTTTTGGTTGGCTATCGCAATAATTTTCCCCATAATTTTTTATACCAATTGAGAGGGTAAAGTTACCATAAATTTTGGGTTGAGAAAATACAAATTGTTAACAATTGGTGATGAAAAAGTCAATTATCTAACTTCCAACGAACTTCATACAATAGGTTTAAGCTAGCTTCTGCCTTGGGCCAGTCGGCTTTTTTGATACCTACTTGCATATAGTATGTTTCCTGTTGATTTTGATGTAATATTTCCGCTTCAAACTCTTTAAGCCATCGCATCACCTGATTGGTGCAGTGGTAGGGGAATTGTAAATGGATGTGTTCTTGTAGAACTTTTTTGATGATACTTGCTTCTTGCAATGTCATTTGTGCAGCAGTTCGATAACTGCCAATGAGTCCGCTCACTCCAAGTTTGATGCCTCCAAAGTAACGAACCACTATTACCAACACATTGGTGAGTGTAAACGATTGAATTTGACCTAGTATCGGAGTTCCAGCAGTATGGTTGGGCTCTCCATCGTCATTGGCTCTCCATTTAATGTTCGGAAAACCAATTTGGTAGGCATAACACCAATGTCGGGCTTGTGGATGTTGTTTTTTGATTTTTTCCAAACATGCTTTCACTTCCTCTTCAGATTGTACCGGAAAAGCATATCCAAAAAACTTGCTCTGCTTTTCTTTAAAAAGCACTTCGGGAGTAGCTTCTGCTATGGTTTGAAAGGTATCTTCCATGTTATTGGGTCACCAAAATCAATGAAATCATAGCCAAAACCAACCCAATGATGTTGGCTTTGTTTAGTTTTTCTTTAAATAAAAGCAAACCTAACAATGTGGTAAAAGCCACGATACACACATTGTGAACGGTAAAAATGGTTGCACTTTTCCAAGTTGGATGTTCCAACATTTTTATCATAAAATACAACGAAAAGTAATTCGGAATTCCCAACACGATTCCTCCTAAAATACTTTTTCCATGCCAACTTCCTTTTCCTTGTAAAGTTTGTCCAGCAACCAAAATTAGTCCTGTGATTCCGGCAACCAAAAAAGTACTGATTGAAAAAATACTCACTTCCTCAGGGGTTACGTAATGGTGTTGGATGATTTTTAGGCTAGAATCGATGATTCCGGCTCCCACAAAAACCAAAACCGGATACATCCATTGGTTGTTTACCGGTAAGGCTCCTTGATTTTTTTTGGTGGTTAAATACACCGCAGCCAATGCCAACAAAATACCAATGATAGCCAAGATGCCTAAATTTTCGCTAAATAAGACTACTCCAGATAAAATTGGAATAACTACCGACATTTTTGAGGCAACAGAAGCCACTGCAATTCCGTTTATTTGCGATGTTTTTGCCGTAACATAAAACACACTAATAAATAAGCTACCCAACAAAATGCTCGAAACAAACCACGGTTTTTGAATTACTTCCGAAGGGAAATACATCCAACCACCCATCAAATTTCCTACCAAAAAAGCGGTGAAATAATTCACAACTAAGGCATGAAAAGTGTTGATTTGGTATTTTCCAAACAACTTGAGCACCACAAACAAAATGGAATTAAAAAATACACTGAGTAAAATAAATGTCATAATTGCGGGAATTTTTGAAACAAATCTACCACATCTTCTTTGCCCACTTGTAAATGCCAAGTATGTATTCCGAGTTGTTGGGCACTTTGGATGTTTTCTAACTTGTCATCCACAAACAAAGTTTCGTTGGATTGGGCATTTATTTGTTGTAAAACGGTTTGGTAAATTTCAGTATCTGGTTTGCGTTGGTGCATTTCAAAGGAATAAAAAACTTTGGTAAAACAAGCAAAAAATCTATCGACCAAATTTTTAGGATACGTACTCATTACATGATGAATATGGGTTGCATCGGTATTGCTGAGAAGATATACCGGATATTTTTTTACCAATTCTTCTAAAAAAACAATCCGATATTCAGGTATCGGTCCTAGTAAACTATTCCATGCTGTTTTTACGGCATCCAAATTCACCAATGCAACAGGTTGGGATAATTGTTGCAAGTTGGTTAGAAAAAAATTTTCGGTAACTAGTCCTTTTTCGTATTGTTGGTTGATGGCTTTCATTTCCTCTGTCCATTCAGTAAAACCTAAAGCCGCAAAGGAAGTTTTGGCTTTTTCGTAGTTCAAATCGAGAAAAACATCTCCAAAATCAAAAATAATTTGCTTCATGTTTTAAGCGCAGGTATTGGGTATATTGGTCGTGTATGATTTTTTCTTCAAAAATCATTTTATTGTCTTTCAAAATAGGAGCAATAATTCCTTTTTGCAGTGTTTTAGGAGCAGTAAATATTCTTGCTTCATCCCATAAGCCCTCGTTAATCAAACTTTGTAAGGTGTATGTTCCACCTTCTACAACCAACGATTGGATGTTGCATTGGTACAAGTAATCCATCACTTGTGGCCAAAAAGCTTGGTTTTGGTTTATGATTAATTGGTTTACCCATTTTGGTAAATATTTATTTTCAGTGTAAGTAAACACATAAGTTGGTGCTTCTTCCGAAAAAATTTTCCTTTTTATAGGAATCTTATGATGCAAATCAATCACCAATCGTATGGGAGAATTTCCTTTCCAATAGCGGGTGGTCAAACTTGGATTGTCTTTCAAAACGGTTTGGGTACCTACCAAAATGGCCATTTCTTCGCTTCGCCATTGGTGGACTCTTTGTTGCGAAAAATCGTTGCTAATCCAAAAAGGAGTATTATTTTCTTGGATTTCCGGAGCAATAAAACCATCTGCAGTTTGTGCCCATTTTAAAATAATCCAAGGTCTTTTTTGTTGATGAAATGTAAAAAATCTTCGGTTAAGCCATTTGCCTTCTTTTTCTAAAATCCCAACTTCTACTTTTTTACCAGAAGCCTTTAATTTTTCAATACTTTTTCCGGCAACGGCATCAAAAGGGTCTACATTGGCAATCGCAATATGCGGAATTTGATGATGTAAAATCAAGTCACAGCAAGGAGGCGTTTTTCCAAAATGGGCACATGGCTCTAAATTGACGTAAATGGTTGATTTTTGTAACAATTCCGATTGTTTCACCGAGTTGATGGCATGCACCTCTGCATGAGGGGTACCTGCTTTTTGGTGCCAACCTTCTCCAATAATTTGATCTTCATACACCACTACGCTACCAACTAACGGATTTGGGTAGGTTTTTCCCAAACCATTTGACGCCAAGCTAAGGCATCGAAGCATATATTTTTCATGGCTTTTCACATTGCAAAAATACCATTAAATTAGCCAAATGGAAATGTTTACAATACGAGAAATTCAACCAAAAGACAATCAGCAAATTGCATCGGTGATACGTTCGGTTTTAGTAGAACATCATGTGCCAAAAGTAGGCACGGCATATGAAGATGTTTCGTTGGATCAAATGTTTGAAACCTATCAAACAGAAAAAGCAAAATATTTTGTGGTAGAATATCAAAACCAATTGGTAGGAGGTGCAGGTATTGCTCCATTAGAAAATGGTCCGGAAGGTATTTGCGAATTGCAAAAAATGTACTTTTTACCCATTGCAAGAGGAAAAGGGCAGGGGAGTGTCATGATGCAAACTTGTTTGGATTTTGCCAAAAAAGTAGGCTATCAACAGGTATATTTAGAAACCATGCCCAATATGTTAGATGCCCAAAAAATGTATCAAAAATTTGGGTTTACCTATATTGATGCACCCATGGGATGTACAGGCCATACCTCATGTCCGGTTTGGATGTTGTTAAAGTTTTAATCAAAAACCAACATTGATGACCAACCAAGCATTATTAGAACAATTTTTAAACATTTTACTTCCAGTTTGGAAAGAGGAAGAAGAAGTGTATGGTATGTTTTGGTGGGCTTGGCAAGAAATTTCTCAAAGCAAACGAAGTGCTTTTTTTCTTCAAAAAACACAAGAAGTATCTACAGAAGATAGTATCGTTTGGGAGAAGTTATTGATTCATTTACAAGAAAGAAAACCCATCCAATACTTTTTTGGGAAACAATATTTTTTTGGAGAGGCATTTCAGGTGAATTCGAACACTTTGATTCCTCGTTCAGAAACGGAAGAATTGGTAGAATGGATGTTAGAAGTTTTGCCTAAATCAGAATCAATAGAAATTTTAGACATCGGAACCGGAACCGGATGTATTGCCATTACCTTGGCCAAAGAATTGCCTAATGCAAAAATTAGTGCGATAGACGTTTCTGAAAGAGCTTTAGAAGTTGCAAAAAACAATGCTAAGTCGCATCAAGTTTTGGTTGATTTTTGGCAGAAAGATATTTTAAAAGAAGAAATTTCTGAAAAAACTTGGCAAGCTATTGTTTCCAATCCTCCTTATGTGAGAGAATTAGAAAAGGCTACCTTATTGCCTCATGTATTACAAGAGGAACCTGGCTTGGCATTGTTTGTTTCTGATGAGGATCCGTTGCTATTTTATCGAGTAATTGCCCAAAAAGCTTGGAATACCTTAAGTTCGGGCGGACATCTTTTTTATGAAATAAATCAATATTTGGGCAAGGAAACTCTTGCATTATTGCAAGACATGGGGTATCAAAACATACAACTTCGCAAAGATTTAAAGGGTAACGATCGGATGATACATGCCATCAAACCTTAATCGTTTTTCTTTTTCCCGTTTTTATAGGCAACTTTGCTTACAACTGGAGTAGGCTTTTTGGAATATACTTTTTTAGGAGCACTGTTTGTTTTTGGAGCAATTGGTTTTTTCTCTGCAATAGGTTTTAATTCTTTACTCAATTGTAACAAAACTTCTCCGGGAACTTTTGGCTTTTCTTTGGTTCCTCTTAAAAATAGTACCAAGCCATTTAAAAAATTTCGCAGAATTTGGTCACCGCACTCTTTGTAATTCGGATGATCGGAATTTCGGAAAAAAGCACCTAATTCGGCTTTGGAAATTCTAAAATCTACCAATTCTAAAATTTCTACTATTTGGTCGTCACGAAGTTGCAATGCTACACGTAACTTTTTAAAGATATCGTTATTGTTCATGCCACAAAGGTACACAAATGTTGTTTGTAAAGTGGTCAAAAACCATTGCAAGGAATGTTTTCTTTTTTCAACTTTCAATTTCATTTAGATTATTTTCCCACTATAAATTCAAACTATGAGCCCATATATTAATCACACCATGCCAGTAAGAAAAAAGAAATTAATTCATCAAGCAGAGCGAAAAGTACCAGAGTTTAAGGAATTGCTTCACAGATTGCAGCGAAGTTTATCAGTTTTAGGAAGAAGTCAGGCAACCTTTAATGCGTATTCCCGACACATAGCTGCTATGGCATTGCATTTCGGAAAAATTCCAACCAAAGTCACTCCAGACGAAGTTCATGATTATTTGTTTTTGTTACAAAATCGATCTGTTACCCCGTCGCAAACATATTTTAAACATACGGTTTACAGCTTGCGGTTTTTGTTAAAGTCAGAAGGAATTTCTTATGAATATTTAAAGTTTCCGGTGATCAAGCACGAAAAAAAATTACAAGTGATTTTGTCAAAACAAGAAGTTTGGAGCATGTTGCACCATTGTAAATTGTTAAAACATCGAATTTTAATTGGTTTATTGTATGGTTGTGGTTTGCGTTGTTTAGAAGTTCGAAATATTAGAATTCAGGATTTGGATTTTGATCGAAAGTTATTGCGAGTAGTTCAAAGCAAAGGCAAAAAAGATCGTTATGTGCCCTTATCGAAACATTTGATTAGAGGATTGAAAAAATATTTGGCACAAGAAAAACCGATAGATTGGATTTTTAATGGCCAGCCCTATGGTTATCAACTTAGAGCTGGAGGTGATTTTGATGGTAGATATTCTCAAAAAGGTGTGCAATGGGTAATAAAACAGGCAAGTGCTAAAGCTGGCATTCAAAAAAATGTACATACCCACACCTTGCGACATTCGTATGCAACGCATTTGTTAGAAGATGGAATGGATATAGTAACTTTAAAAAATTTACTAGGCCATTCCGATCTTAAAACCACTTTGATTTATTTGCAAAGTGCCCAAATTAACCCCAAAAAAGTCAAAAGCCCGTTAGACAGTTTGTTTAAAAAGTTTGGATAAAAAACAAGCTCCAACATTTCTGTTGGAGCTTGTTTAATGGTGGAATTAAGTGGAGTATTGGTTGTGCGATGTATTTTTAGATTTTAAGAATTTCTCTAACGTTTTTAATATACCATTCTTGTAATTCAACAGGAGTTAAATATCCCCATTCTTCGTAAATATGATGAATTTTATTTAATTCATATTCTGCCATATCATTATAGATCCAAAATTGAGATTCTGGAAAATCATTTAAAATTATGTTTACCATTTTTACAATTCTGTCACTATTATCTAAATCGTAATGTTCAGATTTATTTTCAATAAATTTAATAGAATTTGAATTAAGAAGCTCTTTAATTTTGTCCAGAAGTTCCGATTGGAAATTGCTTAATCCTTCACTATTTAATTCCAGTGAAGTTTTCCAAAATTCTTCATGATTTCGATTCCAACTTCTATTGAACATAGTTTAAAGATTTAGTTTTGGAAATATATCGCATAACGGTTTGCGGCTTGGCGTAGTGGCGGATTTTTAGCACAAAAGTTCAATCGAAGCACTGCACTTGAACCTACCACAAAACTGTCATA
>JAGXRF010000062.1 GCA_018335925.1 Flavobacteriales bacterium
GGAGCTGCTGAGTTAGACAAACTAGTGAAAGTAATGAACGACAATCCTAACATGGTCATCTTTGCCAAATCACATACCGATAACCGTGGTAGCGATGCCTACAACCTAAGACTATCCGACAGAAGAGCCAAATCAACCGTGGCTTACATTATCTCTAAAGGAATTGCAAAAGAAAGAATCTCCGGTAAAGGCTTTGGAGAATCCGAACCTATTGTTGATTGCAAAGAAAACTGCACCGAAGAAGAACATGCACAAAACAGAAGAAGTGAGTTTATGATTGTCAAAAAATAATCCTTCCTCTAAAATCATAATAAAAACCGCTATCCTTATGGAAGCGGTTTTTTTGTTTTTAAAACATCAATATACTTCTATAAATCAAACTTAATTCCCTGTGCCAAAGGCAAACTTGTTGTATAATTAATGGTATTGGTTTGTCTTCGCATATACACTTTCCAAGCATCTGAACCTGATTCTCTTCCTCCACCGGTTTCTTTTTCTCCTCCAAAAGCTCCTCCAATTTCTGCACCTGAGGTTCCAATATTAACATTGGCAATCCCACAATCAGAACCGGCATGAGATAGGAATAACTCGGCTTCGCGTAAATTATTTGTCATAATAGCACTTGACAACCCTTGTGCTACTCCATTTTGCAATGCAATGGCATTTTCTACAGATCCGGTATATTTGATTAAATATAAAATTGGAGCAAAGGTTTCGTGTTGTACAATAGCCATGTCATTGGTAGCTTCAGCAATTGCAGGTTTTACATAGCAACCGCTTTCAAAACCTTCTCCACTCAATACACCACCTTCTACCAAAACTTTGCCTCCTTGTGCTACTACTTGTTCTAATGCACTTTGGTACATAGCAACAGCATCGGTATCAATTAACGGGCCAACATGGTTGGCAACCTCTAACGGATTTCCAATTCGCAGTTGCCCGTAGGCAGCTATCAAAGCATCTTTTACTTTGTCGTAAATACTTTCGTGAATAATCAACCTTCTGGTAGAGGTACAACGTTGGCCAGCGGTGCCTACTGCTCCAAATACTGCTCCAATCACGGTCATTTTTAAATCGGCATCCGGAGTTACAATAATGGCATTGTTTCCGCCTAATTCCAACAAGCTTTTCCCTAATCTGGCTGCTACTGTTTGTGCTACAATTTTTCCCATTCTGGTAGAACCTGTTGCAGAAATTAGTGGTACCCTAGTATCTTTTGTTAACCATTCTCCTACTTGGTAATTTCCGTTAATCAAACAAGAAATTCCTTCGGGCATTTGATTTTCTTTTAAAACCTCAGCAATAATGTGTTGGCAAGCAATACCACACAATGGTGTTTTTTCAGAAGGCTTCCAAATGCACACATCACCACATACCCATGCCAAACAAGTGTTCCATGCCCAAACAGCTACCGGAAAGTTAAAAGCAGAAATTATTCCAACAATTCCTAACGGATGATACTGCTCATACATCCTGTGTCCGAAACGCTCAGAATGCATGGTTAATCCATACAATTGTCTGGATAGACCAACAGCAAAATCGCAGATGTCAATCATTTCTTGTACTTCACCCAAGCCTTCTTGCAAAGATTTCCCCATTTCGTAGGAAACCAACTGTCCTAAAGGTTCTTTTAAAGTTCTTAATTTATCTCCAAATTGTCTTACCAATTCTCCTCTTTTTGGAGCAGGCATGGTTCTGAAAGTTTTAAAAGCTGCTTCGGCACTAGCAATTACTTTTTGGTAATCTGCCTCGGTAGTAATTTGTACAGAAGCAATTTTTTTCCCATCGACCGGTGAAAAACTATCGATTAATTCGTTACTTTGAAACCAAGTGCTTCCGGTTGAAGTACCCGCATTGATTGCTTGAATGCCTAATTGTTGTAAAACAGAGGAGATATGTGTGCTCATTTTGTGAAATTTTGATGCAAAAATACGTATTTTGTGATGATTTTAAGCACGAAAACGGTTTAGTAATTATAAAATACTCAGATGAAGATTGTTTATTTATTGCTTTGGTTACCCTTTGGTTTGTTGGCACAAAATAGTACCCCTAAAGGTTTGGTAGATGACTTTTTTATGGCTTTTCATCAAAAAGATACGACAGCATTAAAAGCATTTTTTCATTCCAATGCACGATTAGAATCCATTTCTACCAAGCAAAACGAAACCAAAATACAAACGGAAACGGTAGCACAATTTTTACAGAATATTTCAAAAATTCCAAATGAAATAACTTTTCAAGAAAAATTATTGGACTATAAAATAGAAGCAGATCAATTAATGGCTACTGTTTGGACACCCTATGAGTTTTATGTGAATGACAAAAAAAGCCACTACGGGAATAATTTGTTTGTTTTGGTAAAGGAAAAAGAAATTTGGAAAATTTGGTACTTGGTAGATACTCGATTGAGATGAACTTCTTTACCCATTCCCTTGTTTTTTCCATTCCTCTGCTACCAATTCCAATTCTTGGTACCAATCTAAGCCAAATTTTCGGATCAATGCTTCTTTTACGAATTGGTAAATAGGCACTTGTAATTCTTTTCCTAAGCTACAAGCATCAGAACAAATATGCCATTGGTGGTAGTTTACTGCTGCAAACTCAGAATATTGCTGAATTCTTACTGGATAAAGATGACAGGAAACTGGTTTTTTCCAGGAAATAATGCCTTGGTTATAGGCTTGTTCAATGCCACACAAAGCAGTTTTTCCGTCAAAAATTACATAAGCACATTCTGCACCGTTTAGTAATGGGGTTTCCAATCCGCCATCTTCTCCAATTACATGTGTCCCTTGTTCTTCGATAGTTGCAATAGCTTCTTTGCGTAAAAAAGGTTTTATTTTTGGAAAGATTTCTTTTAAAATCAATGCTTCGTCTTCTTCTAAAGGTGCTCCCGCATCCCCATCTACACAACACGCTCCTTTGCATGCAGACAAGTTACATACAAATTCTTTTTGAAGAATTTCCTCTGATACAATGGTTTTTCCTATGGCAAACATATCCTGAAATTGAGGTTACAAAGGTAAAATTTTTGGTGGTTCTTTTTGGATATAGATTTTTTCAGATGAATCATTTAGCCTTTTTTTATCTTTTGCATTTCATTATATAACATACCTTTGCACTATCATGCAAGTAAACTTAAAAGAAATCACCACTGCCACCATGGTACTTTTTGCAGTAATTGATATTGTAGGAAGTATTCCAATTATCATTGATTTACGTAAAAAAGTAGGACATATTCAATCGGAAAAAGCATCTATTGTTGCTGGAGTTATCATGATTTCGTTTTTATTTATTGGAGAAGAAATACTGAAACTTATTGGCATTGATGTTAATTCGTTTGCGGTTGCAGGTTCGTTTGTGTTGTTGTTTTTGGCCTTGGAAATGATTTTGGGAATCAAACTGTATAAAGACGAGCAAGCAACCACCGCATCTATTGTTCCAATTGCATTTCCGTTGATAGCTGGTGCAGGAACTATGACTACTATTTTATCTTTAAAAGCAGAATTTGAAACCATTAATATCATCATCGGAATATTATTAAATTTGATTTTGGTGTATGGGGTTTTAAAGTCGTCTGCCAAAATTGAACGATTGTTTACTGCAAATGGCCTTAGCATTATCCGAAAAGTGTTTGGTGTAGTTTTGTTGGCTATTGCGGTTAAATTGTTTGCTGCTAATATTCAGGGTTTGTTCCCTAATTAATATCATTTTATCATGAAGATTTTTGCTTATTTTGTTTTTGGTTTAGCTGTTTTATTAATTGCCATTAATGCGTGGATGCTCGATTTTAATAATTTGTTTCAAGGCGATAGCATGGTGGGACTTATTGGAATAGTAGCTTCTTTATGTGCTATTGTGATCATGCTAATCTTTGTGGTTTCCAAAAAAATTCAAGACAAAACCAATAGCTAATGGTTTATGATTTGTTAATTGTGGGTGGAGGTGTATCAGGGTTGTCCTGTGCATTGGTTATTGGGTCGGGAATGAAAAAGCCTTTTGCCAAAGATAAAAAAGTTGCCATTATTCCACATCAACGAGCTTCTTCGTTACAAGATGCCATTTTTAATAATGCTTACGGAATTGCACCCGGCACATTGGGTACTACATTAATGACCAATTCCATGGAACAATTGGCTAGTTTGTATCCTGAAGTTGATATTTTACCAACTAAAAAAATTCATCAAATAGAGTTTTTACCTAATAAGTATCGATTGTCAACTCTTCTAGAAGAAATGTTTGAAGCCAGAATAGTGGTTTTAGCAATTGGAGCAGGAAATCCTATTTCTATTCAAGGATTAGAAGCATTTGTTAGGCCTCATGGAAAAACACCTGAAGAAAAAAACCGAATTCAATTACGCAACCACGACCACATGGTAAGAGAAGGATTATATGTTTGTGGTACCTTAGCCGGACATAGAAGTCAGTTAGCCATTGCCTCGGGAAGCGGTGCATCAGTAGCTACGGATATTTTGACTTTGTGGAACCACGGCAAACATGTACAGGTGCATGATAGAGATCCTAATAAACCTAAACATTAAGCGTTGTTAAACTGGAGAATTTGCTCTACTTTTTCAAAGTTTTCTAGTTTGTCTGCCAATATCATCAATAAATCTCCTTCGAGTATTTCAGACGAACCCCCGGGTCTAATATAACTTTCTCCTCTTTTAATCATTACAATAAAAGCATCAGAAGGAAAATGTAAATCTACTATTCGTTTATTAACAGAAGCAAAGCCTGGTGCAATTGATATCTCTTTTAAACTCGATTTTGGTAAATCTAAAACTAGTTTTTCAGTTTCAGAAATAGGTTTGGTTTTTTCTGGAAGTGCAACTTGTAGCCATTTGGCAACTATACTCAACGATGTTCCTTGAATTAAAACAGAAGTTACCGAAATAAAAAATACAATATTAAAAATCATGTGTGCTTTTTCGATTCCAGCCAATAAAGGATAAGTAGCAAATACAATAGGCACAGCTCCCCTTAATCCGACCCATGAAATGTAAAACCTTCTACTATTTCGCATTTTAAAAAAAGAAGTACTTATTAAAATTCCTACCGGACGAGCCACTAAAATTAAAAATCCAGAAATCAACATGCCTATTCCAAAATACGGAATTACCTCTGAAGGATAAACCAACAATCCAAGGGTTAAGAACAACACAATTTGCATTAACCATGCCAATCCATCAAACATTTTTAAGATGGTTTTTTTGTGAATTAAATCTTGGTTTCCTAAGTATACGGCACAAATATAAATGGCTAAGAAACCATTACCTCCTACAAAATCGGTTGCAGAAAAAGTAATAAACATCAAAGCAATTACCAAAACCGGATACAATCCTTCAAAATCTAAACGTATTTTATTGATGATAATTTTACTTAACTTTCCAAAGCCAAAACCAGCAATAGTTCCTATAATCATTTGTTGAAAAAACAAAGGTATAATGCTCCAAAAACTTTGATCTGGATTCAAAACTAAAGTTAAAAAAGCTATGGTGAGTACATAAGCCATAGGGTCGTTACTACCACTTTCTAGTTCTAAAGTGGGTCGTAAATTTGATTTTAATCCTAAACTTTTAGAGCGTAAAATAGAAAAAACTGCTGCTGCATCTGTTGAAGACACAATGGAACCTAACAAAAGACTTTCATAAATGGTAAAGTCTGTAATGTAATAAACAAAAGTTCCTAATCCTATTGCGGTTAAAAGTACACCCAAAGTAGATAAGGCAAATCCTTCTTTTAAAACCGGTTTTACTGAATCCCAATTGGTATCTAATCCCCCTGAAAATAAGATAAAATTTAAAGAAACAATTCCAATAAATTGAGCTATTTGAGGATTATCAAAATGAATTCCACCAATGCCATCTGTGCCGGCTAACATGCCAATTGCCAAAAAAAGCAACAAGGTGGGAACCCCAAATTTATAGGAAGTTTTACCAACAATTATACTTATAAACAATAATACTGAGCCTACCAGTAAAATATTCTCAATGGTTAAATTCATTTAAATTGGTGTTTGATTTACAAATTTAATTTATCAGATTAAAAAAAACACCCTTTGATTTAACATAAAAAGATATTTAACTTATCTCATTTGCTTTAATCGAAAAATTTCTTGGTCTTTCTCTTTCAATAACTTTCTGTAATAAATGTTGGAAGTAAACAAAAACAACACTACCAATAAACTCTTTAAAGAACTTTGATGGGTGAATACTTCAATAAATTCTAGAAGATAAACTACTAAAAATCCGGCAACAAAAATCCAACTTAAATAGCTCCAATAAATTGTTTTCATCTGTATTTTATTTTATATGTAAACAAAAATAAAAAAGGGTTGCAATTTCTGCAACCCTAAAATTTAAGACTCTTTATTTAAAAGCTTGCATTCCGGTAATATCTGCTCCGGTAATTAGCAAGTGGATATCGTGGGTGCCTTCATAAGTAACCACCGACTCTAAATTCATCATGTGTCGCATGATGCTATACTCTCCGGTAATTCCCATTCCTCCTAAAATTTGACGGGCTTCTCGAGCAATGTCCAATGCCATGGCCACATTGTTACGTTTTGCCATCGAAATTTGTGCTGTGGTTGCTTTTCCTTCGTTGCGTAAAACCCCTAATCTCCAAGTAAGCAATTGAGCTTTGGTAATTTCGGTAATCATTTCGGCTAATTTTTTTTGTTGTAATTGGGTGGCTCCAATTGGTTTGTCAAACTGAACTCTTTCTTTGGCATAACGCAAAGCAGTATCATAGCAATCCATTGCTGCTCCAATAGCTCCCCAAGCAATACCATATCTGGCAGAGTCTAAACAACCTAGCGGTGCTCCCAATCCGGATTTATTTGGCAATAAGTTTTCTTTCGGGACTTTTACATTATCAAAAATCAATTCTCCTGTGGCAGAAGCTCTTAACGACCATTTGTTGTGGGTTTCTGGTGTGGTAAAACCTTCCATACCTCTTTCTACAATCAACCCGTGAATCCTTCCTTCTTCATTTTTAGCCCAAACCACTGCTATTTGTGCAAATGGAGCATTTGAAATCCACATTTTGGCACCGTTTAACAAATAATGGTCACCCATATCTTTAAAATTGGTAATCATTCCACCTGGGTTAGAGCCATAGTCGGGTTCGGTTAAACCAAAGCAGCCCATCCACTCCCCGGAAGCTAACTTAGGCAAGTATTTTTTACGTTGTTCTTCGGTACCGTATTTAAAAATAGGATACATTACTAGGGAAGATTGTACTGATGCAGTAGAACGAACTCCACTGTCACCTCTTTCAATTTCTTGCATGATTAATCCGTATGAAATTTGATCCAATCCTGCTCCACCATATTCCGTTGGAATATATGGCCCGAACGCACCAATATCTGCCAAACCTTTGATAATTTGTGTTGGAAATTCTGCACGTTGTGCATAATTTTCAATAATAGGAGAAACTTCGCGTTTTACCCATTCACGAGAAGCTTCACGAACTAATTTGTGCTCTTCCGTTAATAATTCGTCTAACAAATAGTAATCAGGAGATTGAAATAAATCTGGTTTCATCAATAAAGATTTGAAAAGGTGAAATATTTTTCAAAAGTACGGAAGCAAAAATCACAAAACAACAAACAACCGTTATATTTTTTGTTAGAAAACGTTATAGATGGTAATAAAAATCACGAGTTAAGTCCCTATAAGCCTCTGTCCATTGACCTCTTTCAGTTTCTAATATCAAAGATTCATAATTATTAGAACTTCCCTTTTGTTTGGAAAAAGCAAAAAAGCTTCTAGAAATTATTGCTTCGGGATGACCTTTAAGATGAAGTATTTTATAAGGGAAAAGAGAATTTTCAGTAGCTATTGCAATTGCTTTTTCTTCTTGATCAAAAGGTAAAACAAGATAAAAAACACCATTTTCAGAGAGTAAAATCGAAACACTTTCCATTAAAGTTTGTAATGGCATTGCTTGTTGCATTCGAGCCAAATCGCGAGGAGTATAGTTTTCTGGAATTTCTCCACTAAAAAAAGGAGGGTTGCAAATCACTACATCAAAAGTGTCTTCTGCTTCTTCAGTAAATTCTTCCAAAGATGCATGAAAACAAAACAGTCGATCTGCCCACGGACTTTGTTCAAAATTATCTACACATTGCTCAAAAGCTTTTTCTTCAATTTCTAAAGCTTCAATAAATGCATGAGGAGCTTTTTGTGCCATCATTAACGATAAAATTCCAGTACCAGCACCAATATCTAAAATGGATTGAACCGAAGAATCTACGGTAGCCCATGCACCTAAAACAATCGCATCTGTGCCAATTTTCATGGCACATTGGTCTTGATTAACCTGAAATTGTTTACATTGAAATACCGACATAAAAAAAACACCAACCTTATGAGATTGGTGTTTCAAAATTAGAAAATTAATTTATTCGATAATAATTTTTTTGGTTTCGGTGTTTACACCATCTTGTACTTGTACCAAATAAACTCCTTTAGGAGTGTTACTTAAGCGTATGTTTTCGATTAAATACCCTTGGTGATTACTAGATTTTTCAAACAATACCCTGCCTAACATGTCTAATACTCTTAGCTGAATTTGCTCGTTTTGTGGCTGAGGCAAGTGTACTTGAAAACTACCGTTATTGGGGTTTGGATAAACACTAAAATTCAATTTTGAAATGTCAGGAGTTGCTAAAGGAACATTATTGCTACAAATTGTAATACTCCAATTGGTTAAAATACCTCCATCTTGGTTTTGTGTGTCTTGTATTTGTAATGTCCAAACTCCTTGTGAATTTTGACCATTAAATGCTGATAAAGCATCTACTGGTGCAATAGTTCCACCTACTGCAGGATTGGAGGTTGTACAAACCAAAGTTGGGGAACCATCTGCAAATGTTGCAGAAGCATTTTGAAAATTAGAAGAACTAGTACAAGGTCTGTTTAACAATCTAACACTTGTGCCTTGTGGACTAATTAATCGGACAATAACATCGTTAATCCAAGTATGAGTAAATTGCACATTTGTAGTAATACTTTGAATAACTACGTTATCTGCTGCCGGAATAGTTAATGTTGAGTTTACTGTTGCAATTGTTGTTGGAATTACAACAGGTACATTGGCAGAAGTATATGTACCGCAAAAAGTAGTGCTAAAAGTTCGTGATGCACTAAAGCTTCCTTCACATGAAATGTTTTTAGGCCTCACTCTCCAAAATAGAGTACTTGCTACATTGGTATTTGGAATGGTAATAGAAGTTCCAGTAACTGTTTGATTAGTGATGATATTTTGAAATGCCACATCGGTTGCTATTTGAAAATCATACGAAGTTGCACTTGGATCAGCAGTCCATGAAAATGGAATATTCACTGGATTTAGAGTTGCTGCATTGGCAGGACTTATTAAGGCAACTTGCCCAAAATTGGAAGAAGCAATATTCAAATAAAAATTAAATGTTCTGGTAGTTGGTCCACTTACTGCATTTACAGTAATTGGATAAACTCCAGGAACTACTGATGTAGTTGTAGTCACATTTAATGTAATTGTTTGTGAGGTATTGATGTTATTTGCTGAAAAAGTAACATTAACACCTGATGGAAGGTTTGTTGTTGTAAAGTTGGTTGTTCCATTAAAGCCTGCTAATGTAAAATATTGCAATGAATAAGAAGCGGAACCACCGGGACAAATGCTTTTGTTTTGTTCACCTGCCTGTTGAGCAAATTGGATTCCAAAACTACTTGAGGCAGATGTAACTGAAAAATTAAAATCGTTAACATCTAAAAAAATATTTTGATGTCCACGAACCATAATTCTGGAAGTACTGCTAATATTGGTTGGCACAGTTATTACTTCAGAACCATCATTTGGCACTTGGCTTGCCAACAAGATTGGAAAAGTTTGTCCGCCATTGGTCGACATAAAAATATCAACAAACGGGGTATTTACACCATTTGCGGTTGTTCCTGCTACATTCCAAGTAATAGTTTGATTAGTCCCTTGAGGCCATTGTAATCCAGCATTGTTTTGAGAGGTAACTACAAAAGGTCCTGCAGCTGCAACGGTATTAACCACCATATTAGCTCTATTGGTTTGTCCACCCAAAATGGTTTGATTGTCTCTAACAGTAACTGCAAAATTTAAAGTTCTGTCAACTGATGGCAACACCTCCCAAGTAGTTTGATTCGCACCACTTAAGATTGCATTTAAATTTGGGAAAAACCTAGCAGAACTTGCATTCGGAAAAAATGAACGAAACATTGGTCCACCTGCATTGCCAGGTTGTGGTGGTTGCGGAAAATTAATTTCATTGTTCATTTGTTCCCAAGTGTAAGTTAGGATACCTCCATTTGGGTCACTAGCATTTGCTTCTAATACAAATGGTGTGCTTGCTGGAATCGTAAAATTTTGTAATGGTTGAATAATAGGTGCAGGATTGTTATTTGCAACGTTTTGTGAACAATTCCCTCCACCAGCAATAAAATTATCTATTTGTTGTTTGCTAATTGCATGAAAATAAGCGTCTGAAAAATTTTGCACATTTGGTGAGCAAATTCCTGCATACCCCATAATGGTACTTGCACTACCTGGCTCCATAGCAGAAACTGTTGAACGCTGACAGTTGTTTACTTGGGTATGAGTAGCTCCGTATTGATGACCCATTTCGTGGGCTACATAATCCACATCAAAGGGATCTCCAACTGGACTTGGAGAACCCGTAACACCTCTAGCTTTGCTTCCGGTACATGGAGAATTTAACTGAGCAATTCCTCCTCCTCCTGTACTAAACACATGTCCGATGTCATAACTACTAAAGCCAACTCCAGCATCAATTACTGCTTGAATCTCTCCGATTAAAGCACTACCACTATTGTTGCTTAAATTATCCGGATTTTCGGGGAGTAAAAATATGATTGGTAAATTAGGTATCATTTGCATGGTTAATGCAAAATCTCTCTCAAAAATTCCATTCACTCGGGTCATGGTAACACTCATAGCGGCTACAACTGCATTTTGACGTTGTGCTAGGCTTCCGGCAGCAACACCTGCAGCATTGATGTGAAATTGTGAATATTCTTCCGTACTAGCCAATGCCAAACGATAAGTTCTAAAAGTACCCGTATTGTTAAGTACTTGTTGGTTATTTTTTGGAGAAAAATGTACTCCTTCTACTTTATCTTCCATGTCTTCAAACAAACATTCAAAACTTTGATTGGTAACTAAAGTGGATTTTTCATAAACCACATAAACGGATTGATCTTTTGAATATGGGTCGATAAAACCGATGTTGTTTTTTTGAAATATCATTCCATGAAAACCAAAAACAGTAATACTAAATCGGATAAATTCTGCTGGGTTTTGAACACTCTCAGCAATGTACGATTTATTATCCGGGAACATCTCTTGAAAATCAGTAGTCATCACAGGAGCTTCATATACTCTGTAAACACCCAATTCTCCTTTCCCATTTGGGAAGGTAACTAGCACATTGCTATTTATTCCAGATGCTCTTTGTGGAGCAAACTGTAAACTTTGCTTCAATTGAAGTACGTTCAATTCAAATAATTGAAATTCTCTTGGAAATGAATTTCGATCCAATAATTCCTTGTTTGATATCTGAGTGGCAACTATTGGTTGAAAAAAAGAAGTTTGTGCTTCTACCCAAAAAAATCCAAGTAGAATTACGGTAAGTAAAATTTTTCTCATAAGTTATTGTAGTTTTCGCAAATATATGGTTTCATTTTTAATTTTCTAAAATAATAAAAGGCAACAAATTGTTGCCTTTTATTATTATAAATATGAGAATTGTTTAATTATTGAACCAAGATTTTCTTCACCTCTTGGAATTCTCCATTAGATACTTTCACCATATAAACCCCTGTTGGAACATTTGGCAACTGAATTTCTTTTTGAAACAAACCTTGAGCTACAAATTGATTTTGATAAACACTTCTTCCTTGAATATCAGTTACTTGAATATTTACGTTCTGATTAGAATGATTATCAAATTTTACAGTAAAATTTCCTCTGTTAGGATTTGGAAATACTACTAAATCTACCAAGCCAAAATCAGGGTTGCTTAAAGTAACTGTTTGTGTACATACCTGAACACTCCATGAATTTACAGTTCCGGTATCTACATTCCAGAAATCTGCTGCTAATAAGGTGTAATTTCCGTTTGCTGGCAATCCGTTATATGCAGATAATGATTGTGCAGGTAAAAACGTCCCTACAGTTGGATTGGCACATGCAATGGCTGTGCCACTATCGTCAAAAGTTATATTAAAACCATCCTCACTACCACAATTTCTATTCCAAAGTGTTCTTTGTGTGTTATTTGGATGATTGATTGCAATTACTAAATCATTGATATAGGTATGAGTAACATTTACAGTTACATTAACATCAGAAATCGTTCCCAACATTGGAACAGAAATAGAAGAACTTACCACAGCTCCTGGTTGATTTGAGCCAACACCATCTGGAATTGGTAATGGTGTATTGTTGGTATACGTATTACATGTGGTTGTAACTGTATATCCTATAGCAAATGGCGTAGAGTTTACTGCATAATAAATATTTCCTGTAGGACGAATCATGATTCTACAAAATGGAGCAGCTACATTTGGAACGGTAATAGTTTCTGAGCCATCATTAGGAGTGTTGCTTAAAAGAACTGTACTAAAATTTTGCCCATTATCAGTTGATAACAAAATATCTACATTAGCAGAACCCGGCAAGTTATTGGTGTTGTTTACAGCCCAAGTAATGGTTTGTTGGGTGTTTTGGTCCCAGCTTATTCCACTTGTGTTTTGTGAAGTTACCTGAAATGGCCCAGCAGATGTAGTTACCGTAACAGCTTTAGTAGCTGTTTGGGTTTGTGGCCCGCCTGCAACATTGTCGCGAGCAGTAAAAGCAAATGATAAAGATCTACCGACTGTATTTACTGATTCCCAAGTAGTAGTTAGTTGATTGTTTAATACACTATTCAATGCAGGCATATATCTGGTAGTAGAGCTGCTTGGAGGTAATGATCGAAACATTGGGCCATTTGGTTTGGTAGGATACGCAATACTATTAGCACCAGAGGCTGATGCATTAGTTGCTGTATTCATCTGTTCCCAAGTGTAAGTCATTGGATTGTTATTCGGATCTGTTGCTGTTGCGGTTAAAATAAATGCGGTTCCTTGTGGTATGGTAACTGCTCCTCCTACATCTACCACAGGTGGTTGGTTGGTAATTGGTTGGTTGGTTTGGCAAAACTTGGTTGCCATATTATTGGCTACTTGCTGTATACTTGCAAAATGGAAATAATCATCAGAGCTATTTTGTACATTGTAACTAGTAATCCCAGCATATCCCATAATAGTAGATCCAGAACCAGGTTCTACATTTACACCAGAACCCTCTAAATTGTGAGAAAAGGTATGATTAGCACCAAACTGATGACCCAATTCATGAGCCACATAATCAATATCAAAAGCATCTCCAGTTGGATTATTTGAAGCGGTGTAAGCCCTTCCTTTTTGTCCGTCAACACATACACAACCAATACATCCTGCACTACCTCCACTTCCGGCACCACTTACCAAATGACCAACATCATAATTTGACTCTCCAATTGTATTTGTAAGAGTAGTTTGAAGTTGTGTAGCCCAGTTACTAACCGTTGTATATGGATCTGTTGAAGGATTAGTAAATATAATGCTTGTGTTATTAGAGATTAAATTCATTCTAATGGCAAAATCTTTTTCAAAAACACCATTCACTCTCGTCATGGTTGCATTCATAGCTGCCAAAGCTCCTGCAACAGTTCCTCCAAAAAATTGTGCATACTCTCCATTACAGGACATGGCTAATCTAAAGATTCGTAAAGTTTGGTCGCTAGCTTGTATTGTTTGTGCAAACTTTTCCATTTCACTATTCATAGTAATTTCTTCCGGTGTAGAACAAACAAACGGAACCTTTCCTTTATTTCTATTACTTTTGTACACAGCATACGTTAAACCATCTGTTGTATATGGTTCCATAAATTCTGATTTTTTGTCGGTTCTAAAAATCATATACTGTATCCCTCTTGGATCTAGGCTAACTCTTACTTGAGCTCTGGTATCATCTATTCCAATACCAATATAAGATCTAATTTTAGGGAACTGTGCTTGTAATGCTGGTTCGAAATTGGAAGACTCAAAAAATTCAAATTTTTCCAACAATCCTTCTGCATTAGGCAGGGAAACTATTTTCCCTTTGACATTGGAAAATCTGTCAGGGGAATTGGAAAAAGCTAGCTCCAACGCTTCTAAAGAGCTTATTTTAAATAGTTTTACAACATTAGGAAAAGTCTCTCTTTCCACGCTTTTACTTAATGTTTCATTTACAGAATGTATTTCAGTCCATTGTAACTTCTGTGAAAAGCTGAAAGAAGCAAATACTAAAAAGAATAGTAATTTTTTCATCATTATTTAAAAAAGTTAAGTGTTTCACAAATGTAAATTAAAAATCAATTT
Source organism: Flavobacteriales bacterium (assembly GCA_018335925.1). Lineage (GTDB taxonomy): Bacteria > Bacteroidota > Bacteroidia > Flavobacteriales > Flavobacteriaceae > Flavobacterium. The sequence goes on from JAGXRF010000062.1 coordinate 14,490, forward strand.
TCGAAATGTATTTAACGTTAAAATTCAGTTTTTCACAGTTTTAAAGTAAATGGTATTTCAATTTAAAAATATTTCAATTAAATATTATGGTAATGATCCTCTAATCGAATTGAACTTACTTTAAAATACATCCTTTGATTTCATTAATTTAGCTCAATTGCACTATAAAAGTTATATTTTTGCTTAAAACAACTTATTTTAATGAATACAAAAACAGCCATATCTCGTTCTAGAGCTCAAGAATCATCTGCTGCCATTGAAAGATTATACATTACTATGCGTCATCTTTTTAACAGAGGCTTTTACAAACCTATGGGAGTATCAGGGGAAACTTTACGTGAAGCGTTGTTAGAATTAAGACCAGAAATATACGGTAGTATTGCTGAGGAGAAGGTAGAACTTAACGGTTTACTTTACGTCATTGAAAGGCTTCCAATTGGAATTGAAGAGTGCAGATACATTAACTTAACTTCTGATGAAGGATATGCCCAATCACATTTTACAGCAATTGTTCCTCCTAAAAGAAGGAGAAACTGTTATCGTATTGACGAAGAGCAAATGAATGTAGAAATTACTCGAGGACGTTCGGATATTTATGATATTTTAACCCATTTAACTTTTATCTTTATTGAATCGCACAAAATAAAGAACCGAATTTTATTGGACGAATCAGAAGGAGAAGTTACTAGAGATTGGAAAAAATTAGAAGAAGTAGTTAAAGCCGGTAAAAAACTCTCACAAATTGATAAAGAAAAAGCGATTTCAAGATGTGCCAACATTTTAGGCAGACCTTTTTCAGAAATTGTTGCAGTATATGATGGGTTTGGTTCAAAAGAAATTCCAGATCGATTTCTACACATTATTTATTGGTTAGGTAAAATAGCCTTAGAAGAAGTTTTAGACAACAACAAACGCACCATCACTTTTAGTCCGATTTTAAGAGAAAGATTAGGCCACCATATTCACGGTGAAATTTGGGCAAATAGCATCAAAGAAGTTTTAGACAAAAACAACTGGCTGCATCGTCCAATTCACATTATTAGTGCCAACATGCACAGTGTGATGAATTCGTTGTTTGCGGAGCCTGTGTTAGGAAAACAATACCAAGGAAAAGATTTTTATGCTGTTTTTGAAGATTTATCTCAATCGGAAAACAAAGATCTACGTAAAAAAGTAGAAGATTACGCTTCTAAAAATGGGATGATTTTTATTCCGGATGCTTCAGGAACCAATATAGATGTGCAGATTTTTGATACATCAAAAATTGATTTGTCAAAAACCATTTTTGCCAAAACTACTTGTGCCAAAGAAGAATCCCCCATATTAATTGTGATGGACTATGCTTTTGGAGAACAAGCCTATGAAACTATTGATGAATTGTTGAAACCATATAAAAAAGGAAAAAACAAAACTTTTTTACAAGTTGAATCTGTTTCCATCATGGGGAAAGCGGGTATTTTAGAGGGAGGAAAAGGCGACATCATGATACCTTGTGCACACATCAATGAAGGAACCGCAGACAATTATCCGTTTGAAAACGAGCTAACCAAAGAAATGTTCGAAGGCAACGGCATACCGGTTTACGCTGGCCCAATGGTAACTGTATTAGGAACCTCTTTACAAAACAAAGATTTATTGAAGTTTTTCCACGAGTCTACTTGGCAAGTAATTGGCTTGGAAATGGAAGGTGCCTACTACCAAAAAGCCATTCAATCTGCTTCAAAAATTAGAAAAAGTATACCAAATCACGTAAAAGTTCGTTATGCCTACTATGCTTCCGATAACCCTCTAGAAACCGGAAGCACGTTGGCCTCTGGAGGTTTGGGAACTACTGGAGTAAAACCAACATATTTAATTACCATTAAAATTTTAGAACAAATATTTAACATTACTACATAATGAATACGAACCAACCACACAACTCCTCAACAGAGCAAGAAATCGATTTGTCTAAAATAGGGACTTCTATTAGCAATTGGTTTCAAAACACATCCTTGCGTATTTTCAAGTTGTTATTGTTTTTTAAAAAGAATGCCTTAATTATTGGGATATTATTTATAGTAGGTGCTGCGTTGGGATGGTTTGCCGATCAAAAAATTAAAAGCTATTCCCATCAGTTAATTTTATCTTCTAACTTTGGGAGTACCGATTATGTGTACTCTAAATTTGAATTATTAAATGCTAAAATAAAAGATAAAGACACGGCTTTTTTAAAAGAACTTGGTTTTGCTAAAACCAAACATATCGGACAGTTTAAAATTAAACCAATTGTAGATGTGTACCAGTTTATTGACGGAAAAGAATCTAATTTCGAATTTTTAAAGTTAATGGCTGAAGATGGCGATTTAAAAAAAATCATCACCGATAATATAACTAGTAAAAACTATCCTTACCACATGGTAACGTTTGGAACAGGTAAAGTTTTTAAGTCTGAAGAAATTGTTGCTCCATTGATGAATTTTTTAAATGATTCCGATCATTTTAAAAAAATGCAAAAAGAATATTTAAATAATTTAGATATCAAGTTAAAAGCAAACGACTCCATCATTGCACAAATTGACAGATTGTTAGCCGAATTTTCTAAAAACACCAATAGCAGCAAAAGTTCTAGTTTGGTTTTTTATAATGAAAACACTCAAATTAACGATTTATTAACCACTAAAAATAGTTTAATTAACGAGTCTGGATCTTTAAGAGTACAATTGGTTAACTTAGATAAAATAGCAAAAGAATCCTCCGTATTCATTAATATTCCAAATAAAGGAGGCCTCAATGGAAAATTAAAGTATTTCATTCCTTTAGTACTTTTATTAATACTTGGTTTGTTAAAAGGCTATAAAAAATGGTCTTACAAAATGAAAGAAAAATTATAATCTTTAAATGAGCTCATGAAAGGTATCATTCTAGCCGGAGGCTCTGGCACCAGATTACATCCGTTAACATTGGCAGTGAGTAAACAGTTAATGCCAGTGTACGACAAACCAATGATTTATTATCCGCTTTCTACCTTATTGTGGTCAGGAATCCGAGAAATTTTAATCATTTCTACTCCCCACGATTTGCCTTTATTTCAACAATTATTAGGAGACGGTTCAAAACTAGGTTGTAGGTTTGAATATGCTGTGCAAGAAAACCCAAACGGATTGGCAGAAGCATTTATCATTGGAAAAGAATTTGTTGGAAGCGATAAAGTAGCCTTAATTTTAGGAGACAATATTTTTTACGGAACCGGTTTGGCTGAATTATTGCAAAGCAACAACAACCCCGAAGGAGGCATCATTTATGCCTATCATGTTCATGATCCGGAACGTTATGGCGTAGTTAGTTTTGATGCTCATGGAAAAGCAATTTCCATAGAAGAAAAACCACAAAATCCAAAATCAAATTTTGCAGTACCCGGAATTTATTTCTATGACAATCAAGTGATTGATATTGCTTGTAATATTAAACCTAGTGCTCGAGGAGAATTAGAAATTACTGATATAAACCGAGTTTATTTAGAAAAAGAACAGCTAAAAGTGAGTATTTTAGACCGCGGAACAGCTTGGCTAGATACCGGTACTTTTGCTTCATTGATGCAAGCAAGTCAGTTTGTACAAGTAATTGAAGAACGACAAGGATTAAAAATAGGTGCCATTGAAGAAGCTGCCTATCGCATGGGCTTTATCAATGCATCACAATTGCAAAAACTAGCAGAGCCCTTACTAAAAAGTGGATATGGAACCCACTTAATGAGTTTGATTTAAATTGAAAGGTTGCCAATTACACGATGAAGTTTACAGAAACCAAATTAAAAGATTGTTATATCATAGATCCTAAAATTATTACAGATGAAAGGGGCTACTTTATGGAAAGTTTTAACGAAAAAACTTTTCAAGAAGGCATCCAACAATCGGTTCGATTTGTGCAAGACAACCAATCTTTTTCCTCTAAAGGGGTATTGCGTGGTTTGCATTACCAAGTTGGAGAACATGCACAAGCCAAGTTGGTTCGCGTAATACATGGAGAAGTATTGGATGTGGCTGTAGATATCCGTCCGGATTCTCTAACTTTCGGGCAGTACGAAGCAGTTTTGTTATCTGCCGAAAACCAACGTCAGTTTTTTGTTCCAAGAGGTTTTGCCCACGGTTTTTTGGTGTTAAGTGAAACCGCTACCTTTTTTTACAAATGTGATAATTTTTATAATAAAGAAGCCGAAGGAGGCATTTTGTTTAATGATCCTACCATTGACATTCATTGGGATTTTCCAATGGATCATTTATTGATTTCGGAAAAAGACCAACATTTACCAACCCTACAAAATGCCAAAAAAGTATGGTAGTATTGGTAACCGGAGCCAATGGACAATTAGGGCAAGCACTACAGTCTATAGCAAGTAAATTTCTGGATATTAAATTTGTTTTTTGTGATTCTACTACTTTAGATATCACTAACAAAGAAAATATTGACCTAATTTTCGAAAAATACGCTCCCGATTTTTGCATCAATGCTGCGGCTTATACCGCTGTAGATAAAGCCGAAAGTGAGCCGGAAAAAGCGTATTTAATAAATGTAGAAGGGGTAAAAAATCTAGCAGAGGTATGCAAAAACAGCCATACCAAATTACTACATATTTCCACAGATTTTGTGTTTGATGGAACCAAAAACACTCCTTATGCAGAAGAAGATTTTCCCAATCCTACTGGAGTTTACGGAATTACCAAGTTAAAAGGAGAGCAAGTTATTCAAGAAATTTTAGAGGAGCATTTTATCATTCGAACTTCCTGGGTGTATTCTGAATACGGACACAACTTCATGAAAACCATGCTTCGTTTAGCCAATGAAAAAGGTTCATTAACGGTAGTTAACGATCAAATAGGAACTCCCACCCACGCAGTAGATCTAGCAGAAGTTTTGTTAAAAATCATATCAACCAACAACCAACAACCAACAACCAACAATTATGGAACATACCACTTCTCCAACGAAGGCCAATGCAGTTGGTACGATTTTGCAAAAAAAATATTTGAACTAAACCACGTTACAATCGATTTAAAACCCATCCCAACTGCCAGTTTTCCAACACCAGCAAAACGACCATCTTATAGCGTTTTAGACAAAACCAAAATCAAAACTACTTTTGGATTAACCATCAATCCTTGGGAGGAAAGTTTGAAAAACATTGCAAAACCAAAAAAATAAGAATACTTTTGATTATAACAATTATTCCTAGCTAAACAAGAAAAATGAAAATAATAGTAACCGGTGGTGCCGGATTTGTTGGGTCAAGTGTTTGTATCCATTTAAAAAAAACTTATCCACAGTACCAAGTGGTTGCTTTTGACAATTTAAAACGAAGAGGGTCTGAATTAAATTTGGCAACTTTTAATGCTCTAGGAATTACTTTTATCCATGGAGATATTCGAAATCCTGAGGATTTAATGGTGCTAGGAAGTTTTGATGTGATGGTAGAAGCATCTGCAGAACCTTCTGTAACTGCTGGGTTAGACTCCAACCCAACCTATGTAATCAACAACAATTTAATAGGATCTATACACTGCTTTAACGCATGCATTGCCCAAAAAGCCAAATTAATTTTCTTGTCTACCAGTAGAGTCTATCCTATTGAATTAATAGAAAAAGCCTCTTTTATAGAATCTGAAACTCGTTTTGACTTTTTAAACGATAATGTTGCTGGAATTTCATCAAATGGGATATCCGAAACACTAAGTTTAGAAGGTGCTCGTTCTTTTTATGGCACCACCAAGTTGGCATCTGAATTGTTTTTACAAGAGTATGCCTCCTTTTATGGTTTGCCGGTTGCCATTACTCGATTTGGGGTAATTGCAGGTCCACGACAAATGGGTAAAACCGATCAAGGCGTGGTAAGTTTATGGATGGCGAAACACTATTGGAAACAATCCTTGAAATATATTGGTTATGGTGGTCATGGAAAGCAAGTGCGTGATTTGTTGCATATTGACGATGCTGTAGCTTTAATAGACCTACAAATCCATCAAACAGAAAGGTTTCAAAACAAAGTATTTAACGCAGGAGGAGGACTTTCTAATAGCTGTTCTTTACAAGAGATGACTGCTATTTGTGAGCAAATTTCAGGTAACCGCATATCAATAGACTCTATTGCAGAAACCAGAACCGCTGATTTGAGAATTTTTATTACCGATAATACCAAAATCACTACCGAAACTGGCTGGAAACCAAAAAAATCAGTAACAGATATTTTTCAAGATATTTACTTTTGGATCAAAGAAAATGAAGAACAATTGAAAAGTATTTTAAAATGAAATGGATTAAAAAAAACATAGATTTTGTATGGGTTTTTTTATCCTTAGTTGCCACCTTTTTGTTGCTTAGCCCTATTTTTGAAATGATGGTTTTTCCGCAAGGTATTGAAAACAGGGTTTATAATACTTTAGATATTTCCTGGGCAGTTGCTCATAATTATGCAAATTTTAAAGATTTGATTTTGGGGGTTGATTTTGCATTTACACATGGGCCACTGTCCCCTTTAGTAATAAAAATCGGCTGGGCCAACAACAAGTGGCTAATGCTTTTATACGACCTTTTTTACTTTTCTAATTTCTTCTTTTTATTTTACACCGCATTAAAAAAATCAAAAAATAAATTAATTACAATACCACTTATTATTCTTGCTTTAGTCACCTATCCATTATACTTAGGAGGCTCACAGTCTATTGTTTTATTTATTTTCTTATTTTTTTGGTTAAACTATTCTATTGAAAAACCAAATTTTATACTTCCATACTTTTACCAAATATCAATTTTGGTGTTATTGTTTTATATCAAGTTTAATACAGGTTTGATATCTTTTGTGTTGTTTTACATAACTATTGGTTATTTGTTCATTTCAAAACAAATTAATTGGAAGAACAGTTTGTTAATTTCTATTTTACCTTTGATTCTTACTTTGTTTACCTCACATTTACTTAATGTTTCAATAGTCCCATATGTATTAACTGCTTTAGAATTAATTTCTGGATACAACGAAATCATGTATTTAAAATCTGAAAGTTTTGAATTTGGTTTCTACAAAGCATGGGCATTTTTATTAATTACTGTTTTATTTTTTATCATTCATTTTTGGAAGAAGAGTTTTATCACTTGGAAAGGAATTACATTTTTACTAATGTATGGCATGATATGGTTTGTTTTGTATAAACAAGCATTTGTAAGGGCAGATGAAGGACACGTTTATGGTTTTTTTAACTACCTGAGTGTTTTTTTGCTATCAAGCCCTGCTATATATCAAGTTGGTAAATTCAAATGGAATGATATTTTTATATACATTTCCATTTTATTCATTTTTTTCACCAATCTAAAAGTAATTCCAGATTTTGCCAAAAAACTTAATTTTAATAAATCCGATTACATTAGTGGATTTCAGAACTTCGATAATACCTTTGGAAAATCGTTAAGTAACAATCAACATCCTCTCCCAGATAATGTCTTAAAAACTATTGGAAATAAAACCATTGATATATATCCATGGGATGTTATGTTGTTGCTTGAAAACAAATTAAATTATCATCCAAGACCAGTAATTCAATCGTATTCTGCATACACCAAAAAATTAGAGCAACTTAATTTTGATTTTTACAATAATTATAAAACGGCACCTGAATTTATCATTTACACTTACGCAAGCGTTGACAACAGATATCCAATATTTGACGAGCCTATGGTAAATCTTGCTATTGAAAGAAATTACCACATTAAGGAGGTATTTGATTTTTGGGGGACTAAGATGATTTTAATGGCAAAAAACCAAAACTTTATTCCTGTAAATTTAGTTTTAGAAAAAGAATACGCTATCAATTACGATAGTCCTTTAATTCCAAAAGAAGATAAATTTTATGAAGTTCAACTTTATAATTCATTTTCAGGTAAATTATACAAAACGTTTATGCATGCACCTGAAATTTCACTTACAATAAAAACAGATTCTCATCAAATTTCCAACTTTAAAACAGCTAATTCACTTTTACAAATGGGTGTTTTTGGTGTAAATAAAGTAAATAGCTTAGAACAATACATTGATTTACACAACAAAATAATTCCAAGTGAAAACAAAATAACATACTATAAGTTTTCACCTTTAAGAAAGAATTTTTTTAAAGAAAAAATTAGAGTCAAAGAATATAAAATTGTACAACAATGAAAATATGTATCATTACCGGATCTTCCGGATTAATTGGTAGCGAATCCGTTAGTTTTTTTGCAGATAAATTCGATAAAATTATTGGTATAGATAACAACATGCGTGAGCGTTTTTTTGGTGCAGATGCCTCCACAGAATGGAACACTAAACGTTTACTGGAAACCATTCCAAATTTTGAACACTACTCAGTTGATATCCGTGATATGGAAGCGGTAGAAAAAATATTTGCTACCTACCAAAACGATATTCAATTGATAGTACATACCGCTGCACAACCAAGTCATGATTGGGCTGCCAATGATCCTATTATGGATTTCACGGTAAACGCAAATGGTACTTTAAATTTGTTAGAAGCCACCCGAAAACATTGCCCTAAAGCAGTATTTATTTTTACTTCTACCAATAAAGTGTATGGAGATACCCCAAATTATTTGCCATTGGTAGAATTAGATAAAAGATGGGAAATAGATACTAATCATCCTTACTATACCCATGGAATAGATGAAAACATGAGTATTGACCACACCAAACATTCGTTGTTTGGAGCCTCAAAGGTGGCAGCCGATGTGTTGGTGCAAGAGTACGGAAAATATTTTGGCATGAATACCGGAGTATTCAGAGGTGGTTGTTTAACCGGACCTAATCATTCAGGCACCAAGCTACATGGTTTTTTATCTTACTTAATGAAATGTGCCATTACGGGTGATCAATACACTGTTTTTGGATACAAAGGCAAACAAGTGCGTGACAACATTCACTCATGGGATTTGGTAAACATGTTTTGGCATTTTTATCAAAATCCGCGACAAGGAGAAGTGTACAATGCAGGTGGTGGAAGATTTTCCAATTGTTCCATGGCAGAAGCCATAGAAATGTGTGAACAAATAACCGGTAAGCCAATGAATTACCAATACTCAGATATCAACCGAATTGGAGACCATATTTGGTGGATAAGTGATGTGAGTAAGTTTCAACAACATTATCCGGAGTGGACATGGAAGTATAACATTCACGACATCTTGCAACAAATTTTTGAAGCAACCATCAAAAAATAAAAGTCAATGAAATTAAGTGTTGTAATTCCTGCATACAACGAAGAAGAGTCTATTACAGAAACTATAGATCAAATAGAAGAAGCTCTTGGAAAAATTAACATACCGCATGAGCTTTTGGTGGTAAATGACAATTCTAAAGACAGCACTTTGCAAGTTCTAGAACAACTCGCTGCAAAATATCCAAGTGTACATTACGTGACCAATCTTGGGCCAAATGGCTTTGGTTATGCCGTTAGATATGGTTTGGAACGCTTTACCGGAGATTGTGTTGCAGTAATGATGGCAGATTTATCCGATTCCCCTTACGATTTGATCCGGTATTACACCACCATGGTAGAGGGTAATTACGACTGTGTTTTTGGAAGTAGATTTATCAAAGGAGGAAAAGTAATAGATTACCCCTGGCTCAAAAAAATCATCAATCGAATAGCAAATTTGATCATTCGAATGTTTATGGGAATTAAATATAACGACACCACCAATGCCTTTAAACTCTATAAAAGAGAAGTAATAGATGGTGTTAAACCTATATTGTCCCCCCATTTCAATTTAACCATTGAGTTGCCTTTAAAAGCAATCATTAGAGGATTTACATATACCGTAATACCAAACTCTTGGACCAATAGAAAATATGGAGTTTCAAAGTTAAAAATCAAAGAAATGGGCAGCAGATATTTCTTTATTTTAATGTATTGTTTTATTGAAAAATATTTTTCTAGAGGAGATTTTAAAATCAAATAAATTTTGCATTACATTTGCTCAAAAAATTAACAAAATGAAACTAAAAGCTTTTATATTATTAATCTCTTTTGCATTACTTTCTTGTAAAAATGAGAAATCAGTTGAAGATTTACCTGTTGTAGAGGAACAACCAAAGGTAAGCGAAGTAAATTTAGTTCTTGATATGGTTGTAACCAAAGACGATGTTTTTCAGGTATTTTACACAGAAGATGGAACTGCAAATTGTTCAGAAGAAAACTCTGTTAAAGTTAATGTGACTGGAAAACCAGAAAGCCAAAAAATTACATTTGAATTTCCAGAGGACAAAAGAATAAATTATTTAAGAATTGATATTGGTGAAAATCCAGAACAAGGAGAATTAAAATTCAACAATTTCTTGTTTACAAACTTTGGTGCGACAATTGAATTTAAAGGAAATCAAATTTTTGAATATTTTTTCCCAAATGAACAATTCAAGTTAAATTACGAAACCTCTACTTTAACACCTGGTGATAATAAAGGAAATTACGATCCAATTATGTATGGGAGTGAGCAATTAATAGAAAAAATGAATGCTATTTTAAAATAGTTTTTTGATAATGACTGAAAATAAAACCTGTTGTAAAACAGGTTTTATTTTTTTATCATTGTGGGTAATTTAAATTAAATGAACTACGAAAATAAAGAGGCATCTTATTACGCAAATATTCGAAAAGATATTATTGAGTTTGGTTTTGAGAAAAATCAAAAATACAATACTGTTTTAGAAGTTGGTGCAGGTTATGGAGAAACATTAAACTATTTAAAAACCAACAACTTTGCCGAAAAAGTAGTTGGGATGGAATTATTTCAAGACACAAATCATCCTGAAAGATATCAGCCATTGGTAGATTTTATTTTTGGTGATATAGAAAAGTTAGAAGTAAGTGAATATGCTCAAAAATTTGATGTAATCCTTTTGCCAGATGTTTTAGAACATTTATGGACTCCTTCTATTGCCTTACAAAAAGCCAAAGAGATGTTGAGTCAAAATGGATTTTTGCTTGTTAGCATGCCTAATATTCGTCATTACAGTGCTTTTTTTCAAATTTTCATTAACGGATCATTCAAATACCAACCAAGCGGTATATTTGATTATACCCATGCACGATTTTATTGTAAATCAGATATGATTAAATTATTACAAAACAATGGTTGGAGAATTGAAAAAAAAGGGTCAACCATTGCCACATATAAAGGATTTTCAATTGCAAAAATTATTAATAAAATCACCTTTCGGATTTTTGAACAATTTTTAACCCCTCAATATTTATTTAAGTTGGTGAAAAATAATTAACATAAAAAAGCGTTAACTAAAGTTAATTTATCCAACTAATAAATTTCCAATCGAATGGGGATTCCTACACATATCAAAAAATTAATTGCTTCATCAGGGGTTAATTTTTTGTTTAGGATATTAGGCTTAGGCTTTTCCTTTTTAATTACAATTGTTATTACACGCCTTTTTGGAATCGATAATTATGGGTCATATGCATTAACATTTACTTTAGCCCAAGCATTAGCAATGGTATTTGCTTTAGGAATTCCGAATGCTTTGGTAAAAATTATTGGAAATGAACGATTAAATTGGAAACAAGCTAAAAAAGTATTGCTCAAAGGAATCAAAATTGTTTTGATAATTGGATTAATTCCTTTTTTTACAATAATTCTATGGCATGATCTATTTTCAATACATCTATTTAGTAAACCTCATTTAAGTCCATACTTTTTGTTGCTCGCAATTGGACTTCCCATAATGATTTTACACGAACTTTTATTGTACTTTTTTATAGCAACTCAAAACTTTAAAAAGTTTAACTGGTTCATGTTTGTCATGCCTCACTCTATTTTCTTAGTATTTTTATTGGCAACTTCTTTTTTAAAATGGGATGGTGCTTATGTTTTTGGCTGTTATGTAGTTGCAATAATAATTACGGTAATTACAGAAATTTTTTATGTTTTTGAATTACAGCCAAATCAAACACCAAGTATTTTAAAATCAAAACAATTACTAAAAATTTCATCACCAATGATGTTTAGTGGTCTGTTAATTTTTTTACTTAGCTGGACAGACACGATCATGCTAGGTTTTTATATGTCAGAGGCTGATGTAGGTATTTACAATGTTGCATTTCGTTTAGGGAGTATTGGTTTTTTAGTAATTGTATCAGTTAGTACTTTTATAACGCCAAAAATATCATTACTTTATGGAGAGAAGAACTTTTTAGAATTGAAAAGAACTATTCAAAATGCTACGAGGTTAGTCTTTCTTTTGTCAATTCCTTTGTTTGTTGTCATTTTTTTGGGAAGAGAGTTTTTATTGAAACTATTTGGAGAAGAGGTCGTTGCAGGAAGCAATGCCCTCGCTTTAATTTCGGTTGGAATTTTATTTAGTGCTTCTTGCGGTAATGTTGACCAAATATTGAATATGACAGGAGGAGAAAAAATTCTACGAAACATTACATTGTTTAGTTTTGTTTTAAATGTAATACTTAACTTTACTTTTATTCCAAAGCAAGGCTTACAAGGTGCAGCACTAGCAAGTTTAATTACTAACATTGTGCTTAACATTGCTTGTTTATTTTACGTAAAAAAAAGATTGGGATATTATACATTGATATAAATGAGTCTAACTTTATCTATAATAATAGTTAACTACAACGGGAAAAAATTTTTAAATGACTGTTTCTCCTCTATTCAAAGGGAAATAGATGGTTCATCTTTTGAAGTGATAATGGTTGATAATCAATCCGTAGATGATAGTGTGTCTTATACCAAACAATATTTTCCTTGGGTAAAAATTATTGAAGCGAATTCTAACTTAGGATTTGGCAAAGGAAATAATTTTGGTGTACAACATGCCAAGGGAGATTATATCTTATTATTAAATAATGATACAATATTGCACAACAATCCATTAGATCTGATTCCGGAGTTTAAAAAAAATCCAAACATTGGAGCTATCGGAATTAAAATGTTAAATAGCGATAATAAGTATACTTATTCATTTGGCAATTTTCCAAATATGGAGAATCTTTTTTTAATGAAGCGTTTACAAAAAATGAAGGAACAAGACCTTTTAACAGGAAATTTTAGCAAAAACAACTATATTGTAGACTGGCTTGGAGGATCCTATATTCTGATAAAAAAAGAATTGTACCAACAAATAGGTGGTTTTGATGAAGACTATTTTTTGTATGTAGAAGATGTAGATTTTGGAAAAAGAATTCAAAATGCAGGGAAACAATCTTATTTTTATCCAACCCAAAGTTATGTTCACTTTGTTGGGTTTAATACAAACAAAAATATGTTATTGGTAAAAGGATATGAATTGTTTTTAAAAAAACACACCAAGGGGTTTAAATATTTTTTACTTACAACAGTACTCTCACTCAATGCAATAGTAAAAAACATAAAATTGAGAAACAACTAACTTAAGACTTTAAAATGAGTTTAAATGAAAATTATGCTATAAAATATAATCCGTACCGTTGGTATCCGTATTTGTTTGTTTTCATTTTGCTTTTTCAAACTTATGTGCCATCATTTAAATTGAATATATTACTTCAGGTCTTTGTGTTTTTGGGTTTACTAATTCACCAAGGTTGGAAAATTCCAAAAAGTTTGATACTGTCCAATCAATTCTTATTGCTTATTTTTTTTGTTGGATTCATTGGCTCAATCCTTCATTTACCCAATCCAAAAGACATATTAAAAGATGTATTTCACTTTATTAAACCTATTACAGGAATTAGTTTAGGATATTTAATTTTCAGAAAAATCAAAGAGGAATTACTAATTTATAAATGGATAATTAAAGCTGGTGTAGTGTTGTCAGTAGCACATATTTTTACTTTAATTTTTTTTACAGATTATGATAGTGTCCACACTTTAAGAGGATTAACCAAAGATGGTTTTTTTGAAATTTTTGCTTTTGGAATTCTTGTTTTTTTTAATAATTGGCATCCAAATACTGCACTTTTTAGTAAACGAATGAAGTATTTTTTTATGCTTTTGTTAGTTACTTCCATGATTTTATATTTTTCTAGAACCATGATGGTAGGATTTGGTATTTTACTTTTAACTCAGTTTGGATATACCAAATGGCAAAAGAAGAATAGAAATTATTTGTTTTTTATTGTAGGTTTAATTGGCTTATTCTATGCGTTTTTATATTCAATCAAAATAGATAGAAATCAACCCGGATTGGAAGCTTTTTTATACAAAGTAAAAATTGCCCCTGCGGAATTATTAGAAACCAAAATAAATCGAGAGAATCATACTGAATTGTGGGATCATTGGAGGGGATATGAAGCAAAAAGAGCAATAAGTTTGATGAATGAACATCCTTCAAGTTATCTGTTTGGAGTTGGTTATGGGTCGTTAGTAAACTTAAAATTTTTTGCCCCGCTTTCAGATGACAAAAAAGGGATGAAGCATATTTCAGAATTACATAACGGTTTTATATATTTACTTTACAAAACTGGCCTTATAGGGCTCCTAATGTATTTAATCTTTTTAATTAAGCTATATTGGGAGATAAATCGAAAAAAATTAACAATCAATGAGGTATTGATTAGTGCAATTGGCTTGTTTTATTTATTTTCAACTTTAACAATTACGGGGCTTTACAACGGGAAAGATAGTATTTCCATTTTATTAAGTGCCTTTTTGTTTTTAAAAAGCGAAAAAAATTGAAAAACATTTTAGTCATTCATCAATCCTCTGAGTTATATGGCTCTGATAAAACATTACTGTATTTATTTTCAAAAGTAAATACTACTCAATACCAATTTGTGGTAGTTTTACCTAGCGAAGGCCCTCTGAAACAAGCAATAGAAAAATTAAATTTTCCTGTTTATATAGTACCGGTTTTAAAATTGCATCGTAAGCTTTTTACCATTAAAAACTTATTGCAGTTGCAAAAAGATTTTAAGCAATCTATAAAAGCATTAAAAAAACTACACCAGAAATACCATTTTCAAATAATATATTCCAATACATTAGCTGTTATGGTGGGTGCTATTATCTCAAAAAAATGGCATATTCCTCACTTATGGCATGTGCACGAAATCATTGAACATCCTAAACCAATTGCTTGGCTTTATCCTCGTATTTTATATAAATATGCCAATAGTGTTATTTGTAATTCAAAAGCCACCAAAAACAATTTGGTAAAACGGCTTCCATTGTTAGATAGTAAAACAACAGTAATTACAAACGGAATAGATTTCTCCAATTATTCCGTAAAAGAAACTGAGGAATCATCTTCTGAAATGGAACAATTTAATATCTCTTTAATCGGAAGGGTTAGCAGGTTAAAAGGACATCGCTGGTTAATTCACACCTTTGAAAAGTATTTAAAACAAGAATTGAAACTGCACTTACAGTTTGTTGGCTCCCCTGTTCCCGGTCAAGAGTTTCATGAAGCAGAAATAAAACAATTAATTAAAGCGTATCAATTAGAAAATAGGGTTACTTGGTTGTCTTTTCAAGAAGATCTTCAACCTATTTGGAATACAACCCATTTGTGCGTAATGCCCTCTACAGAAGCAGAATCGTTTGGATTGGTAGCTTTAGAATCGATGAGAGCTGGTGTTCCTGTAATTGCTTCTAATCTGGGTGGCCTAAAAGAAATATTGGAAGAAAAGGGAACTGGAATTTTGGTAGAACCAAATAATGAAAAAGAGTTGGCAGAAGCTATTTTATATCTTTATAAAAATCCGAATGTTAGGAGTGAGCAAGCTTACCATGCATTTGTATCTGCTCAAAAAAAATTCAACCTAGAAACGTATGTTAATTCTTTTGAAAAGGCATTTGATTCCATTAAATAATCCGGTTAGGATGTATACTTTTGTGCGTTTTTAACCCATGATGTCTTTTTCCAAACGCACTTACGCTTTAATTGCAGCCACTGCTGTAGCCGTCATTTATGGAGTTACTTTTACGGTAGCCAAAGATGTGATGCCTTTGTATTTGCTCCCATTTGGATTTATTGTGCTTCGGGTGAGTGGCTCTACTATTTTGTTTTGGCTTACTTGGTGGTTTGGTCCTAAAGAAAAAATGGATAAACAAGATTACCTTCGCATTGCTGGAGCCGGATTGTTTGGGGTGGCTTTAAACATGCTCACTTTTTTTAAAGGCTTGAGCATGACCTCGCAAATTAGTGCTGCGGTACTTATGGTTACCACTCCCATGATTGTATTGGTGCTTTCTGCTTTTTTATTGAAGGAAAAGTTGAAATCACGAAAAATTATTGGCATCCTACTAGGCTTATTTGGTACCATTTTATTAATTGCTTACGGTAAAAAATCTGCTTCTGGCACCAACGAAAACCTAGGAAATTTGTTGGTTTTTATCAATGCGGTTTCCTACGGATTTTACCTGATTATGGTAAAAAAACTAATGGATAAATACAATGCCTTCTCTTTTGTTCCGTGGATTTATACTGCAGGACTGATCATGGTGCTTCCGTTTGGTTGGCAAGAATTATCGGAAGTGGCATGGCATACTTTACCTACCGATATTTGGTACAAAGTGGTTTTTGTGGTAGTGTTTTCTACCTTTTTAACCTATTTACTTAATTTGGTTTCTATGCGAGAGTTAAAGCCAACCACCGTTTCGGTGTTTATTTATTTACAACCATTGTTTGCCACCATTTTTGCAGTGGCTTTAGGCAAGGACCAATTAGACCAAACCAAATTATTGGCTGCTGCATTCATTTTTATTGGCGTTTATTTGGTGACAATTCCCAAGAAAAATTAGTACATTTAAGTACCTCATTTTACAAAATTAGAGTGTCTTACTTTACAAATTTTGAGTTTGAGGTGACTTTCGCTTATTTAGATTTTTCTGTATTTCTGCTAAAAACATAAGTGTTTTATATCCAAATAATTAGTATTTTAGCATATAAATGTCATTTTTGGGGTAAAATCATCAACCGATGCAAACAAAAACTTGTTTAGAATGTGGAGACAAACTCATGGGAAGAGAAGATAAAAAATTCTGTTCCGATGGCTGTCGCAACCAATACAACAACAAACTCAACAAGGATGTAAACAACCTCATGCGAAACATCAACCATAAAATTCGAAAAAATTATCGCATTTTAAATGAGTTAAACCAAGAAGGAAAAACCAAAACCACCAAAAACAAGCTCATTAGCATGGGGTTTGATTTTCAATACATCACATCGGTATACCAAACCAAAACCGGAAATACTTATTATTTTTTATACGACCAAGGATACCTTATTTTAGAAAACGATTGGTATATGTTGGTTAAAAAAGACACTTAAAAACTACTACTTCACATGAAAAGATACACTGCCTTTTGGGTACTACTCTCTATGGGACTTTTGTTATGGGGATTTCACCATTGGACCATGCCCAGCGGAAACCAATTTAATAACGAGGAATTAAATCAATTTTCCACCAAAAGGGCCTTAGCACACATCCAAGAATTAGGTAAGGCTCCTCACTATATAGGTACAACTGCACACCAAGAAGTAGCCAATTATCTAAAATCCGAACTAGAAAAACTGAACTTAGAAGTTCATTTTCAAGATACCATATCGGTAAGCAAATGGAACACTTTATGTAAGGTTCGCAATGTAGTGGCAAAAATTCCAGGTAAAAATAACTCCAAAGCCTTGTTATTGCTTACCCATTACGACAGTGCACCACATAGCAAATCGTTTGGGGCAAGTGACGATGCCAACGGATTGGCTGTAATTTTAGAAGGCATCCGAGCGTATCTTGCTGAAGGAAATCAGCCTGAAAACGATATCATTATTTTATTTTCAGATGCCGAAGAATTAGGCTTAAATGGAGCTTGGGCTTTTGTAGCCCATCATCCGTGGAGTAAAAATGTTGGTGTGGTAGTAAATTTTGAAGCAAGAGGTACTTCCGGACCATCGATGATGTTGGCAGAAACCAATGCCGGAAACGAACATTTGATCGGATCATTTCAAGCAGCCAAAACAGCGTATCCGGTAAGTAATTCGTTAATGTATAGCATTTACAAATTGCTCCCAAACGATACAGACATGACTGCCTTTAGAGAAGGAGCTAACATTCCCGGATATACTTTTGCTTATATTGATGATCATTACCATTACCACACTTCGCAAGACAATATCCTGCACTTTGACCCAGCTAGTTTGGAGCATCAAGCAAGTTATTTAATGCCTATTTTACAACATTATGGCAAAGCAGATTTAACCAACCTCAACGGAAAGGAAGATTTGGTGTATTTTAATTTACCAAAAATTTTTATTTCCTATCCCTTTTCCTGGAATATGGGCTTGTGGTGGTTGGCTTGTATTTTGTTTGTGGCCTTTTTATTTTATGCAACAGCTACCAAAACCATTACTTGGAAAGAAATAGCCAAAGGTTTTGTGCCTTTTTTGGTGGTATTAATTCCGGGAACAGCTATTTTTTACGGCTTTTGGCAATTGGTAGTTTATGCCTATCCGGAATATGCAGACATGTTACATGGCTACACCTACAACGGTAAAGACTACCAATGGTTGTATTGGTTTTGGAGTTTGGCTTGGTGTTTTGGCGTGTATAAATACCTGGCTAAAGCCAAATTTACTTCTGCTTACATCGTTGCTCCTTTATTTATTTGGTTGTTGATTTGTTTATTGATAAACCTCTATTTGCCTGGAGCAGGATTTTTTATTGTTCCGATGTATTTTGCCTTAATTTCATGGATGCTTTTGCTGTTTAATAAAAAACATTGGAGTATTCACACTTTGTTGGCCATTCCAAGTTTGGCTATTTTATTTCCGTTAATTCAGTTGTTTCCGGTTGGTTTGGGGCTAAAAATTTTATTTGGTAGTGCTTTGCTTACTTTCCTGTTGTTTGGATTATTATATGGTGTTTTCGGAAACCTAAAAAGCAAAGGAAGTTTGGCTTCCTTATTTTTAATTATTGGGCTCATTTTTCTGTTTAAAGCACATCGAAACAACCAATTTATCGAAGGATATGCAAAGCCAAACAGCTTGCTATATGTGGTAGATGCCAACCAAAACAAAGCTTATTGGGCTACCTATAACAAAGTTTTAGATGGATGGTTGGAAAATTATGTAAGTACTAATGACAAAACACCGGAATCGTTGGTAAAATACAATGCTGCCAGCAAATACAATTCCGGCTTTACCTATGCCAAACCTACCTCGTTAAAAACCATTGAAGCACCTAGTGTAGAAATTTTAAAAGATACAATTGTTGGAGATTTTAGAAAAATTCAAATGAAAATTCACCCAAACCGATTGGTGCAACGTTTAGACTTATTGAGCAAAAACGAAACTGTTTTTTACGATTTTGAAGCTAATGGGTGTAAAGTACTAAAACAAGAAGGAAGAATTTTGAAAAAAAGAGGTAATACCGTAGTTAGTTATTATCCAACCGACTCCACTTTGTTGCATCTCTCTTTTACTATTAAAAAGAAAGACAAACTAGCATTTGAAATTCAAACCAGTAGTTTTGATTTGTTAGAAAATGAACTTTTTAGTGTTCCAGCTCGTCCGAAAAACCAAATACCCATGCCTTTTGTGTTAACCGATGCTATTTTGGTAAAAAAAGAATTTCAGTTTTAATGCAAAATATCGGAATTTTAGGAGGTGGTTGGTTGGGACAAGCATTGGCTCGTTTTTATTCTAATAAGGGAAAAAATATTCGCATTTCAACCACTACTTCTTCAAAGGTTGAAACGTTCACTTCCAATGGTTGGGAAGCATTTGTATTACAACTTCAAGCAGATGCCATCGAAGGAAATTTTGACCCTTTTTTATCAAATTTAGATGTTTTAATCATCAATATTCCACCTAGCAAAGCATTCGGAAAGTTGGATGTGGCATTGCAACAATGGATACATCTCTACAACAATCTATTAACTTTTCCCGTGGTTTGGATCAGCTCGACTTCGGTTTTTGAAGATGCTCCAAATTTTCCTATTTATACCGAAGATGATGTGCCTAACGGAAGCGATGCTTCCAGTCAGGTACTTATTCGATGTGAGCAACAAATTGCGAGCTTGTACAACCCGTGGCACATCATTCGATTAGGGGGTTTATTAGGAACAGACAGACACCCTATCAAGTTCTTATCGGGAAGAAACGATGTTCCGAATCCAAATGCACCTGTAAACCTAATTGTTCAGGAAGATGTGGTGCTTTTAATTGATAAAATTTTGCAATCAAAATTAGCCAATCACATTTGGCATGGAGTGCATCCGATGCATCCAAAAAGGATGGAATTTTATACCCAAGCTGCTGAAAAAAGAAATTTGGAGATTCCTATTTTTAGTAAAAATATTACGGAGGTCGGAAAGTGGATTTCTGGAGAAAAAACGCAAGAAATATTAGGTTTTCAGTACACCAAAGAAATTCATTTTTAGTGGTATTTCTTTTCTAAAAAAATCAGTTCTAAAAATTCCTCGTCTTCCAATGGTTTGATGATTTCTATTTTGATTCGCAAATGCCCTTTTCCAGGATGGTCGGTAATTTCCTGAAATGCAGCTCTGCTAATATCTAACGTTCTTCCTTTGGTAAACGGTCCTCTGTCATTTACAGTCACCACAGTTTGTTTTCCGTTAATTGGATTGGTTAGTCGTAATTTGGTGCCAAATGGCAAGCTTCGATGGGCTGCGGTAAATTTTTTGTTATTAAAAATTTCCCCACTTGCAGTTTTTCTTCCATTAAACTTATTTGCGTAATAAGAAGTTTGGGCATTGGTATGCAATACCTTGTAGGAAAAATAAGCATCATAACAAAGAGAATCGTCCTCTTCTAATGCTCCCAAGGTGTCTTTCAAAATTTCTTGAGCAAAAGAAGAAAAACTTAATAGTAATATGACAAAGTATTTTTTCAATAGAAAATAAGTAAAAAATAGTCCGAGATGTTTGGTGTCTCGGACTATAAAATTATGCTGCAAACCACAAACTCCAAGGAATTCTGGATAAAATCAACAACAATCCAGCTCCGTAGAAAAAGAAAATTTTTCGGAACTTGAAGTTTCCATCCACTTTTTTGTGTTTGCTCCATCCGATGGTAATCAATACCAATGCCAGAATGTTAATCAAGGGGTGTTCCAAAGAAGTCAAACGAATGGTTGCTTCTTTCATTTCACCTAACTTACTAAAGCCAACCGGAGATACAAAATACAACACCAATCCTAACAACAATTGGATGTGAGAAAAGATGAGAGCAAATAAAGAAATTCGCAAATCTTTGTTGGTAAAGTTTCTTTTAGAAACATGTCCCATTAAGGCATTTACAAAAGCTACTACCAAAATAGCCAAAGCCAAATAAGCCCACCAAGAGTGTAAATTTTTAACAATTTCGTACATACAAAGTTCTTTTTAGTTTGTACAAATTTAGTTTAAAAAATGGTGCAAAATAAAAAACCGGAAGCAATGCTTCCGGTTTTGTTTGTATACTTTAATAAAAGATTAGTTAAAAGTATAACGCAAAGTAAACTGTGCTTGCCACACGTCAAATACCGATGCGTTTTTAGCAAAAGTTTTGTCCACCATTACTCTTTCTCCAGCTTCGTTTACATAAGTGTTCATTCTGAATTGTGGTACCCCGTTTGAATTGGTAGATACAAAATTCAAAATGTTTGGAGCAATTGCTCTTTGCGAAACTCCCCAATCACTATTTAATAAGTTGGTAAAGTTCAAAATATCTGCACGGAATTGGAACGCATTTTTCTTGCCATTAATTCGGATGTTGAAATCTTGGGTTACCGACAAGTCTAAACGGTGCAAGAATGGTAAAACATGTCCGTTTCTTTCTGCATACTGTCCTCTTCTGGTAGATAAATAAGCATCTTGGTTGATGTAAGCATCAAAAGCTGCTCTTTGTTGTTCTTCTGTATATACTACTGCACTTGCA
The DNA here is from genome assembly GCA_018335925.1 of Flavobacteriales bacterium. Classification (GTDB taxonomy): domain Bacteria; phylum Bacteroidota; class Bacteroidia; order Flavobacteriales; family Flavobacteriaceae; genus Flavobacterium. Next base: position 36,385 of record JAGXRF010000062.1, read on the forward strand.
CCTGAACCAACAGTTAATGGCAAGAAAGTAATTTCGCTTGCATTGTTTGGAACGTAAATCAAGTCGTTGTTACTGATTCTATCTCCATTCATATCTCCTCCGTAAGAATATGAAAACCTTCCGGTTCTTTCCCCTACATATCCTAAGTTGATAGAGGTTGCTCCACCCAATCCTTTACCGTATTCAATTCTGTATCCTAAAATACCAACCAAACGGTGTGGAATGTCGTTATTAGAGAAACTTACAGGTAAATCGTTGTTGCCGTTTACAGATCTTGCACCTGTCCAAGAACCAGCAGCAATTGAACCAGCTGACAATAAATCGGTAGCAGTAGAATAGGTATAAGCAAACGATCCCCACAATCCTTTTTTATAAGGATATTCTAATTTAAAGGTAGTAGAATAAAAGTATCCTTCGTTGGTATTGGTTAATACAATTGCATTTGAAACGTTGTCGTTGATACGCACACCATTGTCGTTTCCGGCATAACGCGGTCTGTTATCTGCTCCGTTAAATGTTCCTGTTGGGGCATCTAAATTGGCATTGTAATAGTGAATCGCATTGATGTTTTTATTAAAAATTCCTTCAATAGTACCAATAAATCCTAATGGTAATTTTTGGTCAATGGCAACGTTAGTTTTCCAAACTTGTGGGAATTTGAAATTGGTATCGGTAAATGCTAAGTCAAAAGTACTTGGCAAAGTTGGAGTTTCCGGGATAAAATATTGGTTTGGATTTGGTGTAAATCCATATCCTCCATTAGCCAATGCAGGTCCGGAAACATCAACAAATCCAGTTAACACTCCGTTGTTTCCAATCGCATTAGATAAAAATACATAAGGAGGTCTTCCAGTAAATACTCCGGTACCACCACGCAATTGTGTGGTTGCATCTCCGTATAAATCCAAGTTAAAACCAACTCTTGGCTCCCATAATAACTGTGATTTAGGCATATCTCCGGTGTTGAAACGCTGTCCGTTGATAAAGTCTAAATTAGTAATCGCCGGGTTTTCAATAGCGGTATTCCCAAACCAAACATGACTTGCTCGCATACCGATAGTTAATTTGAAGTTATCGCTTAACTTCATTTGATCTTGGATGTACCAATCTAATTTATTCGACTTCATAATTTGCATTGGCTCTACTCCACCTGGCAATGCAGAATAACGGAACTGAACTCTTGAAGGCAAAAAGGTAGTAGAAGGTGCAAAATTATTGGCAGCCGATTCGTTAGCAGCATTATAAAAATCGTCTAATGAGTTGAATACAAATACCCCTTGTGAGCCTGGGAAAAATAAATTGTTGGATACAAATCTTTCGTAGTTAGCTCCAAATGTCCAAGTATGGTTGTTGCTATAGTAAGTGGTATTGTTGGTAAAGTGTAAGTTGGAATAGTTCAACTTGTTGCCCGGAGTAAATGGGTCCATCCCAACCGAAATAAAGTTAGGAGCATTGCTGGTTCCTCCTCTGATGTCGATTAATGGGAATAAAGCTCCTAAATAACCTCTGTCTTCAATTTGCTTGTCGTAACCTGCAATAAAATTGTTGTGCCATTTGTCAGAAAACTTACTGTTTAATTCTGCAACTACCGAACGGGTATTGTCCATAATGGTATAGCCACCATTTCGGTATGACATAGAGTTTACATTGGTTCTACGATTTCCTACCCCTAAAGAAGTAGAGTTAGAAATTAACTCATCTGCTTCTGAATCGTGGTGCACATAACGAATCGAAAATTTATGGTTATCGTTAATGTTCCAGTCGATTTTTGCTAAGAATTTTTTAGAAATCGTATTGGCATTAAAATTTTCCCAAGGACCTGTTTCGTAGCCAAAAGTGTTTTGCATAAAGTTAGATAACTGTTGCATTTGCTCAAATGTTGGAGCAGATACTTGTGGGGTTGGGTTTGGAGATCCGGTAGAGGTCCAAGTTGTGGCTGGACGAATATTTTCGATGGTTTCAAAATTACCAAAGAAGAATAATTTATCTTTAATAATTGGAGTTCCAATACGTGCACCCCAAATTTTTTCTTCAAAAGTTGCTGGTTGAATCTCAACTCCTGCTGCTTTTGTTCCGATAAAAGTTTTGCTATTGTTTCTCCATGAATGGTATACCGAACCTTCTACTTGGTTGGTACCACTTCTGGTTACTGCATTAATCCCAGAACCGGTAAATCCAGATTGACGAACATCGTAAGGAGCAATGTTAACTTGAATTTCTTCTACTGCATCTAAAGAAATTGCCGAAGAACCTGTTCTACCACCAGCAGCAGCTTCGGTACCTAAACCAAAACCATTGTTAAATACTGAACCATCAATGGTAAAGTTGTTCAAACGAGAATCTTGACCTCCAAAAGAGTTTCCGTTTCCGTTAGGGTTGTACTTGGTAATAGAGTTAATGGTTCTAGAACCTAAAGTAGGAACTGCATTTACTTCTCTATTGCTAAATTGCTGAGAAGCTCCGGTTCTTTCTTTAGAAAAAACATTATTTGATTTGGTTCCAACCAACACTACTTCATCTAAAGCGGTTAGTTCTTCTACCAAAACCACATCCACATTTACTGTGTTTCCTAGTGGAGCAGTAATTTCATTTACTTCAGAAGTTTTGTAACCAACATAGGATACTTTTACGGTGTAAGGTCCACCTGTTCTGATGTTTGGAATACCAAATCTTCCTTTGTCGTTGGTAGTTGCAAAGTACTTGGTACCTGATGGTTTGTGAATTACTTCTACAGTGGCTCCAGGCAATAATTCTGCTTTGTCGGTTTTTACTACCCCCGACATAGAGGATCCGGTTACCTGAGAATAACCACAAAAAGAAATCAAAAAGACAAAAATTGCTACAATTTTTTTCATGGGTGTTGTTAGTTTGTTTTAGGCCACAAAATTCCGATAAAGAAATCTTAAAAAGGTTAAGCTATTGTTAATTCGTTAGAAGATTCTCAGGAAAAAAGCCTCTATTGAATAATTAATTTTATATTAATGGTAATTTAACGATTACATTAAACAATCTTCAAAAAACAAGACGTAAAAAAAGCTTGTTGACAACAACAAGCTTGAAAATTTAAATATGTAACGTTTTTACAAAAAATTCTTTTCCACAATTTGTAAAAAACGTTGGGCATATTCTTCTTTGCCTGCCCATTGGTCATAGTCTGGTTTTACCAAATCTTCAATAAATTGTAAAGCCTCTTCGTGGGTTTCAAAAGTATTTAATTGCGAAACCACTCGGTTAAAATCTTCATTACTTCCGGCAAACAAGTGTTTTACAAACGCAATACGATCATTTAAACCAAATGTAATTCCTTTGTTCAACACATCATTTAATGATGCTGCTGGTTTGGCAACTTTTTGTTGGATGCTCTCAGTAACTACAGACACAACTTCTTTTACAATTTCTTGATTTTCAGAAATAATTTCCGTGGTGGTAAGGGTTTCTTCTTTTTTGGTTTCCACTTTAATAAACTCTAAGTCTTGGAAACCTTCACCAATAATTTCGTGTAACGTAGGTTTTGCTTCTTCTATTACTTCGTCTGCTATTGGCTCAAATAACGTAGGAGTTTCCTCTAAAGATTCTTCTTCAGCAAGGATTTCTTCTGTTGCTTCTTCGGATATTATTTCAGGTGTTTCTTCCGCAATAACTTCTTCTATGGCAGCTTCAACCATTTCCTCTTCTTCATTAATTATTTCTAAAGTCTCTTCTACATCTTCTGCATCAGATTCCTCAGCTACAACAGGCTCCTCTGTCACTTCCTCTTTTTCTAGGATTTCTTCGGAAATAATCTCCTCTTTGGTAACTTCTTCTACCAAAAGATTGGCAACTACATTTTCAGCAGGTGCGTTGGTAAAACTCTCTAATTTTTCGGCTAACTTTTCCGCAGGGACATCTTCTGCTAAACTTTGGTAATGATTTTCATAAAAATGCAAAATCGCAATTTTCTCATACAAATTTTTCGATTCTACATACAGTTGTGGTAAGTCCTCTTTGCCAGTTAATTTAAGAACTCTATGAGCAATACTAATCAACTCTTGTTCTAATTTTTTCTTCATAAGTTAGGGATTTGTATGCCGTTAATGCGTTTTTATTTAATACATTTGTTTGCATTACAAATGTAACAGAAAGTATTCTTTATCTCCTATTAATTTTTAAAAATGTTTCTCGAAAATACGGTTAATCATGAAGAACAATTTGGCTGGATTGAAGTGATTTGCGGTTCGATGTTCTCCGGAAAAACAGAAGAATTGATTCGCAGATTAAAACGTGCCCAGTTTGCCAAACAAAAAGTAGAAATTTTTAAACCTGCGATAGATACACGCTATCATGACGAAATGGTTGTTTCGCACGATGCCAACGAAATTCGCTCTACTCCTGTTCCGGCTGCTGCCAATATTCGAATTTTAGCCCAAGGTTGCGATGTGGTTGGCATTGATGAAGCCCAGTTTTTTGACGATGAAATTGTTTCTATTTGTAATGATTTGGCAAACTCCGGCATTAGGGTAATTGTAGCCGGATTAGACATGGATTTTAAAGGAAATCCGTTCGGACCCATGCCTGCCTTAATGGCAACAGCCGAATACGTTACCAAAGTACATGCTGTTTGCACCCGAACCGGAAATTTAGCCCACTATAGCTTTAGAAAAGCCAACGACGAAAAATTAGTTTTACTAGGTGAAACCGAAGAATACGAACCTTTAAGCAGAGCAGCTTACTACAAAGCAATGCGAGAAGAAAAAGAATGAGGTTATATTTTTACAATTTTTTTTATAACTTTATTCTCATTATGTTTTAGTATCAAAAAATAATAACCATTATCCAAATTGCTTAAATCAATAGAGTTATTAATTATTGAATTCTTTGCTACGATTTTACCTGTTACATCAAATAATTCATAATTCAACTCTAGATTTGAAAAAGATAAATAGATATAGTCCATTGTTGGATTAGGACTGATTGTTATACTTGAAAATTCATTACTTGTTGTTGAAAGAACTTCGGAAATTGTTAATGTACCTATTTCACATTGTGTTGGAATCCAACCCGTGAAAGGAGGTAATAAACTATTAGGAACTTGAGGATTATAAAAACCATAATTTAGTATATCAAAAGCATATAAAACCCATTTAATACCATCAAAACCTATGTAAACAGTTATGTTCTGCTGTTCTTCCGTATCAAAATAACTAAAGCTATATTGATTTTTTCCATTTAATACATTATTAAAAGTGTAAATTGAAGACAGATCAGAGCATTCATCAGTAATGCTAACATTTAATGGATTTTGGGAATATAGAGTAGTTAAACTTATAAAAAAGAATATTTTTTTAAAGCTTAAAAAGTTGTATTTTTTAAAAAGTTGATTATTCATAGATTATTGAACTGTAAAGTTGATTAAAAAATCTTCGTTATGCCCGGCAACTGTTGTGTTGATTATATAGGCATTACATATTGGGTTGCCAATAAAAAATATTTTTTCATTCCTTACATTCAAACTATAATTATCGGGTTTTAAAAATTTAATTTTAACAATCAATTCATACGAATTGTTTTCAAAATTATATAACAAATACATTCTATCAAGATCATCACTAATCATGTTATATTCTCCTTTAATTACTGTAACATCGTTACCTTTAAATAAATTATCAATTCCAGATTCTAATCTTGCTGTTTGATTCAATATATTTTGTCTGATGTCTAAAACATTGCCAAAGTAGTTGTTTTCAGATGGTACACTTAACGAAAACAATACTTCATCACCAATAGAATAAGTGCTTTGTAAAGGGGTTATTGTTGATAAACCATTTATATTAGCAATTCTATTTTGTAAATTACACTGGTCTAATGATTCTATTTCGTTTGGACAAGCATAAAGCAAAAAAATGAATGGAAGTAGAATTTTTTTTTTCATTGCAGTTCTAATTTAAAAATATTGGCAATAATAACCATAAGAACAAAACAAATCATTTAAATTGATAAAATTTTGATTAGGATAAGTTAAGCCATAGTGACTTACTAACGCTTGTCTTAGGTCGTTAGCTGATCGAATATTTCCTGTTAATCTATTGTAAATAGGGCTTAATATCAACTGATTATTATTAATTGCTATGGAATAATTATCTGTTATTAGATTTATTTGTGCATTTGTTGTGCCGTTTCTTCTCCTCGATAATGTATCTGAATTATTATCAAGTAAATCCCAAAATATACCAGTCATAAACCAAGACTTCGTTAATGTTCTGGTAAAACTCATTGGTTTATCATACACATCAAAGTTTTCCATCAAATTATTAGAAGTATTTAAATTATAAATTTGCCCTAAATTTTCTTGAACATCTCTAATGTGTGATTTACCATAATTAAATAAGCTACATTTTACCTCTGTAAAATAAGCCCAACCTTCCGCTATAGAAATAATGTCACCTCTAGTTGGGTTAGGTTGCATACCATTACCGTAGGGACCACCAAAATTAGAATCATTATAAAATTCTGATGATACAAGTAATGCCCAGAAAGAAGTCCCTGCTTTGTATGAATGGGATGAATGGGATGATTCATGTGCTACTGTTTGATGTATCCACAAAGAATTGTGAATATTATTTATTCTTTTGCTATTTATACCGTATGCATGATCTGGTCTTAAATGATTTGGCAATATTCCTACTATAAGCGAACCTATAGAAGTAAGAAAATTAACAAATACATTATTCCAATTTGACAAACCAAGGTTTTGAAATGCAACATCTTGAATGAGTAAAGGGTAATTATAAAACATAGGAGCACTTGAAGAACTCCCAGAAGTGCACCAAACATTTAAATTATAAACAGGTATTATGCCTGAATGATTTGCAAATTTATTATACTTTATTAAACCATTGTGAATAGTTGCCTTGTACCATAAGTGGTATGTGCTTGAAGAGGTTGAATAATCAATGAAATATAGCCTATTATTATTGTGTCTATTCATTGAATGAAAATGATCTGAAACTTTTATACCTAATATTTCAGTCCAAGATTTTCTTATTGTAAAATTTCCTCGCCATTTACCTCTAATATTAATCTCACCTCTACAACTTCTTTCCGCATTATAATTACCTAATTCATCAGTGTTAGTATAATGCCACCAAAACCAAGAACCATAAGAAATAACAGCATTACTTAAACCTTCTGCAATATTATTTTCAGTGTTTTTTACTGTTATTCTTCCTTTAGGCTTCCATTTTCTACCAAAAATGTTCATAAATTGCATTTGCTGTTGAGATCTTAAGTTTCTTAAATAATCCGGTAAGGTCTCTAAAGTAATTGATAAATCATCAAATCTTAATTGATCTTCGAAACCATTTAAAACAAATGAAACGGTTTCAACATCAAACTCTTCTTCTCTGGGATAGTATAAATAATCAATAATTTCAATATCTAAATGATCAAACTCAACAAAATCTTTTGAAACTACAGTATAAACAGGATGGTATAAGTCACTTTCATCTACTGGCTCCGCAAAATAATCTCCATTTTCGATAATCTCATACCCTAAGGGATAATCAAAAAAAAACAGGTATTTCTTTTTTACCTACATAATTTTGAATCTGATTATTTTCAAATGAGTCTAAAAACTCTAACTCCTGCTCGTTTCTAGGTGTAATTTTAATATGATAGTAGTTTGCATTTACTACTTTATTATTGAACTGTGAATCCTCAACTAAACTGTTATAGTAATTAAATGCGTCTTGCATACTTTCAACAGAATATGGATTATTCAATTTTCTACCTAATATTATTTTTATATTTTCCGGATTAGTTCTGTAATCATTCTCGGATTGCACACTTTCGATTCTATTGTAAATCGACTGATTGAGTTCTTCATCTTCATTTTTTATAATTTCTTCTGAACAAGAATACAGTGTTAATAAATTTACAAATAAATATAATTTTTTTACGTTCATAATCTAAATTGTTATCAATGTTTTTGTAAAAATATCAGTAAATAAATTTGTACATTTGTTTAAAAATTTCATTTTTTAGAACTATTTCGTCATAAACAAGAATTAATATGGAAGAATCAGTCGTTTTAAAGAACATTAAAAAAATTAGAGAATTAAAAGATTTGAAACAAGAATATGTTGCCCAAGAGTTAAATTTGAGTACACGTGCTTATGCAAAATTAGAAGCAGGCGAAACTGGTTTAACTTTAAAGCGTATTTTTGAAATTTCAAAAGTTTTTGAAATCAAGCCTGAAGAGCTTTTGGGTTTTGATTCCAAAACAATTTTTAATAACTGTACCGAATCGGGTAATCATAATAAGTATATTAAAAATGATATTGATTTGTTTAATAAAATAATAGAGTCTAAAAACGAACAAATTCAAGTACTAAAAGATTATATTCAAGCTTTAAAAAGATAATGCTACACCCCGTGACCAAAACCCTTTTGTTTTTATTCGAAAACCAGTTGCTAGACCAGGTTTCGATGGATAGTAGGTCGTTGGGAAACTCTGAAAAAACTGTTTTTTTTGCCATCAAAGGGCCTAATTTTGATGGCCATGATTTTATTGAAGAAGTACTTTTACAAAAAGTACAACACTTTGTGGTAGAAAAAACACCCGAAAAACTCAAAAACAAAGCTAACTTTTACGAAGTAAAAAATACCCTGCGATCTTTACAAGATTTTGCGGCTGCCTATCGCAAACAATTTGATATTCCCATCATAGGTATTACCGGAAGCAACGGAAAAACCATTATTAAAGAGTGGTTGTATTTTTTATTAAGTCCCGATTACCATACAGCTAAAAATCCGAAAAGTTACAACTCCCAAGTCGGAGTGCCTTTATCTGTTTTAGGATTGCAGCCTCACCACCAAATTGGTGTTTTTGAAGCCGGAATTTCTACTGTAAATGAAATGGTACATTTGCAAAAAATTATCCAACCAACCATTGGTATTTTAACCAATATTGGCACTGCACACGATGAAGGTTTTGACAATGTAGCCCAAAAGATTGCAGAAAAACTCCAGTTGTTTCCTCATGTAAACACCTTGATTTATCGGAAAAATAAAAGTTTAGAAACTTTTATCCCAGGCAACATTCCCACATTTAGCTGGTGCAACAAAAGCAACCAAGCCGATGTGTGGATCCAAGTAAAAAAGCAAACACATCAGTCGGTTATTTTGGTTACTTACAAGCAGCTTTGTTTTAAATTGCATATTCCATTTACCGATGATGGTAGCATTGAAAATGCAGTGCATTGCCTGATGGTGTTGCTTTATTTAGATATAGATGTAGAAACCATTCAGGAAAGAATGCCATTGTTGTATCCGATAGAAATGCGTTTAAAAATCAAACAAGGCATTCACCAAACCACTTTGATTGACGATAGTTACAGTGCAGATATTGCCTCTTTAAAAATTGCATTAGACTTTTTAGAAAACCAAAAACAACATCCAAAAAAAACAGTCATTATTACCGATTTGGTACAAAGTGGCTTGCAAGAATTGGAGTTGTACCAACAATTGGTGGACTTGTTTTTGAAAAATAAAATCGATCGGGTTTTTTGTATTGGACCAACGATTAGTAAATACAAAAACTTATTGCCAAATTGCAAGGCTTACGAACATACCAAAGATTTTTTAGAGGATATTCCGCAGTTATTGTTTCACCAAGAAACCATTTTAATTAAAGGAGCTCGTGAATTTTATTTGGAACAAGCGGTAGCCATGTTGGAACAAAAAACCCATGAAACGGTTTTAGAAATCAACCTCAACGCTTTATCGCATAATTTGCATTACTACAAAGCCTTGCTACAACCCAACACCAAAATGATGGTAATGGTAAAAGCTTTTAGTTATGGCAATGGAGGCTTAGAAATTGCGAAATTATTGGAATATCATAAAGTAGATTATTTAGGTGTTGCTTTTGCAGACGAAGGCATTGCCTTAAAAACCAATGGTATTCGAACTCCTATCATGGTTTTGAACCCGGAAATCAGTAGTTTTGAAGCCATCATTCAACACCAATTAGAGCCTGAAATATATTCGTTTAATGGATTGTTTCACTTTTTAGAAGTATTAAAAGAGAAAAACCTAACCCACTATCCGATTCATCTAAAAATAGATACCGGAATGCATCGATTAGGTTTTCAAGAACACGATTTGCCTAAATTGTTATTAATTTTAAAAAACAATGATTCGGTAAAAATTCAGAGTATTTTATCGCACTTGGCTGCTTCAGAAGATTTGCAACACCAAACTTTTACCAAAAAACAGATCCAGTTGTTTGATCATTTATCTTCTAAAATTTCTGAAGAATTACATATTAAGCCTTTACGTCATTTAGTGAATTCCTCAGGTATTCATCATTATCCGGAAGCACAATTCGACATGGTTCGTTTAGGGATTGGTTTGTATGGTATCGAAAACATTGCTTCGGTACAACACAAATTACAAAGAGTGGGCACCTTAAAATCGGTTATTTCACAAATTAGAACCATTTCTGCTAACGATTCAGTAGGTTATGGCAGAAGATTTGTTGCCAAAAAAGAAATGCAAATTGCTACCATCCCAATTGGATATGCCGATGGCATCAGAAGAAGTTGGGGTAACGAAAAAGGATACGTGATCATCCACCAACAAAAAGCTCCCATTGTTGGAAGCATTTGTATGGATATGTTGATGGTAGATGTGACCAACATTTCATGTCAAGAAGGCAATGAAGTAATCATTTTAGGCGAACAACCCAACTTACAAGAAATGGCAGAAGCCATTGGCACCATACCTTACGAAATTCTCACCGGAATATCTCAACGAGTAAAACGAATCTTTTATCGGGAATAAATTTAATTTAAGTTTTTTTTAATAATTTAGCTATTAGCTAATCTAAAAAACTTTAAATTATGTTAAAAGAGTTTAAAAATTTCATTATGACCGGCAATGTCATTGAATTTGCTGTTGCGGTTATCATGGCTGGTGCCGTTGGTGCCGTTGTCAATGGTTTTGTAAACGATATCGTAATGCCTGTTGTTGGGATGCTCACAGGAGGTGTTGATTTTTCGGATCTTAAAATTGTACTTCAAGCTGCTGTTGCTGAATCAGAAGGAGTCGCTGCTGTTCCGGAAGTTGCCATCCGTTGGGGAGCTTGGGTAAATACTTTAGTTAATTTAGTTATTGTTGGTTTTGTTATGTTTATGATGATTAAAGCATATAACAAAATGCGTAAACCAAAAGTAGAAGCACCAGCTGCTCCAGCCGGACCAACCCAAGAGGAACTTTTGGCTGAAATTAGAGATTTATTGAAAAAGTAATACTTGAAAAGCCACTAGTTATAAGTGGCTTTTCTTGTTTTATAGATTTATTATAACAAATTGTTATATTTTTCTAAACACCCAATATACAATCACTTTTATGTGTACTTTTGCATCCTGAATTAATTAATGATAATTATGAAATTAGCAGTTGTTGGTGTCACCGGTATGGTAGGTGAAGTAATGTTAAGAGTTTTAGCAGAAAGAAATTTCCCAATTACCACTTTAATACCGGTAGCCTCAGAAAGATCGGTTGGCAAGAAAATTTCCTTTAACAACCAAGAATATGCTGTAGTTTCCTTAGAAACTGCGGTAAGCATGCAACCAGATATAGCCATTTTTTCGGCAGGAGGACAAACATCTTTAGATTGGGCTCCAAAATTTGCTGCAGTGGGTACTACTGTAATTGACAATTCTTCTGCATGGAGAATGGACCCAACCAAAAAACTAATTGTTCCCGAAATTAATGCTTCTACCTTAACCAAAGAAGATAAAATTATTGCCAATCCGAATTGCTCTACCATTCAAATGGTGTTGGTATTAAACCCGTTACATCAAAAATATGGGATAAAAAGAGTGGTAGTTTCTACCTATCAATCCATTACCGGAACTGGTGTAAAAGCAGTACAACAATTAGAAAATGAGTATGCCGGAGTTGCCGGTGAAATGGCATACCATTATCCTATTCACCGAAATGCCATTCCACAATGTGATGTATTTGAAGACAATGGCTATACCAAAGAAGAGATGAAATTGGTTCGTGAAACCCAAAAAATATTACAAGATAATACCATTGCGGTAACAGCTACTGCCATCAGAATTCCGGTAGTGGGTGGCCATTCGGAGTCGGTAAACATTACCTTTGCAAACGATTTTGATTTAAAGGAAGTTCGTGAAATTTTACACCATACCCAAGGAGTGGTCGTGCAAGACAACCCCTTGACCAATACCTATCCCATGCCAATTTATGCCAAAGATAAAAATGAAGTGTTTGTTGGTAGAATTAGAAGAGACGAAAGTTTACCAAATTCTTTAAATATGTGGATTGTGGCAGATAACTTACGAAAAGGTGCTGCAACCAATGCTATTCAAATTGCGGAGTATTTGATGGAGCATGCCTTGGTGTAAAACTACTACACGTTTTTACAAATAATAAATTGCATTGTAAATAGAAAATTTGCAATGCAATTTTTATTTTTAGCTGTATTTAAACTGGCTTTTAAACAAGATAAATACAGTTATACCGTTTGTTTTTTGTACTTATCTATGTATCTTTGTAAGATAAATACAGTTTTATGGTAGGTCGAGAGGAGCAAACTAAAGCAATGACAGACGCAATAAAAGCAAAAAAATCTTCATTTGTTGCGGTTACCGGAAGAAGAAGGGTTGGAAAAACCTATCTTATTAGAGAGGTTTATCAACAAAACTTTTGCTTTACTGTAACAGGAATTCAGAACGCAGATTTACAAACACAAATAAATAATTTTGTTCAAAAAATTGCGGAATACAACAAAGATTTACTGGTATTGGGAAATTTAAATGATTGGCAAAAAGTGTTTTTTGTATTCAAAAATTATTTAAAAAGTTTACCAAAAAACAAAAAACAGGTAATTTTTATAGATGAATTGCCTTGGATTGCCACACCAAAGTCGGGTTTTGTGCAACTTCTTGCTCATTTATGGAATGATTATCTATCGCAAGAAAAACATTTTATCTTGGTGGTTTGTGGTTCGGCTACTTCTTGGATAACGCATAACATCGTTAACGACAAAGGTGGCTTTCATAATAGAATTAGCATCCCAATTCATTTAAAACCTTTTACACTAGCAGAAACCAATGAATTTTTAAAATCTAAAAACCTAAACTTTACACCATCGGGTATTTCTGAAATTTACATGATATTTGGAGGATTGCCTTACTATTTAGAGCAAATGCAACGTGGAGAAAGTGTTGCAAAAGCTATTGAAAGAATATGTTTTTCGGAAACAGGAATATTAAAATACGAATACAACAACCTGTATAAAGCATTATTTACCAATTGGGAAAATCACGAAGCAATTGTGGCTTGTTTGGCAAAATCGCATTATGGATTAACCAGAGAAGCTATAATTGAAAAATCAAAAGTTACTGCTGGTGGACCCTACACAAGAGCAATGAACGATTTAATATTAACGGGGTTCGTAGAAGAATTTCAACCGTTTGGAAAGAAAAAAAGAGGAAGTGTGTACCGATTGGTTGATGAGTTTTCGGTTTTTTACCATCAGTTCATGAAAGGAAATGAAAAGAAAGATGCTTCTGTATGGCAAATTATTTCAAATTCTCAAAAATATAAAATATGGAGAGGTTATGCTTTTGAAACACTTTGTATAAAACATGTTAACGAAATAAAAAATGCTTTAGGTATTAAAAATGTGTATACAGAAACATCAAGTTTTAGCAAAAAAGGCACTAACAGCACAAACGGATTTCAATTAGATTTAATTATTGACAGAAAAGATGCAACCATAAACCTATGTGAATGTAAGTTTTATGAGAGCAACTTTAGTATCACTAAAAAATATGCCCAAGAAATAAAACAACGCAAAACTGCATTTGCAGAAGAAACCACAACCAAAAAAATGCTAATAAATACATTTATTGCTAACGAAGATTTGTTAGAAAATGAACATTCTTTAGAAGTTGTAGATGTATTTATCAACGTAAAGGAGTTGATGAAGAAAGTTTAAAAAAATGGTAAATCTTAGTTATTTTCTGTTTTAATAGAAAAAAATGAGTCTTTTCGTGCTATTTTTGCCCCATGAAAAGGAATAAATACCAACGAATTAAAATTAACTTGTATCTGATGCTTTTGGTGTTGGGTACCATGTTGGTGCAATCGTTGCATATTTATGAACATGCTTTTGAAGAAATCCACAAACATGATCAATGCACCCATCCTCACGATACGGAAGACGATTGTGCCGTTTGTGATTTTGTTTTTGGTTTTTATGTGGTACCTGAGATTACCTTTATTCCGGCACCTCCTTCCATAAAGCCTTTCCCTTTTGTTGTAAAAAACATATCTTTTTCCACTCCGGAAAATGTCACATTACCTCCACATCGCGGACCACCTTATTTGGTTTAAAACACCAGTAAAACTTGTTTTAAACTAAGTATTAATTTCCATGAAGCAATTACTGCTTGTGTGGATATTTTGTGGTTTATTCCAATTTTCTTTTGCACAACAAATAGAAATCACCGGTTTGGTGAAAAATGCAGATGGAAATCCCTTGGTAAACGTACATGTATTCACCAAAAAAAATCACGCAACCACCAACGAACAAGGTAGGTTTGTATTGAGTACCAACGCCTCTGAAAAAGGTGTTAAGGTACAGTTCTCCCATATTGGATATATACCAAAGGATACCTTATTGGCTCCGGGTAAGCACCAAATTACCATCATTCTTTCTTGGAAAACGCAAGATTTAGGTGGTATTACCATCCAAGGAAGAAACAATAAAAAAACAGTTGCTTACCAAAACACTATCGATTCCAAAACTTTGGAAAACCAAAAAAACCAAAGTTTGGGAGAAATATTACAAAGCCTCCCGGGTGTATCTGTATTAAAAACGGGCCAAGGCATACAAAAGCCAATCATTCATGGGATGTACGGAAGCCGTGTGGGAATATATGTACAAGGAATTGCTTTGGAAGACCAACAATGGGGCTCGGAGCACAGTCCGAGTGTCGATTTGAACAACACCCAAAAAATCGCAGTGATTAAAGGAGCAGCTGCCTTACAATATGGTGGCAATGCGATAGGAGGCATGGTATTATTAGAAGCAATGCATCAAGCAAAGGACACTACTTTTGGGCAAGCCATTTGGTTTGCCGAAAGTAATGGTTTAGGAGGAGGTTTTTCAAGTAATTATCATTGGAATCAATCCAAAGGTTGGAGCTGGAGAGGAACCTTAGGATTTAAAAAGTTTGGGGACCGAAGTGCTCCAGGCTATGTATTGAGCAATACCGGAAGTCAATCCGGACATGCTGGTATGCAAGGAAGCAAAGTATCTGAAAAAAAATCGCAATTGTTTCAATACCATTACTTTTATAACGAGTTGGGCATATTAAGAGCTTCTCATTTGGGTAATGTAACCGATTTGTACACTGCTTTGCAATCTTCCAATCCTTTGATCGTGGAAGATTTTACCTACCAAATCCAACGTCCGAAACAAGTAATTCACCACCAAAGTTTTCAGTTTCAGCAAAAGAATTTTGACGAAAACCAAGGGTACCACCAATGGATTGCAAGTACCCAATGGAATAGCAGAAACGAATTTGATGTAAATCGTAATCCAAACGAAACAAGGCCTGCATTGACCTTACATTTAATAACGCAAAATTTACAGTGGAACCGAAAACAAAGTGTTGGTGCTAATAACCAACTATTGTATGGTGTGCAAACTTTGTTTCAATACAACCAAGCCAATAGTCCTACCGGAGCCAGAACCATCATTCCAACCTATTTTAAAACAGAGGTGGGAAGTTATGTGGTTGGTACGTTTGTTTTGCCTCATTTTTGGACGATAGATGCTGGTTTACGGTATGATTTTCAATACATGCAGGCCCGAAAAAACTACCTAAAATCCAGATGGGAAGAGCGAAACTACAACCAAAACTTTAACCATTTTATTATAGGGGAAACCGGAGTGCAATGGATTACTCAGCCAAAATTTACCTACCATAATTTTGCTGCAAATATTGGAGTGCAAAAAGAGTTTCCGCATTATTACACCTTTAAAGCCCAAATACAACTGGCCCAAAGGAGTCCGAATGTAGCGGAACTTTTTAGCGATGGTTTGCACCACAGCAATGCACAAATTGAGTTGGGTGACCTAAATAACCAACCAGAGCGTTCCGTAAAAAGTCAGTTGTATTTGCAAAAACAGGGGGTAAACGTTCATTGGGAAGTTGCTCCTTATGTGCAATCGGTGCAAAATTATCTGTTTTTAAAACCCATAGGTTTTGAATCTACCATTCGTGGAGCTTTTCCGGTATGGGAACACACACAAACCCATGCTTTTTTAGTGGGAGTTGACCAGCAGTTTAAACACCAATTTCGAGGAAATTGGTGCATCCACCAAAAACTTGCATGGATTTATGGGCAAGATGTTACCAATCATCAACCCTTAATCGACTTGCCTCCGTGGAATTTTTCCCTGCATGTTCAAAAGAATTTTACGTTGGTAGATGCCCAACTTACTTATGAATTGGTAGGAAGGCAAAACCGATTTCCAAACTTTAACTTTGTTACCAACATTGTAAATGCCAATAACGAATTAGAGCCTGTAGAAATCGATATCAGCACACCTCCTGCAAGCTACGGATTGTTGCATGGGCAAATAAGCAAGCACTTTACGTTAAAGTCTGGAAACACAATAGAAATTTTGGCAACTATTCGAAATATCACCAACAAGAGGTATCGCGACTATTTAAACCGACAACGGTTTTTTGCAGACGAAATGGGAAGGAACTTGCAAATTCAAATTCAATATCAATTTTAAAATTTAATCAAAATCATGAAAAAACATTTTAAATTAACCGCTTTAATCATTGCTTTAACTTCTTTTACCATAGGATGTGACGACCATGATCACGACCACGAAGGAGAGTTAATTACCACAGTTACACTAACTATGGTTGGGAGTAACAACCAAACCATTGTATTAACTTCTAGAGATTTAGATGGAGATGGCCCAAATGCTCCTATAGTTACCATTACAGGAGGTAATTTTTTAAACGGAGTAACCTACACCGGAAACATTCAGTTTTTAAATGAATTAGAAGACCCTACGGAGGACATCACCCCGGAAGTGATTGCTGAAGGAACTGCACATCAAGTATTTTACCAATTACCGAGTAACTTAGGTGCTTTTGTGTACACCGATGCTGATAGCAATAACCGACCTATAGGAATTACCACTACCTACACACCTGCCAACATTGGCAACGGTAACTTACGTGTTACTTTACGACATTTTCCAAATAAAAATGCTACTGGGGTGTTGCAAGGAAACATAGCCAATGCCGGTGGGGAAACGGATGTAGAAGTAAATTTTAATATTACCGTATCTCCTAATAACTAAAAAAATAAAGATAACATTTTAATAAACCGCAACTTAGCTTTGCGGTTTTTTTATATTTCAGGTTCTTTAGTAAAAATTTTTTTTTAATTTTAAACACTAATCCGAACTAACCAATACACTTAAACATATGAACTCCACATTTACTAAAATCGTTCGCTTCTTGCTAGGCATTATCTTGGTAATCTTTGGCTTTAACAAGTTTATAGAATTAATCCCGTCTCCTGCCATGCCTGAAAACGCAGCAAACTTTATCAAATCATTGGTGGATACCGGTTATATTTTACCAGTAGTTGGTGCGTTTGAAGTTATGATTGGAATATTATTATTAGCCAAACGTTGGGTTCCTTTTGCATTAATATTATTGGCTCCGATTTCCTTAAACATTTTACTTTTTCACTTATTTTTAGACATGCCCGGAATTGGAGGAGCCATTTTGGTAACCACACTTACCACCATCATGCTATATAAAAACTGGGCTTGTTACAGGCCTTTGTTTCATTAATCGTTAAAATCCAATAAAACAAATAAATCCCTATGAAAAAGAAATTTTATTTATTAATGTTTGCAACAAGCTTACTATCTGTAACATCATGTGAAAAAGATGGTAACGACGACCAAAACAATGGAACAACCGGAAGGTATATTCATTGGACAAGATTTGAACAAACCACCCCTAATCAATTTTCAAGAAGTGCCAGATTGGTTAAAGATGGTAAAATTTATGCCAGCCCATACACTTCTTCCTCAGATGGTGGTGTTACCTGGGTAGATATTCCAAATGATGGGCTTGGAAGAGAGTTTTTAAATTTAAATGGTGATTTTTGGGTTGAATCGAGAAATTCAGGAACCAATACCAAAATTTATCAAGCCATTTCCGGAGGCAGCTCTATTACATTTAATACCAACTTTACTACCGGAAATGTAGCATGGGAAGGTGGTAGCACCGCTTATAGTTACCTAAACAACTCTGGCTCTACTTATGGAGGAGCTTGGGACAATGACTATATTTTGGTGTCTAACAACAGCGGAACCACTTGGACACCTATTACCATGCAGCCTCCTGCACATAATGGCCCAACAAGTAGCTATGAATGGGTTCGTTTGATTGATGGAAAGCTATTTGCGTTGAGTAGAATTTTTGCTCCAGGTGGCTTTACCAATTATCAACTTCATTATTTTACCGGAAATTCTTGGATTTCGTCCTCTGTTTATTCTTACCAAATAAGCTTACGAAAAGTAACCGGACACGGAATTTTTGCGTTGATGAATGGAGGCACCTATCGTTTCGAAATTACTGGACCTGCTTTTTCTTTTCAAGAAATTGAATTTGAAGATGATTTTAACAATTCCACCAATACTCAAGGAATTATGTTAAATGCTGGAGGTAATTTGTTAATAGGTAGTGAATTTAAATTATTTATACCTAGACCTCAAACAGACAGAATGTATAATCCAAGTCCGTTAGATGGCTCAAATTCTCTTCCGGGTATTGGAGGAATGGTTTTGTTTGGAAATGAGCTAATCGTAACCCGAGGTTCATTTACCTATAAAACACCTTTCCCGTTTGTGTTTCATCAAAACCCATAATTAAGCAAAAAATTATCTTACAGCCCACCTTTCAGGTGGGTTTTTTATTTTATGATTTCTTCCACATGTCCCGAAAGAATTTTATTTAATTTAGCAAAGCATTTTTAAAAACCCTTGCAAAATGAAAAAACATTTCTTTCCAATATTCTCTCTTTTATATCTCCTTCCAATGATGGAAACTAAAATGATGGTACAAAATAAAACACTAACCTACCCAACCACGCACAAAAAGGAAGTGATTGACACCTATTTTGATCAAAAGATTGCAGACCCTTACCGATGGTTAGAAGACGATCGTTCGGAAGAAACTGCTTCCTGGGTAGCAGAACAAAATAAAGTAACTTTTGAATACTTAAACCAAATTACTTATCGTGAACAAATTAAAAAAAGAATGGAACAACTGTGGAATTATGAACGCATTGGAGCTCCGTTTACCGAAGGTGGTACTACCTATTATTACAAAAATAATGGGTTGCAAAACCAATCAGTTTTGTACCGAAAAGTAAATGGCATAGAAGAAGTTTTTTTAGACCCAAATACCCTTTCTAAAGACGGGACTACTTCCTTGGCAAATGTTTCATTTTCTAAAGACGGTTCGCTTTGTGCGTATAGTATTTCAAAAGGAGGAAGCGACTGGAACGAAATTATTATTTTAGATGCCAAAACCAAAAAAGTATTGGATGTTACCATTCGCGATGTGAAATTTAGCGGTATTTCATGGAGAGGTAACGAAGGATTTTATTACTCCAGCTACGACAAACCAAAAGGAAGTGAATTGTCTGCAAAAACCGATCAACACAAATTGTACTTCCATAAAATGGGAACCTCTCAAGCACAAGACCAAGTAATTTTTGGAGCAGAAACCAAACGACGATACGTAGGTGGCTATGTAACTCAAAATCAAAAGTACTTGGTTATTACCGCAGCTAATTCTACTTCTGGCAATGAATTATATGTATTAGATTTATCTAAAAAAGATGCAAAAATGGTGCAATTAGTCGAAGGTTTTGATCATGACTTCAGTGTTTTAGACCATGCTGAAGGGAGTTTATTGGTAGAAACCAATTGGAAAGCTCCAAATAGTCAAGTAATTTTAATAGATCCTACAGGAAGCAATAAAGAATGGAAGATATTGGTGCCACAAACCGACTTTGTATTAAACGCAACTACTGGTGCTGGTTATTTGTTTGCTAATTATTTAAAAGATGCTATTTCGTTGGTCAAACAATTGGACTATAAAGGGAAAGTAATTCGCGAAATTGCCCTACCGGGAGTAGGATCTGCTGGTGGATTTTCTGCCAAAAAAACCGATAAAGAAATTTATTTTAGTTTTACCAACTACACCACACCAACCAGTATTTTTAAGTTAAATCCGAATCTTGGAACCGTAGCTTTATACCAACAACCTAAAATAGATTTTAACCCGGAAGATTATGTAAGCAAACAAGTGTTTTATGCTTCTAAAGATGGTACCAAAATTCCGATGATTATTACCCACAAAAAAGGCTTGGAGTGGAACGGAAAAAACCCAACTATTTTATATGGCTATGGTGGTTTTAATGTAAACTCAACCCCAGGCTTTAGTGTTACCAATGCCGTTTGGATGGAAAACGGTGGAGTATATGCTGTTGCCAACATTAGAGGTGGTGGAGAATATGGCAAAAAATGGCACGATGCAGGTACCCAAATGCAAAAGCAAAATGTGTTTGACGACTTTATTGCAGCAGCCGAATATTTGATCCAAACCAATATAACTTCTAAAGAGTTTTTAGCCATTAAAGGTGGAAGCAACGGAGGTTTGTTGGTTGGTGCTTGCATGACGCAACGTCCGGATTTATTTCAGGTGGCTTTGCCAGCAGTAGGTGTATTAGATATGTTACGTTACCATACTTTTACTGCCGGAGCAGGTTGGGCTTATGATTATGGCACTTCGGAACAGAGCAAAGAAATGTTTCAATACTTGTTGGGTTATTCTCCCGTTCACAATGTAAAAAAAGGGATTAAATATCCTGCAACCTTAATTACTACCGCTGACCATGACGACAGAGTAGTTCCTGCTCACAGCTTTAAATTTGCTGCAGAATTGCAAGACAAACAAACCGGTAATGCTCCTGTGCTGATTCGAATAGATGTAAATGCAGGCCACGGAGCCGGAAAGCCAATCAGTAAAACCATGGAAGAAAATGCCGATATCCAAGCATTTACCTTATTTAACATGGGAGTGCAAAAGTTACCGTAGTTTTGTTTCAAGTTTAATATTCAAAGTTTAAGGTTATTTCGTGATTGTTAGTTGATGGTTGATAGTTGTTGGTTTCGAAAAGCACTAATCGAACATCGGTAGTCGGTGGTCGAATAAAACATTTTGACATTGGCATTGACATTGACATTGCAAAAGGGTCTCGACTCCGCTCGACCTGACAAGA
>JAGXRF010000063.1 GCA_018335925.1 Flavobacteriales bacterium
CAACATTGCAATCGGTAATCTCAAGACCGCCGTTGAGCTTCAAACTGGCGCTCAAGAGGGTCTAGCTTCTGCTGTATCAATCGCTACAAGCAACTGGGACGCTAACCTCAAGATTGTTGGAAGCGTTGGCCCAGCACACCAACAACAGGTTGCAGGAGTCCTGGAACTTAAAAGCGCTGTGAGTGAAGTTGTTGTTACATGGAAAGACGCATACAGTCTTATTCAAACTCAAAGCATTCAACTGAATCAACGACTGCAGTACACAACCAACGACATTATGGGCATGTACCAAAAGGTCACGAACCAGGCAAATGATACTGCTATCAAGATTCAGGGTGCTAATGCTCAAATCCAGGGAGGTGCTGCAAACCTTCAGGGTGGAGCGGTTCAGAAACGTGCAACTGGTGGGCCAGTTTCTTCAGGCCGTTCATACGTTGTTGGTGAGATGGAGCAAGAGGTATTCGTGCCAAATTCATCTGGTACGGTGTACAACCAACAACAAATGCGTAATATGGGCGCTGGTAGTTCACCTAACGGTGGTGGCGGTGTTACAATACAAACATTGATTATTCAGCCTCAAACATACGAAGCTGGCATGGGTGTCTTTAAGGCGCTCGACAATGACTCATTACTCGCAAGCAAGAACCTGACAACTAATGGAGGAGGAATACGATAATGGCAGGACAAGCAGTCAGCTTTGATGGCAACTCCCTGCAAACAGCAGTAATCCTTACCAGTAGCATTGAACATGAGACGCCAGCCGACAAGAACATGCGAATGTTCGCTCTTGCCAATGCAAACGCCAACACAGTTAATCGTGTTAATCACAACAGCAAAACTATTGTTATCAGGGGTAAGATAATTGGCACAAGTATTACTGACCTCGATAACTTCCTTGATGATTTCCGTGCGTACTTCAATAACGAAGAACGCTATCTTGATATTGGCTATGGTTCAGGCACACGACGTTATATTGCTTCAGCCCAAGAGCCAGACATCGGCCGCCCAAATGGGTTAAAGCACTGTAGCTTTAGTGTCACCTTCATATGTCAGCCTTTCGGTCGAGACATTCTACCGACCACACTGATTAGCGCAACTGGACGAACGGCCTCAACCTACAACGATGAAATTACCATTGGTGGTTCTGCTAAATTCCAGCTCCCTATCCTGACAATCTCATACAGCTCTATTGCGGACGGCACGAACAAGACTGTGACCTTTGGAAACAACGCCACTGGCCAACAACTACAGGTGACGGCAGACTTTGCCAGCGGTGACGTATTGGCCTTTAACGTCGTTGAGCGAAAGATTCTTCTGAATGGTGCTGAACAGAACTTCAGCGGCGCATTTCCTGAGTTTGAACGTGGCGCACAGACCGCATATTACGGTGATGACTTTACGGCACGAACGATGGACTATGATTTGATTCATTACAGGTATTGGAAGTAGATTAGAGATGGCAACTAGGCTTTATCCAAATAATACCGCAGCTTCTACAACACCAACTAACCGTGGTGCATGGGATTCAACCGCTTCGGTGATATATAGGAATCTAGGATTCCATAAAGCTGGAAGTTCCCAGGCTACATATCTTGAAACTTCGGCAACAAACGCATGGGACGTTTTAATGATGACGTTGGTAACTGAGCCGCTTGAGGCATACTCATTTACAGCTTCTGATACTATCGAGTGGCTCTTTGCTGTTAGGGAAACCGACTTGGCCATGAATGCCTTTTATCACGTACATGCTTATGTAATGACGCCATCGAACACAGTGAGAGGTACACTGCTCTCTGATAATATTGGTGCAACTGAGTTTCCCACAACAAGCACGGGTCGGACAGAAGGAGCTAAAACACTGTCTGCCGTATCAATGCAAAAAGGTGACAGAATTGTTGTAGAGATTGGGTATCGTGCAAATAATACCGTAACGACATCTTATGGTGTTGTAATCGACCGTTTTGCTACAGGTGCAGATTTAACGTCTGGTAGCACCGACGTAACATTGTCGCCTTGGGTACAATTTTCAGCAAACATTATGCCTGTTGTTTCGGCAGGTTTTTATGATAACTTTCCTTCTTCACTAGATACGGCAAAATGGAACGACCTATCTTCGAATGGAGGCTCTGCTGTTGTTAGTGGTGGTCAGCTTGTCTTAAATAGCGGTGTAGCAGATGGCGAAGGAATCATATCTTCCGACCACCCATATTCCTTAATTGGCTCATCTCTCAGCACATATGTTTCTGCCGATGTAAGCGTTGGAACAACTGTTAATCATATATTTGCGTTGCGTAGCTATCCGACCACATCGGTTGCTGGTCAGTACATTGCGTGGGAGATAACAAGGTCTGGCTCTACAAGAACACTTGCGGCCGTTTCCTACAACGTAGCAGGTACAAAGACCACACATTACAGCACGACGTCAATAGGCACTACCTACACTGGCTATCTAAGAATCCGTGAATCGGGCGGTACGATATTCTGGGATAGTTCACCTGATAATATGACATGGACTGCTTTGGCTTCAACTGCTTCAAGTGGTTTAGCAATTCGACCAGAAGGAATGTATCCTTCACTGAGAACGCAATCTCCCTCTAATATCACTAGCTATTGGGATTCGATTAATTACAGTTCTTCCATTGAAAATATCTCAGATAATTTTGATGATAACTCGATAGACGTCGCTAAGTGGACAGCATTTAATTCACCGTCAGAGGCAAGCAATAAACTAGACATCACTACAACGCTTGGTGGTATTTATAGAGGTCTCACCTCTAAACTCTACTACGACTTAACCAGCGCTTCTGTAAACGTAGAGGTTGTGAGTGCTGGAAATCAGTCGCTCGTTTCACTCGAAGTGTACCCACTCAACCTATACCAGTCTGGCAACACCAACTCAATATTCTTTTTGATTGCTGGAGGGGCATTAATTGCATATCGGAGAGTAAATGGTGTTAGTACGCAACTTGCAACTACGACCTATAACTCTACAAACCACCGCTGGCTACAAATCAGAGAGTCTGGCGGTACAACGTATTGGGAAACATCAGCCAACGGAACTTCTTGGTCTACGCTTCACAGCGCAACTAACCCAATTCATGTCGGTCAGCTTCTTGTGGAAATCTCCGCTGGAACTTACGCTGCCGAAGCAACAACCACGACAGTTACTTTCGATAACTTAAATGTACTCCCTGTCACACTTACTAAAACGCAGCCTGCTACGGCTCAAATCGCAAACGATGTCACAAAGACGCAGCCTGCTATCGGACACGTTGCCACCAATCCTACTAAAACTCAGCCTGCCGCAGCGGTTATTGCAGGTTCAGGCGAGCTTACTCAAACCGCTTCAGCCTGGATTGTCGAGACTGGTGATATTCAAAAAACTCACCTATACAAAATGTTTGCTGGTGGCCAATACCTTGGCCTTCTTCCAAATGTCACATCTGAATTCGGTTTTAGTCAAGATATGAATACCCTCGGAACGCAGATTGCCGTCGAGGTTGGTGTGTCAGCCGATACGAGTAACCTTGCGGCCACAGACACCCTTCTTGAAGAAGATGGTGATGTACTCCAGACAGAAGATGACGAAGACCTTACGACTGAAGGTGCGGTCAACCTTGTTGGTGTCGGTGTGTCCACTGAGACTCTTATTCGTAACGCCAATCGCCTAGAGGTCTGGGAATACAGTAAGTATCACCCTAATGGCAAGCGTATGTTTATTGGTACGGTCGAAAGATGGGAAGCTGAATTCGGTACTGGCAAAGAAGGCATAAGACTTTACGCCTATTCTGAAGGTCAGGACATGAACAACTATCTCGTCACTGGCTCACCTTATGTTAATGACGTCTCTCAGACTACACAGACCGCCAATACAGTCATACAAAACAACATCGGTGGAACTGGTACATACAGTCAGTTTGGTCAGACCTGGGAGGTTGGGGCTTCAGTAACAAACCTTGGAGCAATCGACCTTATGTTAGACGGCCAAGCCGATGTAACCGTTAAGGTATATAGCTCAGTTCCAACAAACCCTACCTCTGGCACTCCAATCGGCGTAACAACCGTTGCAGTAGATACAACTGGCCCAGAGGTTGTTCAGATGGCTTTCTCTACTCCTATTACAACCACACCAGGTGCAACATATTTCTTTGCCGCCTCGGTTGCTTCTGGCCAGTCAATCAAGATTCACTACGAGGACACGAATATATACGCAGATGGCTCAATGTATGTATCGTCATTCGGTGGCGGCGGCGGAAGCACCAACTGGATTATTACTCCGATTGGGGCTATTCCTGATAGTGACCTTTACTTCCGTACTTACCGAAACGCTGGTGAGACCACCGCTATTTTCGCCAGCCAAGACCCAACCGTAGACATGGCTGTTACTATTCTTGATACTTACAATGCCCAGGGTGGACGGATTACATACAGCCTAACGTCTATTGACGCAACGGGACTATCAGTTCCATACACCTTCAACACCCAAAGGGTGAGTGATGGTATGCGTACAATCCTAGACCTTGCTCCGTCTGACTTCTATTACTACGTTGATGTAGGTGACAGTGAGTTCTTCTTCAAGGAGCGCTCAACGACTCCAGATATTTACGTGACCAAGGGTGCTGAGATTAACTCGTTACGAGTTGTCGCAACTATCGAGAACCTAAGCAACTCACTTTACTTCTCAGGTGGCGATGACGGCTCTGGATTTAACCTATATAAAACCTACGATGACCCAACGAGTATCAGCTTCTATGGTCGTCGGGTTGGTATCAAAAGCGATGGTCGAGTGACACTTGACGCAACCGCAGACGCAATTGGAAATAGCTACATTGACGAGAACAAAGATGAGCAGTTCCAAACAATCCTTGAGTTGGTAGATGGCATGATGGACATTACACTTCTGAAGCCAGGTATGACCGTGGGATTCCAGGGCTTCGGCTCATTTGTTGACTCGCTCGTTCTTCAGATTGTTCGACTAGAGTATCGGCCACAAAAAGCGACGTTGCTTCTTGGTGCGCTGCCTCCACAAATTAATAAATCAATTGAGCAGACGGTTCGAGACGTTCAAAATCTCCAGACCATTGCTAACCCAGCTTCACCAAGCTAGAATTAGGGAAAAGGAAATACACAGTGGGAAAAATAACAGGATTACCAGAAGATACCTCACCATCGACAGACGATTTTACCGTCACGGTGGACATCACAACTGGCGTAACAAAAAAGCTAAAATGGCTCAACCTTGCAGGTCTCTTTCAGAGCCTCGTCTTGCCATTCGTGTATCCAATCGGCTCACTTTACTTAACTGTCGATAGCGAAAATCCAAACGATACTTTCGGCTTCGGTACATGGGAAGCTTTCGCTGAAGGTCGTGCCATAGTCGGTGTTGCTGCTGCTGGAACATTTGCTGGTGTTGAAACAGAGGTCGGTGCTGAAACAGTCACTCTGACGACTGCTCAGATTCCAGCACACAACCACACGGGTACAACATCAACAGACGGCAGCCACTCACACGGCCTGACTCAAGACGCAGTAACCACTTCACCAAGCGGCAATCAGCGCACCTACCTTAGTGGCGGCTCTGGTCAGCAACTTGAATGGGGCGACCTTGCGATTAGCTCTGCTGGCTCTCACAACCACACATTCACTACTGCTAACAGCGGTGGCGGTGGTTCACACACCAACATTCAGCCTTCGATTACCACCTACATTTGGAAGCGAACTGCATAGTATATGTTAAACTTTAAGCATAAGAGGTAAAAACAGAGATGGCGTACATACCAACACCAGAAGAAGTAGCGGAAATCCAAAAGCAAAATCAATTGGAAATCGAGGAGAAGACTATTGCCCAAGCCCAAGAGGGAAAGAGCTTTAATCTACCTGGTGATGGTTCTGGCCCTGGAGTTGTCCCAGAAGATGTCTGGCAAAACCTACCTGGCAAACTTGAGGTAAGCGAATAATGACTAAGGATAAGCTATTACTCCACCACGCCGTTACGCCAACGTGGGAAGAAAAGTCAAAAGCCTGGCTCGCTCAGTGGTTCTCCGACCTCGGTTTTAGTCGTGGATATGGCTCTAACCCTAACAACTGGAATGGCCTCATCAACCCGTACACAGGCCAGCGCTCTTATGCGATGGCCCACTTTGCTGGTCAACGAGTAGACAGCCGCACACCAGACGCTAGTGACGCCGAACGTACCGCAGGATTCCGACTCGTGAAGCTAGTTGACAACCCATGGAATGTGATTACCTATCACGCTGGTAACTGGCCAGTAAACCAAACTTCTATCGGTATTGAGAATCTTATGGACGCACGAAACGACACCCTTCGTGATGGCGACCGTAAAGTTATTGCTGCTTTCTGGCGACCTCAAGACCAAAAACTTAATGGCGCAACCGCCGTCTATGGCCACTACGAGGTATCTCTGACTGCAACCCAGTGTCCTGCACGTATCATGGAAGCACGAGACGCCATTGTGGGCTATATAAACAACCCTCCAGTCGTTGTAGCGCCAAAACCTGCTCCAGTACCAACTCCAGCCCCAAAGCCCCTGGAGAACCCTTACACACGCTTTGAGAACGGCCCTATTAATCTCATTGTTAATAAAGACCCAACCTACGCCTTCGATTTGTCTAAAAAGACATGGGAAGAATTGAATGTCGCTAAAGTCAAGACGCTGCAAAAAGGTGAGCCATTTGTTGCAGTCGGTAAGTATAAACACCCTCTTGGTGGTGTCTACTTCATGACCGACTTCAGCTTCGGTAATGCCGATGTTGATGGTACGCCTGCTCACCCTTACGGGGTAAACACGGTTGACCTTTCACCTGCTCCAGTCCCCGTACCTGAGTCAGTCAAGCCAGCTGAACCTATAACACCAGTGATACAAGAACCACAACCTGTCACAGAAACTCCTGTTTCTGATACACCCGAACCTCCTGTCGAACAGGACGACGGTTCTGTATCTATCCCTGTTAAGGTCACGCCACCAGACCCAAACAAATGGAAAGAGTCATACACGGCCGCTCCTAATGAGTTCGTAGCTCGCCTTGACTCAGTGATTAAAGACATCTCTGGTGAGAAGCAAGATATTGCACTCCGACAGGGACAAACTGTTCACGTGGCTGGTCAGTTTGAAAAAGACGGGGTAAAATACTATCGTACCCAGCGCAGCGTTGAAAATGGCTGGTGGTATGGTATTCCGTTCAAGACTCAATCAATTGATACCTTGCTGGACACCGACGATGTGTTCGACCTGGACATTGATGATATTGTCGCCAACCTTACCTTAAAAGAAAAACTAATTAAATTTGTCGCATTAGTAACTGGCTGGTTCAGCACTCTCGGCAAAAAAACAAAGGAATAAAAAATGTTAGAAATTTTAAACTCAGTTCTCGACGTACTCACGTGGTTGGTCGCTTTGCCATCTCAAGTGCCACCAACCGTTTGGGCATTACTAGCCTCATCTCTTGGTGTATCAGTAATCCTCCAGGGTATCAAAAAGAAGTTCCAGCTCTCTAGCCCAAAGGTTATCTTGACGCTGGCAACCATCTTCTCGTTTGCCGCAGCTGGCCTGGAAGTATTCGTTTTGAGTGCTACTAACGACCCAAACCTACTTGGTCAATATACTACTGTGACCCTCGGTATATCGACTATTCTGTATCGCTTCGCAGTTCAACCTGCTACGAGCTTTTTAGGTGAGGTCAAGGATTTCCAAGAAGCTAAGAAGCTAGGAACGGTCGCAACCCCTGCGGTTGTCGCTGAACCAGTCGTTGATACTCCTAAGCAACTTCCAATCGCTGACGAATTCGAGGGGTAATATATCATGGGTGCTATCTTTGCACCAACCAACTTCAAGCCTCATAAAAAGCGTACTGAGGAAAATATACAACTGAGGGTAAGTAATTACATTCGTAAGAACTACCCTCATGTTATATTTGTGTCGGATTATGCGGCAGGACTCAACCTAACGAATGGACAGCGCATGCGTATGATGGCCATGCGAAGTCACGATGGCCAGCCTGATATTATGATTGACGCCGCACGACACGGCTATCACGGCTTACGAATTGAGCTGAAGAAAGAAGGCACTGTTATCTATAAGCGCAACGGAGAGCTTAGGAAGCAGCCCTACACACGTAAGTACAAGTCTGGTGGAAAGATATTTATTAAGAAGGGAGACCACTTGGCTGACCAAGCAGCCATGCTGGAGCGCTACAACAAAGAAGGCTACCTAGCCCGATTCGCTATTGGATATGAAAATGCCATCAAGTTAATTGATGGCTATTTCGGTACGCTCAATCAAGAGTTCGCTTTCCTCTCCGATGACTCTTTTTCCCCTTCTCGTGAAAGTGAACCCAAAGAGCAAATTCCTCCTCAGTTTTAATAAAGGCTTCCTTGAGGATATTGACCGTCATTTTACCCAGCCAGGGAATGATTATGCCACGCAAAAAAACCCCCACAACAAGGAATGATAGTAAAAATTCCTGCCATGAAGGGGTTTCGTGCTGCATGTTTATTTTTCTCGATTGTTAATTAAGCGATAGTGACTGGAGCAGGTGCTTCTGGTGTGACTTCAGTTTCGACTGGTTGAGCAATCGGTTGTTCAATCACTTGAGCTTGATTGTCGATGACAGCTGGCTCAATTGGAACTGAATCTTCTTGAGCGCTCACTTCAACTTCTGGAGCTGACTGTTCGTCGGTCTTAACTTCAGGGGCGCTGTTCAATGAATCATATTCGTTCAGTTCACGTTGTGCTTTTTCAAAGTTGGCAACGAGTTCTTCACGGCTAACTGGTTCATAAGATACTGCACGGCTGACTGAGCCGTTCTCGTCTTTAAATAATGGCATGCGATTCTCCTTAGTAATTTTCTTAATGTGTCTTAATAAGCTGCTGATGACCTCTTTATCGGCGGCTTTTTCGTCGTAAAGAGAATCAGGCTTCATAGCGGTATTATACCGCTTATTGTTTTATATTTATAGTTCAGTTGGCCACAGACGAATGCTGTCACCAATCTTCACTAAAAGGTTTGCTGTTTTTTGCATTTTTTGACCCTTTGTTTTTTGTTTTTAGTTATTTGTAATCTTAATGTAATTGAAGTTGCATTAATGTGCAAGGCTACTATTTATCAATCTTTGCAGCAACCTCCTGTCGATTAATAAAGGACATATCTGGATAGAAACTATCCAAAGATTTCCATACCTTATAGACCATCTCGTTGTAGCTAACCGACTCAAATGCCTCATAGCGCCACTTCCATTCAAAACCTCTTGCGATGTCATCAGAGGCCATAGCAGATACCCTGTCTAGTAGCTCCTTTCGGTAGGTCATCACTGCCTCGTTCCTCACCAGGGTTATTACTGCTGCACCAAACAGCAGCATTGATACGATGTACAAGAATATTCCTAAAGACATTTAATTCATCTCCTTGTATTGCTTCCATGCTGTCTGAACCTCCTGGAAGGCGAAGTCGCTACCACCAGTGTCGGGGTGGCTCTTGTGAAGCATGCGCTTGTACGCTGACTGAACGATGTCGTAGTCGGCAGTTGGCGATACCTGCAGGACATCATGCCATAGTCGTGAGGTGTGTTCACCCATGATGATAGTCTCAGGAAGCGCCCTGAAGCCCTTAAAGGCTGCGTTGACCATTTCCTTAGCGCCCCATCGTTCAATGCCACGGAGAGCCTCTACCGTCTTGTTGATGGCACGAAGATTATCTCCAAGGCTGTTCCACTTGTCACAGGGAATACATTGCTGCTCACCGTTGAGGTTAAAGTAGACTGCAACGCCTTTATCTTCAATGTAGCCCTGGTTTGCATACGGGATTCCATCATTACGGTAGCGCATGTTGCTACTGATGATGATGTTGGTTGCACCCATCATCTCAAGCTGGTGAACAACCTCATCAGACTCTCGGCTGATAGAGACATTACCAAATCGTGAACTGTCTGGTTCATCTGTCCGTCTCCAGCCTGGAGGCCAGGATAGTGGATATTGCTTGTCGTTCATATTACCCTTCCGCCACCACAATGGCTTTCTTAGTTTTAGCGACGTAGTGATTACCCGTTGCTGGACTCTCGAAGTAATTGTCGTTCATGATGTCGAGTAGGACGCTCAAATCTTGCTTATCTAAGATGATAATTGCGCCTTGGTCGTCGGTCATCAGCTCAAGCTGCATGGTGTCTGCCAGCTCGATAACGGTTTCTTGGTTCATTAATTCGATGTCGGTCTTTAGGAACTTGTTGAGCAGGCTGGTGTTCTCTCTCAAGATGTTACCCAGGTCGTTGCCTACATCGCTGGCAACTGAAATCTTAAACTTCTTTACGAAATCCTTGGCCTTGTTATCGGCCTGAATCAGACGAACGTAATCGTAGTTAAATGTCTTCTCAAACTTGCTTTGGTTGAAGGTGAAAATGTCATCACCGATGATGACGGTTTGGTTGTCGGTCGGGAACTTAAAAGCTACTGGAGGCTGAAGTACGTCAATCAAATCATCGGCCACTTGCCAACCATTCTCTGTGACCACCTTTGACGCTTCTAGCATGCGTACAACATAAAACTTGAGGTCTCGGTCGGTTGCATGTGTAACACGCACCATAAGTCCTTTCATGCGCCTAAACTCATGTTCGGCTTCTGAGAAGTAAACGATGTCGTCACGGTCATTCTCGATAAAGTGAACAAGGTTATTTGCATGATGGACTTTGGATAAATCTTCACGCACCAATACATTCGTATTGTCGCTCTGAAAGTCAATGTCACGGACGCTCAAACCAGTACCAGCGCCAATCTGAATTTCATTAATGAACTCAGATACAAAGAGGGTTTTAATTTGCTCTGACACTACGTCTGAAATGCGAGTAGCATATGGGGTGAAGTTCTTATTAAACAGGAACAGTTCAACGTGCAGCTCTTTCTTTACGCTATCGAGCTTGTTGGTGTATTCAAATACATCGACAGGCGGTTTTTTATCGGGCATTAGGGTTCTCCTTTTTAAGTAATTCTAGCCAGTTGGTAACGGTGCGGCGGTCTACGTTGAAGTGCCTGCCGATTTCCATAATAGGAAACCGCTTAGGGTCTTTCTTATTCTCTTTGAGCATACGCAGCAGGTCTGAGTAGTCATTGTTATTGTGCTTCCAAGCAGTGCCATCGAGGTACTTCTTGAGACCGTAGGTGCTAATGCTTCTTTTGTCGGTCATCTTTCCCTCCAGCTACGAAGCCTGCTTCCTGCTTCTCAGTATCTTTAATGTAGTTAGCCAAGATTTTTGCCAGCTGCTTCACGGCCTTATCTTCGGTCATTTCAGTGACTATTTTTATCTGGTCGATGGCGGTTTTGCCTGCTTCACTCACACTGGTACTCCTGTTATTTTTCTCTTAAAGTTGTCGGCAATATCTTTGTCGTATCGAATGACAATTTCTTTGTAGGCTTTGATTGGGTCGTAATCGGGATTCTCGGTCTTAACGCCATTCTCGTCCTCGAAATACTTTTTTGCAAACATCGGGTTGAAGATAAGCAAGATAGCCTTTCGACGCCCTGTGATGAGCATGCCGTAATGGATTTGCGCTACGATTTTAGTTGGTAGGTTAAGCACCGACTTTGCATTGTAGAGTTCGAGGTGCTTGTCTTTACTGAAGCACTTGACCTCTAGCACGATGTCAGTCGGGAGACCATCTGGAGAGTAGAGACACCCTGGATACAGTGAGTTGGTCACGTATCCAGTGGTGACGACTACAACGCCGTTCTTTTTTTCGTAGAGCTTAACAGCCTGGGATTCGAGAAGATGACCACGCTTTGTCCAGAAATTACCGCCAAATGATGACTCTCTGGCTTTAGCATATTCCAAGTCTCCAATACCGTTAAGAAGTTTATCGGCGTTCGAGCCTGTGTACATACCTTCTCTAGCTTCCAGCCATTCGGGAGACCCTTGTTCGACGTCATGGAAGGTGATGACTGCACGGGGCATTACTTACCTTTCTTGGTGTCTTTGATTTCGCCAGTTGTTTTGTCGGTGTTCTTTTCGAGTTCAGCCGCTTCTTCTTGGGCTGCAAGGATAGCGTCTTCCTCAACGTCTGTGGCTTCCTCATTAGCCAGTAGGTCATTGCCGTCGATGTAGTCAATTTTGTCGTCACGGATAATCGCCTGGTCAACGTCAAGCGCTCGTTGCAAGTTAATATCAAGTGGCCCGTTGTTTTTGATGTTGCGCTTCATGACGGTCTTCAGTGCCATTGCGTCAAAGTTATCTTTCCAAGGCCCGTAGCCAGATTTGAATGATTGAGAGTATTTACGAGCGTGAGCTTCAATCTGTTCATTTGTCCAGTAGAGGGTTGACTCATAGCCATTGTCGAGTCGGAAGAATGAAACATATCCAATGGTCTTGGCATTGCCACGTTCAACATCATCTTCGATGAAAGCAAACTCGACTTCACCAGTCAGACGGTTTCGGCTCTTGACCTCACCTTCTTTGACTTCAGTTTCGTTAATGATGGTGTAGCGGCCAGTTCGTTGGGCAAGCTCCTTAAAGCCACGTGCGCCCATTTGGAACTGCGCTTCAACAACGCCACCCTTTTTGTTGTTCTTGTAGCCGATGATGTGAGCGAACCCAAGGCTCTTAGAGATTGGGAGGTTCATGCTGGCAGCTTCGAGTGCTGCATTGAATAGTGAACGAGGCTCTGCTTCAGCCAAGAGTGCGTCCTGACCAGAGATAGAGATAAGACTGGTGGTAAAGTTACGGATAGTATCTTTATCGACAAGCATTTCGTTCATTTTCTTTTGAACGGCTGGTGCTGAGATGTATTCTTTGATGGTGATTTTAGATGGTAGGTTTGACATTATTGATTCTCGTTTAGGATTGATTCTTGATATTGGCGTTCGCTTTCTTCTTGCTCACGCATTCGTTCGTCCATCAGGTCGTCTTCGTCCATTGCACGTAGCATGCTAGGATTCCTCGGTTGGACTTTTTAATTTAATCACAAGAGAACGGGTGTGTGTGACTTCAACTCCCTTTGGAAGCTTATCAGATAGCTTGAGGTGCGCTCGCAGCTTAGTGGTATCGAGTGCTTTCTTGATGAACTTCGGTGGCACTGAGTCAAGGTCTTCGGCCGAGAAGTTGGTGTTCTCACGAATGGTCATTGAACCCCAGTTCTCACCCTTAATGCTTTTGATACCGTGCTTCTCCATCTGGCCCTGAATGACCTCACGGATAGCGGCCTCTTTATTCTTGAACTGATTGACCTTCTCAAGATACTTAACCACCTCTGGTGATTGCTGTAATTGAAGAATGTCGTTTTGAATCGGAATGAGAGACTGAACGTCTTGCGCCAGCTCTTGCTTAATTGCGTCTATGTCTTTGGTAGCCATAACTCTCCTTATGTTGCTATGAATTCACGCCATGATGTTTCAATCACGACTGGCACGATTTTCATTCTTGTTTTAATAACTGTAAATGGAATTTTGATAATGGGCTGGTGCTTAACCCTTACGACCATGCTTCCCCCTAATTGTTAATATAAATAGACGATAATAAGAACTTATCTATTCAATACCTGTTGACCCTTTCGTGTTAAATAGCTAATCACGATTATATGTACAATCATTTCCCATGTCAACATAAAAATAACACCCCCGTTGGTAGCTAGAACAGGGGCGCTATTGAAATTTGTTGAATATAAAACGGGTTGGCGTCTTTTATCAAAGGTTACTTCTTAGAACATAAAACATATGTGCTACCGAAAGTGCTATGACTCCGAGGAATCATCTGGGATAATAGTACCAATGTCGTGGCTAAAAATAAAGAAGAAATATTATATCCTTCGCTCCCAAATCGGGCGTCGCAGCCGCATGCTTTATATCAGCCCTGCAGAAGTACGGTTTATCCGCATTATGGGCGGCCATGTGGTGACGTTTTATGATGACCGACACCCACGGACTAAATTCCCGTTGGCTTACGTGGTGTCGTTAGGGCGCTTCCTGAAACGTCATGGTTATGAACGTGAAGTACGTGTCGGCAAAAGCTTTGTAGACTTTGGGGACGTCGAGCGTCGTCGTGGCTTAGAAATTGACGGCCGTGATTGGCACATGGACGTCGTAAAAGAAATGGAGCGTGATGAATATATGAGACAATTTGGCTGGACACTTTTTCATATTCAGGCTGCCGATTTGTGGCGAAATCCTGACTATGTGCAGCGCCAAGTTTTGCAATTTATGGCTCGAAAATAATGAGTACAAAAATGGTTCGATAATTTTGGTGTTCATGGCCGTTTTTTATTTTCAGAAAATCCAAAATGAACACTAATAATGGTGTGCATAACTTTGTAAATATTGTTGTTAAAATCTTATTGCAAAGGTGTTCCGCATGGTTTACGCTATAGATAGTGACGAACAAAAAACAGTCGCCACTACACAAAAACAAAAACGCCAAAAACTCAAAAAACCTCAACACAAAAACTCCACAAAAACTTCCAAGATGACCGTCCCTCGCAAGCGGTCATCTTATTTTTTTACCCCTGTATTGTTGTAATGCTTAACACGGTTTTAATAGGGGTAAGGGTGTGCTATAACTAAGGTATCAATTAGGAGATAACAATGGTAGAAATCATAGATTTAGATGACCTAAATCCGAACCCAAATAACCCCCGTAAAATCAATGACCACGACTTCAACGCCTTGAAGAATTCGGTCGCAAGGTTCGGTGATTTGTCAGGTATAGTCTTCAATGAAGCGACTGGAATGCTGGTTGGAGGACATCAACGAACCGAAGCTTTCCGTGCTTTAGAGGGTAACAAAAAGGTTCAAATTACGACACGGCTTGAACAACCAAATAGCGTTGGCACGGTCGCCATAGGCTACGTGACCTTCAAAGACGAGCATTATGCCTATCGTGTTGTGCGTTGGGACGAGGCCACTGAGAAGGCCGCAAACATTGCCGCCAACAGAATTTCTGGTGAATGGGACATGGAACTTTTGGCTGAATGGGACAGCTGGCTGCTCGAAAATAATCCCGACCTATTGGAAGCAACTGGTCAAACAAAAGGCGAAGTTGAACGACTGCTTGGACTCGAAGAAGCTTCAGAAGATAGTCCAGAGTCCAACCCAAATCGCATGAAGCTCGACCTGACTGAACGTCAATATGAAATTGTCCAGAAAGCAATTGCCATCATGCGAACCAAACGCAACTTCAGCGGCGAAGCAAATCGAGATTTAGAAGCTAATGCGCTCACGGCAATTTGTGAAGATTACCTGGCTGTGAACGATGTTGATAATCAAGAGGTTTCAAGCTAGAATTAAAAACGGAGACAGTTGTTAAGTCGCCACCCTATTTAGAAGCCCTGTGGTTTAGTTGACCCTATCCACAGGTGCTTTATTTTTTAGCACTTTTTCTTGTTGATTTATCGGCTACATGAACTAAAATGATAGGTAGGGTAAGAACCCAAGTTGAGACACTTACCGACCCTCAGTAGCAGTGCGAGAATTACTGAGCAAAATGGAGTTGTGAGGACTTTACACCAGCTGGAGAAATCTAGCTGGTTTTTTTGTTGATAACTTTCTTAATATAATTTAATGCAAAATCATTGACACAATGTGAAAATGGGTGTACTATCAGAGAGTAAGTTAATACATGGAAAGGCAAAAAACCCATGACTGCAACAAAGACCCACTACGAAATTATCGCAAAGCGAATCAACAAAGAACTTAAAGCATTCGACGGCGAAGGACTCACTCCACGAGTTGAAGCCTTTGAGCGTGGTTCTGACGGAATGGTTATCCTACTTAACGACGACGCTTACGACTTCTGTGAATTCAGCCGCCGTGTCGAAGACATCATCTACGGCGAGAACGTCTACGTCATCGGTAACAATGACTTCTACCTCGAACCATTCGACGGTATGACGTTGAAAGTGGCACTCTAATGGCCACTCCAGCATATCGAAAGAACACCTCAACCTTCGAGTTCACCAATCCTCACCCAAAGGGCATTAGAACGGTCGGAGACTGCGTATTCAGGGCTATAAGCATTGCGACTGGCAAAAGCTGGTTGGAGGTCTACGACGAGCTGACGGCGCTCGGTAGAGAGGCCCTAGCGCCGCCAAACGACAAAAGAGTGTTTGTCCCCTATTTGGATAAGATTGGAACACGGCTGCCTGTGATGACCAACGGCAAGCGTCTGACCGCACGACAGGTGGCACTTCTCAGTAGAGACACTTACGTTGTACAGGTGGCAAACCATGTAGTCGCAGTCAGCGGCGGCAAGGTCAAGGACACATGGGACAGCGGCGAAAAATCAGCCTACGTCATCTGGAAAATTGCCTAAAACCAATTTCTTAACAGAATCTAACACAAAATAGTTGACATTATATCAAAAGGGCGTATTATAAGAGGTAGGAACAACCAATAACGAAAGGCAAAAAACCGTTATGACAACAACCAAATACTCAATCAAGCCAGGACGAATACTAACCGCATGGGACGGAATGGTTTATAACCGCCTTGGCCACACGCACCTTGTACTAGCAGTCAGCAAAGAGCCACACACTCTTGCGAGCGAAGGCAGCACCCTCTGGTATCACGTTACCACCGCAGTCATCAACGCAAACGGCAAGCCAGGACTACGAGGAGTTGACTTCTGGGTAAGTACAGATGGAAGCGTTCACCCAATCAGCACTCACCTCAACCTGCTTGACGGTGGCAACCGCTCAAACTTCTACCGCCTCCGCAAAGAATACCTTGAAAGCAAAATCAGCCAGCACGGTACTGGAGAATAATCAACCAGACCTGAGCAAGTCACCAAACTGCTCAACCACACAACTTAAACTCAAAGGAATACAATCATGAACAACACATCAATCAAGACCAGCGCCAAATTAGCTTCAGAAATCAAGAAGCTTGGCTTCACCCAGAAGGCACTCAGCTGGGAGAAAGACACCTTCTTCAAAGGAATCAAGTGCCAGGACTGGCTCGGAAGCCCAACCTCAATCGTAACTGTCGAGCTGAAGATTCAGAAGTCAGCGTTTGAGGGAGGCTGGAAAGTCGGCAACGTCTCAATCGAGACTAAGAACCTTAGTTCAAAGGGAGACTTCAAAAGCGGCAAGGTTGTCATACCTCTCGCTGCACAAATTGAGTTGGCTGACTTGCTGAAGGCGGTACAGGCACTCTAGGATACAATCAGTGACCTGTGCTATATAAGCCAGCGCTTGCTGGGGGTCACTCTAATAAACTGGCACTGCCTAGATACTCATTAACTAAAAGGAGAAATCAAATGCAATCAACAGAAGAACTAATCGCCAACCACGAACACGGCACATACCTGGACGGTCTGAGAGACGCACTGGAAATGACCAAAGCCGAGATACGAAAAGCGATTGAAATTATCCAGAACGCCTAGCCAGCAAAGGCTGAACATTAACAATTGAGCGTAGTAGTGCTGGTAGTAGATTGTCGGTTATTAACGAAAGGAAGGTTATGATTGCAATATTCAATCCAGGACGACATTGGCACCAAATGGCTTGGGCTATCGTCAACAGTGATGACGAAGCCAAGGAACTTGGTAAAGCTAACGGATTCTTTAGCTGGAAACTGGAGAAAGAATCTGAGTATAGCGGTTCAGCCTTTTGTCGGGACGTAGAGCAATTGTCTAGCGAGTAATCGCTGACAACCTGCTACTAGCACCATACGCTTAATAACTAAACAAAGGGTCAACAATATGAACGCAACCACATCAAAGAAATCATCACTCACCGTAACTGCTCGCAAGGGTCAATACGTGGCAACCGAGACACTCACAAACGATAATCAAAAACGACGCTGGATTAGCCTCCTGGAAAAGAATGGCTTTCGGGTCGTGACGGGAAAGAAAATATGAAAGGCTACACAAGACCAATAATCGTAAAACTTCAAAGGCCAATATTCTCAAGTCACGGCGACGCTGGTGTGTTGATGTATGACAAGACGAGAAAGTACACCGCCGAAGTCCCCATGAACGAAAAAAGCGTCAATCAAATCTTTGGTAATCAACTAAAGGTTTACTGGCTGGCTAGACTGCCTAAAAAGATTGGTCACGTAGTTTTAATAAAGGAAGTTGAGGAGCAATCATGGTAACAAAGACTATCTACTGCACAGGCTGTGAAACCGAAGTCGAAGCTCGTCTCACCGATGGCACTGAACGCTATCCACACCGACCAGACCTAGCCGAACTTCCCTTCTGGCACTGCGATACCTGCGGCGCATGGGTTGGCTGCCACCACAAGACTACCAATCGCACCTTACCCCTTGGCTACCTAGCCACACCAGAAATCTTGAAGGCACGAATTAAGATTCATGACCTACTCGACCCACTGTGGAAATCGGGAATGATTAAACGAGGTCAGGCATACGCTCACATCGCTAAACGCCTGGGCTATCAGTACCACACTGGCGAGATTAAGAGTCTGGAGGAAGCTCGCACGGTCTACCAGATAGTCGCAGATTTACATAATCAATTACTAAAGGAGTCGTTATGATAACCACAATATCAAGTCACAAGCGAGCTGCCACGATGTACAGCTTCGACAACGGCAATCAGGTTTCCATTGTCTTCGGTGGCGGCAGCTACTCAGACAACCACGAGAGGCTGAGTGAGATACATGAATCACTCACCAATCATGACGGCAGCCCACCAATATCAGCCGAAGCTACGGTAGAATCAAAGACCGTCGAGATTATGGTCTTCGGCCACCACAAGTTTGAGGATTGGTTTATTCAACAGTATGACAATAACCCTGCTGGCTACATATCAGTTGAAGCAATCCCATTGATTCTGGCTCAGGCCGACAGTCGTAAATACAAAGGAGGTGAATAATGGCCTACGCATACAAGAAAGTAATCCAGCACAAGAACGTCCGATACGATTACAGCTTGAATCGTGCAAATAGTAAAGAGTCTCAGATTCTAGCTTTTGACACAAAGAACCTATCGGCTCAATACAAAGTTGTAGCCGCAATTGATGAGCGAACCAACCAAATCACTTACCTGGTTGAATTACCTCAAAAAGTTAAAGAAGCAATCGAAAGGCTGGTGTCATGAAACTAGTATTTGGCGATATTGTCGTCGTAGAAAATAACCTCATCGGAGTGGTCGTAAAGAACTGGGGTCGTGGCAGCAACGGCCGAGAGCCACACGTTGAGGTGTATGTCCGTAGCTACCGAACCATTCAGGAATATCCCATCAGTGAGGTAGAGCGATACCTCGTGCGCCACAAAGAGCTGAGTGATGAGGATATGGAGTATCAGGAAATGGCGGTCGAGCAGGAATGAATATGTTTACACCCGTCATTTTAGGAAAGTGGGACTTTGAAGCTCACGAGTATGTGAAACATGACGTACCTGAAAATATGACTATCGTTCTCTATTCGACCAATATGGATTTGCCAATTAACTGTTCAAACTGTTTCAAGAATATGACGTTTGGCGATGGTTACACATCAAGGACGATTCATAACCCAACAGGCTTCGGCTTTCCAGTTTGTGAAGACTGTTACGAAGAAGAAGTCGCCCAGGAGAAAAATAATAAGGAGATTGAAAATGCCAACCAAGAAATCAACTAAAACTGAAGACGAATTAAAAAAGACGGTCATCGTCACGCTATATCTGGATAACCCACACGAGCCAATGATTAGGGTTGCAATGCCACTGAAGCAAGCCAAGGAAATGCGAGCCACGCTCATGAGCGGCATTCCCTACCTGTTCAACAACCCAGTCTATGCAAGTGTGTCTCACGACATTGCCAGTGAACAGCCAACTCACCTGCTGAAAGATGAGCGTAAGGGTCTTTCGATTATTATTAACCCACGCAACTGGACACACATTTACATTGACCAGTACAGGGAGCGGTAATGCTGATGGAGTTTCACAAAAATCCCACTGGCGACATCTACCGCATTATGGACGAGTCAGGATTGACCCTGCCTAATCTGCAACGCTCTGACCGTTCGCAAACCAAGACGGTGCAGGCGGTCAGGCTCGACATGGCCGATGGCTTAAAAAAATATATCAAGTACCGTGACCAGCAGATTATCGAAAAGTACAAGCGTGAGCATGGTATCGAGGAGGAGCGGATATGAGAGAGCTAAAGTTTAGAGCCTATGTTCAAGAGCTGAATCGAATGACTTATTTTCACCTTGATAAAGATGAAGGTATCGTACATGACGATGAAACCCTGGAATCAAATCAAATCTTTACAATCTCTGAACCACTGCAATATACGGGAATCAAAGACGATAATGGTGTTGAAATCTATGAGGGAGACATCGTCAAAGCCGTTAATTATATTGGTGTTGTCGAGTGGTTTGATGATTTGAAATGGGACGGTGCTGGTTCAAACCACCCAGGATTTTACTGCAAGGAGTGGTTCGAGTACGACGACCCAGGAGAACTTTCATATCATTATGGATTTGATGATTGCGAAGTAGTTGGCAACATCTACCAAAACCCAGAATTAATAAAAGGAGAAAAGAAATGACATCACAATATCAAACCGCTAGTCTAGACCAAGAGCTTGTCGAAGACCTGAAGAAGATTTATAAAGAGCAGGTACAACCACTCGGAATCGTAAAGAAGTTCTCAGTGCCAGTTGTTATCAGGTATCTGGTTAATAAAAATAAGGAGAGTCAATCATGAGTGAAATATTTGGTGGAATCCTGTTCTGGATTGTTATGGCTGCGGTCATCGTATTCCTAGCCTATTACGCTTTCGGTGGAGGCAACAGGAAGCAATGAACCCCATCGACGCCTTTATGGTAGTGGTGATTATTCTTAATCTCACCTACCTATATTTCTGGGGGGTGGCGGCATTCGCCATCTCCAAGGGTCATATCGACCGAACGGCCGTGTCTAACAAAGAGATTGGCCGACTGCTAAAGCGACGGCTCAAGTCACGCCACCCAATCCTATTCGTGATTCAGATTACGACCAAAGGTGGGTCAGTAGCAGTGGTTCGGCGTGGGATTGAGTATGCGATAAAAGCCGTTGGCAAATATCCGATTCTTAAACACGTTGTTTCAGTCGAGGTAATCACCGAGGAGATGGAAGATAAGCTGGCGCTCGATAGAGAGTTCGCTGACGCACCAATCCCCGTGACAACTTACATATTGCCTGCTGACTATCAGACGCCCAATGGAACGCAGCTCAAGGCTCGTGCCTTGCACTACATGGTTGAGATTCACCGACAGACTCCTCGTAATTCGTATATCGTGCATTACGACGAAGAATCTGTCTTTACCGAAGACAACCTGGCTCGCCTGGTGCGTAACCTGCTGAAGAAGCCATTGGGTATCTCTGAGGGTTCAATCAGCTATCCATTAGAGTGGGAAGATTCTCACATCATGTGTCGGACGATGGAATCCAGTCGGCCATTTGGTTGCCATGAGTGCTACCTGATGATGACCAACCCTGCTCCACTTCATCTTCACGGGTCAAACCTCGTCGTGCAGGAACGACTCGAAAATAAGATTGGGTGGGACATCGGAACACTAGGTG
Organism: Flavobacteriales bacterium; assembly: GCA_018335925.1. GTDB lineage: Bacteria > Bacteroidota > Bacteroidia > Flavobacteriales > Flavobacteriaceae > Flavobacterium. The sequence continues at coordinate 21,496 of JAGXRF010000063.1, forward strand.
ACAAACCGCTCATCGCAGAAGACCTGGTATTTGGCCTGATGTTCTTCCTGAAGTTTGGAAAGAAGTCGTTTGGCTGGCACGGTGTCGAGATGATTGAACAGCCACCGTTCACGGTCAAGGCTGCGTACAAACAACGGGAGCGATGGGTTCTTGGGGCGCTGCAAGGTGTGGCTCATGTCCGTAGCCTGCCTGAGTGGAAGAAGCTATCGTTAGGAGAGCGGATTAAGATTCAGTTGGTGATTCGACTTCGTGTCCTCACCTACGCCATCGGACTGCCCGTGTCTATCATTTCACTGGTACTACTGATGTTTTATGTCGGTTATAACTTTACATCGTTCCTGATTGGCACTGAGGCTCTCAACCCACTGACAATTGCGGCCATTCCAGGCCTTGCTATGTGGCTAGGAGCTAATCAAATTGGTTTATGGCAGAACCTACGCTATACCAAAAAGAACGTGCCTCAGAAGCTCTTAGAACACGCCAAAGTTTTGGTTATGACACCCTTCAGTGGATTGTTCGATACAGCTGGCCCTGCCGTAGCTTCTATTAAGTGGCTATTTGGAGTCAGGGGAATGGCCTGGATTCCAACTCCAAAGGCGGTCGGACAGAAGTTTGAGGAGCGTACAAATAGTCTTGTGGTTGAAGGCGATATTGCATAGAATAATCTCATAAGATTGTTTCAATCTTCGTACATCGCTATCAGAAAGTTAGTTTAGTATCTTACACACAGCCCTGTTCACAACGTAATGCCCAAAAAAACGTAGAGCTGTGAGTTGATAACAGCAAGAAGTCCTTTTCACGAAGGGCTTTTTGTTTTGTCATAAATAAGGTATCATTCAGATATGATTTTTACATGGCAAGATAATCAGCCAGGAAGCACGACACAAGGGGTCTGATTTTTAGTTGCATTGTAAAAACATAGAAAGACCCCGACGGGTCTTATTTTAATTTCAGGATATAGCTCATCAGCAGAGCGCTCGCCCTGGGAGCGAGAGGCAGAGGGGGCAGCACCTTCTATCCTGACCAAATATCCTAATGTAGCTCAACGGTAGAGCGTTCGATTGTTAATCGAAGGGTTGGTGGTTCGAGTCCACCCGTTAGGGCCATGTGTGGGTTTAGTGTTAATGGTAGCACGGCGGTCTCCAAAACCGTTAGAGAAAGTTCGAGTCTTTCAACCTATGCCAAATGACCTCATAGTATAACGGCTAGTATGTCTCGTTGTCTGCGAGTGGGTCGGGGTTCGATTCCCCGTGGGGTCGCCACATACACGTGTCGTCTAACTGGTAGGACACTAGATTTTGGCTCTAGCAATCGGGGTTCGAGTCCCTGCGTGTGTACCATGATATTATTAATTCAGCAGGGTGGAGTGTTAGTTTCTCCAGCTGGTCTCATAAGCCAGTCTACGTGGGTGCAATTCCCTCCCCAGCTACCATGTGATATTATCTTGGTGGTTGCCACAACCACTTTCGTAAATGAAAAAAAGACCCAGCGCTAAGGGTCTTTTTTCTTGTTTGGGGATAACTGTCCAAAAATCGTGGATAAACGGCGACTTACCCACAGGTTATATTGACTATCGGGCGGTATTCTGTGATAAGAATACGTTGACAACGACGGCTATGACGTAAGCGAAGCCGAAGACGGCCGCCCACCATGCGAGTCCCCAGCCCCAATAACTTCCAGCTGCAGCGAAGACAAATAATGTTAGTAAGATTTTTTCAATGGTAGCCATGATATATTCCTCGTTAGTTTGCTCTATTGACCATCATATACCTTATGGTATGATGAGGCTAATTACTCAAGTGGAGAGAGTTTGGCAGTATAGATTCCCACGACCAGATTCTAATGCGAGTAATGAGCAAAGCGTTCTTCAGGTGCTAGAGAACGTATAGCGCACTGGACTCGACCCTCCGCACGATGTTGGTCGAGTTCTTTTATGCACATAGTTTCCACAGGCTGTACCCAGTCTGTGTTTTTGATATTTACGAAAGCATGTTGGCTGGTGTATAGTTGGAATTACTAGCGAGTGCCTGATTAGACCCAAGCCCTTGCTAATAAAAATTAAACAGGGGCTTTACAGCGTCGCTTTTGCTTGATATTCTTTAAGTAAGTCTAATCAGCGCACTACGCACACTTGAAGTCCCAGAAGGGGCTTCTTTATTTTTTATGATATACACAGTGAGTCCACTAGAGCTTAGTGTTTTAAGGTCTCAGTTTGGCTCTATGCAAAAGACACTCAGATTCAAGCGCCACAAAGAAAAGCAATTTGTTTTACAGATGGGCAGGTGCTTCTACTGTAGAGAAAAGTTTTATGAAGACTATCAAATAATAAAGGCTGGTGTCGTGGTTAATCGCTATAGACATATTGAAGTAGACCATATAGTTTCATTGTCAAAAGGTGGGACTAATGATTATTCAAATCTCGTGTTAAGTTGTCAGCCATGTAATTTAGAAAAAGAAAAGGAAGGTTGGGTAAATCCTCGTGGCTAGTTCTCGAATTGTCAACGTAAATTTTTGGAAAGACTCGTATATTATCGAGCTTAATCCGCAAGAAAAATTGCTGTTCATTTATTTCCTTACAAATCCAAGAACAACTTTGGCTGGAATTTACGAAATATCTATACGTGAAGTAGCTTTTGATACTGACCTGGATAAGCAATTTATTGAAGCAACTTTGGAGAAATTTACGAACGATGGGCGTATGTATTTTGAGCGAAATTGGCTTGTTTTAACGAACTTTATTAAACATCAACGTCTAAATCCTAGTATTAAAAAGGGAATCCAAAAAGCCATTGATGAGTTACCAGACTGGCTACAGAGTAAAATACAACTATCAACAGATAAAGAAGATAATCAAATGACTATTTTTTTGCTTGAAAATGAACAGTCTGACCACAGTCTGAGTACAGTAACCCCCCAATTAAATATAATTAAATCTAATATAAAGAAATTAAAAGAAAAGAAATCTAAGCATGAAGCGGACAAGCCGCAGGATAGTTCTAAAGAACTTTCAGCTGCACAAAAAAAGTCATACGCAATCGCCATGGAAAAAGAACGTGAACAGGAAACTCGTGTGAAAGCTTTACGGTCTCGAACACCAAGCAAGCTTGCTCCTGTTGCCGCAGTTGACCCCTATGCCTTCAGGGAAGGAAAGAAATGATGAACGAACTCCAAACCGTCCTGCAAGCAAGTGAACTGCTATGGGAAACATGGCTAGGACTGCCTGAGACGCAGCGTAAGGCCGTTGAACAGTCGTACATGGAAAACGTGCTGTCTAAAAGTTTGAATGGCCTTACAGACGCTCTCACGACGTTAGACGAGATTTTAGAAGAACCCATTTTGAACAAATTTATTAACCGAGCAGTTGCGGAGGATTGTCATGGCTAGAATTAACATCAGTTCAACAGGGAGAGCGCAGAAGTTCTCTCTCGATATTACCCTTAGTGAGCAAGCAGGATTGCAGTTGATGATTTACGCTATGCAGCTCAAGGCTCACGATGAAGCAAAGGCTGAAAAAGAGTACAACCAAAGAGTTACTTCCGAAGCTATCCTTGAAGAAGGACTAACAAAAATCAAGGACAAAAAACGATGAGTGAACTTATCCCACAATTCAAACCGAAACGCAAGCGACCACTAACCTTGCGACAACATATAAATAGAATAAATGCAATTGAGTACGGATTGTCTGGTCGTCGGCTGAACGAGAAGACGCTAAAAGCAATTCGAGATTTGGTTGTATTAGCAGCTCACCAAGGAGCTGAACAAGGGAGAAATGAAAAATGACACAAGAAATATTACCACTCGAAGAAACCCAAAGTTACCAACTGCAACCAGCGGCGCAAGTCACTCGTGAGATGATTGGGACTGAACCATATTACCCACAGGCTCAAAGCGATTTGGTTGACTATTCCCTACCGATTCTGGCAATTTTAATTATCATATTCGTGCTGATGATTGTTGCTCTGGTGAAGATAATTAGTTTAGGCAGGGATTAGCGATGAGTGAGACCTGGCGTTATATATCGGATTACGTTGTTGTCCCATGTGAAAAAGTCACGGACTACTCTAGCCGAGGATTTGAACTTGTAGGAGGCGTCGTTTACAACAAAAACGGCAATCCTTATCAGACGATGGTTATGTACGATGACACGGTGAGCTTTATGCCAGAGGAGAAAAAGTCATGACCACCCCACAACATAAAGATACTACGCTAGAGCAAATACTGGGAGATTACAGAGCTGGTGTCATATACAACATGCCAGAGGCAGAAGGTATAGTTCGCAAAGCCCTCCTTCAATGGAGAGATAAGGCTGTGGTTGAAGAACGACAAGAAATCGTATACGAGATTATGCGAGGCGAACACGGACACGACGAACAATCTATCGTTAAAAGCCTTCAAGCCTCCCTTAACACAGAAGGAGAATCAAATGCCAACTGACATCACAACTGGTGAACCAGCCAAAGAGAACGGAGTGCGGAAATGACCAGCAGTAAAGAACTGACAGTAGAGGAAGTGATAGCCGAACTGTTACTCGGCGACCCCACGGCAGCCAGTAGCCTCAAAAATTACCCAGCAGCTCAAAAAGCCAAAGCCGCCCTCACTACCTATATAGCAAGAGAGCAGTCTTACGACACTTACGAAAACGTCATCAAAAGAGAACAACGTAAACGAGCCTCTGAGCGTGGCTACAAGATTGGAGAAAAGTGATGAGAACAGCCGTCGTATATCGAACCGAAGCACAAAAGCTTAAAGATGAGTTTGAAAAAGCCAACTATAACGACGCTAAAGACCCTCAGTTTGAGATGTGTGTGTTCTCAGATGGCAAAGTGGCTCAAAGATGGTTGGTTGGTTCTGGCAGTTGTGTCTGGTGGGACGACATCGAAGACCTTTATACCGTCCATATCTACGCTCACCCAGATTACGGCACACGAGTTGAGTGGTCTGACGGAAAGGTTGAACAGTTATGACCTCTAACCAGACAGACCAAGAGCTTTTAAGCGCCATCGACAAAATATTCCCAGACTGTGGCGAGGTTGATTGCGACACATGCGGAGCTAGGCACTCTCAGGTACTCGCCCTCATCAAAGCCGATAGACAGAAGATGATTGAGAAGCTATCGTTCCATTTAGGCATAGATAAAAAGACACTCGAAGGTTACTTACAAGCAAAGGATAAATCATGATTGCAGAACACATTTCAGACTTAATCGTTGCAGCAAAGGCACTACCAAACAGCCTTCAGCGCAATAAGATTGTAAGCCATTTAGAAGACGCTCTGGCTCATGCGAAGGTGCTTGAGATTAGCAAGTCACAGTTCACTTACACTAGCCAGGAAAGCTCAACCGCTCCAGCAGGTTTTGACCCGACCAGAATGACATCAACTGGCGGCTCATGTATTTGTCGGACAGGCATGACGGTATCGACTTGCCCACTCCACGGACAAGGATTTAATCGAGCATGAAACGTGAGAATAAAATCGCTTTGTGGCTTATTTTGTTGGCCATTCCAGCAGGCATGCTCATTGGTGTGATAGACCATAGCATTAGAACAGCAGAGGCAGAACAGACGTTGAATAAATGGCTCAACTAAGCTACTATTTTTCTAAATGGAAAATACAAAAAGCCTGACACAAAACGAAGCACCGCACCCTGGTCGTGGTTTGGCGTTGAGTAAGATTACTGATATTTCGATGTTGTCAGCACAACAATTAGCCTGGGTTGACTACTGTGTGGTGCAAGGACTCATCACTGAAGAAGATGGAACGTATAAGAAAATGACCGTCGGACAGTTCGCTGAACGGCTAGGTGTATCACGAGAAACGCTGACAAAGTGGCGTCGTGACATTCCAAAGTTCTGGGATTTTGTAGCCGAACGTCGCAAAGTTATCTTCTCCCAGACCCGTGTTCAGAAAGTCTACAACGCCATGTATGTGAAGGCCGTCAGCGGCAAAGGCGACGTCAGGGCAATGCAGACATTCCTTGCTAACGTAGACCCAAACTTCCGCATGCCAACCCAGCCAGTCGAAGTAGAAGCTGGCAACTCATGGGCAGCGCTCCTTAACAAACGTCGCAATGCGGCAAACGTCCAGGAAGGTCAGGTGGTTGATGTCAACGACGAACATAACGGAATCTGAGGTTGACTTTCTTCTCGAAGTCTTCCAAGACCGACCAGAAGAATTCATCATCGAAGTATTGGGTGAGCTGCCGTGGGAGACTCAAGTTGAGATTATCCAGTCAGTCTTCAAATACAAGCTGACGGCCGTGAAGACCTGCAACGCTATCGGAAAGAGCTTCATTGCTGCCCGTATCGTTATCGCCTTTCTGATGATTCACCCAGGCTCGATTGTTGTGACAACCGCACCAACCTGGCGTCAGGTCACAGACATTCTCTGGCGTGAAATTGCCACGGCCGTTAAGAAAGCCGAACTCAGAGGCTTCAAGTTGTCCGATAAGGAAGTGACCCAGGCTGGACTCTCTCTGGATACAGACTGGTATGCGGTTGGGCTATCAACTTCACGACCTGAAAACTTCTTTGGCTACCACGCCGACTTCATTTTGGTGGTAGTGGACGAAGCAGGTGGTGTTGATGAACCTATCTTTAAGGGTGTGGCCGCTATTACCCCAAACATTAACGCTCACGTTCTTCTGATTGGAAACCCAACCAGCCCGACAGGTACGTTCTTCGACGCCTTCACAAAGCCAGAGCTAGGCTACAACCGCATTACCGTATCAGCCTTCATGACGCCCAACTTTACCTCAACAGGTATTACGACAGTCGAAAAGCTACTCGAAGTCTATACGCCACGTGGAGGAATCTCTCAAGCTGAGTGGACGGCACGAGTTGACGCCGTGCTGCAAAAGAAGATGAACCCTGTGTACGTCGGACTTATTAGCCCAAGCGTCGTCTACTCTCGTTATCACGAATGGGGGCTTGACTCACCTGCCTGGCAATCATTGGTGATGGGTGAATTCCCAAGCGAAGCTGAACAAGCGTTGATTCCTACCCACTTGATTACTCAAGCGATGGAGATGAGCCGTATTGACGAAGAATCTGGTCTCACATTCGCTGAACTATCTGGCTGGAATATTCCTGATGGCGCTCCTGAATATGGGCAGGACATGGCTCGTATGGGTAATGACATGACTGTGAATATCTATCGACATGGTGGGTGGGTTGAGAACATTATCGGCTGGAGCAAGACCGACCTGATGGAATCGGCTAATAAAATCCTCAACATTATCGACCCAATGGATTTCAACGTCCGTATTAACATCGACGACACGGGTAACGGTGGTGGTACGACTGACCGATTGCGGCAGATTAGTAAGCAGCTGGCTGAATCAGGTCAAGCACCACACCAATACCAATTGGCCGCCTACAACTTCTCCAGCAAGGAATATATGAAGCAACCAGAGAAGTTCCATGACATTACGGCCGAGCTGTATTGGAATCTGCGTGGTTGGTTTATTCGTAAAGAGATTTCGATTCCAAAAGACCAACGATTATTCGATGAACTGGCTGGCCGACGCTGGTTTATTAACCGCTCAGGTAAGATTCAGGTTGAATCAAAAGATGACTATAAAAAGCGTACTGGTGGAAAGTCACCAGACTACTCAGACGCCCTAGCTCTTGCCTTTGCCAGCGGAAACCGCACTCCGACTAACCGCCAACCATTGATTCCAACAAGAAAAAGTGACACGGATAGTCGAGGAAGTGGTAAGATGACACCAATAACCAGTGGACTTAATCGAGGCTTTTAGCTTATACTTTGAACTAACATTATGCCTGACTCAACACCAACACCAAATCAACCAAGTTTACCAGCAAAAGCAGGTAGTGAAATTGGTGAAAGTGGAACACTTATCTACAAGGGTTTCATCACAAGCGAAGAATATAACTACGACCTGACGGGAATCCGTGGACTTCAAGCGTATGACATCATGCGACGTAGCGACCCAACGATTCACGCCGTCCTTAGTGTCGTCAAGAACCCTATTATTGGTGCTGACCATGACATTGAGGCGGCTGACGATGAGAGTGACATCAATGAGGAGATTGCCCGTTTCGTGAAGCGTGAGTTACTCCACCGAAACATTACCTGGCCTGACTTTGTACGTGAAGGTGCGACATCATTTGAGTTTGGCCACGCTGTCTTCGAGATTGTATTTGAACTGACTACTTTTGAAGGTAAGCCACGTATCGGCCTGAAGAAACTCGCCTTCCGTAAACAACGAACTATTGAAGCGTGGGCAACGCTAGATAGTAAACCAGGAATCACTCAAAATATCGTCAACGTCGGGACTGGTAAGCCAGCTCGTGTCAGCATTCCACGCATGAAGCTCATCATTATCACCAACGAACGTGAAGGTGATAACCTTGCTGGTATTTCAATGCTCCGTTCTGCCTACAAGCCATGGAAGATTAAAGACGCTCTCGAACTTATGAACGCTATTGCCCTTGAGCGAATGTCTGTTGGTATTCCGATTCTGCGAAAGACCAACACGAACAGCACTGTGTCTGAACCTGAACTCGACCGAGCCAGGAACTCACTCCGACAAATGCGAGCAAACGAAGAAGCCTACCTCGAACTTCCAGAAGGTGTCGATGTTGAAATGCTTGATATGCAAGCTCAAAGCACCAAAGAAGTGCTGCCTACTATCGAACACCTTAACACCCAGATTGCTCTATCTGCACTGGCTCAGTTCCTTATGTTAGGTTCTGGCCAATCTGCTGGCGGCTCACGAGCAGTTAGCCAAGACCACACTAGCCTATTCAACAAATCACTTGAAGGTATTGCAAAGAACTTCCAAAAAGCGATTCAAGATGACCTCATTAAGACACTGGTTGACCTTAACTACAGTAATGTTACCGACTATCCACGATACGTGATTAACGGCATTGCTGATGATGATGTCAACATTATCTCGACAGCCGTATCAGCATTGATTAACGCAGGAGCAATTACCGCCAATGCCGAAACCGAGAACCGCCTGCGTAAGCTGGTTGGACTGCCTGAACTCAGTGAAAAAGAGATTGCTGAATACGAAGAAAGACACAAGCAGCCTGACACAACCCCAACCGAGGAAAAGAAAGATGACACAAAGCAGAAAGACGCTCCACAAGATTCTAAAAAGGAATCGGACGACCTCGATAAAGAAGACGCCGAAGAAAAGCAGACAAATGCTTCAATCATTGCAGACGCAAAGTCAGCGAAAAAGAAACTAATTGACATCATTCTCAGGGATTAACCATGAGCGATACTACTGACCGAGAGGCAATTCAAACCATTGCTCTTATCCGTGCGGCCGAAGATTGGTCAAAGCAATATCAGCAAGACCCTGAAACTCATGCTGCACTCCTAAAGAACGAAGCCAAATGGACGCTGGCGATGATTCGCTTCTTTAAAAAGATGGCCAACGAGATGGATAGGTACATCAGTTGGGGTAATTACCACCTCCAGGTCAACGCCGACTTTAATGTTGATGTCATTGTTCGAGATGAATACCTCGACCCTTACTCAGATGACTTCATTAAGATTTCAGTTGAATACGTTGTCGGCATGGTGGTTGCTGGCGCTCAATCAGGCGAGAACCTCTATGGTATTAACCTTGGGATTGATTCTACCGACGCTATCATTAGGAAACTAAGCCTCGATAGGGTTGCGGCACTAGTTGGTAAGCGAGTTGAACCAGATGGCTCAATCATCGACAACCCAAAAGCCGAATACAGTATTACAAAGACCATGCGCCAAGATATTGCTGAATCTATTAAGACCAGCCTAGCGCTGCGTGAAACGAATGAAGAAGCCAAGGCTCGTATTAACAAGGTCATAAAGAATCCAAAGCGAGCTGAACGGATTGCCCGTACTGAAAGCGTCAATGCTTATCAAACTGGTGTGACTGAGTTCGGCTTCCAGTCGGGTGCTGTTGGTAAGGTCTGGCAAACAGTTGGTACAACCGATGTCTGTGCTGATTATGCCAAGCTAGGCCCTGTTCCATTCGATTATCTCTACGGTGATAAACTGCAAGGCCCAACCGCCCACCCAGGGTGTCGTTGTGGTCGCCGTCTTATCTATCAAGCCGAATGGGATAAGCTGAAAAAATAACCCTATTTACAAACTAATCATGCTTATAGCATAATGGGGCTAATATGCCACAACCTGCGGTCAAAAACACAAAAGAAAAATTCGCTGGAGCGCTTCACACTCTACAACCTATTAGGGCTGATTCTAATGATGAATTACCATCTGAAATCATGCTTGTTAAGTCTGGAACATGGCCTAACTCTGTAAAGGGTGCGCTCAAGATTACCAAAGCCGACCTTGAAGAAATGAAAGCTAATTTCGACAATGGTGTTGGCCGTGCTGGTGGAGGCTCTATTGGCCTCCCTATTGATTTCTCACACAATGAGTGGGCAGAAGCCGCTGGTTGGATTGAGGAAGTCGAAGTACGAGGCAACGCACTCTGGGCAACTAAGCTTGAGTGGTCTGATGTAGGCCGCACAGCTATCCTTGGTAAACGATTCAAATGTCTTAGCCCATCATTCTACCCAAGCGACCGTGGCGGCTATGTAGACCCTGAAGATTATGATTCTGAAGCAAAACCGAACACCTTAGTCGGCGCTGCCCTAACGAACATTCCGTTCTTTAAGGGACTCACCGCTGTTAAGGCTGATAAGTTTGCTGAAGATGATAATGATGATAATATGTTATTCATTAGCGATATTAAAAATGAAAAGGATTTAAAGATGTCAAAAACACTCGATGAAGTTCGCATTCTTGAGGCTTCAGCCTTGGAAGCTGACGACAAAGCACTTCTTGAAGCACACAAAGATGAGCTATCACAAGAAGAAAAAGTTAAGTTTGGTTTCACTACTGCCCCAGTAGAAGCTGACCAATTTAGCGCTGAAGACCGACAGGTACTAGCCGACATTCGTGACGGTAAGAAAGTTGTCATGAGCAAAGAAGATGTAGACGCACTCAATGCTAAGGTTGAATCAAGTGCTGAAGCTACTAAAGCTTTGACCCGTGCAGCAATCGAACAAGAAATTACTGACAAGCACATCGCTCGTGGTGCTATCAAGGCCGACCAACTCGAACGATGGGCAACATTAATTGAAGCCGACGAAGCTAACAAAGAGCTTCTTGAAAATCTCCCAGACAACAAATTAGTTGCTGACGAGAACGAAATCGGTGACGAAGGCAAAGACAAGGTTGACGCTGCAGTTGAACTGCAAGAAAAGACTGTTGAAGTCATGAAGATTGCAGCCTCAGCTGGCACAAAGTTGACTTATGCCGAAGCAAAGAAACAAGCACAAGAAGCTCTAAAGGAGGGCAAATAAAATGTACCAACCAGGTGATGAATATTCAGCATTAACCGCAGCAGACCTATCAGAAAAGCAATATCACGTTGCTAAAACTGACGCAACAGGTAAGCTCGTTCTTGCAACCGCAGCAACCGATGACATTATCGGTGTTATCAATGATGGTGGCCGTGTCGCAGGTGATACCGCAACCGTTCAACTTATCAATGGCTCAGGTACATTTAAGGTCAAGGCTGGTGGCACGATTGCCAAGGGCGCTTACTTAACTACCGACGCAAGTGGTCAAGCAGTCGCAACAACCACAGCTGGCAACCGAGTATTTGGTCGAGCAGTACGAGCCGCTGTCGCAGGCGACATCGTTGAATATATTAAGTACAACGAACTTGTTTAATAATTAAAGAATAAACACGAGGAATAAAAGAAATGTCACAACCAGCATATATTGACCAACACTTGACGGGTATCTCAAATGCCTTCATGAACGATGACGAAGACTTCATCGCAGAACGAGTGTTCCCAGTCGTTAAAGTACCAAAAAAGACCTTTAAGGTTGCAGGATACACCAAGGAAAGCTTGCGAATTCCTAGCTCATCTGTTCGTACAGGTGAAGCTAAGGCTCGCCGTGTTAGCCTTGGTCGTACTGAAGACGACTACGGCCCACTGCACGAACACTCACTGAGTGACTTCGTGACTCACGACGACATGACCATGACTGACGACCCATACGACGCTTTGGGTGACGCAGTTGAGAACATCATGCAAAAACTTATGTTGATTGATGAGAAAGACCTTGCAACAACCTTGCAAAACACTTCAATCATCACCAACAACGTGACTCTTGCTGGTACTGACCAGTGGAGCGACTACACCAACTCAACACCATTTGAAGACATCAAGACTGCTGCTATCGCCATGAAAGCCAGCACATTGAAGATTCCTAACACCCTGATTACCTCATGGGAAGCATGGATTCAGATGGTTGACCACCCTGACTTCCTCGACCGTATCAAGTGGAGTCAAACTGGTGTCATGACCGAGGCTGACTTCATTAAGTTGTTTGCTCCTTATGGCATTAAGAATGTCATCATCGGTAAAGTCTCAGAGAACACTGCTGTAGAAGGTCAGACCGACTCACTCAGCGCTGTCTGGGGTAAGAACGTCTGGTTGGCTTACATTACTGACAAGCCAGGCCGCAAGACAATCAACGGTGGTTACAAGTTCGTCCTTGAAGAAGGCCGTGAAGCTACCCGTGAAGCATTCAACAACCCACGTGGTGAAGAAGTCCTTGTCCGTGACTACTACGACTACGAACTGTTGAACGCTGACTGCTTCTACCTCATTAAAAACGTAGTTGCGTAGGAGTATCAAAATGACTCAAGTTAGATTTACTGCTAACCTGAAGCGCAACGGTGTACGTTTTAACATCGGAGATGTTGTACCTGTCGAAACAGAAGACGCCCTCAAAGAGCTTTTAGCTCTTGGGGTCGTCGAAGTTGTTGACGGTAATGCCCCAGTAGTTACAGAGCCAGCTGTGGTTGAAACCACTCCTCAAGCTCCTGAAGCAACTACGACTGAGGAGACAGTCACCCCTGTCCCTTTAGATGGGCAAACCCCACCAAGCACTTCAGAAGTGCCTACTCAGCCATCAGAGCCAAACTCCGACGGCGAGCCATCACCTGAGCAAATCGCTCAAGATATTGCCCAGGACGTTGCAGATATTTAAATAAGCAAGAAAGGAGCAGGTCAAAGACAGTAATGTTATAGCGCCTGCTCCTCATGCTTTAAAGAACTTATATGACAGATATCCCAGCACACGAAACAACATCAGACATCAAGAAATTGAGTGGATTTAACGATGGACAAGAGATTGTCTGCGAGGGCGTTAAATACATTATTAAAGGTGATTTTGATTCTGAAGGTAAGCTTATTGGCTGGCATAAAGAACTGGTAACACCAGACGAGGAAATATAAAAACATGGCTTCAACACAAACATGGAGTGAATTTAACGGTGCTGGTGCTACCGAAACAACTGGCCGCACCGAAGCTAACTGGAAACGAGTCGATGACTCAACGACTGCTTATACAGCCAGTCCTATTAACAGTTCTCTGAACCAAAACTCTATGCCAAAGATTCAGGCCATCAAGTTTGCTGGTACGTGGAACTCTCTGAGCGCTCTCACGTACAAGATTGATAACAATGCACCTGCTACTGGTCTTTCTATCGTCGGAGCTGTCCTAGCCGCTTACGTGCAGCCTGCAACGACTGCAACAGGCGACCCAGCCATGAGTACAACTGGTCTTGCTGCCAACTTTAACAACAGCTCGACACCATTCGGTGCTGGTACAAGCTCGACAACTGCTGGAGGCACTATGTTTGCTCAAGCTCTGCGAACACAGCTTCAGACAACATCTAGCTATGCTGGCGGCCCAGGAGCAATTGCAGGTCGTACAATTACCGCAACCTGGACAGAGAGTTAAGGTCTAAATCATGACGACTGCATTCAAGCAAGTCAAGAACGGAAGCAAGTCAACCTTGCTTTCTTCGATTGATGATACTGTCACAACACTTGAAATTCAGCCAGGAGACGCAGGCAACCGCTTCCCTACTGTCGGCACATTTTGGGTAACGATATGGGACAAAGAAACTTATCCAGACCCACGTGATGACCCGAATGCTGAAACTGTCCTTGTGACCTCTGTTAGCGTCGATGTATTTACGATTGAACGTGGCCAAGTGCTGACGACGCCATCTCCTCATACAGCTGGCGACGCAGTTGAGTGTCTTCTGGTTGATGAACAGATTGCTGAACTTCAAAACGCAATCAACACTGCTGAATCAGATATTGATACCCTTGAGAGCAGTATTACCGCTCTAGCTCCTGTTGCTTCGAGTGGTTCATATAACGACCTAACGGATACACCTGCACCTGGCGGTAGTCCAACATGGGGTGAGATTGGTGGCACTTTATCATCTCAAGCTGACCTGCAGTCTGCACTTGACGCAAAAGCTGACCAATCTTCACTAGCGCCAATCGCAACTAGCGGTGCATATGCAGACCTTACAGGAACACCGACAGTTCCCACCAGCTTTGACGAGCTTGCTGATGGTACTACCAACAAAGCATTCACCGATACTGAAAAGACGAAACTTGCAGGTGTTGAAGCTGGGGCTGACGTAACCGACAATGCCAATGTTGACGCCGCTGGTGCTGTTATGAACGCTGACACATCTACCGCAGCTATGAGCTTTGTTGTTGATGAAGACGATATGGTTTCTAACTCTCCAACCAAAATTCCTACTCAGCAATCTGTTAAAAACTACGTTGATACAGCCGTGGCTGGAGGAGGCGGTGGTGGCGGCGGAATGTGGGAAAAGATACTCGACTACACGTTTGTATCTAATACATTCAACTACGATGTTACTGGCCTAGATTTAGACGCAGATTTCATGTATAGAGTCGTGTTTCACCTTACTAACCCTACCTACACTAATGGTTGGAACTTGAAGTTAAACAACGACGGCACAACTTCAAACTATAAGACAAACTACACCCGACTCCAATCAAATGCAATTACTGGTTCAAACGGAGCATATTACCGCTTAGGTCTTGGTATTGGCGGAACAATGAACCCTGGCGATGACCTATACGTTGACCTGATTATCACAAAACGTGCTGGCGAACCTACTAGAATGTATACAGTTGGGCTTGACAATAACCTTTCCACCCTTAATACGGCGAGCGCACTTTGGAATTCGGTATACACACCAACAACGAACATTACAAGCTTCCGACTTGAAGCAAGTGACTGGGACATCTATGCTGGTTCACGAATTATAGTTTATAAGCTGGTTTAAAATATGAATTTACCAATACCACTCGACTCATCAATCAGGGCTGAATATGCAGACGGCTTTATTATTGATGAAACCGCTCTGTTAGACCGCTCACCCTACAACCAAGATGAGAACGTCTTTCGAGCCATACTAAATAAAGCTCCTGAAGAAGAACATGGCGCTCTGGTAAAGCTCACCACCTTCTTTAGAGACCATATGTACACAATCGACTGGACTAAAGTTCCTGAAGGTTCTCGACCCATCAGGTTTAGACACGGCTTCTCAACCACCGACATGGGCGGTAATGTGATTGCTTCTGGCTGGAGTGGGGTTGATTTTGGCTACCAATACACAAAGGAAGGTCGCAACTACGAGTTCAAGAAGGAGATTAGGTAATGTTTGGCTTTGGCTATCTTCAGTCCAGCTACAATGGGCTACCGACTCTTATCAACGAGGTTCAAAGAGAGGCGATACAGACTGCCGTTGCACAGATTTCGGTCGTGTTGACGGCCACACAGACCGCCTCAGCATACGTTGAGGCTCGCCAAACCGTCGGTAAACCAATTACCCTCTCCAGTTCAACCGACAGAAGCGCCATAAGTCTTGATAATCCTGAACGCCTGAGTGGAAACACAAACAATATAGTAATATAGGAACAAAGCTATGATTCAAACAGTAAACATACCGAATTACAACGATAATAATATCCTCCAGCAAACGGTGCTTACTGATGATGTGGTCGCTGGAGCTACCAACCTTCCAGTCCAAAATACATCTGGATTTGACGTCGGGTTTATCGCCATTGGCACACCTGGCGCTGAAGGCACAGAAATCCGCAGCGTATCTGCTGTTGCTAGTACAGTGGCGCTCACTATTAACGCTCTGTCACTCTCACACAAGCAACCTTCAATGGTTCAACGGCTCTTTGGTAATCAAGTTAAGCTATATCGTGCGCCTAACGTCGATGGCACTCAGCCAACAGATGACCAATTTGTAGTGGTCGGTAGTCCTTTTGACATCAAGGCTGATAGCGGCACTACCCCAACCGAAGACCCAACTGGCGGTTCTGACTACTGGTATAAATATACTTACTACAACTCAGTGACTCTTGAAGAAACCGACCTCTCACAAAGCAACTCTGCACGTGGTGGTGGGGTTAATAACTACGCTTCACTCGCCGCTATTCGCCAAGAGGCTGGATTCAATGGCGCTCGCTATATTACCGACCAACTGATTGATGAGAAGCGCCAAGCTGCTCAGTCAAAGATTAACGGTATGCTTGTCGGTGTCTATACGATTCCATTTACCGCTCCAATCAACCCATTTATTTCAGACATCACCATTCGCCTGGCCGCTGGATACCTATTACAGTCACAATATAAATATCAATCACAGCGTAAGCTCGACGCTGACGCCAAAGTAAGCGCCGCTTTAGCAGACCTTAAATCACTTGCCACTAAACAAGTTACCCTGACCGACGAGAACGGTGCTAGTACGTCCCTAGAGGGTTCTGCTGGTGGTTTTAGCGGTTGGCCAAACGAAGATACTGCTGGAACGTCACGTGACCAAGGTGGTGCTGGACGACAGTTCCGCATGGGTTCAATTAATGGCTACCGTGAAAGGCAATTCTAGTGATTGAAATGACCGTTCGCATTACTGGCGATAGGCAGACCATCAAGCGGTTGCGTGGTATTGATTTACACCTTAGAAACCTAAAGCCAACTATGCAAAAGATTGCCAAGGAGCTGGTTTCATATGTTGAAGGTGAAGTCTTTGAGTCTCAAGGTGGAGTTCTGGGCCGTGTATGGCCAGCCGTGAAACCAGACACTATGCGCCGCAAGTCACGACTCCGTGTGGTCAGTGGAACGCAGACCTTAGTTGCAAGCGGTAAGATGAGGAGCAATTTTAAGTCAGATGTTGGCAATAAATCACTTCGTATTTTTAACCCGACTGCTTACTTTAAGTATCACAACTCGACTGAACCACGCAGCAAAATGCCTTATCGACCAATGCTACTCGTTAATGATGTGATGGAGCGTAAGGTCTACGCTATTGTTAAGCGTGATATAGAACTCAAGATTTCGAGGGGAATGTAATGCAAACCTATCTTGATGGCGCTCAACTGATTAGAAATATCGCTCAAGAAACCTTTGGGGACATCTTCAAGGAGTATTTCCTTGGTGCGCCAGATGACATACCTGAAAGCGCATTGCCGTGCGTTGTCATTCAAAAGGTATCTGGTACATTCTCAAGTTCAGCTACCTCAACCGATGACCGCACAGAGGAAATCGTTATTGTTCTTAACGTGAACGGCAAAGATGGCTTCGGTAATCCTAGCTCAGAGGATACCGTCATGCGCCAGCTGTCTAATTACATCGAAGAAATCGACCCAGCGACAGGCTCATTTAAGCCCACCACACTGATGGGAATGCTCCGTCGTAACCTCAGCCTTAACGGTAATGTGATTGATAGTTCGGCTGAAATTAACTACGACGTCAACATGACACCAGACCAGGATACGATTTACCAAGCGTTCGTTACGGTAACACTTCTAAGAAGGGTGTACATAACAGACAGAAGTTAAATTGACAAACCATAGCATAAACAAGATAATGGAGGCAATATGTACAAATACAAAACCAAAAACGGTAAAGAACTCGTAATCCCAGGTGTCGGTAAAACCGTCAACGGAGAGATTACTTCAAGCGTAAAGCTCAACAGTCCAAGTCTCCAACTTATTGAATCAGCACAACCAGAACCACAAGCACAACCTGCACCAACTCCTGTCGCTGCCGACGGTGCTGTTATCGGTGTTGCTCCACAGGCAACCGTTGCTGCTGCCCCACAACCTAACTCTGTTCAGTCAACTGCACCAGTTCAACCGCAACCAATTAATCAGGAGCAAAATCAACAATGAGTGAAAAATTAGGCAACCTCGGCTATCTTGCCGTTAAAAAGCAGACCGCTGCTGATACGGCAGTTATCCCTGACGTATTCATGCCACTATATTCTGAGACAGTTAATACCAACTACAACCTTGTAGACCAAATGCCTATCTACGGCGAGAAGTTTGCTAACTTCGACGTCCTTCAAGGTCAGCGCAGTCACCGTGGCGACATCACCGTTCCAGCCGAGCCAAACACCAGCGCTCGTCTCTTTGACTCATTGCTGACAAAGGTTAGCACGACTGGTGCAGGGCCATACACTCACACCTTCGAGCTTTCAAAGACAATCGACCCGAACCCTTATACTTACGACATTTCAAACGGCTACTCAGTCAAGCGTCTTATCGGCTTCCAGGCTGGTCAGATTTCACTTGTTAAAGAAGGCAACGAACTTCGATGGCAGGTTACTGGTTCAGCTTTGAAATCATTTACCACCCGTAAGATTTCAGCCGTTACTGGCACTGGCCCATACACAATTGAGCTTGATAGCTTCTACGACCCAGCACCGACCGATGGCCTCGTTGTTGGCGACTTGATTGCTGTTCAGCTTGCTAACGGTACGGTCATCAATGCAATTGTCGATACAGTTGCCAGCGATACTGAAGTAACCGTCAGTGAAGACGTCAGCACGGCAGTTGCAGGCGACTTCATCTACATTCGACCATCAACAATCACCTTTGACCTGCTCCCTACCCTTCTATGGTCACGAAGCCAGTTCCGATTTGCAGATGACGCAGCGGCCGCTCTTACCGCAACACAAATCCGTGTTGAAGAAGGGTCAAGCTACGACATCATTCACTCATTTGAGAATGACGACGGTGCTATGCGTTCTGGTGGATTTGACCCAGCTGCATTGCCACGAACTACTGGTACAGCCAACATTAGCATTCAGAAAATCTTTGAAGGCGGTGAAGACGTTGAACAGGTCAACAACTTGACTAAGCAATCACTGGTTGTCCGTCACTTTACTGGCTCAGGTAACGAGTACGAAGTCCGAGCAGTCTTTAACCACATCAAGACAGACGGAACAGTGCTTCCGCAGCTTGAGAGTGGCTCTATCGAATACGAGGAGCTGAACTACCGCCCTATCAACGACACCACTGACGGTAAAGGCATGCAAATCGTTATCATCAACGGAGAGGCTACAATTTAATGGCACTCCTACCTACGCAGAACATTGAACGAGTCTATCTTCCTTCCACTCTCAAAGAGGAGAAGGAAGAAGACAAGGCGTGGGTTGAGATTAAGACTCAGTATCTAGCGGCCGAAGCACTCGATGTCGCACTTGCTGAACTTAATAATGAACCGAGTCATCGTAATTTTGCTGTCATTGCCAGCCTTATTACCGATTGGGGTCTTGAAGAATTGAACGAAGCTGGTGAGCGTGTACCTGTTGAGGTCAACGCCGCTAACGTCGCTCGATTGAAGGCCGAAGACTTTGCATTCCTCAGCATGCTTATTAAGCAGAACGAGATTAAGAATCTTCAGTCAGTAGTAACCGATGGTCAAAAAAAAACATCATCAGATACTACGCCAAAGACCCCAGTGACAGAGCAAGAGATTTAAATAAGCCATACGACGCTTATATCTTTGACCTGATTGATGAATTCCGTTCCATCACAGGTGACTCGACCGCTGATACGTTAAGGCTACCCCTCAATGTCATCATTAGGAAGCTGGAAATCCACAACATCAAATCGGACGTAGCAAATAAAAAGGCTGAATCGAAAGCAAAGAAAGAAAAGGCGATAAAGGAACATGGCACTCCTCGGCAGTAGTAACAACGAAATCAAGGTCAATGTCGTCTCCAAAGGCGACCCGTCAGCTATTAACAAGACTGCCCAAGCCGTTGATGGACTCAGTAATTCAGCCTCTAACGCCAGCCGAAGCTCAGACTTACTGTCTGGTGTTGCTACTAAGGGTAAACTTGCGCTTGTCGCTTTAGGTGTTGCTGCTGGAGCTGCTGGCACGGCCTCTGTTAAAAGTGCCGCCGACTTTGAGCAAACCCGTATTGGCCTAGAGAACATGCTAGGTTCTGCCGACGCTGCTCGTGCTATGCTCCGTCAGATTTCAGACTTTGCGGCTGAAACACCATTTGAGTTCCCAGAACTCGCTAACGCCACTCGTCAGCTCGTTGCGTTCGGTTTTGAAGGTCAAGACGCCTTTGACACTATGAAGCAGCTAGGAGACGTCTCAGCGGCTATTGGAGCGCCTATTGGCGACCTTGCTTACCTAATGGGTACACTGCGAACACAGGGTCGTGCCTTTACAGTGGACATTCGCCAATTCGCTCAACGTGGTATTCCAATCTATGAGTACCTCGCTAAAACCCTGAACAAGACTACTGCCGAAATCAACGAGATGGTTGAAGCTGGTGAGATTGGCTTCCCTGAAGTTGAAAAAGCCTTCCAAGCTATGACAGGTGAGGGTGGCAAGTTCTACAACACAATGGAGAAACAAAGCAAATCTCTTGGTGGTCAATGGTCTACTCTGACCGACAACCTGGGAATGCTAGGTAAACAGCTTGTCGGTATCAATAAAGAAGGTGATGTTCGTGACGGTAGCTTTATGGCCGTACTTCGTGACGGCATGCTTGAAGCTAACGCTGCCCTTGGTGACTTAAATAACTCCTTTGACGATACAGCTCCAAAGCTGTCACGATATGGTGAACTGGCTCAAGAAATGGGTGTCCAAACCCGTGAGAGCTTTAACGTCATCGACCACCTTAAAATGGCAATCGAAGACACTGGCCGCATGGCGGAAATCGCACAAGGACGAGTTACCGAAAGCACCGCTCAACTCAATATTCGTCGTTCTGAAGCCGCTGTAATCAACCAGCAACTTCGCCAGGCTGAAGATGAACTGAGACTCGCTCACGATATGTTTGGTGAGAATTCACCTCAGTACGAGGCGGCACTTGCTAACCTCAAGCAAAAAACAGACGACTACTATGGCGCACTGATTAATCAGACAGGTGCAGTCCTCGATAACAACATTGCAATCGGTAATCTCAAGACCGCCGTTGAGCTTCAAACTGGCGCTCAAGAGGGTCTAGCTTCTGCTGTATCAATCGCTACAAGCAACTGGGACGCTAACCTCAAGATTGTTGGAAGCGTTGGCCCAGCACACCAACAACAGGTTGCAGGAGTCCTGGAACTTAAAAGCGCTGTGAGTGAAGTTGTTGTTACATGGAAAGACGCATACAGTCTTATTCAAACTCAAAGCATTCAACTGAATCAACGACTGCAGTACACAACCAACGACATTATGGGCATGTACCAAAAGGTCACGAACCAGGCAAATGATACTGCTATCAAGATTCAGGGTGCTAATGCTCAAATCCAGGGAGGTGCTGCAAACCTTCAGGGTGGAGCGGTTCAGAAACGTGCAACTGGTGGGCCAGTTTCTTCAGGCCGTTCATACGTTGTTGGTGAGATGGAGCAAGAGGTATTCGTGCCAAATTCATCTGGTACGGTGTACAACCAACAACAAATGCGTAATATGGGCGCTGGTAGTTCACCTAACGGTGGTGGCGGTGTTACAATACAAACATTGATTATTCAGCCTCAAACATACGAAGCTGGCATGGGTGTCTTTAAGGCGCTCGACAATGACTCATTACTCGCAAGCAAGAACCTGACAACTAATGGAGGAGGAATACGATAATGGCAGGACAAGCAGTCAGCTTTGATGGCAACTCCCTGCAAACAGCAGTAATCCTTACCAGTAGCATTGAACATGAGACGCCAGCCGACAAGAACATGCGAATGTTCGCTCTTGCCAATGCAAACGCCAACACAGTTAATCGTGTTAATCACAACAGCAAAACTATTGTTATCAGGGGTAAGATAATTGGCACAAGTATTACTGACCTCGATAACTTCCTTGATGATTTCCGTGCGTACTTCAATAACGAAGAACGCTATCTTGATATTGGCTATGGTTCAGGCACACGACGTTATATTGCTTCAGCCCAAGAGCCAGACATCGGCCGCCCAAATGGGTTAAAGCACTGTAGCTTTAGTGTCACCTTCATATGTCAGCCTTTCGGTCGAGACATTCTACCGACCACACTGATTAGCGCAACTGGACGAACGGCCTCAACCTACAACGATGAAATTACCATTGGTGGTTCTGCTAAATTCCAGCTCCCTATCCTGACAATCTCATACAGCTCTATTGCGGACGGCACGAACAAGACTGTGACCTTTGGAAACAACGCCACTGGCCAACAACTACAGGTGACGGCAGACTTTGCCAGCGGTGACGTATTGGCCTTTAACGTCGTTGAGCGAAAGATTCTTCTGAATGGTGCTGAACAGAACTTCAGCGGCGCATTTCCTGAGTTTGAACGTGGCGCACAGACCGCATATTACGGTGATGACTTTACGGCACGAACGATGGACTATGATTTGATTCATTACAGGTATTGGAAGTAGATTAGAGATGGCAACTAGGCTTTATCCAAATAATACCGCAGCTTCTACAACACCAACTAACCGTGGTGCATGGGATTCAACCGCTTCGGTGATATATAGGAATCTAGGATTCCATAAAGCTGGAAGTTCCCAGGCTACATATCTTGAAACTTCGGCAACAAACGCATGGGACGTTTTAATGATGACGTTGGTAACTGAGCCGCTTGAGGCATACTCATTTACAGCTTCTGATACTATCGAGTGGCTCTTTGCTGTTAGGGAAACCGACTTGGCCATGAATGCCTTTTATCACGTACATGCTTATGTAATGACGCCATCGAACACAGTGAGAGGTACACTGCTCTCTGATAATATTGGTGCAACTGAGTTTCCCACAACAAGCACGGGTCGGACAGAAGGAGCTAAAACACTGTCTGCCGTATCAATGCAAAAAGGTGACAGAATTGTTGTAGAGATTGGGTATCGTGCAAATAATACCGTAACGACATCTTATGGTGTTGTAATCGACCGTTTTGCTACAGGTGCAGATTTAACGTCTGGTAGCACCGACGTAACATTGTCGCCTTGGGTACAATTTTCAGCAAACATTATGCCTGTTGTTTCGGCAGGTTTTTATGATAACTTTCCTTCTTCACTAGATACGGCAAAATGGAACGACCTATCTTCGAATGGAGGCTCTGCTGTTGTTAGTGGTGGTCAGCTTGTCTTAAATAGCGGTGTAGCAGATGGCGAAGGAATCATATCTTCCGACCACCCATATTCCTTAATTGGCTCATCTCTCAGCACATATGTTTCTGCCGATGTAAGCGTTGGAACAACTGTTAATCATATATTTGCGTTGCGTAGCTATCCGACCACATCGGTTGCTGGTCAGTACATTGCGTGGGAGATAACAAGGTCTGGCTCTACAAGAACACTTGCGGCCGTTTCCTACAACGTAGCAGGTACAAAGACCACACATTACAGCACGACGTCAATAGGCACTACCTACACTGGCTATCTAAGAATCCGTGAATCGGGCGGTACGATATTCTGGGATAGTTCACCTGATAATATGACATGGACTGCTTTGGCTTCAACTGCTTCAAGTGGTTTAGCAATTCGACCAGAAGGAATGTATCCTTCACTGAGAACGCAATCTCCCTCTAATATCACTAGCTATTGGGATTCGATTAATTACAGTTCTTCCATTGAAAATATCTCAGATAATTTTGATGATAACTCGATAGACGTCGCTAAGTGGACAGCATTTAATTCACCGTCAGAGGCAAGCAATAAACTAGACATCACTACAACGCTTGGTGGTATTTATAGAGGTCTCACCTCTAAACTCTACTACGACTTAACCAGCGCTTCTGTAAACGTAGAGGTTGTGAGTGCTGGAAATCAGTCGCTCGTTTCACTCGAAGTGTACCCACTCAACCTATACCAGTCTGGCAACACCAACTCAATATTCTTTTTGATTGCTGGAGGGGCATTAATTGCATATCGGAGAGTAAATGGTGTTAGTACGCAACTTGCAACTACGACCTATAACTCTACAAACCACCGCTGGCTACAAATCAGAGAGTCTGGCGGTACAACGTATTGGGAAACATCAGCCAACGGAACTTCTTGGTCTACGCTTCACAGCGCAACTAACCCAATTCATGTCGGTCAGCTTCTTGTGGAAATCTCCGCTGGAACTTACGCTGCCGAAGCAACAACCACGACAGTTACTTTCGATAACTTAAATGTACTCCCTGTCACACTTACTAAAACGCAGCCTGCTACGGCTCAAATCGCAAACGATGTCACAAAGACGCAGCCTGCTATCGGACACGTTGCCACCAATCCTACTAAAACTCAGCCTGCCGCAGCGGTTATTGCAGGTTCAGGCGAGCTTACTCAAACCGCTTCAGCCTGGATTGTCGAGACTGGTGATATTCAAAAAACTCACCTATACAAAATGTTTGCTGGTGGCCAATACCTTGGCCTTCTTCCAAATGTCACATCTGAATTCGGTTTTAGTCAAGATATGAATACCCTCGGAACGCAGATTGCCGTCGAGGTTGGTGTGTCAGCCGATACGAGTAACCTTGCGGCCACAGACACCCTTCTTGAAGAAGATGGTGATGTACTCCAGACAGAAGATGACGAAGACCTTACGACTGAAGGTGCGGTCAACCTTGTTGGTGTCGGTGTGTCCACTGAGACTCTTATTCGTAACGCCAATCGCCTAGAGGTCTGGGAATACAGTAAGTATCACCCTAATGGCAAGCGTATGTTTATTGGTACGGTCGAAAGATGGGAAGCTGAATTCGGTACTGGCAAAGAAGGCATAAGACTTTACGCCTATTCTGAAGGTCAGGACATGAACAACTATCTCGTCACTGGCTCACCTTATGTTAATGACGTCTCTCAGACTACACAGACCGCCAATACAGTCATACAAAACAACATCGGTGGAACTGGTACATACAGTCAGTTTGGTCAGACCTGGGAGGTTGGGGCTTCAGTAACAAACCTTGGAGCAATCGACCTTATGTTAGACGGCCAAGCCGATGTAACCGTTAAGGTATATAGCTCAGTTCCAACAAACCCTACCTCTGGCACTCCAATCGGCGTAACAACCGTTGCAGTAGATACAACTGGCCCAGAGGTTGTTCAGATGGCTTTCTCTACTCCTATTACAACCACACCAGGTGCAACATATTTCTTTGCCGCCTCGGTTGCTTC
>JAGXRF010000064.1 GCA_018335925.1 Flavobacteriales bacterium
TATCCGAAAGCTTGCTTTCGAGTAAATTCGTTTTAAAACTTTGAGTAAGGTTACCTTACTCAGGATCACGAGGCATAGCCGAGTAATCCTTCTTCTTTCTACAAAACCCCATGACTTACTACTGACCTATCCGAAATCTTGCTTTCGAGTAAATTCGTTTTAAAACTTTGAGTAAGGATTACCTTATTCAGGATCACGAGGCATAGCCGAGTAATTTTTCTTCTTTCTGAAAATCCAATATTATTTTTCCTAAAACCATTTTGACATTAAACTCAATTAGAAGCTGAAATAAATTCAGCTTGACAAAGTTTAGCTTGATGGAATGCTGGATCACGAGGCATAGCCGAGTAATCCTTATTCTTTCTACAAAATCCCATGACTTACTACTGACCTATCCGAAAGCTTGCTTTCGAGGAAGTTCACTTAGAAGCTGAAATAAATGCCGCTTGACAATATAAATACGAATTTTGGCTAAAGAAAAAAAAGACAAACCAAGATACTTTCTTCAAGCTTTTTAAGGCAAATATTTCTAAAATTACGTTAGTTTGATATAAATAAAACAGTTTTTTGATTTACACTTTGTGGTTCTCTGTGCCTTCTTAGTGCATTTCGTGCTACAACTAGATAAGTTATTACACAAAATGCACTATCCCGAAGCCTCGGAACCAAAGTTACACAGAGAAAATCATATATTTTATTTCATAATACACTCAATATCTAATATTTGATCATATTTATTAAGTCGAACTCACGTTAAAATTAACATTCTCCCCTATTTTACAAAAAAGAGTATCTTTACCATAACAATAGTAAAATAGTCATGAATTTTCATTTTATCCGTTCGCTGGTTTGCTTAATTAGTATGCTCACTTTGTTTAGCTGTGAACAAAAAAAAGAAGAACAAGAATTGGAAAAAGTGATGTACTATTTACAAATGACCTCCAAAGAATTAAATAATGGCATGAAAAGTGTAGAATATCTTAAAGAATATCAAAAACAAAAAGAACTCATTTTTATTACAATAAAACCATGAAAAAAATCACTCTTTTATATCTTTTCGTATTAATTTCAAATATCGGTCTAGTACATAGTCAAAGCTTAGATTATTTGGAGCAAAACGACAACATCCAATCGTATGTAGTCAATAAAAAAATGTTCGAAATGATGAGCAAAATCAAAGTAGACAGCAAGGATGCAGAGGCTCAAAAGTACATTCAATTATTACAAAAACTAGATCAGTTGCAAGTGTTTTCTACCAAAAACGTAAAAGCTTCTGAAGAGATTAAAAAAGCTTCGGAACAATACTTAACCAAAAACAACTTGCAGGAACTCATGCGAACCAATACTAATGGCAAGCAAGTGAAAATTTTTGCCAAACAAGGGAACAAGGCCAATGAAGTAAAAGAACTATTGATGCATATTGATGGTTCGGAAAACATTTTATTGTTACTAAAAGGAACCTTCGGTTTAGATGAAATTGCTTTGCTCACCGAAAAAATGAATATTCCGGGTGGAGACGAACTGAAAAAAGCCAACAAGAAATAAAAAAAGCCTTCCAAATTTTGGAAGGCTTTTTACTATATGGAAAAATAAATTATTTTCTGCTAGCGTATTTAGAACGGAATTTATCAATTCTACCTGCGGTATCTACCAATTTAGATTTACCTGTGTAAAAAGGGTGAGAAGTTCTAGAGATCTCCATTTTAAATAATGGATATTCTACACCATCCACTGTTAAAGTATCTTTAGTTTCTACAGTTGATTTGGTAATAAACACATCTTCATTTGACATGTCTTTAAATGCAACTAATCTGTAATTTTCTGGGTGAATTCCTGATTTCATGTTCTAAATATTTTTCTTGTTATGCTGTGTTGGGTTTTGAAGCTTTTGTTATAAAAGGTATAAACTTACCACAACTTTTATTTGTTAATACTTTAATTTGGAGTGCAAATGTACAATTATTTTGCAAAACAACAACTCTTTACATTTTTTTTTAGCCATTCAACCAAGCATTTTTTCCCATCCATCTTTTGTATATTTGCGTATTAAAAATGCTAAAATGACCGAGTCAACATCCATCCCAACCAAAAATATCACCAAAACATACATTTTACCTTATGGTATTGCTTTAGGTGCTACCTTGGTTTTACTTTCTTTTTTAAAATATAACAGTGGCAAACAGTTTGAATCTTCCACATTAGATTCCATCATTGGATTCCTTGCTATTGTAGTATTAATAATATTTCCAATTTATAAATTCAATCAAAAACATCGAATTACCTCTATTCGAACCGCTCTTAAAATAGGTTTGGGAATTGCAGTAATTAGTTCGTTGTTGAGCTTTTTATACATGTATGTGTATACCACACAAATACAACCTGACTTTTTTGACCAAACTATTTTATTGCAAAGAGAAAGTCACTTAAAGCAATTTCCAGACACTAATGTAGAGGAATTAGATAAACTCGCGGTTTCATGGAGACAAGTTGCTCCAACCGTTTTATATTCCGGAATTTTTATGGTAAATATGTTTTTAGGCGGATTGATTTCGTTTGTATTAGGAGCAGTATACAAATCAAAAAATGTGTAACATGCACTTATCCTTAGTCATCCCTCTACTCAACGAAAAAGAATCCTTGCAGGAATTATATGTTTGGATTACCAAAGTATTGGAACCGACCCAATGGCAATATGAAATTTGGTTGGTGGATGATGGAAGTACTGATGGCTCCTGGGAAACCATTGAATCTTTACACCAAAAAGACGAAAGAGTAAAAGGCATTCGATTTTTGAGGAATTTTGGAAAATCTCAAGCTTTACATGCAGGATTTGCCAGAGCCCAAGGAGAAGTGGTTATTACCATGGATGCCGACTTACAAGATAGCCCCGAGGAAATTTTTGAACTATACCAAATGATTACCGAACAAGGTTACGATTTGGTTTCAGGCTGGAAAAAGAAACGTTATGACCATGTACTTTCCAAAAACATTCCTTCCAAGCTTTTTAATTGGGCAGCACGTAAAACATCAGGAGTGGAGCTTAACGACTTCAATTGTGGATTGAAAGCCTATAAAAAGGAAGTCATCAAAAACATTGAAGTTTCTGGTGAAATGCACCGATATATTCCGGTTTTGGCTAAAAATGCCGGATTCAAAAAAATTGGAGAGAAAGTTGTAAAACACCAAGCTCGTAAATATGGAGAAACCAAATTTGGCATCAATCGATTTTTAAATGGCTTTTTAGACCTTATTACCATTTGGTTTTTAGGAAATTTTGCCAAACGTCCCATGCATTTATTTGGAGCATTAGGTGTCTTGATGTTTTTGATAGGAATGAGTTCTGCTGCCTACATTGGCATCCGAAAATTATACCGAATGTATTTTGATTTGCCTTACGACTTGGTAACAAACAGTCCGTATTTCTTTATTGCCTTAACCACCATGATCATTGGATCACAATTATTTTTAGCCGGGTTTTTAGGAGAATTAATTCTGAAAAACCGAAGAGAAGAACGATATAAAATTAAAGAAACTTTATCATAAATATTCTGACTACCATGCACATTGCAGAAGAAATTTTAGCAAAAGTCAACCCGTGGTTGACGCCAATTTTTGACCAAGCTACCCAAGAGGCAGTAAAGGAAATGATGACAAGCAACCCGAAAGAATTGGAAGAAAGTTTTTACAAAAACTTAGAATTCGGTACTGGAGGAATGCGAGGAGTGATGGGAGTTGGTACCAACCGAATTAACAAATATACCCTAGGAAAAAACACCCAAGGGTTGAGTAATTATTTGCATGAAATTTTTCCGAATGAAATCATCAAAGTTGCCATTGCATATGATTGCCGAAACCAAAGCGATGTACTTGCTAAAGTAGTTGCCGATGTGTTTTCTGCCAATGGCATTCATGTGTATTTGTATCCTGAGATGCGAACTACCCCACAATTGTCTTTCACCATTAAATATTTGCAATGTCATGTAGGAATTGTGTTAACTGCTTCACATAATCCACCGGAGTACAACGGTTATAAAGTGTATTGGCAAGATGGTGGTCAATTAGTACCTCCACAAGATGCTGCAATTATCCAAGAAATTGAAAAAATTGCTTATGAAGATATTCGTTTTGATGCCAATATGGATAAAATCACTTATCTAGATGCTACTTTAGACGAAGCTTTTCAGAAATCAGCCTTAGAAAATGCGTCCTTTGATTTACCAAAAGAAGCAAGAGAACATCTGAAAATTGTTTTCACTTCTTTGCATGGTACCTCTATTACTGCTATTCCAAGTTTGATGAAAAAAGCTGGATATACTCAATTTGAAGTAGTTACTGAACAAGCAATTCCGGATGGAAATTTCAGCACCGTAAAATCTCCAAACCCTGAAGAACCAGAGGCATTGACCATGGCTTTGGCTTTGGCAGAAAAAACCAATGCCGATATTGTGATTGGTACCGACCCTGATTCTGATCGTTTGGGAGTAGCAGTTCGAGATGAAAAAGGAAAAATGCAATTGTTAAATGGCAACCAAACCATGGTATTGATGACTGCCTTTTTGCTGGAGCAATGGCAGAAAAACAACAAAATTAAAGGAAAAGAGTTTATTGGAAGTACCATAGTTTCCACACCAATGATGTTAGAACTAGCAAGTGCTTACGGGGTAGAATGTAAAGTGGGATTGACGGGCTTTAAATGGATTGCCAAATTTATAAAAGACTTCCCGGAGTTGACCTTTATTGGAGGAGGAGAAGAGAGTTTTGGATTTATGGTTGGAGATGCCGTAAGAGACAAAGATGCCGTAGCAGCAAGTTTGTTAATTTGTGAAATTGCCGCATATGCCAAACATATTGGTAGTTCGGTTTGGAATGAATTATTGAACCTTTACGTAGATTTTGGATTGTACCAAGAGCACTTAATCTCACTTACCAAAAAAGGAATTGAAGGAGCACAAGAAATTCAGCAAATGATGCAGGATTGGAGACAAAATCCATTAACAGAAATTGTAGGACAACGGGTGGTTTGCTTGGAAGATTACCAAAAAAGCGAAGCTTGGAATTTGTTGACCAACGAAAAAGAAACCATCCACATACCAAAATCAAACGTATTGATTTATTATTTAGAAGATGGCACCAAAATTTGTGCAAGACCAAGTGGAACGGAACCAAAAATTAAATTTTATTTTAGCGTAAACGAAACCCTAGAAACCAAAGAAAACTATTGGAATCAAAGAGAAAGATTGCTGAAAAAAATCCAAGACATTTGTAACGAACTGCAATTAAACTAAATGAGTTATTACCAAAAAATATGGCCCTTTGCCAAACCTTACAAAAAATATGCTTTTGGCAATGTGTTTTTTAATGTACTGTATGCCTTATTCAGTACACTGTCATTTATTGCACTCATTCCAGTTTTAAAAGTAATTTTTGACGACAAAAAAGAAATCGTTCAAAAACCAGTTTACCTAGGAATTACGGAAGTAAAAGATTACTTGGAAAATTCACTGAATTACTTCCTGACCACTTCTATCCAAAAGCACGGAAACTTTACGGTATTGATGTACATGATAGGAGTAATCGTTGCCATTTTCTTGTTAAAAAACTTGGCTAATTACTTGGCATTGTACTACGGAACCTATCTGAAAAATGGGATGCTTAACGATTTGCGAAATGCCATGTACACTAAAATTACCCGATTGCCTCTCTCCTACTATTCCAAAACCACCAAAGGTGATGTGATTTCCAGAGTAGTAGCCGATGTGAACGAAATGAGTAATGCCTATTATGCTTTACTCGAAGTAATGATTCGTGAACCATTGACTATTTTGTTCACCTTAATTGCTATGTTTTACCTGAGCTTTAAGCTTACTTTGTTTGTATTGGTTTTTATTCCTATTTCTGGTTACATCATTTCAGCCATCGGGAAAAGTTTGAAAAAAAATGCCATTTACCTACAACAAGAGCAAAGTAAGTTATTGAGTATTTTAGAAGAAACCCTTACAGGTCTTCGAATGGTCAAGTCATTTACTGCTGAAAAAGCATTCGGTCAAAAATTTGAAAAAACTGCTGGTGACTTTTTTCATTACTCAAACAAAGTGAATAACCGTTACAATTTAGCTTCTCCGTTAAGTGAATTCCTAGGCATTTTAATCATTGGAGTGTTGTTGGTTTTTGGTGGCTATTTGGTTTTTGTTGAAAAAAATATGGAAGCCAGTTTCTTTTTAGGATACATCATGTTGGCTTACAATATTTTAACTCCAGCCAAAGGAATTTCCAGAGCCAGTTACGGACTAAAACGTGGTAACGCTTCTGCAGAAAGGGTTTTTCATATTTTAGAAGAAGAAAATCTAATTACAGATGCACCAAATGCATTAGAAAAATTAGAGTTTTCCGAACAAATTGAGTTAAAAAACATTCAATTTCAGTACGAGGAAGAAGTAGTATTACAAAACTTTAGTTTAACCATTCCAAAAGGAAAAACTGTTGCATTGGTAGGTCCTTCCGGAAGTGGAAAAAGTACCATTGCCAACTTATTGACTCGTTTTTACGATGTACAACAAGGTGAAATTTGGTTGGATGGTATTTCCATCCAACAATTAAAAATTTCTTCTTTACGAAAAATGATTGCCTTGGTTAGCCAAGAAAGTTTATTATTTAACGATACCATCGAAAATAATTTACGTTTAGGCAAACCAAATGCTTCATCAGAAGAACTTTGGAAAGCATTGGAAATAGCAAATGCCAAAGATTTTGTTTCGGAATTGCCATTAGGATTGCAAACCAATATTGGAGATGCGGGTGGAAAGTTGAGCGGAGGACAAAAACAACGTATTTCCATAGCAAGAGCAGTATTAAAAGATGCTCCAATTTTGATTTTAGACGAAGCTACTTCAGCTTTAGACACCGAAAGCGAACGATTGGTACAAGATGCTTTGGAAAAAATTATGGTAAATAGGACCTCCATTGTGATTGCACATCGACTTTCTACCATTCAAAAAGCAGATGTGATTGTGGTAATGCAAAAAGGAACTATTGCAGAGCAAGGCAACCACGAAAGTTTATTAACTCATAACGGACTGTATGCCAAATTGGTACAAATGCAATCGTTAGAAAGTATGTAATATGCATGTAAATCATCCGAATATATTAGTCCCAACCGATGCCAATACCGTGGTTTGGAAGTATTTGGATTTGTCGAAATTTTTAGATTTACTGCTGCAAGAAAAACTTTTTATGTCGCGTTCCGACAAATTTGAAGACCAATACGAAGGCACTTTTAGTGAACCCACGTACGAGGAAATCAAGAAAATTTCAGAAAACAATCCGAAGTTTTTACAATATTATAAATCACATCGCGAAAAAGTGGTGATCAGCAGTTGGCATATCAACGAATATGAAAGTTTTGCCATGTGGCAAATTTTCACCAAAAACCAAGAAGGATTGGCCATTCAAAGTACTTTGGGCAGATTACAAGAAGCTTTGAAGCCCGAAAAAAAGTTTGAGCAGTATATCGGACAAGTCAACTATATCGATTACAAAAAAGACCATATTCCGTTTGAGGATACTTTTTTCCCGTTTTTATTTAAGCGAAAAAGCTTTCAGTACGAACGTGAAATTCGAATTTTAACAGACGTTACCCATTGGGATTTACAAATTAACGATGGCTTAAAAATTGATATTGACATCCATCAATTGATAGAAAAAATATACATCCACCCAAAATCTGAAAACTGGTACAAAACTTTGGTGGTGGAGCTGATGCAACGTTTGGGTTTTGATTTTCCTATAGAAATTTCTGACTTAGAAAGCGATATTTTAATATGAGTTATTAGTTCCCAACTGGAAAATACTCTTTAGCTTCCCAAAGATCTGCTTTTAAATCTACATAAAAATAATGCACTTTATCCGACTTTTCAAACTTGCCATTTTGGTCGGTATCTGCCACACATCTAAAGTAAATTCGCTGTAAAGATTCTTGGTAATTCCAATCAATCCACTCCATTTGATCTGGAGAAATCTTGGTTAATTTCTCTCCATCTATTTCGCTTAGATACATAGCTTTGATGTCGTTGGTATTAATTAATTGGTCTTTATTGGTGTCCTGATCGTACAAAGCCATCAATAAAAAAGGCTTTTGAGTTTTCTCAAAATGTTTACGTAAAAAAGTAATGCTAGTAATCATTTTCTTTTCAGGTAACAACGGAACCAAGGTATCTTGGGTTATTTTTTGCACCAATAAATTGTCTAGGTAACCTGTAATTTCAGTATCACCTAAATTCGTGATGGTATAACTGTAAGCACCGCTTTCGTAAGTGGTTAATTTACCGGAATAACTCCTTATTTTTCCAACCGGATGCAACAAAACATCTGTATTCGCAAAATGTATAGGTAAATCAGCTACCAATACTTCACTGGTATCTTTTGGCTTTACTTCTTCTCTTTTTGGAGATTCGTAAATTACTTTTGGGGTGTACACTTTCTCTTTACAAGAAAACAAAAAAAGCAATAAAACCACTGTAATTCCTTTTTTATATAATTGCCAATTCATAGGATGAATTTTGATGTATTTCAAAGGTCACAAAAAAAGTTTAGGAAGCCAAACTAATTTGAAGAAAGTGTGATGAAAGGAAAGAATTTTGAGGAAAGAATCAAAAAAAAGTGGCAAGCGATCTACATCGCACCGCTACAACCGCATACCTTTGCTGTGTTCCCACCCTGGAGGATTTTGCAGGAGCTGGTCGTGTAGGACTTGCCGGTGCAAATATACCAACTTTTTTTCTATTTTAGCAACCCTAAAACCTCGATTATTTTCGATATGTACAAAGCACTAACTGTCATTATTTTAGCCTTATTTATTAGCTGTGGGAAAGAAAATTCTACTACAGAATATATGTTTGCAATTGACGCATCATCTGTAAAAACTTCTTACACTTGGGAAGATGAACTCAAAATTTCCATCTCCAATAAAAAAAATATCCCTACCGATAGTATCGTAGCTTATTGGAATGACCAACGTATAGAAAAACTTTCTGGCACTACTTGGAAAAAAGCATTAACTGACGAAAAATTAGGTTACCACAACATTCAACTGAAAGTATATTATAATGATGAAATAGAGATTCTTGACAGCAGAATTGAATTGGTAAGTAATATGGCTCCTATCCTTTTGACTTATGAATTATTACATACTTATCCGCATGATAGTAAAGCATATACGCAAGGATTGGAATTTGTGCAAAACCAACTATATGAAGGCACCGGGCAATTAGGATCTTCTAGTTTGCGTAAAGTAAATTTTAACTCAGGTGTAGTAGAGAATTTTATTCCGCTTTCTGCTAACTTTTTTGGAGAAGGAATCACCGTATTAAACCAAAAGATCTACCAATTAACCTGGATGAATCAAACAGCGTTAGTGTATGATTTGGCCACCATGAAGGAAATTAAAAGATTTACCTATCAGAAAAAAATGGAAGGTTGGGGACTTACCAATGATGGTACCCATTTGTATATGAGCGATGGAACAGAAAAAATTTACAAATTAAATCCGGCAACATTTCAAATCATCGATTTTGTGAATGTATATACCAATGGATCTAAAATCAAATTCATCAACGAATTAGAATGGATCAACGGAAAAATATTTGCCAATGTGTATCAAAGAGATTCTATTATCATCATCCACCCAAAAACTGGAGTAGTGGAAGCAGTAATCAATTTGGGGGAACTTAAAAAGCAAATCGACTTTTCAAAACTTGATGTAGAAAATGATGTTTTAAACGGTATTGCATATCATCCGATAAAAAAGACTTTGTTTGTTACCGGAAAAAACTGGGACAAAATGTTTGAAATAAAAATCAAAGAGTCCGGCTGGCTGAATTAGTGGTATACCGAAAATAGTTTGGTGGCTTCGTTATATGCACTTTCAAAACTCATGGCTTGCAAACCATGCTCTGCTTTTTGTGCAGTAAAATAAGACAGTAATTTTTCTGTAGGCATGTTTCCGGTTAAATCGTCTTTAGCCATGGGGCAACCTCCAAACCCTTGAATGGCTCCGTCAAAACGCAAACAACCAGCTTGATAGGCTGCATTTACTTTTTCAAACCATTGGTTTGGTGCCGTATGCAAATGAGCTCCAAACTCAATATTCGGGTATTTTGGTATCAAATTAGAAAACAAATAAGTAATTACCTCTGGTGTAGAACTTCCGATGGTATCGGACAAAGAAAGAATTTTCACTCCCATATTTGCCAATCTTTCGGTCCATTCCCCTACAATTTCAACATTCCACGGATCACCATAAGGGTTTCCGAACCCCATAGACAAGTAGGCCACCACTTCTTTATGGTTGGCATGTGCCAAGTCTAAAATTTCTTGTAAAGTCACCAACGATTCTGCAATGGTTTTGTGGGTATTTCGCATTTGAAAGTTTTCAGAAATGGAAAACGGAAAGCCCAAATATTGAATAGCTTGGTGTTGTATTGCTTGCTCTGCCCCTTTGGTGTTGGCAACAATAGCCAACAATTTGGTTTTGGTTTGGTTCAAATCTAAAGATTGCAATACCTCAGCAGTATCTTGCATTTGCGGAATAGCTTTAGGTGAAACAAAACTACCAAAATCTAAAGAGTCAAAACCCACACGCAACAACGATTGAAGGTAGGTGATTTTTTTCTCAGTAGGAATCCAAGTCTTGATGCCTTGCATGGCATCTCTCGGACATTCAATAATTTTAACGGTAGGTTTCATGCACCCCAAAAATAGTAATTTTATCAAACGTTTTCGTTAGAAAAATCCTAACTATCGATCCCATAACAACATGAGTACAAAAACCAAAAACAAAGTGATTTGTAAATACTTGAAAAACAAACCAATTGCAGTTGATTTGCTGGAAGAAAGCAATGTTTTTTGTAATTGAGCTGCCAAATGACTCACCAAATAAAATATAAGCCAAGCTTGTAGCATGAACAAAAAACCCAAAAAATAATACGATTGGTAATCTCCTGCCTTATTTTGACTTAAAAAAGTTGGAAAGAAAACCAGGAAAAATAAAGTTACTTTCGGATTTAGTACATTCATCCAAAAACCCCTCCAAAACAACGATTTTTCTTGCTTTAACTCATTTGTTTCCCATTGAATGGATACAGGTGCTTGGTAAACCAACCAACATAAACGCAGCAAGTAAAATACCCCAAATAATTTAATGCTCCACCAAACCCATGGAGTGGTTTTGATAAAAAAAGCTACTCCAAATGCAACTAATGAGGTATGTACTAAAATTCCGGAAACCAAACCGGTTGCCAATAAAACACCTGCTTTTTTTCCTTGTGATAAACTTAAACTAAAAACATATAAAATATCCGGACCTGGACTAACCGTTAATAAAATGGAAGCTATTAAAAATGAAACTACTTCCATTCTATTTTAAGATTTTTGCAAAATTGCTTGGTTGATTTTTTTTACCAAAGATGGACCTTCGTAAATAAATCCGGTGTATAATTGTACCAATGTAGCACCAGCTTCTATTTTTTCTAACGCATCTTTTGGAGAATGAATTCCTCCAACTCCTATAATAGGAAAAGATCCATTGCTTTTTTGTGCCAAAAACCGAATGACTTCGGTTGACTTTTTGGTTAGTGGTTTTCCGCTCAAACCACCCATTTCTTTTTGGTTGGTAGAAGCTAAATTTTCTCTTGAAATAGTCGTATTGGTTGCTATAACCCCAGCAATGTTGGTTTCTTGCACCATCTCCACAATATCTTCTAATTGGGTTTCCGTTAAATCGGGAGCAATTTTTAAAAGAATAGGTTTCGGGTTATTTTTTTGTGCGTTTAAACTTTGCAAATGATTCAACAACTTAGTTAAAGGCTCTTTGTCTTGCAAATCACGTAAGTTTGGGGTGTTTGGTGAGCTAACATTTACTACAAAATAATCTACCCAAGTAAACAATTTTTCAAAGCATATTTCATAGTCTTTGATAGCATCTTCGTTAGCTGTTAATTTATTTTTACCGATATTTCCACCTATCAAAACTCCTTTTGGTTTCCCTTTTTTCAGTTGCTCCACCAAGTGATCTACTCCTAAATTATTAAAGCCCATTCGGTTAATAATCGCTTGATCTTCTGGCAATCTGAACAATCTTTTTTTATCATTTCCTGGTTGAGGCATTGGGGTAACCGTACCTAATTCTAAAAATCCAAAACCCATGCATGCCAACTCATGAAACAAAGCACCGTCTTTATCAAATCCTGCTGCTAAACCAACCGGATTCGGAAACTTAAGTCCGAAAACTTCGCGTTGCAACTTAGGATTGCTAACTTGGTATTGCGACTTCCAAAAAGATTTCATTCCAGGGATTTTCCCTAAAAACTGCAAAGCAGCAAAAGTAAAATGATGCACTTTTTCCGGATCAAATTGAAATAAAACGGGACGGATAGTTTGTTTGTACATGGTTTGTTTGTTTCAAAAGGAAGCCAATCAAGGCTTGTCTCGATGAAGACCGTATGGTCTTGTATTTAACATTTAAAAATAAATTTATGCCAATTTTCGTCTTTTTCGTTCTTTTTTCAACAACATCAACTCTCTACTGGTTTGTCCGGCAACGGAAGTATTTTCCTCTGCTCTTCTTATCAAATAAGGCATCACATCTCTCACCGGACCAAATGGCAAATATTTGGCAACCAAATAATTCTCATTTGCCAAATTGAAGCTGATATGATCGCTCATCCCATATAATTGTCCGAACCATACTTTTCCGTCCGTAGCAGAAATACCTTTTTGTTGCATGATATCCAAGGCTTTCAAGGTGCTTTCTTCGTTGTGTGTTCCAATAAACAACGACATTCTTTCGGTATGCTCCAACATGTATTGCATGGTGGTATCAAAATTATCATCGGTTGCTTGTTTGTCTTTACAAATAGGGGAAAGATACCCCATTTCTTCCGCACGCTTGTTTTCTTTTTCCATGTAGGCACCTCTAACCAACTTCATTCCGATATGAAAACCTTCTTGTTTGGCCTGCTCGTGCAACTTTTTCAAATAATCCAAACGATCCCAACGGTATAACTGCAAGGTGTTATACACAATAGCTTTTTCTTTGTTAAATTGTTGCATCATTTTGGTAGCCAAATCATCTGCAGCATCTTGCATCCAGCTTTCTTCTCCATCAATCAACAAAGCAACATCCAATTGTTGTGCAACCGAACAAACTTTTTGGTACCGAGCTTCCACCCTATTCCATTCTTCTTGCTCAGAAGGAGTTAGTTCTTTCTTTTCTGTTATTTTTTGAAAAAGAGCAAATCTTCCCATGCCTGTTGGTTTAAAAACTGCAAATGGCAAAGCTGATTTTTCTTTGGCAAAATGAATGATTTTAATGGTTTTTTCTAAAACAGTATCAAAAGTAGTCTCATCTTCTTGGCCTTCCACACTATAATCTAAAACCGAACAAACACCTTTTTGGTACATTTTATCCACCACAGGCAAGCAATCTTCTTCGGTAACTCCACCACAAAAATGATCAAAAACAGTGGCTCTAATCAACCCTTCTACAGGCAAATGAGCTTTTAAAGCAAAATTAGTTACAGCAGTTCCAATTTTTACCAAAGGCTCACTATCAATCATTTTAAATAAAAAATAAGCCCTATCTAAGTCAGAATCCGACTTAAGTGCAAATGCGATTTGGGTATTATCAAATAACATGAGTGTAAATTAAAAGATATGCAAAGATAGTGGAAGATTTTATTTGATTATTTTTGTTTTTGCAAAGATTTATCGCTTTAACGCACTTTTTATCATGTTATCACTATTCGAAAAAAATCAAATATATTTTAATTGGGAGGGTTGGGATATTTTACAAGAAAAACTGAACCAAAACAATTACTCTAAAATTTTCATTTTAACCGATACCAATACCAACGAATGTTGTTTGCCCACTTTGTTAAGTGCATGGCAAACAGAAACAGCAATTGAAATTTTAGAAATTCCGGCTGGAGAAAGTTTTAAAAGTATAGAAACTGTGGTTGGCTTGTGGGAAGTGCTTTTGGACTATGAAGCAGATAGAAAATCGCTATTTGTGAATTTAGGAGGAGGAGTAGTTACCGATTTGGGAGCATTTGTAGCAGCTACTTTTAAAAGAGGAATTGATTTTTTACATGTTCCTACTACTTTACTTGCCATGGTAGATGCCAGTTTGGGTGGAAAAAATGGCATTGATTTTAACGGAGCCAAAAATCAAATTGGTACCATACAAAACCCAATTGCTATTTTTATTCTTCCTGAATTTTTAGAAACGCTCACCACAGAGCAATGGAAATGCGGCTTGGCAGAAATGTTTAAGCACGGATTAATTCAACATCCGGAACATTGGAAAAAACTGCAAAAACTTTCCAATTTTACCACCGATAACCTTTTGGAATTGATTCAAGAATCGATGCTGGTAAAATTACAAATTACGGAAGTAGACCCTTTGGAGAAAAATGAAAGAAAAGCTTTGAACTTCGGGCATACCATTGGTCATGCCATGGAAAGTTATAGTTTACAAAATGACGATTTGGTTGATTTATTGCATGGCGAAGCAGTTGCTATTGGTATTTTGTTAGAAAGTCATCTTTCTTTTCTAAAAAAATATTTAAGTGAAGAACAATTCAACGAAATCCAAAACACCATATTACAATACTTTAAATTTCCTGCTTGGAGCTCGGAACAATTCGCTGCTTGTTTGCCTTATTTGCAGCACGACAAGAAAAATGAAAACGGAAGAATCAAGTTTGTTTTGCTTAAAAATGTTGGAGAATTTGTAGTAAATGAAGAGGTAACCGAAGAGCAAATTTGGCAAGCGTGGAATTATTTCCAAAATTGAGATTTTTTTTAAAGGTGTTTTTTTAAAAAACTAGCATTTTATTTTACTTTTGTCCCAGCAAATTACGCGAACAAGGATTGGTTAATTACCATAACCTACAAATTAATTAAACGTTGAAGCAACCCATATTTTTAGAACAGCAATATCTCTTTTACAAAGAGTTATCTATCATATATGCCAATTTAAGGGTTTGATGAGAAATGATGATGTGATTTCATGAATTTTTAATTTAACAACCCATTGACATTATGAATACAAAATACATAGACCTCATCAACCAAACTTTTTACTTCCCACAAGAAGAATTTACTTTAAATAAAGATAACTTATTGTTTCACAACATCGATTTAATGAAGTTGGTAGAACAATACGGTACCCCATTAAAATTTACTTATTTACCTCAAATTTCCTCTAACATCAACCGAGCAAAAGGCTGGTTTAGAAAAGCGATGGAAAAGCTAGACTACGATGGCAAATATTACTATTGCTATTGTACCAAAAGTTCTCATTTTAGTTTCATTTTAAATGAAGCATTAAAAAATAATGTACACATTGAAACTTCTTCTGCATACGACATCAATATTGTAGAAAAATTAATGGAAGAAGGAAAAATCAACAAAAACACTTATGTGGTTTGTAATGGTTTTAAACGAGAACAATACATAGAAAACATCGCGAAATTAATTAATGGTGGTCACAACCGAACCATTCCGGTAATTGATAATTTTGAAGAGTTAGATTTGTTACAAGAAGCCATTGATGGCAAGTTTAAAATAGGAATTAGAATTGCTGCAGAAGAAGAACCAAAATTTGAATTTTATACCTCTAGGTTAGGAATTGGATATAAAAATATTGTTCCGTTTTACAGAAAACAAATCCAAGAAAACAAAAAAGTGGAATTAAAAATGTTGCACTTTTTTATCAATACCGGAATTAGAGACACTGCTTACTACTGGAACGAATTGTTAAAATGTATGAAGGTATACATCGCTTTGAAAAAAGAATGTCCTTCGTTAGATTCCTTAAATATTGGTGGTGGTTTCCCTATCAAAAACTCTTTGGCTTTTGAGTACGATTACCAATACATGGTGGAAGAAATTTTAAACCAAATTAAAATTGCTTGTGACGATGCAGAAGTTCCTGTGCCAAACATCTTTACCGAATTTGGATCATTTACTGTTGGGGAAAGTGGCGGAGCTATTTATGAAATTTTGCATCAAAAACAACAAAACGATAGAGAAAAGTGGAACATGATTGATTCTTCTTTCATCACTACTTTGCCTGATACTTGGGCCATCAACAAACGTTTTGTAATGTTGGCTGTAAATCGTTGGAACGATACCTACGAAAGAGTATTGCTAGGAGGTTTGACCTGTGATAGCGACGATTATTACAACTCCGAACAGCACATGAATGCAGTATATTTACCAAAATACAACAAAGAAAAACCTTTATATATCGGGTTTTTTAATACAGGTGCTTACCAAGAAACCATTGGAGGTTTTGGTGGATTACACCACTGCTTAATTCCGCAACCAAAACACATTCTGATAGATAGAGACGACAATGGAATATTGGCAACCGAAGTATTTTCAGAACAACAAAGTGCCGAACAAGTACTTGATATTTTAGGATATTACAAAAAATAAAAATCAGTTGATTGGTTGTCAAAAATTCTGTTTCTTTGATGCCATAAACAAAGCAAATACAAACCAATAAAAATCCAATGAGCAAAGGACCCATTAGCCAATTTATTCAAAAGTATTACCTGCATTTTAATGCAGCTACTGTAGTAGATGCAGCGAAAGCTTATGAAGAGCAATTAAACAACGGTGCCAAAATGATGGTAACCTTGGCTGGTGCTATGAGTACAGCAGAACTAGGCAAAATTTTTGCCGAAATGATTAGAAAAGATAAAGTTCAAATTATTTCATGTACCGGTGCCAATTTAGAAGAAGACATTATGAATTTGGTGGCACACTCCCACTACAAAAGAGTTCCAAACTACCGTGATTTAACCCCAGAGCAAGAGTGGGAATTGTTAGAGCAAGGCTTAAACCGTGTAACAGATACCTGCATACCGGAAGAAGAAGCCTTTCGTAGATTACAAAAACATATCCACCATATTTGGAAAGATGCAGAAGAAAAAGGAGAAAGATATTTTCCGCATGAATTTATGTACAAAATGTTGCTTTCAGGTGTTTTAGAGGAATATTACGAAATAGACTTGAAAGACAGCTGGATGTACGCTGCTGCAGAAAAAAACTTGCCAATGGTAGTTCCTGGTTGGGAAGATAGTACCATGGGAAATATTTTTGCATCCTATGTAATTAAAGGTGAATTAAAAGCCAGCACCATGAAATCTGGTATTGAATACATGACTTTTTTGGCTGATTGGTACACTAAAAATTCAGACAAAGGTGTTGGATTTTTCCAAATCGGTGGAGGTATCGCAGGAGATTTCCCTATTTGTGTGGTTCCAATGTTATACCAAGATATGGAAATGCACGATGTTCCTTTTTGGAGCTACTTCTGTCAAATTTCCGATTCAACCACCAGTTACGGTTCTTATTCAGGAGCCGTCCCGAACGAAAAAATCACATGGGGTAAATTAGATATCAAAACTCCAAAATTTGTGATTGAGTCAGATGCAACCATAGTTGCTCCTCTAATTTTTGCTTATTTGTTAGATTATTAATAACTGATCATGAAGCGTATAATTGTTGACTATGCAAAACTAACCGATGAAATCTTATCGTTGTTGGTGGAAAAATTTCCGGAAGGGTATGAAGATTCAGATGTGATTCGTTTTAGAAACGCACAAAATGAATTAATTGAAGCGGTAGAAGTTCGCACCGAAGACACCATTTACTTGGTGAAAGTAAGCAAGAAATTAGCAACCAGAATCGAAAACTTTGAAGAAGACGATTTGATGGAAGAATTAGATGTGATTGCTCCTGATAAAAAGTTAGATTTGGAAGAAGACATCGATGAAGTAGAAGTAGAGGAAGAAGATGACGATATGCCTTCGGACGAGGACGATGAGGACGATGAAAACGGAGAAGATCCTGCTGATTTTGACGAAGACGAAGACGAAGATGAATAAATTTAACCCCGAAATTTCGGGGTTTTTTCATGAACTCTTTTTTAATCTTCCCAACCAAATAAATCCGAAAGAAAACATCACAAATAAAATAATCAAAACAACCACATTAATATAAAAATCATCTGAAGAAAGTATGTTTCTATCAATAAAGTAGTACGGATAATACCCAGAAATTGCTCCTCTTATCCAAATAAATAGCAAATACAAAGCCGGATAAATCAACCATTTCGGAATCATTTGGTACCGAAGCTCTG
Organism: Flavobacteriales bacterium; assembly: GCA_018335925.1. Classification (GTDB taxonomy): domain Bacteria; phylum Bacteroidota; class Bacteroidia; order Flavobacteriales; family Flavobacteriaceae; genus Flavobacterium. The sequence goes on from JAGXRF010000064.1 coordinate 18,209, forward strand.
AGGTTTTCTCTTTGGCAAACCAAACCAAAAGGAGCAAAATCGGATTAACACTATGCAACATTTCATCTGCTAATCGACTCCATCCGGTTGGATTCCAAACAAACCTAAGTGCTACTTGATACACCAAACCAACCATAAACAAATACATCGTAACTGCCGTAAGCGATCCATTTTGGCTAGTCCATGCTTTTTGATTTGCATAAAAAATTAAGTAAAAACCAGCCAATAGGTTGGTTAATATGGTAAAATAACTAAAAAATCGAAGACTGCTCTCCACAACACCTAAAGTAGTATTCTGAAAATACAAGATAGCTTGCAACACTACCGAAGCAAGTATCAACAACCCTAAAAGGCGTATGGTATTATTGGAGATGTTTTTTAGCATGTAATTCTGCAATTTTTACAATTACTTCCATCGCTTTTTCCATGCTTTCTAAAGGAACATATTCGTATTTCCCATGAAAGTTATGTCCACCCGCAAAAATATTCGGACATGGCAATCCTTTATAGGACAACTGACTTCCATCTGTTCCTCCTCTAATCGGTTTGATGATTGGTTTGATATCTAAAGCTTTCATCGCTTTTTCAGCCAATTTTACAATATGAAATACCGGCTCAACCTTTTCTCTCATATTGTAATATTGGTCGTTGATTTCACACTCTACAATCGGAGCACCGAACTTTTTTTGGTATTTGTGGTTAATTTTTGCTACAATTTTCTCCACCATTTTTTTACGTTTTGCAAACTTTTTGGCATTGTGATCGCGAATAATCATCGATAATTTGGTTTGCTCAATGGTCCCTTCAACATGTGCAACATGGAAAAAACCTTCATAACCAGAAGTTTTTTCAGGCACTTCGTTTTTGGGCAATGCCTTCATAAATTTTTGAGCTAATAACAACGAGTTGACCATCTTTCCTTTGGCATATCCGGGATGTACACTTTTTCCGTGAAAAACCAAAGTTGCTCCAGCAGCATTAAAATTTTCGTATTCCAACTCCCCTATTTCGCTTCCATCCATGGTATAAGCCCAATCAGCTCCGAATTTTTCTACATCAAATAAATGAGCTCCTCTGCCAATTTCTTCATCTGGGGTAAAACCAACTCTTATTTTTCCGTGCGGAATTTCAGGGTGTTGTACCAAATAATCCATGGCACAAATAATTTCTGTAATTCCAGCTTTATCATCAGCTCCTAATAACGTATTGCCATCAGTGGTAATCAAAGTCTGCCCAATGTAATTTTTTAGTTCCGGGAAATAGTCCGGTGATAAAACAATTCCTTTTCTTTTATTCAAAACGATGTCTTGTCCTTGGTAATTTTTCACCACTTTAGGTTTCACATTGGTACCTGAAAAATCAGGGGAAGTATCGTAATGAGAAACAAATCCAATGGTAGGAACATCTATGGCAATATTGGATGGCAAAGTAGCCATGATATATCCATTTTTATCCATTTCTACCTCTTGCAATCCAATTGCTTTCAATTCTTTTACCAAAACTTTGGCCAAATCTAATTGCTTTTTGGTACTTGGAGTGGTTTTAGAAGATGCATCCGATTGGGTATCTATTTGTACATATTGTAAAAATCGTTCTAAAATTTTATCTCTCATATTAAAAATTGAAAATTCATCTCTTCAAAATTAACAAAAGAAAATGGGAAATGCGTTGGGAAATCTCACAAAAAAACCAAATTTGGTGACAAGCAGGTAAAGTTGCATATGATACTTTATATTTGCACTACAAACAATTGAAATGGAATTTTGCATATGAACTTAAATCACTTACAAAGCTTGATTGAAAACGCTTGGGAAAACCGAGCACTACTTCAAGAAGAATCAACAACCAACGCTATTAGAGAAGTAATTGGCTTATTAGATGAAGGTAAATTAAGAGTTGCTGAACCAACCAACAGTGGTTCTTGGCAAGTGAATGAATGGGTAAAAAAAGCAGTGGTATTGTATTTTCCCATCCAAAAAATGGAGACATTAGAAGTTGGAATTTTTGAATACCACGACAAAATGCCTTTGAAAAGAGGTTATGCAGAAAAAGGAATTAGAGTAGTTCCAAACGCGGTTGCTCGTCATGGGGCATACATATCTAAAGGTGTCATCATGATGCCTAGTTATGTTAACATTGGAGCTTATGTAGATGAAGGCACCATGGTAGATACTTGGGCTACGGTAGGAAGTTGTGCCCAAATTGGTAAAGATGTGCATTTAAGTGGAGGTGTAGGTATTGGAGGAGTTTTAGAACCTTTACAAGCTGCACCTGTAATTATTGAGGATGGTGCTTTTATTGGATCAAGATGTATTGTAGTAGAAGGAGTTAGAGTAGAAAAAGAAGCGGTATTAGGGGCTAATGTGGTACTAACAGCATCCACCAAAATTATTGATGTAACCGGAAGCGAACCTGTGGAATACAAAGGCTATGTACCTGCAAGAAGCGTAGTTATTCCGGGTAGTTACACCAAAACCTTTGCTGCTGGTGATTACCAAGTACCATGTGCATTGATTATCGGACAAAGGAAGCCTTCTACCGATTTAAAAACCTCATTAAACGATGCATTAAGAGAGTACAATGTAGCAGTTTAAATCGTCAAAAATAAGAATTCAAAGCTCATTCAAAGCACCTTTTTGGATGAGCTTTTCTAATTCTGTTAAGGTAAAAATGCAGTAAAATTTACTACATTTGTTCATCATACTTTTTTTATGAGCGTAGTTACTAATTTTTCTGATTTAGATTTGAACAAAACTTACACTTATGCAGACTACCTCAATTGGCAGTTTCAAGAGCGTGTGGAGTTAATCAAAGGATTTATCAAAAAAATGAGTCCAGCTCCGAGCAGAAGACATCAAATAGTTTCCCTTAATCTTTCTGTAGTATTTTATAACGCATTTCAAAAGTCCCATTGTAGTGTGTATGTTGCTCCCTTTGATGTAAGATTACCCATTCCGAACAAAACCAAAGATACTACGGTAGTTCAACCTGATATTTGTATTATTTGTGACGAATCAAAATTAGATGACAAAGGGTGTAACGGAGCTCCTGATTTAATTGTGGAAATTATTTCTGCCGGAAATGCCAAACACGATGCAGACACCAAATTTAAATTGTATGAAGAAGCCGGAGTTAAGGAATATTGGATGGTGTATCCGGAAGAAAAAAACATCTTTTTATATTACTTGTCTCATCAGCAATACATAGGCACCAAGCCATTCACAGAAGGAGAAATTTTGCAGAGCAAAACTTTTCCGGACTTAAAAATTCCTGTCGATGATATTTTTGAAAAAATTTAATGGACAATGCGGATAGGTTTTGATGCCAAACGATTGTTTCATAACCAAACTGGATTAGGAAATTACAGCAGAGATTTGGTTCGGATTTTACATCAGTACTATCCTGAAAACTCCTATATTTTATTTAACCCAAAACCAAAAAAAAATCCACGTTTTCAACTTTCTTCCCCGCAAATCATCGAAATTAATCCGAAAGGATTTTGGAAAAACATCAAAAGTTTATGGAGAAGTTGGGGAATGAGTTTGGCATTTAAAAAACTTCCATTGGATATTTACCACGGATTAAGTGGAGAGTTACCAATTGGTATTCCATCTAATGTAAAAAAAATTGTGACCATACACGATTTGATTTTCTTACGACACCCAGAATGGTACAACGCATTAGATGTAAAAATCCATCACAAAAAATTTGCATACGCTTGTAAAAAAGCAGACATCATTATTGCAATAAGTGAGCAAACCAAACGAGATATTGTACATTATTTAAAAGTTCCGGAACATAAAATAGAAGTCATTTACCAAGGATGTCACGAAGTATTTAAGCATTCCTTTTCGGTAGAAGAAAAAAAAGAATTTGCACAACTACACCAATTACCCAAACAATTTTTATTGTACGTGGGTACCATAGAGCCACGAAAAAACGCTTTGGAAATTGTCAAAGCTATTCAAGGAACCGATTATCATTTGGTTTTGGTTGGGAAGAAAACCAAGTATTTTGAACAAATTCAGGCTTTTGTGCAACAACACCAAATGGAACATCAACTTACTGTTTTCAGGCATTTAGAACTTGCTCAATTGAGCATGCTGTATCAGTTGGCAAGCATTTTTATTTATCCTTCTCATTTTGAAGGCTTTGGAATTCCTATTTTAGAAGCTTTGTTTTGTCAAACTCCGGTAATTACCAACCAAGAAGGTGTTTTTCCGGAAGTTGGTGGACCTAATTCTTATTATGTAGATGTGAAACAAACCAACCAACTTAAGCATGCCATACAGCATTTGATGGAGCATCCTGAATTAAGAGATGCCATGAGTATTGAAGGTTTGCGATTTGCCCAAAAGTTTAATGACGATGTCATTGCCAAAAACTGGATGGCTTTATACCAAAAATTAATGCAATGAAAGATGAAAAATTGACCTTTATTCAATACATTATTTGTTAATAATAAAAAATTGAAATTAATCTTTTCTTACTCCCCTCTCCTTTGGAGAGGGGCTGGGGGTGAGGTAAAAAATAAACCAATGAAAGTAGCAGGATTTACCTTTGTTCGAAATGCCATAAAATATGACTATCCAATTGTGGAAGCCATTCAATCGATATTGCCTATTTGCGATGAAGTTGTAGTTGCTGTTGGAAATTCAGAAGATGGAACGCTTGAACTCATTCAAAGTATCCAAGATCCAAAAATTAAAATCATCACCACTATTTGGGACGACCAATTAAGAGAGGGTGGCAAGGTGTTGGCTGTAGAAACCAACAAAGCTTTTCAGGCAATAAGTAAAGATGTAGATTGGTGTTTTTATATTCAAGGAGATGAGTGTCTGCACGAAAAATACTTGCCTATAGTACAACAAGCCATGAAAGATTATTTAAATCAACCCGCAGTGGAAGGCTTGTTATTTGATTACAAACATTTTTATGGATCTTACGACTATTATGCACAATCCAGAAGATGGTACCGAAAAGAAATTCGAGTAGTGAGAAACCAACCGCAAATCTCCTCATACAAAGATGCCCAAGGATTTAGAAAAGCAGGAAGAAAACTAAAAGTAAAACAAATTCCAGCTGAAATTTATCATTACGGATGGGTAAAACCTCCCGAAGGCTACAAACTGAAGTTCAGAGACTTTGGGAAAATGTATCACGAAAATCATGAAAACAGCGAAGTTGCGAAGGAGACATTTGAATTTACTTTTGACAATGCCGGGACACTGATTCCGTTTGCAGATACCCATCCAAAAGTTTTTCAACCTAGAGTGGAAAGAATGAATTGGAAACTTACTTTTGACCCTAGCAAGGTAAGTTACCAACCAAGTTTAAAAGAAAAAATTTTGGGTTGGATTGAAAAAATCACCGGATACCGTATGTTTGAATACAAAAACTACCAAAAGATTTGAAATTAAAAGCTGCCATTGTTGAACCTGGATCTTCGCATGAAGAATGCATGGATAGTTGGTTGCTTTTTTTACAAGCCGATTACCAATGCGATATCGTTGCTTCAGATGAAGTCATGCATAGAATTGAACACTTAAATGCTACTAAAAAATTAGTTTTTGCTGAAAAATCTTCCTCTTGGAAAAAAGCATGGTTTATTTACCAAACCATCTTAAAAAACCAATACGATGTCGTTATTTTTAATACTTGCCAAGGCAATGTGGTTCGAAATATTTGTTGGTTGCCAAAACCAAAAAAAACAAAATATATCGGATTGGTACATGATGGAAGTAAACTGCTACATAGCGGTACCCAAAAAATAATCTCCAAAAAAATACACCAATACTTTGTTTTGGCACAATACATTGCTCAAAATATCCAAAAGCAAAATGCCAATATAAAAACAGATTGGATTTATTTGATTTTCAACCAACGAAGTGTTACCAAACTTTCAAAAAACTCTAATGAAATTTGGATAACCGTACCGGGAAGAATTCATTCTAGCAGAAAAAACTACGAGCAATTATTGGATGATTGGAACACCATTGAAATTCCGGAGAATTGGAAACTCATTTTATTAGGAAGCTTAGACCCAAACAAAGATGATTTTCATTTACATCTTTCAAAAAAAATCAAACAACACCCGAAACAGCAACAAATCATCACTTTTAACGGATTTATTCCGTACGATACCTACGAAAGTTATATTACACAATCCGATTTTATCGTGCCTTATACCCACGATAAGGATGCAGATATTTGGCAGTACAATCAGTTTAGAATTACAGGATCTTATGCAAGTGCCTTTGGCAAAAAAATTCCGTTAGTTTTGCCAGAAAAAGACCAATTATCTACAGATTTTCAAAATTCTGCTTATTTTTATTCAACCGATTGGATTTCTTGTATTCATAAAGCATTGCAACAACCAAAAGCTTTGTATCAAAATGAATTTTGGGAAATAGATCATCATACAAAAAAATTAAAAAGCTATTTGTAAATGCAAAATCAGTTACCACATATTGCATTTATGAATACCATTTCCGGTTGGGGAGGTGGTGAAAAATGGCATTTTGATTATGCGGTTTTGTTGGCAGAAAAAGGCTTTACCATTAGTTTTATTTGTGCCAAGAATAGCGTTTTACATGAACGATTGTTAGCTTATCCGAATATTAAATTGCACTTTTTAAAAAGTACCAACTTTAGTGTATTCTATATAGGTAAGCTTCAAAAACTTCGCAATTTTTTAAAAAAAAACCAAGTAGATCAAATTTGGATTAATTTTCCGAAAGACCTAAAAATTGGAGCATTGGCTGCACATCAAGCCAAAGTAAAAACCATTGGATATGTGAGAGGCATTCCAAAACCAATCAAAAATTCTTTTACCAACCGATGGCTTTTTCAAAAGTATGTAACCAACATCATTGCCAATTCTCTGGCTACTAAAAAATCTATTCTGGCAAACAATGCCAATTTGTTTCCTGAAGATAAAATTAAAGTGTTGTACAATTGGGTGGCAATGGAAACATCTCACACAAACAAAAAGAAAAATGATGTTTTCACTTTAGGTTTTGTGGGCAGATTGGCTCCAGAAAAAAATCCGTTGTTTTTGGTTCGTTTAGCTGAGATTTTAAAACAAAAAGGCATTTCTTTTCAATTTTTGATTGCTGGAGTTGGAAGTTTAGAAACGGATTTACGTAAGCAAATTCATGAAAAAGAAGTACAAAACTACTTTCAATTATTAGGCTTTTGTGAAGATATCGAAGCTGTTTTTTCGCAATTAGATATATTGATTGTACCATCTGTTTGGGAAGGATTTGGCTATGTAGTAGTGGAAGCTGCCAAATACCAAGTACCAAGTTTGGCCTTTAAAACAAGTAGTTTTTTAGAAATCATTCAAAACGAAAAAACCGGAAAATTGTTTGATATGAACGATGCCAATGCTATGGCAGAAACTATTATACAATTACAAAAACAACCGGAAAAAGTTGAAGAATTAGGCAAACAAGCCAAAGAGTTTTGTTCCAAGTATTTTTCAAAAGAGGTGGTTGTAAATGAATTTACCAACTATGTTCTGCAGCTGCATCAAGCGAATCAATCCCCTCTTCTATCCAAGTAATTTTGTGTTGGATGTTATAATCGCGTATCCCTCTATTTTTTTTCCATATTTCAGGCTTTTCGTATCCTCTCGGATGATCTAAGTGCACACAAATTGCCTCATAGCGAATTTGTTTCGAAACCAAACCCAAATTAAACAATCGCTCCCCTAATTCCCTATCCAAGCCACCGTATTGCATGGCATGGTTAAAGCCATTTACAGCTAATAAATCCGATTTGAAACCCGAAGAATTATGCCCGTTCCAGCTTCTTTTGGTTGGAGTAATCCAGTTCATAAAATGTGCAAAAAACTTCCATTGGGTTAATTTGGTGCACTTAAAATTAATGGGCAAACCTTTCTTAGCCAACCACGATACCCGAAAACATTTTTGTTGTACAATGTCCTCCTCAGTAATGGCTTCAGAAATCGACATGGGTAACTTAAAATAACCTCCAGACAAAAAATAACCTTCTTCTTTATTATCTAAATGCACTTGAATAAAGTCGTTTCTAGGAATACAATCTCCATCGGTAAATAACAAATAATCTGAAGAAGCATGCAAAATGGCTCTGTTTAAAATTTTGGACTTTTGAAAGCCTTCATCCGGATGCCAAACATGTTTAATAGGATGTGCAAACCAACTTCTGCAAGCATCTATTAATTGTTTGGTAGCTTCGGTTGAACCATCATCTGCAATTACCAACTCAAAATTGGTTTCTGTTTGTTCTCTAAAACCAACCAACACATTTCGGAGCCAACGTTCCGAATTGTAGGTGGTGACGATAACAGAAATTTTTGGTTGCATGCAACTAATTTAAACGAAATCCAACGAATATGGAATCGGAAAAATACAATCTTTTTCTGCAAAAACCTTTGAAAGTAGTTATTTTTACCAAAAAAATATAATGGAAGATATTTCTGCATTGGTGCACCAAGCATTTCAGGTGATACAACAAGGGGGAATCATACTATACCCTACCGATACGGTTTGGGGAATTGGCTGTGATGCCACCAACGAAGCCGCGGTACAACGAATATATGATTTGAAAAAAAGAACCGAATCAAAAAGCATGATTGTATTGGTAAACGGAGATCGATTGATGCATCAAATGTTTACAGAAATACCGGAAACCGCATGGCAAATCTGGGATTTTGCGACCAAACCAACCACTTTAGTTTTAGAAAAACCAAGAAATGTAGCACCCAATTTAATTGCTGATGACAATAGTTTGGGAGTTCGAATTGTTAAAGAACCTTTTTGCTATAAATTAATTGAACGAATGAAAAAGCCTTTGGTTTCCACTTCAGCAAATATTTCAGGACAACCTACTCCTACTAGCTTTCGCGACATTGCTCCGGAAATTGTGCAAGGAGTAGATTATGTTGTACCTTTGCACCTCGATAAAAAAAACCAGCAAGCATCGAGCATCATCAAACTCGGACTAGACATGCAGGTGAAAGTGATTCGAAAATAAGGTGTATTCATGAATGTAAAAGAAGCTCTACAACATCCTATTTTTTCGGTAGTAGCACAAGCAGCCAAAAATCTTCCCACAGAAACCTATGTGATTGGAGGTTTTGTTCGCGACTATTTATTGCAAAGAGACTACAAAAAAGACATTGATTTTGTAGCGGTAGGCAGTGGTATCGACTTGGCATTAGAAGTATCTAACCTATTACCCGGAAAACCAAAAGTGCAAGTTTTTAAAAACTTTGGCACTGCCATGTTGCGTTACCAAGACATGGATATTGAATTTGTTGGAGCCAGAAAAGAGAGTTACGACCGAAACAGCAGAAAACCGGTAGTTGAAAATGGTACTTTACAAGAAGACCAAGACAGGAGAGATTTTACCATTAATGCTTTGGCTATCTCGTTAAATGAAACCAATTACGGTGAATTAATGGATCCGTTTAACGGACAAGAAGATTTGAAAAATCAAATCATACAAACTCCGTTAGACCCTAACATTACTTTTAGTGACGACCCTTTGCGAATGTTGCGAGCCATAAGGTTTGCAAACCAACTAAATTTTACCATCCATCCGGATACTTTAGCAGCCATAACTGACCAGAAACATCGTATAGAGATTATTTCTGGGGAGAGAATTACCGAAGAATTGAATAAAATTTTGTTGTGTAAAAAACCATCTATTGGCTTTTTATTATTGTACCAAACCGGATTGTTGGCATATATTTTACCAGAATTGATTGCTTTAAATGAGGTAGAAGAAATTGAAGGGCATACCCATAAAAACAATTTTTACCATACCTTAGAAGTAGTAGATAATATTGCCAAAAACACCGATGATGTTTGGCTTCGTTGGGCTGCTTTGCTACACGATATAGGAAAAGCACCTACCAAACGATTCGACAAAAAAAATGGTTGGACTTTTCACGGACACGAAATGTTGGGTGGAAAAATGGTGAAAAAAATCTTTCAACGTTTGCACATGCCATTGAATCACAAAATGAAATTAGTGCAAAAATTGGTCATCATGAGTTCCAGACCAATTGTCATTGCTCAAGACGTAGTAACCGACTCGGCTGTGAGAAGATTGGTTTTTGATGCAGGTGAAGATATCGAAAGTTTGATGACCTTGTGTGAAGCCGATATTACTACCAAAAATCCCAAGCGTTTCAAAAAATACCATGCAAACTTTAAATTGGTTCGACAAAAAATCAAAGAAGTAGAAGAAAAAGATCGGGTAAGAAACTTTCAGCCTCCTGTAACTGGAGAGGAAATCATGGAATGGTTCAATTTGTCTCCCGGAAGAGAAATTGGTATTTTAAAAGAAGCTGTAAAAGAAGCCATTTTAGAAGGTGAAATTGCAAACGAATACGAACAAGCCAAAGATTTTGTACTAAAAAAAGCTACAAAAATGGGATTGCAATTGGCAAAGTAAATCTTTGCCTTCCTTTAACATTAGTTATTGGTGGTAAAATAAGGGCTTTGCTTAATTTTGTTACTCATAAATTAGAACTAAAGTTTAATTAGTCCTCATAAGTTTTTAAAGATGAAAGAGAATAAATCTGTTATTTATTGGTTGCTTTCCGGTTGTGTTTTGCTGTTTATTATGGTAAATGTTGGAGGAATCACCCGTTTAACCAATTCAGGCTTATCTATGACCGATTGGCATTTGATAACAGATACTTTTCCACCAATGACCGAAGAAGCTTGGGAAGCAGCTTTTGAAGAATATAAAAAATTCCCGGAATACCAAAAAATCAACCAATACAAGGCAGATGGCTTTGGTTTGTCTGACTATAAATTTATTTATTTCTGGGAATGGTTCCACCGATTTATAGGAAGAATCATCGGTTTGGTATTCATCCTACCCTTTGTGTATTTTTTAATTCGGAAAAAGCTAAATACAGCTACCATTAAAAAATGCTTGATTTTACTTTTCATGGGTGGCTTTCAAGGGTTTTTAGGTTGGTATATGGTAAAAAGCGGATTGATTGACCAGCCAGATGTGAGTCATTTCCGATTGTCGCTTCACCTTACCTTTGCCTTTATCACTTTTGCTTACACCCTTTGGGTTGCATTGGATTTGATATATCCGGAGAAAAAGGAAATCGTAGTGAAATTAAGAAATTTAGCAAGAGTAGCCTTAGTTTTACTTTTTATCCAAATTATTTATGGTGGTTTTGTAGCCGGACTCAATGCAGGGCTCATTCACAATTCTTGGCCTTGGATGAGTGAAGGTAAAATGATCCACGAAACCGTTTGGATAGAGCAAAACCCACTTTGGAAAAACTTTACTGAAGGAAAAAGTGGCATCCAATTCATCCATCGTACTTTGGCTTATTTTGTGGTTGCAGCTATGGTGTTTTTGTATTACAAAGCAAAAAAACACCAAATATCATTGCAAGCAACCAAAGGTTTGCAATGGATGCTTGGCTTGGTAGGGCTTCAGTTTGTTTTAGGTGTGTTAACTTTATTACTGCATGTGCCACTTTGGTTGGGATTGGCACACCAAATGACTGCCTTTTTGTTACTTACCGCAACTACTTATACATTGCATAGATTGAGTAAGTGATTTTAAGTGTTATTTTGTAATTAATCTTAAAAAAAATTAAGCCGAATTCCTACTTGCATTGATGTTTCCAAACAACGAACGAACCACTAATTTTTCATACACTTCGTAATCTGAGGCATCTTTTCCTTGTTTTTTTAGTTCTTGGATTTGCATTAATGCAAATTGCTGAATCGTAATTAGTGGCAACACTATTTGCTCTCTCATTTCAACGGATGCTTTGCCATCCGGGTAGTTTTGCATCAACTCTTGGTAGCCAGAGAGTTTTAATAACAATCTTTTGGATTCCTGGTATTCTTGGTAAATATTGCTCCAAAAATCTCCAAACTCCGGATCGTTTTGCATGTATTGGGTTAACGGAAAGTACGATTTTGCCATGGCCATCATGGCATTTTCCATCAAAGTTTTAAAAAACAACGAGTTTTGGTACAAATGCTCCACTTCTTGCCATCTGTTATTGGCTTCCATATACCCTAAAGCAGTGCCTAAACCATAAAAACCGGGAACGTTTTGTTTGAGCATGCTCCAAGCACCCACAAACGGAATGGCCCTTAGTTGGCTAAACTCCAATTTTTCGGAGGTTCTTCGCTTGGCTGGTCGGCTACCTATGTTGGTTTTGGCATAATAATTTAGTGGACTCATTTGCTCCAAATAGTCAATAAACTTTGGATGTGCTTTAAAATCTTTGTACTTATCGTAGCTTTTATGTGCCATTTCGTTTATCAATGCTTTTTGTTCGGCTGAAAGCACATGAATTTTGGCATCAAAAATAATGCTATTGGCACCTGCACTCAGCAAATTCTCTACATTGTACTGACATGATTCGGGAATGCCAAAATTAGAGCTAATGGTTTGCCCTTGAATGGTTAATTGAATTTGTTTGCTTTCAATCTCGGTACCCAAGGAAGCATAAAACTTATGTGTTTTTCCACCTCCTCTGGCTGGAGGTCCTCCTCTGCCATCAAAAAATATGGCTTGAATGCCATAATCTCTGGAAACTTTAGTCAAAATATTTTTGGCATGATAAATACTCCAGTTAGCCATTAAATAGCCACCATCTTTGGTCCCGTCCGAAAAACCAAGCATGATGTGCTGTTGATGGTTTCTTTGTTCTAAATGTTTACGGTACAAAGGCTGTTGGTATAACATGGACATTACTTGGTCACACCCTTGCAAATCGTCAATAGATTCAAACAATGGCACAATATCTAAATGAGAAACCTCTACCTTACACCATTGAAACAATACAAAAGCTTGTATCACCTGTAACGCAGTTTCGTTGTTGCTGATGATGTAACGGTGACATCCGGAAATTCCATTATTTTGTTGAATGTATTGGATGGTTTGCAAAGTGGCAAAAAACTCTTTGGCATCGTCTGAATATTCTGTATTGGTGATATCCACTTGATGTTCTAAAAGCCAGGTAATTCTATCTTTTTCAGATAGTTGTTGGAAATTTTCTGGAAATTGATGGGCTTCTTTCTCTAAAATTTCTGTAAATACAGTTTCTTGAATTTTGGCATTCTGACGAATGTCTAAAATAGCAAAATGAAAGCCAAAGGTTTGTACTTTCAACAATAAGTTATCTACTTCTGACAAATACAATCCTTGGTGATTTTTTACCAATAAACTTCTGATTTGAAGTAATTTATCCAATAACTCTTGGTAGGTAATGTATAATTCACCTCTAGAGTAAAATACAGAACGATACAATTGTTGTTCTATTTCAGCCACCAAAGTATCCACATCTTTAAAGGTAAGTTTTCGTTTTAACTTTCTAATATCTTGGTAATAGCATTTTAAAACAGAAGTTCGCAATTTATTGGCTACTTCTCTACTAGTTTCATGGGTAACAAACGGATTGCCATCTCTGTCACCTCCAGGCCAAAAGCCAATTTGTACTACCGGACTTTGTATGGTGTAACTAGGATCGATATTGGTTTGGATGTACTGCAGCAATTTACCAATGGTATCATAAAATACATTTTCCAAATACCAAATTAGGCTTACAGCCTCTTCAATAGGAGCAGGTTTTTGTTTTTTAATAAATGGTGTTTTTCCTAATTGTGCTAACAAATCTTTCACTCTAACCAAATCGTTTTGTTGGATTGCTTCGGTTAAATCGGTAATGATTCCCAAAACAGGTCCCGGATAAAACTGGGTTGGATGTGCAGTTAACACCAATCGCAGCTGAAAGTCTTTTAAAAACTGGACAAGTTCGGCTTGTTTCCCTTTTTGCTCCGCTTTTTCTTTTAAATTTCTAATTGAGCCTCTTCCTTCCATATTATTCACCACTCCAAAAGCAGCATCCTCAATGGCATCAAACAATACAATTTGACGTTCCACATACTGGATCAATTGAAACAATACATTGTTTCGTTCATTTTCATTCATTTCAGGGAAATGCTTTTCAAAAAACTGATAAATAATTTCTTGTGGATTGGCCTTTTTGGCAAACTCTTGCTCACAAAAACGACTAAACATGGATAAAATCACACTTGTTTTATCAATTTGATGAAAAGGTAAGTTTTGTAATAAGTTGCTGAAAACGTGGTAACGAAGTCTTACTTGGTGGTTGAAACGTTCGATGCGAGGAGGAGTGTACATAAAATTTAAAATAAAAAACCCTCTCAAATATACACATTGAGAGGGTGGAAAACAATAGGTTGATATATTAAATTTCTTTAAAGATTCTGTGCATCAATCTTTTTTTATCGTTGATGCTTTCTTCTAAAGAAATCATGGTTTCTGTTCGGTACACCCCTTCAATGTCGTCAATCATAAAGATTACATCTTTGGCATGCTTGGTATCTCTTGCTCTAATTTTACAGAAAATATTGAATTTACCTGTAGTTACGTGAGCTACAGTTACAAATGGAATCTCGTTAATTCGCTCTAAAACAAATTTGGTTTGCGAAGTATTATGTAAAAACACTCCAACATATGCAATAAAAGCATAACCTAATTTTTCATAATCTAAGGTCAATGACGAACCTTTGATAATTCCTGCATCCTCCATTTTCTTCACACGAACATGCACTGTACCTGCTGAAATCAATAGTTTTTTTGCGATATCTGTAAATGGAACTCTGGTATTGTCAATCAACATATCCAGAATTTGGTGGTCTACTTCATCCAAACGAAACTTACTCATAATTATACTATTTGTTTATTATTGGCAAATTAATTAAAAATAATGCAAACAAAAAAGAAAAAACGTATCAAATTATCAATCCGTTTTGGATTTTTATGCCGTTTTCTAATTCAAAGCTATTATTTAAACCAATTTCGAGAGGTGCATAGTTGGTAAATGCAATGTTTTTGCCTTCTGCGTTTATTGTGATATGGGCATGTCTATCTTCCACATTTCCAATCGCTACCACTTCACTAACCAATTGCACTTGGCCTTCATGAACCACTTCTCGGTATTGAGCTGCAAAATTGGTAATAAATTCAGAATTATCATAATTAATTTTGACTTTTTTGCAAATAAAGTCGTAAAAAGAGACTTTATTTTGAGGAATTTTTAAATAATCTTCCAATTTGTTATCAACTAAATCGTTTTCGTATAAAGTAGAGAACAATGTATGATAGGCTAAAAACAAGTATTTTCGGGTAATATTTCGATGCCAATCGTTAGGAAAAAAGCCAGCTTCAAACAAAATAGTTGGAGTGCCAAGACTCTGAAAGTGATCTCCAGCACAATTTGGATTAAATCCATCATCAAATCTCGCTATTTGTCCGGAAAGATACTTTTGTAGTTTACTGTTCATCGCAACAATAGCTTGAACAGCTTTTAATCTAGTTTCATTATACTCTTTGGTATCATTATAGGAAGGTGCTAAAAAAGAGATAGTTGCAGGCTTATCCGTATCTCCAACTCCAAAAATGGTTCGTTGGTCATGTAAATTCCCGCACCAATCCGGTTGAAATTCCTTATAAACCTGTTGCAACAACCTACTTTCGGGTTGTGAGAATTGGATAAAATCCCTGTTTAAATCCACTTGATTCGCATTTTCACGAGTATAGGCAATCGCACCATCCGGATTTAATATAGGAATTACTAAAAACTTAAAGTAGCTTTTCCAATCATCTACTGAATTGGTATTCAAAAAATGTAAAAAATCTATCAGTGCTTTAGTAGAGGTAGATTCGTTGCCATGCATTTGTGACCAAAACAATACTTTGACTTTTCCATGCCCCCAGGTAATCGATGTAATAGGATTTTGGTTTACTGAATAGCCAATATTATTCAAAGTAAAATCGTTGCTTAAAGAAGCGTAAAAATCCTTTACATGCGATGGGGTAAGGTACTTGTTATCTATTCCATGTACAGGTTGGTAACTAAGGTTGGTATGAAAATACATCTCAAATAGGTTTGTAATCATTACAAAAGTAAACAAGTTAGTGCAAAGACTTTGTTACATCTGTAAACATTTGTAAACTTTACAAAAATAAACATGTTTTTAGCTAGTTTACATACGTAATTTTAAACATTTATAATGTATGTTTATCATTGTTAACCAGTGCTTTGATTTTAATTATTTAAAGTGTTTAATTGGGAGTTGAAATTGAAATTGTTTACAATTTACAATTGTAAATTTGGTGGTTTGACATTACATTGTTACATTTGTAAATGCGTTATGAAACCATTTATTATCCTTGTTATGGAGCATTTTATTGAAAAGTTGGAGAAAATATTGCAGTATTACGGACTCACTGCTTCTGGTTTTGCCGATCGTGTTGGGGTGCAACGATCTAGTTTATCACATTTACTTTCGGGAAGAAACAAACCTAGTTTGGATTTTATTTTAAAGATAATTGAAGCTTTTCCGGAAGTGGATTTAAATTGGATTTTATTAGACCAAGGAACCTTTCCAAAATCTAAAAACACTCCTACTCCAACGGTAACCATTTCTACAGAAAATAAAGAACGTACAGAGGCATCCAAACCATCTGAAATTGAAAACAAATCACTGCATAACAATGATTTTGGTTTGTTTGAGGAAGAAAAAAAGTACCCTAAAAACACCTCTATACCTCAAGCTAGTTTAACGGATGCTTTTCCGGAGAAGACAAACCAAACCACCTATGTTGCTGTACAAAACAGTGAGGTACAGCCAAATACTTCGACAAATTTAGCAGAAATAGAATCTATCCAACCTGTTCATGTAAACACAGAAAATACTACAAATCAAGAAGTTAAAAACACATTTGTATCTACAAATATCGCTGAACAGCCTACTATTAGCTCCCCAACAGCAGAGAAAATTGAAAAATTAACTTCGCAGGAAAGAGTTTTAGAAAATAACGAAAATAAAAATCCATTGGTGCAAGCCATGCTCCAAAAGGATGCCATTGAAATGATTGCTGTGTTGTTTAAAGATGGTACTTTTAAAGAATACTGGAAAAAATCTTAAGGAACGTCAAAACTATATTCCGGAATTTTTCCAATTGCTCCTTTAAAATGTGCTATGATTTTTGGTTCGTCTAATTCGTAATTTCCTGTTGGAGTAAAATAATCTCCAATAGTAACGTTTTTGGTACTCCAATCAAACGCAACCGGAACTATGGTTGCTTTTGCTTTCCATGCAATGTAATAATAACCTGTTCTTAGCTTGTCTACTTTTTTGCGAGTACCTTCTGGAGCAATGCCAATTCTAAATACCTCTCTTTGGTCAAACTGTTTTACAATGGCATCTACCAAATTGAGTCCCCCACTCCTATCCAACGGAGCTCCCCCCAACCATTTAAAGTAATAACCAAACGGGAATATAAATAATTCTTTTTTCCCAACAAAGTTAAATTTTACTCCAATCATGGCTCTCACCAACAATCCAAGATAAAAGTCGTGCCAACTTGTATGAGGCACCACAATAGCCAAGCATTTTTTCTGACTTTCATCAAAAGTGCCAACCAATTTCCAGCCCATGCACTTACTGAAAATAAAACGTGCAATTATTTTTTTCATAAAACATTTCTTTCCAAAAAGGCAAATAGTACCTTTATACAGTTTTCAAATCTAAGCTAAATTGAATTTATTACAAAAAATAGCGAGTTATTGCCTTCCTATTCGATTAAAAAAATTTCCATCAGAAATAAACGGAAGTTTAGAGGTTACTTTATCCAATGGGACTTTGGTGTTGGATACCAAAAATACCAACTACTCCTTTGGAAGTTTGCAACGAATTTTAAAAAAAGGGTTACTTCACATAGGAAAACCATCTATTGAACAAATGGATAGTATTTTAGTTCTTGGTTTAGGAGCAGGAAGTGTGGTAGAAACGTTATTCAACGACTTTCAGTACCAAAAAACCATTGTTGGGGTGGAAAAAGATGAAAAAGTAATTGAAATTGGGAAAAAATATTTTGGGTTAACTGCCTATGCCAACTTACATGTATTGCATTACGATGCATTTGAATATGTTTTGCGAACAAAAAAAGTATTTGATTTGGTTGTTATCGATATTTTTCAAGACAAAAACATGCCCAATTTTTTGTTCGAAAATCATTTTCAGTTCCGATTGTTACAATTACTTCCAAAAAACGGCAAAATTTTGTTCAACACCTTTGTTTTGGGTAAAGAAGACCAAAAAAGAAATGAATTATACGTTGAGTATTTTACTAGTAACCATTGTTTGGTAGAAAAAATTTCTAAAGTGGAGGGATTCAACGAAATTTTACTTATTACAAAAAAGTAGCAACTATTTTTTCCAAATTTTTCGAGCTTTCTCTAAATCTTCCGGGGTATCTATGCCAATGCCAACGTGATTGGTTTCAATCATTTGAATTTTTTTTCCGTGCTCTAAGTAACGTAGTTGCTCTAATTTTTCGGTTTGTTCCAACAAAGTTGGTTGCCATTGGGCAAAATCTAATAGACTTTGTTTTCTAAAACCATATACTCCAATGTGTTGGTAATGAGTTACTTTTGCAGAATGGTCTCGAACAAACGGAATTGGGGCTCTTGAAAAATATATGGCTTTTTGAAATTGGTCTACTACCACTTTCACCACATTGGGATTGTTGATTTTTTCTTCTTCTAAAATTGGTGTCATCAAGGAACACAAATCGATTTGCTGGTTGGTATCTTGTCGAAAAGCCTCTACCATTTTTTGCAAAGCCTGGGTATCTATAAAAGGTTCATCTCCTTGTACGTTAATAACTACATCAACTTCTAAATCCTGGACTGCTTCTGCAATTCTATCGCTGCCAGATTCGTGCTCTTTTTTGCTTTTAATTACCTGTATCCCATAATTCTTTAAAATATCTTCAATTTTATCTGCATCGGTTACCACCAAAACCTCATCAAATAGGTTTGTTTGCAACACTGCCTCGTAAGTTCGAACCAAAACTGGTTTCCCTTCCAAATCTTGAATTAATTTTTCAGGGAATCTGGTGGCTTGTAATCGAGCTGGGATAACTGCAATGATTTTCATATTTATTTTAATTATTTTCTTGAAAAAACTGGTCTTCAAAACCAATCAAATATAATTTGCTTTTTGCTCTGGTAATTGCGGTGTATAACCAT
Source organism: Flavobacteriales bacterium (assembly GCA_018335925.1). Lineage (GTDB taxonomy): Bacteria > Bacteroidota > Bacteroidia > Flavobacteriales > Flavobacteriaceae > Flavobacterium. Next base: position 37,320 of record JAGXRF010000064.1, read on the forward strand.
CTTAAATCTTCTGGATTTAATCCGTTAGGTAAATAGGGTTGCTCTACAAAAACCGATTCCCATTGACCTCCTTGGGCTTTATGGCAAGTAACTGCATAAGAAAACTTTACTTGTAAAGCATTGAAATATTCGTTTTGCTTTACTTTTTGGATTTTTTTATACATGGCTCTTTCCTCAGCATAATCCTCTAAAACCTTTTGGTACAACAAATTAGATTGCTCATAACTCAACGAAGGCTGCTCCGAAGTAATGGTATCTAATAAAACAATGGTATCAAAGGATTCCATGTTTGGGTAATCAATCATTCGTACTTTTACTTTGGCAAATTTAAAATCGTATAAATCCATACGTTTGTAAATTTGAATCACTTCAATAATATCACCATTGGCAATAAATCCGGCTTCTTCGGTGTTTTTTAACCAAAAATAATTGTTTTTAACCACCATGAGCAGATCCCCTACCGACAATTCACTTTCTTTTTGAAAAATCTTAACTCGAATATGCTGGTTGTATAAATTGGCTCTTTTATTGGAGCGAACTACAAAACATGTTTCTTCCGGACCATGTTTTTGGTAGGCATCATGAATGGCATCTAAAGTTTCCTGGCTGTCTTGCAACCTAATAATATCTTTAAATGGATTTAGTTGAAACGCAAAGTTCTCCCAGTAATGTTCCGACAAAATTTCTCTCAACTTGGTTGCATTCATCAAAATTCCGGAATTCTGTGCTTGACGCATCACTTCATCTAACTCAATTTCCTCCACATTCAAATGAAAAATATGCCTAAAAAATTCTGATTGTAAAGCCGGACTAATTTCTTGCATTACCGGAGGCAACTGGGCTCCATCTCCTAAAAACAATAACTTACATTGATTTCCTAAAAATACATATTCCATCAAATCTTCTAATAAAGTAGCGTCTTCACCAGTAAACTGACTTGAATTTTGTGAAGATATCATAGAGCTTTCATCTACTACAAACAAAGTTTGCTTGTGTTTATTTTTTTGCAAAGTAAAACTCATCTTTCCCTTAACTTGTTTGGGATAATAAATCTTACGATGTATGGTACTTGCCTCTTTTCCGGTATATTGGTTCAATACTTTGGCTGCTCTACCGGTGGGAGCCAACAAAACAACCGTCCAATTAAAATGAGGCAAAACTTTAACCAACGATTGAATGAGTGTGGTTTTTCCGGTACCTGCAAAGCCTTTCAACAAAAATATTTCTGAGGTAGGTGAAGTTAAAAACTCTGCCATTTTTTGAAAGAAAACAGACTGTTTAAAAGTAGGCTCAAAAGGGAATTTTTCGGTTAAATGTCTGATTAACAAACTGGCACTCATGAAGCGAAAGTTAAGTAATTTATAAATTTCAAAGATACGCTGTAAATTTTTTGCAAAACCTTTTAAGAAAAAAAAAAAATTGTAGATTTGCCATGAACGAAATAAACTTAAAATATGCTAACTGTAATCATAGTTGTGGTTTTATTATGTTTATTAATTTTCCTTTTCGGAAAGTTTTTAGACAAATTTTTCAGTCCAAAAACAAGGGCATTGGTGATTGCCATCATGTGGATTTTAACCGGTCTGTTTGGATATTTAATTTACGACTCTATCCAAGAGCCTATCCGTTTTGACAAGCTTAAAGAAAAACGCTACCAAGCTGCAGTAAACAAAATGTTAGACATCAAAAAAGCACAGTTGGCTTTTAAGGAAATTAACAAAAGATATACTGACAATTTAGACTCTTTGGTTCAGTTTATCGAAACTGCTGAATTTACCATAATTGAACGAAAAGATACTTCGGTAATTGACGTGGAAAGAAATAGAATTTATGGTATTTCTGTTGGATCAGATGGTGTTGGAGGCTACTTTAAAGATGTAGTTGTTACCAAAGAAATTGGCAAAATCAAAGTAAAAGACTCTTTGTTTAAAGATTCTGACAGATACAAAAGATTAAATTCAGTAAAAATTGATGGTTTGGCTGAAAGAATTCCTGTAACCATGAAAGCTGGTTGGTTGGTAAAAGGAGAATTCAAATCTCCAGTTTTTGAAGCTAGAATTAACAAATCTGCATTGTTATCTGACCAAAAAGATTACCTAGTTGCCAAAGAAAAGAAAACAGTTTCTGTAGATGGAATTAATGGAGAAGAAATTATTTTAGGTTCTTTAGAAGAATTGAGTATGGCAGGAAACTGGCCTAAAAAATATGGAAAAAACGAATAGTATAGATTCCACAACAAGTAAAAAGAAATTGTCCATTCAGGTCTCCTTGAATGGGCTTTCTTTTTGTATTTCTTCCGTTGAAAAAGAAACTATTGAAAGTTATAACGAAGTTTCTTTTGCTTTTATGGAAGCATCTAAGCCTTTGGAATCCAACTTAAAAGACTATTTTGCTACCCATCCGAACTTGCACCAAAAGTTTGACGTAATCGTAGTGTTACACCACAACAAAATGTCAGCATTGGTTCCGAACGAATTGTTTGACGAGGATTATATTGGAAGCTATTTGCAATACCACACCAAAGTGTATGATTCCGATTACTTTAGTCATGATGGAATTGACTTTTTACAAGCACAATGCGTGTATGTTCCTTACATTCATTTGAATAATTTTTTAATTGAACAATTGGGTGATTTTGAATACCATCATTCGCACAGTGTTTTATTAAAAAGTATTTCCAAATTACATGATGCAAATACTTCTAAAGTATACATCCACTTTAACGAAAATCAAGCAGATTTTTTGGTTTTCAAACAAGAGCAGTTTGTTTTATTGAATAGTTTTGACATTAGTACCCCTACTGATTTATTGTATTATACTTTGTTTGTAATGGAACAAAATCAATTGTTACCTGATTTTCATGAAGTAGTTTTACTAGGCAGTTTCATTGAACAAGACGTTAATTACCAACTTTTGGCAGAATATGTTCGCAATTTATCATTACTAAATTCAGAATCATTGGCTGCTAAAAACTACTTTTCTGCCTCTGTAAATAGAAAACACTTTATTCTTTTTCAGGCATGAGAATTATTTCAGGCACACACAAAGGAAGAAGAATTCAAACTCCAAAAGGATTACCTGTAAGACCTACAACAGATTTGTGTAAAGAAGCTCTATTCAATATTTTACAGCATCACTACCATTTAAGCGATATCGAAGTTTTAGATTTGTTTGCAGGAACCGGAAACATTTCTTTTGAGTTTGCTTCCAGAGGAGCCCAACAAGTTTTAAGTGTAGATGCAGAGTTTAAGTGTATTCAATTTATTCAAAAAATTTCAAAGGAATTTGAATTTTCTATCGACACCATTAAAATGGATGTTTTTAACTTTTTACAAAAAGCATCCGGAAATTACGACATCATTTTTGCAGATCCACCTTACGATTTAGACTTGATAAAGTTTGAGCAGTTGGCAAACATAGTATTTGAAAAAAAATTATTGTCCGAAGATGGCATGTTGATTATAGAACATTCCAAACACACCAACTTAGAACATGTTGAAAATTTCAGTTTTTCCAGAAATTACGGTGGTTCTGTTTTTAGTTTTTTTGAATAATTAGCTCCAAGGTAAAAACTTTTCCGTTTGGATTTTCTGACAAACTGGAGGAAATTCATTTAATCTTTCTCCATTGATTGCCTTTTCATAAAAAGATAAATATTTAACTGCCATTTTTTTGGAATTAAATTGCTCTACTGCATAATCATGACAAAATTTGGCATTGAAGTCGTTGGCATGAAGCAACGCGTTTGAAATTTCTTTAGTGCTACTTGATAAAAAACCAACTTCTGGTGTTACCAATTCTTTTAAAGAACCATAAGGAGTTCCGAAAACCGGACATCCAAAATACAAACTTTCTGTAATGGCCAAACCAAAAGGTTCGTGCCATTTAACAGGAAATATTAAACCTTTGGAACCTTGCAACAACTGATTTTTTTCCTCACCTCCTACAGATTCATAAAACTGGATTCTAGGAGAAAAAGTAAATCGCAATCCCATTTTAAAATTAAACCGAACTCCACCTAAAACCTTTAATTGCTCCGTTGGAGTTTTCAAAATCGCATCTATGGCACCTTGCACATTTTTTACTCTCCAAGCGGCTTTTCCCAAAAAATGAAAATACGCTTTCTTTTGATTCCAATTGGGTTTGCCATAGTCGTCCCAATTCAATCCGTTGTACACAAAAGCCTGAGACCCGAATCGATTGGCATGATTTTCTGAAACAAAAATGGTTTGTATATCCAATGGTTCCAAGTTATTTCTATTTCCATGAAAAGTGAACAAATATGGAATTCCAAGGCTAGAAATACTTTTTTCTTGGTAATTGGCATGAATTATATCATAATCATTACTAATTTGTTGTGCCAAAGAAAGATTAGGTTGTAAAAATTGCACTTTGGCAAACGGACATGTAGATCCTTCTCGTACCAAAAAAGTAACTTCATGTCCCATTTTTGACAATTCTTCCCCTAAATACCATATTACTCTTTCTGTTCCACCATATCCTTCCACCGGAATTTTGGTATCGTTAATAATTAATATCCTCATAAATAAATTTTGATAATAAACAGAGTTCAAACCCAATATCGCACAAACTTAAAACAATCTGAAAGATTAGCTTTTAAATAATCATAAAACATCCAATTATTGAATATTTTTTGACCGTTAAAATTTCAATTTACAATAAAAATTATATTTTTGCACCTCTATAAAAATGTAATACATGGCAACCTATAACAAAAGAGGCTACAAAGCTCCAAAACCTAAAGATGTAAACGAAGTAGATGAAACAGAATTCATTGACGACAAAGACAGTACTACAGCAGAGGTATTTGGTACTTTAGACGAAAAAGCAAATAAAGCAGAAGAGTGGATTGCTAAAAACCAAAATAACATTTTATATATTTTAGGTGCAATTGCAGTATTAACCATTGGCTACTTAATGTATGATAAAGTTATTGCTGAGCCAAAAGAAACTGATGCAGCCGCAGAAATGTTTACTGCTCAAAAGCATTTTGAGCAAGGAATTAACGATGCAACCAAAAAAGATAGCTTATTCAATTTGGCTTTAAACGGAAGTGAAGGGAAATTTGGCTTCTTAAAAATTGCTGAAAAGTATAGTGGTACCGATGCAGGTAATATGGCAAACTATTTTACTGGAATTATTTATCTAAATCAAGGTAAAAATACCGAAGCCATTAAATCATTGGAAAAATTTAGCTCAAAAGACTTGATTTTAAATGCGATGGCAAAAGGTGCTATTGGAGATGCTTTTGCTCAAAAAAACCAAGCCAAAGAAGCATTAAGCTACTATGAAAAAGCAGCTAAAGCTAGCGAAAATGACATTACTGCTCCTAGATTTTTATTCAAAGCTGGTCAAACCGCTTTAGAATTAGGAGATAAAGCAAAAGCAAATCAATATTTTGCAGAAATTAAAGAAAAATACGAAACTTCATCTGAAGCTAGAAACATTGATGCATTAATTGGTTTAACCCAATAATATGGCAACCGAAAATAAAAATTTATCTTCTTACGATAAAAACACACTCCCAAACGTTAGTCAACTTTCGTTTGGGATTGTTGTTTCTGATTGGAACGAAACCATTACCCACAACCTTTTAAAAGGTTGTGTAGACACTTTATTAGATAACAACGTTGCTTCAGAAAATATCATCACATGGCATGTGCCAGGAAGTTTTGAACTAATTTACGGAGCAAAAAAAATGATGGACACCTACCCAAATTTGGCAGGAATTATCACCATTGGCTGTGTAATTGAAGGAGAAACCAAACACTTTGATTTTGTTTGTGAGGGAGTAACCCAAGGCATTAAAGACCTAAATTTAGCTGGTAATATGCCAGTAATTTTTTGCTTGCTAACCGACAAAACTATGCAGCAATCTATTGACCGTAGTGGTGGTAAACACGGAAATAAAGGAATTGAAGCAGCGGTGACTGCTATTAAAATGACTTCATTAGGGAAGTTTTAATCAATTTTTAAGCCCTATTAATTTATCGAATTGTAAGGATATTGTTATCTTTGGTTTTTATTGAAAAATGAGCATTTTTAAAACCAGAGAAAATAAAAAATTCAGCTACACTCCTCGTTACTACAAAAACGAAGGAGGCACCCAACCATTTCATATGGAGCGAAAATTTGACCAATACCGAACTACTATCGACAATCCGAGTGGTATTAAAGGAAAATTACTAAAAGCTGTTTATGAATGGAAAACTACCCAAGATCGAACTACCGATAAGCGAGTATTTTTAATTGCCTTGGTGTTATTGATTTTATTTTTATGGCTCATCGAATTTGACTTTTCTATCTTCTTTAACTAATTTATGACCTCTATCATCCAATTGTTACCGGACCATGTAGCCAATCAAATTGCAGCTGGAGAGGTAGTGCAACGACCTGCTTCGGTGGTAAAAGAATTGATTGAGAATGCGGTAGATGCCAAAGCAACCGATATTAAATTGGTAGTTAAAGATGCAGGAAAAACCTTGATCCAAGTGATTGACAATGGCCAAGGCATGAGCGTAACCGATGCCAGATTGTGTTTTGAGCGTCATGCCACCTCTAAAATAAAACATGCCGAAGATCTGTTTGCCATTCACACCAAAGGTTTTAGAGGAGAAGCCTTGGCATCTATAGCAGCAGTTGCTCATGTAGAGTTAAAAACCAAACAAGACCAAGAAGAATTAGGAACTCATATTATTATTGAAGGAAGTAAAGTAGTAGCCCAAGAACCTATTGTGCATCCAAAAGGGACAAGTTTTTTGGTTAAAAATTTGTTTTTCAATATTCCTGCCCGAAGAAATTTTTTAAAATCCGATAGTATCGAACTTCGACATGTGCTGGATGAATTTCAAAGAGTGGCATTGGCACATCCAAACATCGCATTCACCATGCTACACAACGGAGTTGAAGTTTTTCAATTGCCATCTACCAATTTACGTCAGCGAATTGTAAATATGTTTGGAGTAAAAACCAACGAAAAACTGGTGCCAATCACCGAAAATACCGATTTGGTTTCTATTCAAGGATTTGTGATGAAACCAGAATATGCTAAAAAAACCAGAGGGGAACAATTCTTTTTTGTAAACCACCGATTTATCAAAAGTTCGTATTTGCATCATGCCATCATGAATGCTTACGAAGGTTTACTTAAAGAAGCCATGCATCCAGGCTATTTTTTGTATTTAGAGGTTCCTCCTCACACCATTGATATCAACATCCATCCAACCAAAACTGAGATAAAATTTGAAGAAGAGCAAGCCATTTATGCCATTCTTCGCTCTGCGGCAAAACATAGTTTGGGACAGTTTCAAATTGCACCTATTTTAGATTTTGAAAGAGACCCAAATTTAGATACTCCCTACGAATACAATCGTTTAGATGCAAGTATTCCGCAAGTGGATTTTAATCCGCAATTCAACCCATTTAGCAATTCCGAAAGCATCAAAACCTCTACCGGAAATACTTCTTTTAGTACAAAAAGAGTTCCGCAAGAATCATGGGAGAGTTTGTATGCTGGAATTCCGGAAATCAGCCAAGAATTAATCGCTTCTATAGAGGAAGAACCCGTGATTTCTTCCTTATTTAGTGAAGAAGAACCGGAAGAATCCAAACAAGCAAGTTATTTTCAAATCCAAAGAAAATATGTGGTAAGTCCGATTAAATCCGGTTTATTGGTGATGCATCAAAACAGAGCCCACCAACGAATTTTGTATGAACAACTTTTGGAGCAGATGACCCAATTTAATGCGGTTTCACAACCACTTTTGTTTCCGGTTTCGGTAAAACTTAGTGTGGTAGAAACTCAAATGTTACAAGAATTACAACCTGTTTTACATACTTTGGGCTTTCAATTGGAATTTGCCTCTAACCAAGAAGTGTTGTTTCACGCTTTGCCCAATCATGCAGAAGCCAACCAAATTGAACCATTGATACAGGAAGTATTGCATGAATTAGAGTTGGAACAACAAAAACCGGGCAAACAATCGGAAATGATTGCCAAAGCAATGGCAAAAGCATTGGCCATCAAAACCGGCAAATCGTTAACCGATACAGAAATGGATCATTTGGTTCACCAATTGTTTGCTTGCAAAGAGCCACACATTTCTCCAACACAACAAATGACGTTTTATAAATTAGAGGGACAAGACCTCGACAAAAAATTTGAGCTATGATGCAAATGACCGCTATGATCAAGCAATTGATTATTTTAAATGTGCTTTTTTTTATTGGCTCTAACACCATTGCCCCTATTGCATACGATTATTTTGCCTTACATTTTCCTTTGAATGAAGGGTTTAGGTTTTGGCAACCTTTAACGCATATGTTTATGCATGCCAAAGCACCAATGATCATGCATATTTTTTTCAATATGTTTGGTTTGTTAATGTTTGGTAGTCCGTTAGAACATTTTTGGGGTGCAAAAAAATTCTTATTCTTTTATATTTCATGTGGTTTTGGTGCTGCTTTGCTGCATGTTGGTATTGATTACTATCAATTTCAGCAAGTGTATGACTTGTTGATAAGCAATGGAGTTAGTGCCCAAGAAATCCAGAAAATTATAGAAACCGGAGAATACAATACTGCCATTGAACAATTTGTTAGCAAGCAAAACTTAACAGAAATGTACCGTTCCTACCACACCACTGCAGTTGGGGCTTCTGGTGCTTTATATGGCATTATTGTTGCCTTTGCTTTTATGTTTCCGAATGCCGAAATGATGTTGTTGTTTTTACCGATTCCCATCAAAGCAAAATACTTTGTGCCATTTTTGGTGTTAGGAGACTTGGTAATGGGCATCAAAGGAACTTCAATTTTTGGAGGTGGAGGCATTGCCCACTTTGCCCACGTTGGTGGTGCAGTAACCGGATTTTTGATCATGTGGTATTGGAAAAAAACACAGTTTAACCGTCACCGTTGGGACTAATAAAAGTTACTTCATACAAGCATTATGAGTATTTGGGAAGATTTAAAAATGCAGTATCGTTTGGGTGGCATGGCCCAAAAGATTATTTATTGGAATGTGGCCTTGTTTGCCATTCCATTTGCGTTGAAAGGAATCTTATATTTATTTCAAATTTCCTTTCCTTTTGATACCTGGTTTGCGTTGTCCTCCAATCCATTAGATTTAATTTGGAGGCCATGGAGTTTGCTAACGTATGGTTTTTTTCATGCTGGTTTTTTTCATTTGTTATTCAACTTACTGGTTTTTCACTTTGCTGCACAAATTTTCAATACCTACTTTACACAAAAGCAATTGTTAAACCATTATTTGGTTAGTATCATGTTTGCTGGAGCTTTTTACCTTGTCAGTTACCAAATTTTTCCAGCACTAAGCAATCGTGAAAGTTTGATGGTTGGTACATCAGGAGCAGTGATGTCGGTTTTAATTGCGGTTGCAGTGTTTCAACCAATGATGCAAGTGCGATTGTTATTGATTGGCACGGTTAAATTATGGCAAATCGCATTGGTTTTGTTTTTGTTAGATTTGATGAAATTGGCTTCTGACAATACCGGAGGTCATTTGGCTCATTTAGGCGGAAGCCTTTATGGTTATTGGTTTGCTTCTAAAATTAAAAACGGAACAGACATCAATGCTTGGTTTGGAAAATTAATGGATGGCTTGTTTAATTTTTCTTGGAAGAATTCCAAACCAAAAAGTCATTTAAAAACAATAAAAAACGATAAAAAAAGTACAACTTTAGCTGGTAATGCTAACCAACAACAAGCCAAAATTGATGCTATTTTAGATAAAATCAGTAAATCCGGTTACGACAGTTTGAGCAAGGAGGAAAAAGAATTTTTATTTCAACAAAAAGAGTGAAAAACTTAGGGCTTTTTAATAAAATGGTATTTATTGCAAATTTGTTGCTCATTATTGCAACGTTTGCGGGATATACGCTGCCCTATTTGGCTCCTAAATTGTTTCCAATTTTATCGGTATTTACCTTGGCATTGCCCTTTTTTATTGTGCTTAATTTGTTCTTCTTTTTGTATTGGTTGCTATTGTTTAAAAAACAAATGATTTTTTCGGGAGTAGTTTTGCTTATAGGAATAACATTTATCAACAAACTTTACAAATTTGCTTCTTATGAAGTAGAAAAGGCCCCTTCGGACCTCACCGTAATGTCATACAACGTTCGATTGTTTAATTTATACAAATGGATAGATCGAGATGATATCGATTTAAAAATTAGCGAGTTAATTAAAGAGCAAAATCCGGATATTATTTGTATCCAAGAATATTCTGAAAACAATCGTGTAGATTTTAAGCTGTACCCCGAGCGACATTTATTTGCAGAAGGTAAAAAAACTTTATTGGGACACGGAATTTTCTCCAAATTTCCCATATTTAACAAAGGAAAAATCGATTTTCCGAATTCTACCAACAATGCCTCTTTTGCCGATATCAAAAGAGGAAAAGACACCATCAGGGTGTATAGCATTCACTTACAATCTATTCGAATAACTCCGGAAGTAGAGGAATTAGACAAAGATATCCAAAAAGTAAATGAGCATCAATCCAAACGAATGTTTAAAAGTATTTCCAAGGCTTTTCGCGACCAACAAGAACAAGCAGAAATCATTCGTGAACACATCAACCAATCTCCATATAAAGTGGTAGTTTGTGGTGACATGAATAATAGTGCCTTTTCTTACGTTTATCGCACCGTAAAAGGCAATTTAAACGATGGTTTTGAAGAAGCAGGAAAAGGATTTGGTAAAACGTATTTCTTTAAATACTATCCTGCCAGAATCGATTATATTTTTGCAGATGCTAGATGGGAAGTGAAAACTTTTGAAACTTTTTCCGACTTTAAAAACTCCGATCATGTACCTATCATGATTCGATTAGGGACAGAGAAATCAATTTAATTGGTCTCTAAATAATTCTAACAAATGCTTAGGGTCTAACATTTTTGTAGGACTCTCGTCCATAGCCAACAAAACCTTTTTTACTGCCATTGGATTTAAACCTAAATTGATGGCAACGTTTTTTAAGAAAGAAACTTCTTCCTCTAATTTATGATGGTCTGAGTGCATCAACAAAGCCAAACGATAAAACTGTTCTATTCTTTGAAATTCGGTCTTTAAAACCACTTTAGGAGCCTCTACGTGGAACAATTCTTTAAAGTCTTCCTCACGTACCTGAAATTCTTCTGCAATCATTTGAATAAACTGGTATTCTCTTTCGTGTACTTTGCCATCAATTTGCGACAAAGCAATCATTTCATCTAAAATGCTCAGTTTTTCTTTATAGGTTAACATAATTTGTATTTTTGGCTAAAATAAAAAAAATCATGAAGTTTTGGGTATTGGCTCTGGTAATCGGGATCGTTTTATTGCTTGGCATCGGAAAATTGTTAGCCCAAAACCGTGTATTTTCTATCGAAATAGACTCTAAAAACTTAGGTGAGAAAAGAAAAATATGGATATATCTTCCAAAAAATTATACTGAAACTTCCGAAAAATATCCGGTGTTGTATATGCACGATGCCCAAAACTTGTTTGACTCCAAACTATCCTTTGCAGGAGAATGGGAAGTGGATGAAACTTTGGATAGTTTGTTTGCAAAAGTGGTGGTGGTAGGAATAGAACATGGCAACCAAAAACGATTGGAGGAATTAACTCCATTTCCGCATGAAAAATACGGTGGAGGAAAAGCAGACACTTATTTAAAATTTGTAACAGAGGAAGTTTTGCCTTACATTAATAGCAATTACCGAACCAAAACAGATGCTGCAAATACTTGGATGATGGGAAGTTCGTTGGGTGGTTTGGTTTCTTTTTATGCTGCCATACAACATCCCGATATTTTTGGAAAAGTAGGTGTCTTCTCCCCTAGCTTTTGGTTTTCTGACCAAATTTATGCCTTGGTAAAAATGCAAAAAAACATTTCTAATCAGTTTTATTTGATGTGTGGTGACAGCGAAAGTAACGACATGGTTCCAGACCTGGAAAAAATGATTTTATTGCTGAAAACCAAAATTCAAAATAAAGAACAATTACATTACCATGTGGTTGCTGGAGGCAAACACCACGAAAAACTTTGGAGAGACGAGTTTAAAGCTGCTTTTTTGTGGATGTATCAGGATTGAGGTAAAGGGTGGAATGTAATTCAACTATTAATCCGCTTTGACCATTTCCCCACTAATTATACAAATATCTAACCAATTAATTGGTCCCTCTTTTAGGTTTTTGCTGAAACAAAAACTATATTTTCCTTTTCCAATCTTTTTCAAAGTTATTAGTTCATCCTCTTTTAACTCGTCAGTTTGAATTTCAAATCCTTCTTTACCAGTAACTTTAAGATATTTATAATCAGCAAGACTTATTAAATTCCCATATTTAACTTTGCCATTAATTTCTTTTCCATTTCGAAAAAGTTTTTTGTAAACACTATCATTAAATGTTATTACATATTGCTCTTCATTTTGGTTGGTGACAACGCGATATTTTCCATTCAATTTACTCTCTGATTGTTGAAAGTTAAAGAGTAAGATACTTGAAATTAAAAAAAATATTCTCATGTGTTATTTTATTAGCTTGATTTCAAGTCAAATTATAGGTCACTTTTACTTCTTTTTAGAATACTGTAAGGAGCCATGGAAATTTTAATATTATGTTGCAAAACAATTAAAGTATGTATGTAAACGTGAGTTCGACATAAGAAATACATGCAAATTTTTGTTTGTGTATGTTTTATTTAAATTTAATAAATCTGAGAATTAATTCATCAAATTCATTTTCATTCTTTGGATTGTTTTTAAAACCTAAATTTAGAATTAACGGTTGTTCATTGATAATCCCAAATGCTAGGATTCGATATTTTAATGTACTCTTCTCCAAAAAATATTTTCTCCCTATAAAACTTTCATTACACGAGGTAAACTCAATATCTTCAACTTCTGTTGATTGCAATTCAATTCCTAATTGATCAAATATTTCCAATTTCATGTTATTGCTAAAACTTTTAGCTGGAAGGTAAATCCATTGAGCTGAAAAATTATCATTTTCAATTTTAAATTCAGAAGGTGAGTTATAGTTGCTTGGAACTTCAATTTCAATTTTAGCATAATCTATTTTTTTCATCTGTGCGTTAACAAAGAGGAAATTAAATATTAAAATCAATATATATACTCTTACCTTCATAACTTTTTCTTATAATTTAAAAACGTTCGTTACTTTACAAAGTTCTGTTCAGATAAAATCGGGAAACATGTTGCAAAGTAGTGGTGGCAGTAGTACTAATATATAAATTTTCCAAAGTAAATTCCACTAATAATTGTCACCGTAAAACTTGCATATAAATAACTTCGTCCAATTATCTTGTCTTTTGAATTTACATTCTTATAAATACCATAAATTAACGGTGATAAAATCAAAATTACGAACGATATTTTTTCTGTCATAATTGCTTTTTCGGAACTTGCTCCAGCCCCTGAACCAAAATATAAAAACAATAACATTCCAAGTAGAAAAAAACAACCAATCAAAATAATTGATTCAATTAAGAATGTAAGCAAAAACAAGCGTAAATTCATTTTAAAGTTATTTTAGTTAAGCATTACTGCCAACGTATGCTACTTTGCTTAGTGCTGTCAGGATAAAATCGGAAAGCATGTTGCAAAATAGTTATTGGTAGCTGCCTTTCTTTGTTTGTCGTGTTGTTTTCCATTCACTTGTCAATGCTCCTTACTCAATTATTTTCCAATGTCCTGTTTTGTCACTGCCAATTCGTTCTATTTTTCCATTGTCTCTAAGTTCTTTAATTTTTCGTCTTACAGTGCTTAAACTCATTTTTAAGCGTTCGCTAATTTCCTTAGCTGTTATTTTGTTGTCTTGCTGAATTAACGAAAATACAGTGTCATTTACAGTGTCAATTTGTGGTTTTACAGTGTCATTTACAGTGTCAGCAAGAATGTGCATTTCACGGTTCTTGAGTGAAAAATTCCCTTTAAGTTGTAGGTTTGTTAGAAAACGGATTAAGAACTTTTCTGTCCTATAAATGCCCCTTGACAAGTCTTCGTAGTTAGCTCTTACCAAGGCATTTCGGAAATACCAAGAGTGATCGGCAAACAAGTCGTTGTTAACTTTTTTGAATCCTAATTTTCGCAAATACTTGATTAAAAATAAAGCGGTTGTTCGTGTGTTACCTTCACCAAAAATATGGATTTGCCACAAGTTTGAAATAAAGTGAGCTATGTGTTCTATAATTTCTTGTTCGCTTAGTCCTTTGTAACTAAATTTCCTTTCCTGCTCAAAGTCGTATTCTAAGGTTGCTCTCAAACTGTCAGCACTTGCATAAAGAACAGTTTCTCCGTTCAACACCCATTCTTTTTTTGTGATGTTGTAATCACGAATTTTTCCTGCGAATTTGTAAATACCTATAAACAACCTGCGATGAATGTTCAAGTATTCTGCCGGTGAAAATGTAAAGGTTTGTTCACTCAACATTTCAGCAATTCTTGCAGAAACTTTGTCTGCTTCTTCGGTTCTGTCTTCGTCTAATTTGGTTGTCCCGATAGTTATCGGGAGTTGTTGGTAGTAAGTTTCTATGCGTTTTTTTACTTCGTCAAAAGTAATGTCGCCTTCAATATTTTGTTTGGCCGTTTCAATAAGATATTCAGATGTTTTTAAACCGTCCACTTGTTGCAAGCCAATAGCCGTTTTCCAAACTTTTGCTTTCTCTGCTTTGTTCGGCTCGCCTTGTCTTAAATATTCATCAAAGTTTTCCATTAGTTATTTTTGCAAAGGTCGTTTTTTCTTTTCTTCTTTATTGTTTAAATTAACGAATCTGACAATGAAAACTTCCTTTTTTTTCTGTTTGCCATTGAGTGTAGTATCGTCAAAAGGATAGCCTCCATCGTATGCTACTTTACATAGTGCTGTCAGGATAAAAACGGGAAGCATGATGCAAAGTAGGGGTTAGGCTAAGTTATTTTTCAGATATTTTATGAGATTCATAAAGTGCAATGAAATCAGATTCTTTTAGTATCCTTATATTATGTCCATTCTTTTTTAATTCCTCTGCTTTTATATGTTTTGAACTTTTCTCTTTTCCTCCAAGTTTACTTAAATCTTGGTCGCCAACAACAAGTAAAGTTGTTTGTTTAGTAACACCGTTAACTACTTTACAACCAATTTCAGATGCTAATGCTGAAGCTTCAATTCTTGAAATTTGTAATGAACCTGTAAAAACTAAAACTTCCCCGAATAGACTACCATCTGGGTTACCATCTTTGGAAATAGAATCACTATAGTTTTTAGAATCTGCTAAAAATGGTTTATTAAGCCTTATAATCCAATCATCAATCGTGTTCCCTTTTTCTTTAATAGCCGAAAGTAAAATATGAGCACTTGCTTTAGCGTCTTCTAACGCATCATGATGATTAAAATTGTAATTTAATTTTTTGCAAACATTTGCAAGTCCATAACCTTTATTAGCAAATTCCTCCCAACATCTTCTTGATACTTTAGCGGTATCAATCCAATTATTTTTAATTGTAGGTAATCCATATTTCTCACATGTTCGATTTATTGAGACTCTGTCAAAATGAGTGTGACAAACACAAATATAGTTTTCCAAATGATGTTTTATAAATTCATAGATTTCTGTAAATTTTGGACTGTTAATTACATCTTCTTCTTTTATGTTATGTATTGAAATATTCCAATAATCAAAATAATCCTCAGGGTTTATTAAACTAGACCACTCTTTTTTTATTTGTCCATTTTCATAAATTACAAATCCGATTTGACAAATAGATGCCATGTCAGAATTGGCAGTTTCTACGTCAATTGCCAAAAATTTCATTAGATTAGTTTTTAAGTTTTTCTAAGTCCATTGTAAATGTAACTTTTACATTAGTTTTTGAGCAAGTGATAACAACTTCTTTACTAGTATCAATGTTTAAATCCTCTCCTCTAAGTCCTTGCCACATTGCAATATAGTTTAATGCTCCTATTTTCTCTTTTTTCTTTAAATTTTTTTCAACTCCACCTTTGTAGTAGAGTATAGGTAATTCTCCTCTTCTAGCTTTATCAGCTAATTCTGGTTCCTTAATTGCTAATGACTTACCAACTTCATAATTCTTAATTAGACCTTTGTCTTCATTAAGCCATGTTTCCGACCAAGTCAGATTTTTCCTTTCGGGTTCAGTTATACTTCTGTAAATCTTTGCCATAATTTTCGGTTTTTTTATAATATTGCCTAACTATTATACATCTCTTATAATATATACTCCTTCTCTTAACTAATCGCCTTTCGCAACAAATAATCTTGTAGCAAAATGGTGGCTGCAATTTGGTCCACATTGCCTTTGTTTTGCCGTTGGCTTTTTCGCATCCCACTTTGCACCATGCTTTGAGATGCCATTTTAGAGGTAAATCGTTCATCAATCCTTACCACTTGGATATCCGGAAATTTGTTTTGAAACTCTTTTACAAATTGCTCTATTCTCCCTTGGCTCTCCGAAGGTAGTCCGTTCATTTGTAACGGCAAACCTATCACGGCTTTTACCACATTTTCTTTAATAAAATAAGTTTGTAAGTAGGTCCAAATATCTTTGGTATCCACAGTAGTTAACGGAGAAGCAATCAACTGCAACTCGTCTGTAATAGCCAAACCAACTCGTTTGGATCCCCAATCAATGGCAATTACTCTTGGCATTAGGGCATTTTTATTAAGGTTACCAACGGAGCCATTCTGCCTTTGTTTAAAGTGAGTCGGTTTTCCGATAACGAAAAATTATCCGTAGTTTCTAAAGCTTGCTTTAGTTGCTCCTCTTGTTGCATATCTGCACAAGCCATTAGGGTACTTATCATTTTTGAAAACTGAATGCCTAGCGGTTCTTTTAGCACAAAAGCCCCACCTATGGTGTTACAACCGGCATTTCCGGAAAATCTGCCATCTGAACTAAATTTCAAAACAGGAATTTTAGCCCCTATGGTTTTTATCGGTTGTCCCATGATTTCGGTAATCTTCCATGTACCAATAATCGGACTTTGTATGGGCATCTCTTTTTTCAAGTAATATTTATCTGCCAAAGCTCCGGAAATTTTATTTCCTTGCATGTCTAATTTTACCAATTGGTTTTCTATCACCCAATAATAATCTTGGTTTGACAATTGAATTACGTTTTTTTGCTTGGTCCAACTGTAAGTCCCTGTATTGGAAATAACTTCTTGGCTTTTCCCTAAGTAGGTTGTTTCTAAAGAAAAAGTATCTTCAGCTAAGATTAATTTGGTAGCTATGCCTTCGCAATCTGCACAAGGCAAGGTTCCCACATAAGTACCTTGGTAATCTAAAGAAGTTTTTGCTTCGTGTATGTCGGAATAATTTTTTTCCGCACAACTAAACAACAAGCATACCAATAACAGGTAAGTGAGTTTTTTCATTTGCTTTTTTTTGATACATACGAATATACAAAAATTAACCCAACTTCTCGCTATTTTGCCTCCTATTTTAGCTTTTTAGTTACGGTAAAAAAACTACTTTTGCCTTATGAGTAGAAAGAGAAAAGAAAACATCATTTTATCTAAAATTTTGGTCATCGATGCCGGAAGCAAAGGAGTTTGTGTAGGAAAAGCTGAAGATGGTAAGATTGTATTGATTCCGAATGTGGTACCTGGAGATGTAGTGGATGTAAAGGTTTTTAAAAAGAAAAGTAAGTATTACGAAGGAATTGCCATTCACTTTCATGAAAAAAGTGCTGACAGAATTCCTCCTATTTGTAGTCATTTTGGCTATTGTGGTGGGTGCAAATGGCAAAACATGCAATACGAAGCACAATTAAAATACAAACAAAACGAAGTTTGGAATCATTTAAAGCGAATTGGAAAGGTTACTTTGCCTGAAATGACTCCCATAGTTGGCTCAAAAGATATTTTTTACTACCGCAACAAAATGGAGTTCTCTTTTTCGAACACCAAATGGCTGACCCCGGAACAAATTGCCTCAGAAGAGGTAATTGACCGAGAACATGCTTTGGGTTTTCACATCCCGAAAATGTGGGATAAAATTCTAGATATCGATCATTGTTATTTGCAGCCAGATCCTTCCAATGCTATTAGAAATGGTTTGAAAGCATTTTGTATGCAAAACCAAATTCCGTTTTATAGTCCGAGGCAGCAAACCGGTTTGATGCGTTCGTTAATGATTCGAACTTCTAGCATTGGAGAAATCATGGTTTTGGTGCAGTTTTATGCTCCTATGGAAAAAGAAATTGCCATGGTAATGAGATATTTGGAACAAAATTTTCCGGAAATTACTTCGTTGCAATACGTCATCAACCAAAAGGCAAACGATACTATTTACGACCAAGAAGTGGTTTGTTTTGCTGGTAAAAATTTTATTGAAGAAGAAATGGAAGGATTAAAATTTAAAATCCAAGCCAAATCTTTTTACCAAACCAACAGCAAACAAGCTTACGAATTATACCAAATTACCAGAGATTTTGCCCAATTGAGTGGTAAAGAAGTGGTTTTTGATTTGTATACAGGAACCGGAACCATTGCCTTGTTTGTGTCAAAATTAGCCAAAAAAGTAGTGGGAGTGGAAGCTGTTGCAGATGCCATTAAAGATGCAGAGGAAAATGCCAAAAACAACCAAATTGGCAATTGTCATTTTGAGGTAGGTGACATGAAAAATGTGTTTAATGACGAGTTTATTGCTCGTCATGGCAAACCAGATGTGGTAATTACCGACCCCCCTCGCGATGGCATGCATGCAGATGTGGTTGCTCAATTGTTGAAGATAGAAGCTCCAAAAATTGTGTACGTAAGTTGTAATTCTGCCACTCAAGCCAGAGATTTGGCTTTGCTAGATGAAAAATACGAAGTACAAAAAATTCAACCGGTAGATATGTTTCCGCAAACTTATCACGTAGAAAATGTAGTTTTGCTTACTCTAAAAAATGCGTAAATGAACTTTTTTAAATACATTAAAATTTACTTTTTTGCTTTTGCCTTTATGTTGGTAACCACCAACTGCGAAAAAGATGATATTTGCGACCCTGCCACCGAGACTACTCCAATGCTAACCATAGAATTTTATGATGCCGTAGAAACTACCATCTTAAAAAATGTGCAAAACTTAACGGTTCAAGAAATCAACTCGAATGAACGATTGAATTTTAACAGTGATTTACTTGGAACTCCACAATATACCATTACTGCTAATAAAATTAGCATCCCGTTAAAAAGCTTGGAGCTACAAACCACCTATCGATTAATTTTTAATGCTAATAATGACGACACCAAAAACGAAGATATTGTACAGTTTAATTACCAAACACAAGATATTTATTTAAATCGTGCTTGTGGCTTTAAAACAATTTATCAAAACCTTACACAACCAATCGTTTCCAATCCGAATAACGATAATTTGTTTTGGATCAACCAAATGCAAGTAACCAACAACCAAATTAATTCTAGTAAAGATGTACATGTTAAAATATATTTTTAGTTTTTTTTGGTTGGGTAGTTTGGTGTTAATGGCTCAGCAAGACTCAACTTTTGTAAAAACAGATCGATATGGCTTGAGAGTTGGTGCAGATTTGTCAAGATTGGCCAGAAGCTTTTACGACAAAAACTACCAAGGTTTGGAAGTTGTTGGGGACTTTAGAATTTCTAAAAAAATATACTTAGCTGCCGAAATTGGCAACGAAAACAAAACAACCGAAGATGCTCGAGTGATTTTTACTACCAAGGGTAGCTACCTTAAAATTGGTGCTGATTTGAATTTTTACGAAAACTGGTTGGACATGGACAACCAAATTTATTTAGGTTTGCGATATGCCATCGGTACTTTTAGCCAACAGTTGGACCAATACAGAATTTACCAAACCAACCCGTATTTAGGGGAAAACCAATGGATAGCTTCTGGTGAAAAATGGGACGGACTCACTGCTCAATGGGCTGAGTTTGTCTTGGGTTTTAAAGCAGAAACTTTTAAAAACTTGTATGCCGGATTTAGCCTTCGATTACACTTTTTGGTTACACAAAGCCAACCAGGAGGATTTGAGAATCTTTACATTCCGGGTTTTAATCGAACTTATAATAGTGGAAATTTTGGTGTTGGTTTCAACTATACGTTGAGTTACTTTATTCCAATCATCAAGAAACAAAGAACTCCAAAAGAAGTTACTTCAAAAATCTAATTCCCTTTAAAAATATCCAACTCATTGCAATTACTTCTTTTCCATCTACTTTGGTTAGTTGAAACTTTGGTGCTATAATCAATACTACCACAAATGCAGCAACCGAAGCCCACCATGAAGATGCAATCACCAATTGATTTAATAAAATTTTGATTGGTAAAAATCCAACAAAAAAAGAAAGGAATTGGTATGTAAATGCTCTTATTTTTAATGACATCACTTATTTTTTTACTATTAATTTAAAATTATATCTTGATAATGTATTTTTATTGCGAAATTAAACTAAAATATGTAGAATCTTAGTTTTTTTCTTAAATTCGCTCTAATGAAATTACCCCAACATTCCATTTCAATTCTACTTGTAGTGCTTTTGGTTATAAGCACTTTTTATTTGCATAATCAAAGTGAAGTTAACCACTTGTTTTTTTTGATTCATTACTTTTTGATGGGAACCTTTATTTTCATTTTCTTCAAAAGGAAGAACAATCCAATAAATGTAATTAGTTCCCCTACAACTTCTTTAAAAGCTACCAGCAATTCTTTAGAAGTTTTATGGATTTGGGATTTGAACCAAAAAAAGTTTCACTGGTCAAAAAATATTTCTTCGCAATTAGGTTATGACACCAATGAAGTGGAAAACGAATTAAAATGGTTGTTTGATAAAATTCATCCACAAGACCACATGCGATTTTCGTTAGAAGTGTATCATTTAGTTAATGAAAAGCAAAAAGACGTAAATTATAGTGATATTGTTCAAATTAAAACCAAACAAAATGAATTCAAATATTTTCAAAGTATTGTAGAAGTTCAAGAAAATGAAGTTGGAGAAATTCAATTAGTAGGCTCTTTGGTAGATGTTTCTAAATTTAAAAATGAAGAAATTCGATTACAACTTTTAGAATCTGTAATATTAAACAGTAAAGAAGCGATATTAATTTTAGAAGGTAACCAAGAGCAAGGTAAATTTCCTAAAGTATTATTTACCAACCAATCTTTTGAAAAAATTACAGGTTACAGCGAAAAAGAAATACAAAATAATGGATTGGAAAAAGTATTCATAGAGCAAATTAAATTTTCAGAATCTTACCAAAGTTGTATTGAAAAATTAATGTTTCATCAAGATTGTATTGTTGAATTACCTGCAAAAAGTAAAGAAGATGTACATATTTGGCTACAATTTTCGTTTGTGCCAATTTTTGATAAAAATGAGGAAATCACTCATTTTATCTCTATTATTCGTGATATAACACTGGAAAAAGAACGCGAAGTAGAACGTGAAAAATTAATTTCCGAATTACAAAAATCGTTAGAAGATTTAAAACAGTTTTCTTACATCACCTCGCATAATTTTAGAGCTCCATTATCCAATTTATTGGCTCTCAACGAGTTAATAAAAGATTACGACATCGAAGACGCATCCTTGTTAGAATTAATTAATGGCTACCAAAAATCTACTTTTTTGCTCAATGAAACCATTGAAGACCTGATTCAAACTATTGTAATAAGAGATGCAGAAGTATCCTATGAATGGATTAAAATTGAAGATTTGGTAAATGACTGTAAACAATTACTGAAAAACCAAATTGATGCACAAACTACACAATTTGAATTAGATTTAAAATGTACCGAAATTTGGTTCCATAAGTCTTATGCTGAAAATATTTTCATAAATTTGATTAATAATGCTATAAAATATCAAAACCATAAACAAGAAGTTTGTAAAATCACCATCACATCTGAAGAAAGTTCTAAGGGAGTTTTGGTGAAAATAATGGATAACGGAATTGGAATTGATATGGAATTAAACCAGCATAAACTTTTTGGCTTATACCAAAGGTTCCATCCAAATACCGAAGGAAAAGGAATTGGTTTATATTTGGTAAAAAATCAAATGAAATCCTTGGGTGGTGAAATTTCAGTTGAGAGTGAAGTAAATCAAGGCACAACATTTAACTTAAACTTTAAAAATCCTGAATAATGGAGGGTATTTTTTGTATTGATGACGATATGGTAACTTTAATGATTTGTAAAAGAATTATTGAAAAATCTGGAGTTACCTCTACCATACATTCCGCAAGTAATGGATTAGAAGGAGTAGAAAAATTAGAAGATTTGCTTCAAAAAAATCATTTACCTCAACTTATTTTATTAGACTTAAACATGCCCGTTATGAATGGCTGGGATTTTTTAAATACCATTCAAAACGACGAAAGCTATCAAAAAATTCATGTTGTAATTTTATCCTCTACAGTTGATCCGGCAGACTTTGAAAAAACCAAAAATTATGCAATGGTTAAAGGTTTTATATCTAAACCTTTAACTGTAGAAAATTTACTAGATATTTATAAAAGTTTTTAAAAATTTCGCCATTTGGCAGTTTCTTCAAAAACAAATTCTAATATTTTTTGCTCAACTTCGTCTAAAACCACTCCTCTTCTACTCATCACAATACGAGCAGTTTCGAATGCTTTTTTGGTTTGGTAAGTGGTAAAACCAGATGCTCCACCCCAAGCAAAGCTTGGTACAAAATTTCTAGGGAATCCACTGCCAAAAATATTGGCACTTACACCAACTACTGTACCGGTATTGAACATGGTATTGATGCCACACTTACTATGATCACCCATCATTAAACCACAAAATTGTAATCCCGTTTTTTGAAACGAGCCAGTTTCATAACTCCACAATTTTACTTCCTCGTAGTTGTTCTTTAAATTTGAATTGTTGCTGTCAGCTCCAATATTACACCACTCTCCTAAAACTGAATTTCCTAAAAAACCATCGTGTCCTTTGTTGGAGTATGCAAATAATACCGAATTATTGATCTCGCCTCCTACCCTACAATGTGGACCAACTGTGGTGGCTCCATAAATTTTAGTTGCTAATTTAACCTGTGCATGTTCGCACAAAGCAAATGGACCTCTTATTACAGATCCTTCCATGATTTCTGCATCTTTACCGATGTAAATTGGCCCCGTAGAAGCATTTAACGTAACAAACTCTAACTTGGCACCTTCTTCAATAAAAACATGCTCAGGATCAATTACATTTACTGATTTTGGAATGGGTTGCGACATTCTGTCTTGGGTCAAAAGTTCAAAATCATCACGAATGGCTTTGTCATTTTTGGAAAAAATATCCCAAGTATGTACAATTTGCATTACCTCATTTTCTAGAGGCAACATTTCGT
Organism: Flavobacteriales bacterium; assembly: GCA_018335925.1. GTDB lineage: Bacteria > Bacteroidota > Bacteroidia > Flavobacteriales > Flavobacteriaceae > Flavobacterium. The sequence continues at coordinate 60,690 of JAGXRF010000064.1, forward strand.
AGGTGTCAAAATCAATCTCCTGTTGTGTATTTTCGCTATAAAAAGCTACTATTTCTTCTTCGTAAACAATGGCTTGATTTTTTTCGAGGTTTAGAATCATTTCTACCAAGATTTCATTAGGTAAAAATGAGGCATTGATTAAAATATTCTCCTCCATTTCAACCATGGGGTATTTTTCCATCAAATAGTCTTCTGTTAATGTGGTGGTAGTATACCCTAAATACTTTTCCCATTTTTCTCTAATGGTCAAAATACCAACTCTAATATCGGCTACTGGTCTGGTGAAAGTAAATGGTAGTAAGCTATTGCGAACGGTTCCGTCAAAAAGAATATAGTTCATTGGAAAGAAGATTGATTTATGAACTCCAAAAATAAAAAAAGCCCTTCGATTTGGAGGGCTAATTAACGTCTTTTTCTTATTTCGCAGCTTGCAATTTCATACTTAGCTCCATAGAAATTGCTGAACGCTCCATTTTGATTTTACCTGCCATAGTTTCTATCACTACTGTTTCTGTGGATAATTCAGAAACACGACCGTGCATGCCGCTTTTGGTAATGATTTTATCGCCTACTTTTAAGTTGTTTTCAAATTGTTTTTCTTTTTTGGCTCTTTTTTGTTGTGGTAAAATCATGAAAAAATAGATTACTACAAACATTAAGATAATTGGCAAAAATTGAGATAGTTCTCCCATAAGGTTAGGTTTTAATTATTGATTTTTAGGTAATACATTGGCCTTTATGGTCAATATGTCGTTTCCGGTAGCAGTATTAGAAGTAATGGTTACCGTTTTTTGTTGGTTTCCTGGCTTTCCAGAACTATCAAAGGATACTTTCATTTTTCCTTTTTTTCCTGGCTTGATAGGTTCTTTTGGAAACTCCGGAACTGTACATCCGCACGATCCAGCTGCATTACTTATGATTAAGTCTGCCTCACCAGTATTGGTAAAAGTAAACGTATAATCCACTTTATCTCCATCGGTTATATCTCCAAAATCATGTACGTCTTTATTGAATTTGATTACTGGGAATTTGCCGTTACTTGTATTGGATTCTACAACTGGTGCAGCATTTGCATCTTGCTTCAATGAATTATTCTCTTCAGGCTTCTTTTGGTAATCTTCCATGGACACATCTTGTGCATTTGGATCAATCAAATTACTTGCTTGGTCGTTTTTACAAGCCATTGCAACCAATAAAATTCCAGCTAAAAAAATACTTTTTTTCATTTGAATTTGCTTTTAAATTAATTACATCAATCCTCTACCAACTTTACGGTAGCGTGTTTTGTTTTCTTCAGTTTTAACCAATTGGTCTAAAACTCCATTAATAAAAATAGCACTATTTGGAGTTGAGTACTCTTTGGCTATTTCTAAATATTCGTTAATAGTTACTTTGATAGGAATACTGGAGAAATACAAAAATTCTGCAATGGCCATATTCAACAAAATAATATCCATTAAAGCAATACGCTCCATGTCCCAATTAGGAGTTTTGTTTTCGTATTCTTTTTGCAAAGTTTTGTAATTCAACATCACTTTTCGGAATAACTCTAAGGCAAAATCTTTATCCTCCAAATCTTTAAATAAAGGAGAAAGTTGGAAAGCATTTCTTCCTTTTTCCCAAGTTTTTAATTGTTTTAATATAAAGGAATTTACCAACGGAAAATCGTCTGCCCATTGCATGTAGTTATCTTCCATCAATTCGTATAATTTGTTGTTTGGAGCAATAATTTCTTCAAACATTTTACGAACAAAAGCCAAATCATTTTCCCATGATTGTTTTTTGTCTTGCAGGTAATCTTGGTACAAATCGCTTTCTTTGATGGCTTGTATGAGCCACAAAATGGCATCATCGTTGTTTTTCCAATAAAACAATTTTCGTTGTTCCATTCGGTCTTTCAAATCTTGTAAAGAAGCCAAATGCAACAAAACTTGATTTTGAACAAATTTTAAGTTGGGATTTCTTTCTTCAGGAGTTGCCAAGTGTTTCTTTTTAGCAACTTCTATGTATTCTTCTTCTTTCTGACGAATTTCTACAAAAGCAGACATCATTAAAAGATAAATATCTTCCATTACTTGCATGGAATGTAACAAAGTTTTTTCGTATTTCACCAAATCATCCGAATCGCTTTGCAGCATGGCATATATGGTTTGTAAAACTTTTAATCGAAGATGTCGTCTGTTGAGCACGTGTAAAGAACTTTTAAATAATAAAAACGGAGCCAAATAAATTTAGCTCCGCAAAAATAGGTAATATTTTGAAAATACTATTTCAGATTTTGCTTTTTACGCTCTTCAATTCTACTTTGAGCCACTTGCAATGCTGCTTGGTGGGTTGTGATTTGATTTTTTTGAGCAATTTGCAATATTTCCAAAGTAGTATGGTAAATATTTTCGGTGCGTTTCATTGCCTCTGCTTTGTCATATTTGGCAATTTCGGCATATACATTAATGATCCCTCCAGCATTGATAACAAAATCAGGAGCATAAACAATTCCTTTTTGTTGTAACAACAAACCGTGTTTGTTTTCGTCTGCCAACTGATTGTTTGCAGCACCAGCAATAATGGTAGCTTTGATTTTGCTCAAACATTCGTCATTTACAGTTGCACCCAATGCACATGGAGCGTAAATGTCCATTTCTGCACTATAAATATCGTCACCAGCAAAAATAATGGCACCATATTTTTTACTTACTTCCTCTAATCTAGCTTCGTTGATATCGGTAATAAAAACTTTTGCATTTTCTTTGGTTAAGTATTCCACCAATGTCTCTCCTACATGCCCGATTCCCTGTACCAAAACTTTCTTTCCTTCCAAGTTATCCGATCCATATTGGTGTTTGGCAGCTGCTTTCATTCCCATGTAAACTCCATAAGCAGTTACAGGCGATGGATTTCCGCTTCCTCCTCTTGATTCAGAAATTCCGGTAACGTGAGGAGTTACATCATGAACTGTATCCATATCGGCAGTGGTCATTCCAACATCTTCTGCTGTAATGTATTTTCCAGATAAAGAATGTACAAACTCACCGAATTTTCTCATCAACTCAGGTGTTTTTTGGGTTTTGGCATCACCAATAATTACAGCTTTTCCTCCACCTAAATTCAATCCTGCCACAGCCGACTTAAAGGTCATCCCTCTTGACAATCGCAATACATCGTTTAATGCTTCCCATTCGTTTTGATAACTCCACATACGTGTTCCACCTAAAGCTGGACCCAATACTGTGTTGTGAATACCGATAATGGCTTTTAATCCTGTTTCTTTGTCTTGACAAAACACTACTTGTTCGTGGTTGTCAAAAGACAATTGTCCGAAAACTGGATCAGAATGAATGATTTCTTGCGAAGTTAACAAACCGTCTGTCATGTGAAATAGAAGTTTATATTAATAATTTGATTACAAATATAGGTTTTAATTTAAGATAAATTAATTTTAGCCTTACTTTTTAGGTTTTCTTTGTAGATAATGCATCGTTAATCCGTCTTAAATTTTACCTTTTTTTAAGTATTTTACCAAATACATTGGTTACTTTTACCAAGTTTTAAAGAATTCATGAAAGAATTACAACATCTCAACCAATACTTTATAAAATATAAATTGCACTTTTTAGGTGGTATTGCCATTACTATTATTGCACAATTTTTTGCATTATATACGCCTAAATTAGTGAATAAATCCATCACTACGGTTACCAACTTTCCAACCAACGCTACCGATGCACAAATGAAAGAAGCCACTTGGATACTAACCGAATCGCTTTTGCTTATTATTGGTACTACATTGGTATATGGTTTTTTGACCTTTTTAATGCGACAAACCTTAATTGTGATGTCAAGGCATGTGGAGTATGATTTGAAAAACGAAGTATATGCCCACTACCAAAAACTTTCGTTAAACTTTTACAAGCAAAATCGCATTGGTGATTTGATGAACCGTATTAGTGAAGATGTGGGAAAAGTACGCATGTATGTTGGTCCTGCCGTAATGTATACCATTAACACTTTGATTAGATTTGCAGTGGTTATTATTTATATGTGGAATGTTTCCCCAAAACTTACCATTTATACGCTTTTACCACTGCCATTATTGTCATATACCATTTACAAAGTAAGTGCAGCTATTCATGTTCGCAGCACCAAATACCAAGAGAACTTATCCAATTTATCGAGTTTTGTGCAAGAATTTTTCTCTGGAATTAGAGTAGTAAAAGCCTTTGCATTAGAGAACGACAAGGAAAAAGATTTTGAAAAAATCACCTCCGACAGCAAAACCAAAAATTTAAGTTTGGCAAAAATCAATGCATTATTTGGTCCGTTGATGATATTGTTAATTGGCTTGAGCAACCTCGTGGTAATTTTTATTGGTGGAAAAATGTATCTGGACAATGAAATTACTCAAATTGGGGTAATAGCTGAATTTATCTTGTATGTAAACATGCTTACATGGCCAGTTGCATCTATCGGGTGGGTAAGTTCTTTGGTGCAAGAAGCAGAAGCATCGCAAAAAAGAATCAATCAATTTTTAAAAATCAAACCTGATATTGAGGACAAAGAGGTACTTTCCGTTGACCATGTCCAAGGAAAATTGCACTTTAAAAATGTGTCGTTTACTTACCCAGATACGGGTATAGAAGCATTAAAAAACATTTCTTTTGAAGTAAATCCCGGACAAACTTTGGCAATTATTGGCAAAACCGGAAGTGGTAAAACCACCTTATTATCTCTAATAAATAGATTATACGAAGCTAGTAGTGGAGAAATATTTATTGATGGCATACCCATTCAAAAAATCCCATTAGGTGTATTGAGGGATGAAATTTCCGTGGTGCCTCAAGATGGTTTTTTGTTTTCGATGACTATAGCCGAAAACGTAAAATTTGGCAAACCCGAAGCTTCACAACAAGAAATTGAAAAAGTTTGTGAAATGGCTTATGTACATCACAACATTATCGATTTAAAAGATGGATATCAAACCATGTTGGGTGAAAGGGGTATTAACTTATCAGGCGGACAAAAACAAAGAATATCTATTGCAAGAGCTTTATTAAAAGAGCATTCCTTGATTTTGTTTGACGATTGTCTTTCCGCAGTTGATATGGAAACTGAAGAAATTATTTTAAAAAATTTATACCAAGTTTCGCAAAATAAAACCACCATTATCGTCAGCCATAGGGTATCAAGTGTAAAACATGCCGACTATATTTTGGTGTTAGAAGAAGGAAAAATTTTAGAACAAGGCACTCATAATGAATTAGTAAACCTTCAGGGTACTTATGCCAATTTGCTGGAGAAACAATTGCAAGAAAAAGAAATGAAATAATTATTTTGAAGTTTCCATTTTTTTTTAGACTTTTGGTTTCAAACTAATTCAAATTGACAGAAAGAATATGAGCGAAAAAGACATGTTAGAAAAAGATGAAATCTTTTCTAAAGTATTGAGAGCAGGGAGAAGAACTTATTTCTTTGACGTAAGATCCACCAAAGCAGACGATTACTACATCACTATTACCGAATCAAAAAAATTTACCGAAGAAGACGGTTCTTTTCATTTCAAAAAACATAAAATCTATTTGTACAAAGAAGACTTTGCTGCTTTTAGAGAAATTTTAGACGAAATGACTTCTTTTGTAATTAATAACAAAGGAGAAGAAGTGATTTCAGAACGTCATCAAAAAGACTTTAAAAAAGAATATCGTTCAGAAGACGGAAAATCAAGCTACACTGATGTAGATTTTGACGATATTTAAAAAGCTTTCTAACCAAACTTGATTAAAAACCACAAATCTTCGGAGCTGTGGTTTTTTTATTACATATAATCGACCCTAAAAACAAAGCTTTTGTATTTCAGAATTTGATTTAGAATCTAAATTGAGAAGCTGAATTCATTTCAGCTTGACAAGGCTTAGGCTTTTTAATATTATTTTATGTTTAATGTTTAAAACTAAATAACTACAAAAAAAATCCCGAGCTAAAAAACTCGGGATTTTATATCAAATCTAACAAATTAACTCAAGGCAACTTGTACTTGGTCTGCTGCTTCTTGGAATTCAACCGCAGATAAAATTGGCATTCCGGAATTGTCGATCAATTCTTTTGCAATGTCCGCATTGGTTCCTTGTAATCTTACAATAATTGGCACTTTAATATCGTCACCCATATTTTTGTAAGCATCTACCACCCCTTGTGCAACTCTGTCGCAACGAACGATTCCACCAAAAATGTTGATTAAAATAGCTTTTACATTCGGATCTTTTAAAATAATTCTGAAAGCAGTTTCTACTCTTTTGGCATCTGCAGTTCCACCAACATCTAAAAAGTTAGCCGGTTCAAAACCTGCATATTTGATCAAATCCATGGTAGCCATTGCCAAACCTGCTCCGTTTACCATACATCCAACAGTACCATCTAAATCAACGTAATTTAATCCGGCTTCTTTGGCTTCAACTTCAATTGGGTTTTCTTCTCTTACATCACGCATTTCGGCAATTTTTTGTTGACGATACAATGCGTTGTCATCCAAACCAACTTTTGCATCTACTGCTAAAATTTTATTGTCAGATGTTTTTAATACAGGGTTAATTTCAAATAACGAAGCATCTGAACCAACATAAGCTGCGTACAATGACTCTACAAATTTTACCATTTCTTTAAACGCATTGCCACTCAAACCTAAGTTAAAAGCAACTCTACGAGCTTGAAAACCTTGTAATCCGTAAGCTGGATCGATTTCTTCGGTAAAAATTAAATGTGGGGTTTTTTCTGCTACTTCTTCAATGTCCATTCCTCCTTCGGTAGAATACATGATCATGTTTCTTCCTTTAGAACGATTTAATAAAATAGACATATAAAATTCTTTAGTTTCACTTTCTCCAGGATAGTACACATCTTCTGCAATCAAAACTTTGTGTACTGTTTTTCCTTCAGGTGGGGTTTGTGGAGTAATTAATTGCATTCCGATGATTTGCTCAGAAATTTCGGTAACTTGCTCTAAGTTTTTAGCCAACTTAACTCCTCCTCCTTTTCCTCTTCCTCCTGCATGGATTTGTGCCTTGATTACGTACCAGCTAGTTCCTGTTTCGGCAGTTAATTGTTTTGCAGCAGCTACTGCTTCTACCGGATTGTTAGCAACAATTCCTCTCTGTACTCTCACTCCGTATTTGGATAAAATTTCTTTTCCTTGGTATTCGTGAATGTTCATGTTTTGAAGTTTAGATCTTACTCAATTAATGGTCACAAAAATACAAAAGTAATTTCAAAATGAAGGCAATGGTGGACTTTAAATTTTGCAAGATTTTGCAACACAAAGCGAGATTTTTATCTCATTTTTCAATTTTACTAACCAAAAACGATTTTTTGTAGTGAAATATGCAACGAAACATGGAGTTTATTCTTACATGCTTTTGTATGAGTAGTTGATGCACTCGCCCCAATTGCAGTGATAGCTTTGTGTAGCAAAATTGGCAGCAGTGGTTGTGCTGCCAAAGCGACCAACGGAAGCTTTGAACAGCAGATTACCAATGCCCAATTTTGCAAACAAACTAAAACGGAAAGTGGGAATAGCGATAAAAAACAACAAAACTAGATGTTAATTGATATATTTATAACATTTCGTTATTTTTTGTGATGTCGTGTGATAAAAATTAGAAAATTAAAATTAGCATGCTATTTTTGCCCTCCAATTAAGAAATGAACCATGGAAAATAACCAATTAGTAAGTATTGCCAACCGCTTTGGATCACCAGTTTTTGTGTATGATGCACACCGAATTATTTCGCAATATGACCGATTGACCAAAGCGTTTGCAAAGGTGGACCAACTTAGAATTAATTATGCTGTGAAGGCTTTGTCAAATGTTTCGATTTTAAAATTGATGAAAGAACTGGGCTCTGGCTTAGATACGGTATCTATTCAAGAAGTGTTGCTTGGATTGGAAGCGGGCTTTGAACCTCAACGCATTATTTTTACTCCTAATGGGGTGTCGTTAGAAGAAATTATTGAAGTGGCACACATGGGGGTGCAAATTAATATTGACAACCTTTCGATTTTAGAGCAGTTTGGCACACAATTTCCTAAAATTCCGGTTTGTATTCGAATCAATCCTCACGTAATGGCAGGTGGAAACTCTAATATTTCAGTAGGACATATTGATAGTAAATTCGGAATTTCTATTCATCAAATGCCGCATTTGTTACGTATTGTTGAAAACACTGGCATGCATATTAACGGGATTCACATGCATACCGGATCGGATATTTTAGATATTGATGTGTTTTTGTATGCTGCAGAAATTTTATTTAATGCTGCCAAAAACTTTACCAATTTAGAATTTATTGACTTTGGAAGCGGATTTAAAGTTCCGTATAAAAAAGACGATATTGAAACCAATATTGAAGAACTAGGTGAGCGTTTAACCGAACGTTTTTTGGCTTTTGAAAAAGAATATGGAAGAAGTTTGACCTTGACGTTTGAACCTGGAAAGTTTTTAGTGAGTCAAGCCGGATATTTTGTTGCCAAAGTAAATGTGGTAAAACAAACTACTTCTACCATTTTTGCAGGAATTGATTCTGGCTTTAACCATTTGATTCGTCCGATGTTTTATGGTTCATACCACCATATCGAAAACATTTCTAACCCAGATGGGAAAGAGCGTTTTTACTCGGTGGTAGGCTATATTTGCGAAACAGACACTTTTGCCAATAACAGAAGAATTACCGAAATTAAAGAAGGTGATTTGTTGTGTTTTCACAATGCTGGTGCTTATTGCTTTTCGATGGCATCTAACTACAACTCTCGCTTTCGTCCGGCAGAAGTGCTTTGGTACGAAGGAAAAGCCCATTTGATTAGAAAGCGTGAAACCATGAAAGACTTATTAAAAAACCAGGTAGTTTTAGATTTTAGCTTACAAGAAGCCAATGTTGTTTAAGATTTTACACTAACTCCAAACTTTCTTTTGCTAAAACCGTAACATAAAAAGTTGCGGTTTTTTGGTTTTTATTACATTTGAATTTAAAAGCAATTGCAATGGAAAAAACTGCAAAAATATCTTTTAAAAACATCTTAACTCTACCGGTTGTAGTAGCAGCTTTAGGCTATTTTGTAGATATTTACGATTTGCTTTTGTTCGGAATTGTTCGTGTTCCAAGTTTGATTGACTTAGGTTTAAACCCAGATGTGGAGGGCACCATGATTTTAAATTGGCAAATGTTTGGATTGCTTTTGGGAGGAATTTTATGGGGTGTTTTAGGGGATAAAAAAGGTAGACTTTCCGTATTATTTGGCTCTATTTTAGTGTACTCTTTGGCAAATATTGCTTGTGGTTATTTACCAAATTTTCCGAAAGAAAACATTGCTATCATTTATGCCTCTTTAAGATTTATTGCTGGAATTGGTCTGGCTGGTGAGCTTGGTGCAGGCATTACCTTGGTGTCAGAAAGTTTACCTAAGGAACTGAGAGCCTTGGGTACTTCTATTGTAGCTGGATTTGGTTTATTAGGTGCCGTTTTTGCACAACTTACGGTGGAATTTACTCAAGATTGGAGTTTGGCTTATTATATAGGTGGATTTTTAGGTATTCTGCTTCTTTTTTTAAGGATAGGAGTTGTGGAAAGTGGGATTTTTCAAAAGATTGAAAGTGAAAAACAAATTTCGAAAGGTCATTTTTGGTGGTTATTTACTCGAAAAAAGTTGCTAATTAAATACCTTAAATCCATTGCTATTGGTATTCCTACTTGGTTTTGTATTGGGATTTTAGCCGTAATGGCCAATCAGTTTGCAGCTGCTTTGGGCATTCCTTCATTAACACCAGGTAAAGCTATTATGTGGGCTTACATAGGAATTTCTGCTGGAGATTTTGCCAGTGGATTTATTTCGCATTATTTAAAATCTCGAAAAAAAGCAATTTTAGGCATGATGGGTTTTACCATAATTGGAGTTTTATTGATGTTGTATGGGCCCAATGGTTCCGCAAGCACCTATTATTTTTATTGTTTTTGGTTGGGATTAGGTACAGGTTATTGGGCCATGTTTGTTACGGTTGCATCAGAACAATTTGGCACCAACTTGCGAAGTACAGCCACTACCACAGTACCAAATATGGTAAGAGGCTTGCTTCCTACCCTACTGTTTGCTTTTGACGGATTAAAAGTTAACATCGGAGTAATACATGCTGCAGCACTAGTGGGTGTATTTTCTTTTGCAGTGGGTATGTATGCTACTTGGAGTATTGAAGAAACCCATAATAAAGATTTAGATTTTGTAGAATTGCCATAGCAACTGCAAACAAAACCCTAAAAGCATCTTGCTTTTTTAGTTTCTTTATATCTTTGCACTGCTAATTTTTCAGAACAAATGAACACGGTATTAGAGCATGTACAACCTCCGGTAGGCAAACCAAAATGGTTAAGAGTTAAACTTCCTACAGGTGAAAAATATACACAACTTAGAGGATTGGTAGATAAATATAATTTGCATACCATTTGTACCTCAGGGAGTTGTCCAAATATGGGAGAATGTTGGGGAGAAGGTACTGCTACCTTTATGATTTTAGGAAATATTTGTACCCGCTCTTGCGGATTTTGCGGTGTTAAAACCGGAAGGCCGGAAACTGTGGACTGGGAAGAGCCCGAAAAAGTAGCCCGCTCCATTAAAATCATGAATATCAAACATGCGGTGATTACGAGTGTGGATAGAGACGATTTGAAAGATATGGGTAGCATTATTTGGTTGGAAACCATCCAAGCCATCAGAAGAATGAACCCTGAAACCACTTTAGAAACTTTAATTCCTGACTTTCAAGGGATTCATAAACATTTGGATAGAATTGTAGAAGCCAATCCTGAAGTTGTTTCACACAACATGGAAACTGTGCGAAGGTTGACCCGTGAAGTACGTATTCAAGCCAAATACGACAGAAGTTTAGAGGTTTTACAATACTTAAAACAACAAGGTATTCGCAGAACCAAATCGGGTATCATGCTAGGTTTAGGAGAAACTGAAGAAGAAGTAATTGAAACACTCCACGATTTACGCAAGCACAACGTAGATGTGGTAACTATTGGTCAGTACTTACAGCCTACCAAAAAACACTTGCCAGTAAAAGAATTTATAACTCCTGAGCAATTTAAAAAATACGAAGAAATAGGAAAATCTTTAGGCTTCCGACATGTAGAAAGCGGAGCTTTGGTAAGAAGTTCCTATCATGCTCAAAAACATATTTTATAAATCAGAAAAGTGGAGCTACATCCACTTTTTTCTTTTAAAATAAATCAACATTCCTAAAAAAATCAAAAACATCACACCCAAAACTACAAAGTAGCCATAAGACATTTCTAATTCGGGCATGTGGTGAAAATTCATACCATAAACCCCAACTATAAAAGTTAACGGGATAAAAATAACCGACATCATCGTAAGTACCTTCATGATGTCGTTGGTTTTATTGCTCAAACTGTTCATGTACAAATCAAGCAAGCCAGAAGAAAGCTCTCGATACATTTCCAAACTATCCATTACTTGAATGATGTGGTCATACAAATCTCTCAAATACCATTTCAAATCACCAAACTTGCCTTCTGCCTGCATTTTCTCCATTTTATTTACCACTTCACGCATAGGATAAACCGCTTTTCTAATCATCATACTTTCTTTTCGCAATTGGTTTAATTTTGCCAAGGTATTCTGATTTGGTTTTGCAATTAATTCATCTTCTAATGTTTCTAATTGCTCCCCAAATTCCTCCGTAATGGTAAAATATTCATCCACTACAGAGTCTAGTAACAAGTAAAACAAATACTCCGCTTTTTTTTGTCGAACCACACCGGTATTCTCTTGAATTCGCTTTCGAATGGCAGTAAAAATATCTCCTGATTTTTCTTGGTAAGTTACCACCAATTGTTGCTGTAAAATCAAACTTAATTGTTCTTGTTTGATGTTTTTATCATTGGGTTGCCACTCTAACATTCTGCAAACCAAATGGGTGTAGCTAGGAAATTCCTCCACTTTTGGTCGTTGGTCCATGCTTAATAAATCCTCCTGAGTTAATTTATGTAAGCCTAAAAATTGAGATAATTCTTGTATAAATTCTACTTCATGCAACCCCTCAATATTAATCCAAAGTACGCCTTCTTTTTTGGCATATGACATTACTTCTTGTAAAGTAGCATTTTCTTTACATACCATTTCTGTGGAGGTAAACCATAAAAATTCTACCCTTTGGGCATGCATTTTTTGAAATCCGGTAAACATGGGTACTCCGGGTGGCAATCCCTTTTTAATATTTCTTCGAGTAGGTTTGGCAGCCATATTCGTATAATTAAGTAGAGTAAAAGTAAGTAGAATAGTACAATTTGCTTGCTTACTTTGTAAATTTGTGATCTTAAATAACCAAAAAATGCAAAAAATACCAATCGGAATTAATGGATTTGGAAGAATTGGAAGGACTTTGTTGCGTCAATCTTTAAAGAGAGAGAATATTCAAGTAGTTGCCATTAACGATATTGCTCCCATAGAAACCATGAAGCATTTGTTGCAGTATGATAGTATTCATGGGGTTTTACATGAAGAAGTTTTGGTGGAAAATAATTTTTTAGTCATTGGAAATCAAAGAATAAAATACACCCAATGGCAACATCCTGAGGATATAAGCTGGGAAGATGTTGAAGTTGTGATAGAAAGCACCGGAAAATTCAAAACCATGGAAAGTGCAAATTTTCATTTGAAAAATGACGTTAAAAAAGTCATTATTTCTGCACCAGCATCCGATGAAAAAATCCCAACAGTAGTTTTAGGGGTGAATGAGAGAAAATTAACCCATGAGCATCACATCATTTCCAATGCCAGTTGTACTACCAACAATGCAGCACCTATGTTGCAATTAATACAAGATAATTGCCAAATAGAATCCGCTTATATAACCACTGTACATTCTTACACTACCGATCAAAGTTTGCACGACCAACCGCATGCAGATTTACGAAGAGCTCGTGGTGCAGCACAATCTATTGTACCAACTACTACGGGTGCTGCCAAAGCATTGACTAAGATTTTTCCGGAATTAGACCAAAAAATTGGTGGAAGTGGCATTCGTGTTCCAGTTCCAAATGGTTCTTTAACCGATATTACTTGTTATGTAAAACACCCAAAATCTCCAGAGGAAATCAACCAACTATTTGCAGAAGCTGCCAAAAATCAATTGAATGGAATTTTAGCTTACACCAACGATCCAATTGTTTCGGTAGATGTGATTGGGAATCCTAATTCCTGTTTGTTTGATGCAAGTTTGACCTCGGTTATTGGAAATATGGTGAAAATTGTTGGATGGTATGATAACGAAACTGGTTACAGCAACAGATTGTTAGATTTGATTGCATATTTAAAAGTAAATCAATACATTTAGCATTATTTTATATAAGTGAAAAGGGGGCTTTTCTTTACTTTATGCGTTACTTTTGTTTGCGTTAATTATGCATACAGCATAGATTATACCCTTATTTTACAACGTCAATTAGAAGATTTTACAGAAATTACCAAAGCTTCTGCCTCACCTCCTGTGGAAAATTTTACTTTGCGATTTTCTAAAATTGTTACCATTTTAAGTATCGCTTTAATCTCCATTTTATCGCTTTTGAGTTTAACATTGTATAAAAACAATGTATTAAAACTAGAAGCCAACAAAGCATTGGAAACTAAAAATGAAGAATTGCGAATTGCCAAAGAAAAAGCAGAAAAAGCATCTAAGGCAAAAGACGAATTTTTATCAACGGTGAGTCATGAATTGAGAACTCCTTTAAATGCAATTATCGGAATTACTCATATTATGATGGAGGATGCACCTAAAAAAGCACATATCGATTATTTGAATTCTTTAAAATTTTCAGGGGAATATTTACGTGATTTGATTAATGATATTTTAGAAATCAACCGAATTGAATCTGACAAGATACATATTGAAAAAGAATTGATTCATTTGCCAATTTTATTACAAAACATCGTTTCTTCATTCAAAAATTTAGCCTCGCAAAACAACAACCATTTTTATTTTCAATTAGATCCATTGGTTCCCAAAAACATTGTTGGAGACAACACCAAACTGTCTCAAATATTGATAAATTTGGTAAACAATGCATTAAAATTTACCAAAAATGGTTCAGTTGAAATCCAAGTACATTACATTCATGATGAAGCAGAAAAAATGCATCTTGAATTCCGAATCATTGATACTGGAATTGGCATACCAGATGAAAAACAAGAAGAAATATTTGAAAGATTTTCGCAAGCATCTACTTCTATTAACAGAAAATACGGTGGTACTGGATTAGGCTTGGCAATTGTAAAAAAACTAACGGAATTACTTCAAGGAAATATCCGATTAAAAAGTAAAGTCAACCAAGGCTCTACTTTTTATGTAAGTTTACCTTTTGATAAAACAGACCAAGAAGCCAAATTAGATAGCCAAACCATCATTGACGAGAATATTCTTAAAGGCAAACATATTTTGGTAGTTGAAGACAATGCCATCAACCAAATGGTAGCTAGAAAAATGCTGGAAAAAAAAGGAATAAAATGCACCATTTTAGATAATGCAGAAGCTGCCATTGAACATTTAAAAGACTTCAATTACGATTTGGTGTTAATGGACGTTCATTTACCCGGAATAAATGGAGATGAAGCCACACTTAGGATTAGAAACTACGATCAAAAAACACCAATTATTGCGTTAACCGCTATTACTTTGGAGGAAAGTGCAGAATCTTTGTTAAAATTCCAAATAGACGATGTAATTACCAAGCCTTTTAATCCAGCTAATTTTTATAAAACCCTTGCATATTATTTGGTAAATAAGAGATAATATTCACACCGAATTTCCTAAAAATCTTTGCATAAAATACTATCTTTGCAGGCTTAAAAATACTACACAAAGCTTGTTTTATGAAAAAAATATTTTCTGCTATTACATTATTATTTTTGTTAATAGCATGTACCAAAAAAGAATCCGGTTTTCATTTAAGTGGAAACATCAAAGGAATCAAACAAGGAGTATTGTACTTGCAACAATTAAAAGATTCTAATTTGGTTGTTTTAGATTCTGCTATTTTTGATGGAAAAGATAGTTTTACATTAAAAGCAGAATTAACCGAGCCCGAAATGTTGTATTTGTTTTTAGACAAAGGCCAAACCAACTCGATTGACAATAACTTGCCATTTTTTGCAGAACCAAAAGCAATGACACTTCAAACTAATTTAGAAGCATTTTTTGCAGATGCCAAGTTAGAAGGATCGGAAAGTCATGTTTTATACGAACAATATTTATCTACTTTAAAACAGTTTAAAGACCGAGATTTAGAGTTTTTTGAACAACAAATTCGAGCACAAAAGCTAAAAAAACAAAACCGAATTGATAGCATTCAAATATTGAAAGACCAAAATTTGAAAAGAATGTATTTGTATGCCATTAACTATGCTATTGGTAGAAAAAACAGTCCGGTTGCCGCTTACATTGCAGTTTCAGATTTATATGATACCAAAACCAAATTTTTAGACACCATTCACCAAAGTTTGACTCCGGAAGTGAAGTCGACCAAATACGCTAAAATTTTGGAGAAAACCATCCAAGAAAGAAAAAAGAATTCTATTGATTAAAGCCATTTTAAATGAACCTATACCAGAAATTACAACCCTATTTATCCCAAGCTGTTCAAACTGTTTTTCAAACAGAAATGACTGCTTTTGAATTTCAGCAAACCAAAAAAGATTTTGAAGGAGATGTTACTTTGGTAGTATTTCCGTTGGTAAAAATTTTAAGGGGAAATCCGGTAGAAATTGGGAATAAAATTGGAGAATATTTGGTAGAAAACTGCCCAATAGTTTCCAAATTCAATGTGGTTGGTGGTTTTTTAAACATCGTAATTTCTGAAGATTATTATTCTCAATCTTTTGCAGAAATCCTGCAATCGGAGCAATATGGCTTTCAACCAAGTAACAGCAAAAAAGCGGTAATGGTAGAGTATGCCTCTCCAAACACCAATAAACCATTGCATTTAGGCCATGTTAGAAATGTGTTGTTAGGATACGCGGTAGCAGAAATTTTAAAAGCTGCCGGCCATAAAGTGTACAAAACCCAAATTATCAACGATAGAGGGATACATATTTGTAAATCGATGTTGGCTTGGCAAAAATTTGGCAATGGAGAAACTCCTGTAAGTTCAGGTTTAAAAGGAGATCATTTAGTTGGTAAATACTATGTTGCTTTTGACAAGGCATACAAAGAAGAAATCAATACATTAATGCAGCAAGGAAAAACGGAAGAAGAAGCCAAAAAAATTGCTCCTATTTTGTTAGAGGCACAAGAAATGTTGCGAAAATGGGAAGCTAATGATACGAGTGTTGTAGAACTTTGGAAAACTATGAACGGATGGGTGTATGAAGGATTCAACCAAACATATACCAATATTGGAGTTGATTTTGACAGCTATTATTACGAAAGTAATACCTATTTATTAGGGAAAGAAGTCGTGCAATTTGGTTTAGAAAAAGGCGTTTTTGAAAAAGACCCGGATGGATCGGTTTGGATTGATTTAACGGATGATGGCTTAGACCGAAAAATTGTATTGCGAAGCGATGGAACAGCAGTTTATATGACCCAAGACATAGGAACCGCTATTCAGCGTGTAAAAGATTTTTCTGATGTTGAAGGCATGGTTTATACCGTTGGAAATGAACAAGATTACCACTTTAAAGTTTTGTTTTTAATCTTAAAAAAACTAGGCTTTGCGTGGGCTGAAAACTTATACCATTTATCTTACGGGATGGTAGAATTGCCAACCGGAAAAATGAAATCAAGAGAAGGTACTGTGGTAGATGCTGATGATTTGATGCAAGAAATGTTTCAAACTGCCAAACAGATTTCAGAAGAATTAGGAAAATTAGATGGATATACCGAGAGTGAAAAAGAAGCATTATACCAAACTATTGGTTTAGGAGCACTAAAATACTTTATTTTAAAAGTGGACCCAAAAAAGCAAATGCTTTTTAACCCAACCGAATCGGTAGATTTTAACGGAAATACTGGGCCTTTTATACAGTATACTTATGCCAGAATTCAATCGATTTTACGCAAAGCAGATTTTGATTGGAAATCGAATATTTCAAATGTAACAATGCAACCAAAAGAGAAAGAATTGATCAAGTTATTGTTGCAATATCCAGAAACAATTCAGTTAGCTGCAAAAAATTACTCTCCTGCTATTATTGCAAATTATGTGTATGAAGTAGTGAAAGAATACAATTCCTTTTACCAAAGCATTCCTATTTTAGGTGAGAATGAATCAACATTTAAAATTTGGAGGGTTCAACTATCTGCGGAAACTGCAAAAATTATCGCATCTGCTTGTACTTTATTAGGCATAAGTGTACCAGAGAGAATGTAATTTAGAAAATTTGATACTTTAAAAATAAATTTGGGGTAAGTTTTAGTCCAATAATTTGAACTTCTTCAATTTGATTTTGGTTTAATCTATAAAACTGATTAATGACATTTTTGTTATTAGTCAAATTTTGAATAGAAAAACCAACTAACAAGTTACTTTTTGCATTAAAATCAAATTGGTAAGAGCCTGAAATGTTTAATTGAAAATAATCATTTAAGTTAGATTCATTTGGAAAAGCAAAAGCAATTTCTGGGGTTTCTGGTAAATTAAATACAGGCGAAAGTGATAAAATTTCAGTAGTTGGCCTTCCGGAAAACCATTTTCCTCCAACAGAAAATTTTAATTTTTTCCAATCTAAACTACTTGTAAATGTAATAGCATGTTGAATTTCAAAATTATTTCTAAACTCTGGTGGCACATACCCATCAAATTGATAATCTGTATTGTTGTAGCTATAATTAATCCAATACAAAAAGTTTTTTACCCTTTTTTGAACTAAAAACTCAAATCCATAAGTGGCATACGACCCATTAATTTTTTGAAATTCTAACTGATTTTGAAATCCTTGAGCAGCACTAGTAATACCATTAACTCTTTTGAAAAAAATCTCCGCTGATAACAACCAAGAATTTACTTTATAATCTAAATTAGCCGACTGTTGGTAACTATTTAAAACAGGAAAGTTAGTTTGATCAGATAACACCCATCGACGTTTTTCTAAACCAAAAAAATCTTGTTGTAAATCAATAACTTGTGATACAAACTGATTTTTAACTTCACCTAAAGTTGCTATTGAAAATTGATCATCAATTTGATACCTTACATTCCATCTGGGTTCTATAAAAAATTCATTAAATTTTTCAGCATAGTTAATTCTCACTCCTAAGTTAGTATTCCATCTTAAATTTTGATAACTAATTTCACTTGCCAATGAATGTATATTTTGAACTAATTTTATTGTTCTATCAAAAACTGGAATATTGGTTTTATCTGAGTTTCTAATTCCAATTTCATTAAATTGATATCCGTATGCAAATGTTAACTTTTCTGAAATCAAGTGTTTATTTTTCCATTTAAAGCCTAAATCAAAAATTTGGTTGTTTTGAGTTAAAATCTGTGCATTGTTGATATTTTCATTATAACCTGATTGATCATGCATAGAAAAATGAGTAATCCATTCTGAAGAAAATTTGGAAGACCACTGGCTTTGCCAAGTAAATGAAGTACCTATATTTTTTTGTAATAACTCGTTATTTTTTACAACAAAAGGTATCATATTTTTATCCTCTTCAGTAAATATTAAAGAATTATTGAAGTTTACAAAGTCAATATAATATTGATGTTTATTTCCTAGTTTTGATTGAAATTGAACAGTAAAATCGTAAAAATTAAAATCAGAATCGGTGTTTAACAATACTTTCTGATCGTTTTCTAAATTTAAAATTTCTGTATTTTGAAAAACCCTATCAAAATAACTTTGATAGGTAAATGAGTTCAAAAAATCTGTATTTGACCTTCTTCCTGAAATGGTTAGCAAACTTTTGTTTTTAAAATTTACTTTAGCAAATATCCCAGATGAAATCATATTAAAATTCAAATTTGCAGCAGAGTTTTCATTAAAACTTTTATGTGAAGAGATATCAACAACACTCGAAACACCTTCGTTTATAAAGGCTGATGTTCCGTTTTTGTTAATAGAAATGGTGTTAGATAAATTTGGATTAATTGCTGAAAACATTCCAAAAAAATGACCTGTTTGATATAACCTAATATGGTTCCACAAAAAAAGATTTTGGTCATGCGTACCACCTCTTACATTAATATTCGAAATAGTTTCATCAGAATTAATAAATCCAGGAATTTGATTTAGTGTTTGCAAAACGTCTAACTCTACAAGTCCGGGTAAAATTCCGAATTTACTCGGTTTTATCTCTACAGTTCCGTCAGCTTTTTTCCTTATTCCTTTAGAAATGTACTCTGTAGCAATAACCTCTTGCAATTCTGAAACACGTTCCTTTACAACATAAGTTGTACATAGCTTTTGATTAGATGGTTTTACATTAACTTTCAAGTTTTGAAATGAAACATGATTAATGCTTAAAACCAACTGTTGGGTGTTTTTAACAATTATTTCAAAATAACCTTTATTATCTGAAATAGCATATTCTTTTAAATCTGATAACTGTATGGTTGCATTTTCTATTGGACTATTTTGAGTATCTTTTATATATCCACATATATAAAAAGTAAATTCTTTAGGCTTTATGATAATGATTTTATCAGAAAAAAAAGTAAATTCTAATTTTGAATTTTGATTTAAAAAATCAATTTTCTCTTTTAAACTCCAGTTAATATTTGGTTGATTTACAAAAACTTGATCGATGTTTTCTTGTAAATAGTTGAAAGTAATTTGATGTTGTTTTTCTATTTTTTCTAAAACTTCTGATAAGGGAAAATAATTTTGACTTTGCACAAAACTAGAACAAATTAAAAATGTAAAAAACCAAAATTTTCTCATATCACAAAAAACAAATATAATAGATTTTTGTGTAGACCTTAATTTAACAAATATTGATTATTTGATTTTTTTAAAACACTAAGCCCCGAAGTTTGTTGTATAATTATTAATGCTTCATTAAAATCATTCATAGGTAAATTTCCATAAAAAGAAACATCTTTTTTGTTTAGCAAGCTTATATTTTTGTTGTAATGAAAATTTATCTGATTTATTACCTCTGCAAGATTTACATTATTAAAAACAAATTGTTGTTTGCTAAAATCAGTATAGTTTTTATTGTTTTCGAAATATAATTTTTTATTGCCAACAAAAGAAACTTTTGCTCCTTTAGTTAAAATTACTTGTTGGTTGTTGTATTGTTTTACTTGAACTTTTCCTTCCAAACAAGTTACATTAAATTGATTTTGATCGGATTGCACAAAAAATTTTGTCCCCAATACATTTACGCTTCCTGATTTAGTTTTAACAGTAAATTTCTCTCCTCTTTTAACTTCAAAGTAAGCATTACCTTTAAGTGAAATTTCTCTATTACTATTCCAAAGTAGTTTTTGGAAATCAGCTTGGGCATTTGATAATAAAATCACTTTTGATTGATCTGGCAAATAAAATGCAATAGCTTGATTTGAATTATTTAATACAGATTGATAATTAGTTAGATTAAACACTAAAAATGCAACCATAAAAAATGCAAAACTTGCGGCTATGCCAATAACTTTGTTAAAATTGTATTTTATAAGTTTAGTCTTTTTGGTTTGTAATATCTCTTGCAACATTTCGCTATCGGTAATTTGAGGCACGTTTGCCTCAGCTGAAATATTCTTAATATTTTTTAATAATATTATATCTTCTTTTGATTCAAATTGAGCCAATTCTTGATCTGAAATTTTCCCTTCAAGCCAATCTGACAAATAAGTATCTTTTCTCATATCCCATTATTTTTTAGTTATAACATTTCAATGCTATAAAACCCTACTTAAATTCCTTAATATTATTTTTCAATGCTTGTAAAGCACCATGCATTCTTTTTTCTACAGCTTTTACGCTAATCCCCAAAATTTCAGCTATTTCTGCATACTTTTTATCTTCAATTCTGTGCATTAAAAAGCAAACTCTTTGTGCCTCAGTTAATTGATTTATTGCGTTTTCTAACTTTTGTTTAAAATCAGCTTCTTGCATTTGAAATTCAGGTGATTCTATAAAAATTGACTGCTTATCCGTTGAGTTTTTGTATTGCAAAACAACTTTTTGATGTTTAATCAAATTTAATGTAGTATTGTTTGCTATGGTATAAACATAAGATTTTGCCTTTTCTATGGAAACTTTAGTACAATTTTCCCATAATTTGGTGAATGCTTCTTGTGCAACATCATTAGCTTGCTCTGTATCACCAAATTTAAAATATAGAAAATTCCTTAATGGCTTGATATTTTCTTTAAAGAAATTGGTAAAAATTTTTTGATTGCATAGATTTGGTAAATCTATATTCATATGTTTTTTTTTGTAAATTTATTAATTAAACCTTAGGGTTTTATTTGTTGTGATTGTTTTATTGTTAAAAAATAAAAAATGAAAAAACTTTACATTTTATTTTTCATCTTTATTTTCTCCTGCCAAACAGAAGAAAACATATTAGTTGAAGATAATAGTCAAAACATAAAACCTAGTTTACCTTTGCACCTTTTTTTAGAAAGGGTAAACCAAAACAACACCTCAGTTGATAATATATTGGATGGTACTAGTGCAATAAAGGTAAAATTACCAGTACAAATTACACTTAACAATACAGTTTTAATAGTTAATGATTCCAATGACTATATTTTGGTTGAAAACTTAAAAAACCAATCTGCCTCCGATGACGATATTGTAAACTATCAATTCCCGATTACAATTGAATTAAGAAATTATCAAAATATTACAGTTTCTAACCAGTCTCAATTAAATAACATTATTAACAACAATCAAAATATCAGTGAAATTAGTTGTATTAATATTCAATTTCCTATTAGTATAAATTTATATAATTCAAACAGTCAAATTGCAAATACTATTGATTTTAGTAACAAAATTCAGTTAATGAACTTTTTATCAAATGCAAGTAACGATTTAATTTATCAATTAAAATACCCACTTGTTATTATTGATCCAAATACTGTACCTCAAACGGTAAATAGTAACCTACAAACTCTTTCTTTAATTGAAAACGCAATAAATATTTGTGGTAATAATGCTGGAAATTTTGATGACTTTGTAACCATTATTACTTCTGGAAATTGGAAAATTGATTATCTGTTTGAAGATAATGAAAACCAAACAAATGATTTTATTGGATATGCGTTTTCATTTTTATCTAACGGTAGTATTTTAGTTCAAAAAAACGGTGTTAGTTATAATGGCACTTGGCAATATTATGAAGATAGTGGATCTTACAAGTTTGATATTGAATTTGATGAGGATGATTTTGATGACATTGAAGAGGATTGGAATATTATTGAATTTTCAAACAATATAGTTTATTTAAAAGATGGTGATAACTTTTTAACCTTTTCTAAATTATAAACTACTGATAATAAGTTAAAATAAAACTCTAATTCTAAAAAAAAATAGAGGTTTTTTGTAGGGTTTTGGACGGTTTAATTGTTTTATATAAAACATTTAAACGAATAAATATGAATAAGTATATCAGTTTGTTTTTAATTAACTTGCTTTTTATTTGTTGCACACCTAATGAAACTAATAATCAAAATTTAAAACCTCTTAAAAGCTATCAATTTAATATTTCAGAGCTTGAATTTTATAATGAAATTAATCAATTCAGATCCTCATTAAATCTAGCAATTTTAACTCTTGATGAACATATTTCAGCCGTTTCAGAGGATCATAACAATTTTATGATAGAGCAAAATAAATTAACACATCATAATTTTTTAAAAAGATCTCAACACTTAAAAGAAACCTTGAATGTTAGCCATGTTTCAGAAAACTTAGCTTTTAATATTAATTCAACCTATGCGGTACTTAATGCTTGGATTAACAGCGAAAATCACTTTAAAAACTTAACTGGAAAATACAATAAAATCGGTATATCTATTAGATTCAACACAGAAAATAAGCCGTTTTATACAGTAATTTTCACAAGATAATTTTATTATGGTTTATATTAATTTTTAAAATTTTTTTGTTGGATTTAAATGTAAATATAACTATAAAGAGGTGATTAGATAAGAAAATTAAATTTTTAGCATCTTTCTCTCTCTAGCCAATAAGGTATTTTTCATTAGCATTGCAATAGTCATTGGGCCAACTCCTCCTGGGACTGGAGTAATGTAAGATGCTTTTTTACTACAAGCATCAAAATCTACGTCACCAACAATTCGATAGCCTTTTTCGGTAGATTCATCGTTTACACGGGTAATTCCCACGTCTATTACTACGGCATCATCTTTTATCATTTCTGCTTTTAAGTAATTCGGAACTCCTAATGCACTGATGATAATATCTGCTTGCGTGGTAATTTGGGCAATGTTTTTAGTATAACTGTGGGTTAAAGTAACGGTAGAATTTCCTGGAAATCCTTTTCTTCCCATCAATATACTCATTGGCCTACCAACAATATGACTTCTTCCAATTACAACAGTGTGTTTGCCTTGGGTTTCTACGCCATATCTTTCTAATAATTCTAAAATTCCAAAAGGAGTAGCAGGGATAAAAGTGGTCATATCCAATGCCATTTTACCAAAGTTTTCCGGATGAAAACCATCCACATCTTTACTTGGGTCAATAGCCATAATTACTTTTTGGGTATCAATTTGCTTTGGTAAAGGCAACTGAACAATAAAACCATCTATAGCAACATTTTCATTAAGTTCTTTGATTTTTTTCAACAACTCAATTTCGGTAGTAGTACTCGGTAATTTAATTAAAGTACTTTCAAATCCTACTTTTTCACATGCTTTTACTTTGCTTCCTACATAAGTTAAACTTGCACCATCATTTCCTACAATAATTGCTGCTAAATGAGGTACTTTTTCCCCTTTATTTTTCATTTTTTGAACCTCAACAGCAATTTCTTGTTGTATTTCTAACGAGGTTTTTTTTCCGTCAAGTAGTTTCATAGTTGTTGGTTGTTAGAGTATATAGCTGAATTGAGGCCTGTTGATTTTAATAACAAAAAGACATTTTCAAATTACTTCATTCCACCCATCATTCTCATCAAGTTTTTGCCTTGTCCGCCTTGCATCATTTTCATCATCTTGCTCATTTGTTCAAATTGCTTTAAAAGCTGATTTACTTCTTCTACTTTTCTGCCAGCTCCATTGGCAATTCTAATTTTTCTTTTATGATCAATAATAGCTGGTTTGCTTCTTTCTTTTGGAGTCATAGATTGAATCAATGCTTCGATGTGCTTGAAAGCATCATCCGGAATATCTACATCTTTAATTGCCTTTCCAACTCCCGGAATCATACCCATCAAATCTTTCATGCTTCCCATTTTTTTGATTTGCTGGATTTGTTGTAAAAAATCGTCAAAACCAAACTCGTTTTTGGCAATTTTCTTTTGTAGTTTTCTTGCTTCTTCTTCATTAAATTGTTCTTGGGCTCTTTCTACTAACGAAACAACGTCACCCATGCCCAAAATTCTGTCTGCCATACGTGATGGATAAAACACATCAATGGCTTCCATTTTTTCACCAGTACCAATAAACTTGATAGGTTTATTTACTACTGATTTGATGGTTAAAGCAGCACCACCTCTAGTATCTCCATCTAATTTGGTTAAAACAACACCATCAAAATTTAATCGATCATTAAATGCTTTGGCAGTATTTACTGCATCTTGACCTGTCATAGAGTCAACTACAAACAAAGTTTCCTGCGGTTTTAATGCTTGATGTACATTGGCAATTTCGGTCATCATTTCTTCATCTACTGCCAAACGACCGGCAGTATCTACAATTATCACATTGAAACCGTTTGATTTTGCATGCTGTAATGCATTCAATGCAATTTGCACTGCATTTTTGTTTTCAGGTTCTGAGTATACCGCTACACCAATTTGATCACCAACTACATGCAACTGATTAATTGCAGCCGGACGATAAATATCGCAAGCTACCAGCAAAGGCTTTTTTCCTTTCTTGGTTTTTAAAAAATTAGCAAGTTTTCCGGAGAAAGTGGTTTTACCAGAACCTTGTAATCCTGACATTAAAATGACACTCGGATTACCTGATAAATTGATTCCAACCTCGGTACC
The DNA here is from genome assembly GCA_018335925.1 of Flavobacteriales bacterium. Classification (GTDB taxonomy): domain Bacteria; phylum Bacteroidota; class Bacteroidia; order Flavobacteriales; family Flavobacteriaceae; genus Flavobacterium. The sequence continues at coordinate 85,885 of JAGXRF010000064.1, forward strand.
ACCCATTAATTCAGTAAGTTCGTCTTTAACGATTTTTACCAATAATTGTCCGGGTTGTAAAGTAGTTAATACATTTTGCCCAATAGCTTTTTCCTTTACTCGACTGGTAAATTCTTTTGCTATTTTAAAATTAACATCGGCATCTAACAAAGCTCTTCGAACCTCTTTTAATGTGTCGGCCACATTAATTTCAGTTATTTTTCCGTGCCCTTTTAGCAAATGGAATGCTTTGTCTAATTTATCGCTTAAGTTATTGAACATAGTATAGATAATTTGGGTGCAAAGATAAGTAAAGTAGAGGAAGGACAAAAAGAGAGATAAGATAAATAAAAATAAAAACCTCTTACAATAGCAAGAGGTTTTTAGAAATGGGGCAAAAAGGCAAAAACAATTATTTTTTAACAAAAATTGCTGTGCAATAAGGTTTGTTGTCAGAACTATAAGTAACGGAAACTCCTATGTGAGTAAATTCTCCCAATAATGTTTGTTGGTGTAAGTTGCTTCTTATCCACGCATTAACAATAGCGTTGGCACTTTTAATGTTATAAGCAAGATTTTCAGAAACTTCTTTAGCACCAAAACTTGATTTAATTGTTTGTGCTCTTTGAGAAAAATTGTCGTGACTAAATCTATTATTCTCTATCATGTACCAGTTATGCTCTTCAGAAATGCTAGAAATATGAGCTACTAACTCGATGGGAGGTAGGTTATTTAAAATTCTATAATCATTTATTTTTTCAAAAATTTGATATTCTTTCTCTGTAAAATTATAATCTTTTAGTTGTATTTTAGAGGATTCAATTGATTCCTCTGAGCTACAACTTACAAGCATAAAAATTCCGTATACCATTGGTATTAATAGGTTAAGTCTCATTTTTTTTTTTTTAGTTTTTAGTTAAAAATCGTTTGGGCAAAAAGTACTTTTTAATAAAAACAGCTGTTTGGGGTATTTGAAATGAATTACGTTAATTTTTATTTCTTGTTTTTTTTAGAAATAAATTTTTTGTTTTTTTTATGATTTAGGATGTTTTAATTTTTTTTCAAAAAAAAATTTAACGATGGTAGGGTAAATGGTTTTAATGTTGTTTTATGAGTATAACTTTAATATCTATATCATGAAAACATTTAAAATTTTAGTAGGATTATTTTTAGTAGTGGGCTTGGTTTCTTGTTCAAATAATGACGAAGCTGATACACAACAAAAAAATTTAAGAATCAATGCAAAGTCAACTTTTTCAGGGTTAAGTGGCAAATCAGCAAATCAATCTTTTGCAACAGGGGTTTTATTGGAATCTTTTAAAATTAACATTAAAGAAATTGAATTTGAGACATCAGAAGATATTTATGGGGATGATGAGGAGTTTGAATTAAAAGGACCTTTTGAATTGAATTTACTAAATACACAACAAACTGTAGTAGAAGTAAATGTGCCTAACGGAGTTTATGAAGAAGTGAAATTTAAAATGGACAAAAACAAAAAGTCTACTAGCAGTATGTTTAACAAGTCCATTGAAATAAAAGGTACTATTAATGGGGTTCCGTTTATTTTTTGGCATAATGCTGAACAAGAATTTGAAATTGATTACGAAGATATAGGCCAAAGTTTAGTGATTAATAACAACTCCGCAGTGATTAGCTTTGATTTTGATTTGAATTCTGTAATTGCTAGTGTAAACTTGACCAATGCAACAGATAATAACAATGATGGTTTAATTGAAATTAGTCCAATGGATACTGATGGGAACAATGCATTGGCTAATTTGATTATTTTAAAAATAGAACAATACACTGATTTACTAGATGACTAGTTAAAGTTAGATTTATAAAAAAAGCTGCTTTATAGAGCAGCTTTTTTTTGTTATTTTTTACTTTGGATGTAAAACAGATTCGTGGTCATCTTTCTAATCAGTGTCATCCATGAATAAAAAACTAATTCAAAATACCTGCAAGTTCTTTTTCTGTAAGCGAACGATATTTTCCTAGCGGAACATCTAATGTAATATGCATGATTCTAATACGTTTTAATGCCACTACTTCATAGTCTAAATATTCGCACATTCTTCTAATTTGTCGGTTTAAGCCTTGGGTAAGTACAATTCTAAACACCTTGCTACTAATTCGCTCCACCTTACATTTTTTGGTAATAGTTCCTAAAATCGGGATACCATTGCTCATTTTTTGTATGAACTCGTCAGTAATTTTTTGATCCACCGTTACAATGTATTCCTTTTCATGGTTGTGCTGACTTTGTAAAATTTCGTTCACAATATCACCATCATTGGTCAGTAAAATCAACCCCTCACTGTTTTTATCTAATCTTCCAATTGGAAAAATTCGCTGACCATAGGAAACAAAATCCACAATGTTATCTTTTACCGAAGTATTGGTAGTGCACTCTATACCTATTGGTTTATTTAAGGCTAAATAAACTCTTTTTGGTTTCTCTCCTATTCGTTTACCATCTATCAAAATTTTATCTGCATCAGAAACTTTAGTGCCTAAAGTTGCGATATTGCCATTCACTAATACTCGCTCTTGTTCAATGATTTTATCCGCTTCTCTTCTAGAACAAAAACCAGTTTCTGCTAAAAATTTATTCAATCTTTTTAATTCGTTTTCCATGATGCAAAAATACCAAATGCACTCCAATGTTTTTATAATTAATTGATAGCACTTATCTTTGAACAAATCATTACATAAAATGAGACAATTTTTACTATTTATCTTGATTTTTTCTGGCCTGCAAATTCTATTAGCCCAATCAAGAAAAAATGATTTGCATTTTGAAAACGATGGAGCTCATGAGATTTATATTTCCTTTTCCAAAGAGAGTATCCCAAAAAGCACCAATCTGGATTGGTTAACAACTTTGTTACAAACCAATAACTACCAATTAGAACCAGCAATTAATTTTTCTGAAAATCATTGGGAATATTTGAACCATCAATCCAAAAAAAATGTTGGTAGTAGTAAATCCGTGCAGCAATTAAAAACTATTTTCCGATTAAATTATCAAGCAACTAATGTGAATTTAATGGAAATTGCTAAAAAAATAGAAGAGAAAAATACAGTTCAATATGTTTCATTGGTAGCCAAAACCCCGATTGCTCCACCAGCATTTGATATTCCACCTATTTCAAGCAACTTACAAAGTTTACAAACCTACTTAAATGCCAATCCAGGCTTAAATGTGCAAGCTTTGTGGAACCAAAACATTATTGGAAATGGTATAAGAATTAGAAATGTAGAATACGGATTTAATAAAAACCATGAAGAATTTCACCAAACCAATATTTTTCTAGCTCCAGGTACTACCATTCATGCAGATGCTAGTTTCGATTTTACGGAACATGGAACCGGAACCTTTGGCATTGTTTATGGCCATGCGGGAAATTATGGTGTCACTGGAATTGCACACGGTGCAACGGAATGTATTTTATACCCTGAATGGCAACAAACCGGTTATAACAGGATATTGGCTGTTAATTTATCTATCCAAGCTTCTGTGGCAGGAGATATTATTGTGTATGAAATGCAAACTGGTGGTGTTGGAGTAAGTACTAATTATGTACCTGCTGAATTTAACCAAGTGATTTGGGATTTAACAAAAGCAGCTACAGATGCTGGAATCATTGTAGTTGCTGCTGCTGGAAATGGAAACCAAAATTTAGATCATCCGGATTATGCCAACTATATGAATCGAGGAAATAGTGGGGCAATAATTGTTGGTGCTGGAACTGCAGATATACTTCACAACAGAATTTGGTATAGTACTTTTGGTAACAGAGTGGATGTTCAAGGCTGGGGAGTTAACGTACAAACATCAGGATTCAACTCCATCAATCAAACCCATCAATTTGGAGGTGATTTTAACCAAAGTTATCGTACTTTTTCAGGAACAAGTTCGGCAACCGCAATGATAGGTCCTACAGTTGCATTGCTTTTACAACTTTACAAAAACCTGAACAACAACCAATTGTTAACCGGAGAACAATTAAGAAACTTGATGCAACAAACGGGAATTGCTCAAGGAACTGGTACTACCGGAAATATTGGTCCATTTCCGAATTTGTTGGCTGCTGCCAATCATATACAAACCCTATCGGAAAACACTATTTACAACCAATCAATTTTTAGCATATACCCAAATCCAGCCAACGATCGGATTGAATTATTTTGGGATAAACAGTCTCCAAATAGTGCTTCTTATCAAATATTAAATGCTTTAGGACAAATAGTACAAATAGGGGTATACTCAAACCAACCAATTTCGATTCAAAACCTTTCGAAAGGTTTGAATTACTTACAAATAAATACAGAAGAAGCGGTTATTAATAAAAAGTTTATTAAGAATTAGTTTTTAAAAATTGCACCAATGCTTCATACATTGCAAGGTCATGCATGCTATGCCCTGCTCCGTTGGTGGTATAAAACTGAACTTGCGTAATTTGTTTGGCAATTTTTTCAGCTTCTGCAAAAAAAACTACCTCATCTAATGTATCATGTGCTTGAAAAATAGGAATATTTATTTTTTCCGCAAATCGAGCACCTGTAAATTCATTTATCATCACCTGAAATCTTTGTTCAATATAAGCATCAAAAGCTTGACGCATTTTTGGAGAAGCTTTTAAAATTTGATAATAATTATCTAACAAAACTCGCATATCTGATGGGGCACCCAATAATCCGACTTTTTGTAGTTGGTGATTTGGATGCAAATGGCACCAATACAAAACCGCTGTTGCACCAATAGAATGACCTACCATATAATTTGGTTGAACTTTTTCGTACACTTTATGAATAAATTGTTCGTATTTAGGAACTGAAAAGTACTTTTCGGAACTCATGCCATGTGCAGGAGCTTCTAAAGCATACACTTCAAAATTGTGGCCTAATAATTTTTGAATCAACAGCTGCCATCTGGCTGCATTGCTATTCCAACCGTGTACCAACAGTACTTTATGAGTACCTTTTCCCCATTGATACAAAGGTATTTGATGGTCTTTTAAAAACTCTAAATCCAATTTTGCATCTTGCAAAAATTTTGGCATTTCATAGATTCTGTAATTCCCTTTGGAAGGTTTGCTAAAAAAATGATGCATCCAATGCAATGTTCTTTTTGGAGAAAAAAAACAAAGTAGTCGAAGCCAAATGGCAATTAGATGGAGAACGATTTTTTGCATAATTAAAAATAAAAAATCCACTTAACACAATGCTAAGTGGATTTTAAATTAATAGGTTATTTATTAAGAAATACTTTGAAACAAAGCATCCATTTTTTCTTTTTCTTCTCTAGCCAACACGTTGTCAACCAAAATTCTACCACTGTGCTCATCAATTAAAATTTTCTTACGAGCAGCAATTTCTACTTGGGTTTGAGGTGGAATGGTAAAGAATGATCCGTTTGCAGCTCCTCTTTCGATAGACACTACTGCCAATCCATTTCGAACGCTACTTCTGATTCTTTTGTATGCATTTAACAACCTCTCTTCAATTTTCTCTGCATATTCTGCTGACTTGGCTACCAAAAAGTCTTCTTCTTTTTGGGTTTCAGCCATGATATTGTCTAACTCAGCTTTTTTGTGGGTTAAATGCTCTTTCTTTTGGTCTAAAGTTTCTTTAGTTTTCGCAATTTGGTCTTTTTTAAATTCAGAAGAAGCTTTTGCTTCTTTGATTTTCTTTTCTGCCAATTGGATTTCAAGTTCTTGGAATTCTACTTCTTTGGTTAAAGAGTTGAATTCTCTGTTATTGCGAACATTTTTTTGTTGCTCGTTGTATTTTTTAATCAATTCTTTGTGGTCCTCAATAGCATTTTTACGCGATTTGATTTCCTCATCAATGTTAGACAAGTCGTTTTGCATTTTTTCTAACCTCGATTCTAATCCAGCAACTTCGTCTTCTAAGTCTCTAACTTCTAACGGAAGTTCTCCTCTTACATTTCTAATTTCGTCAATTTTGGAATCAATAAGTTGTAAATCATACAGTGCTCTTAACTTTTCTTCTACACTGATTTCTAAGGTATTTGCCATATGCTAATAATACTTTACAGGATTGGTATTTATTTCGGATAAAATGATGGCAAAATTAGTGAATTTTTTCTTTAAAAAATCAACCATATAATTTTTTGTAAATATCTCACTTTCATAGTGTCCGATATCTAATAACAAGATTTGATTTTCTGCTTGATAAAAATCGTGGTATTTTAAGTCTGCAGTAACCAACACATCGGCTCCTTTTGCTTTAGCCGCTTGGATGGCAAAAGCCCCAGAGCCACCTAAAACTGCAACTTTTTGAATGGTTTCTTGGTGTATTTTTGAATGTTTGATAACACTTGCCGAAAAGGTGTTTTTTACCAATTTTAAGAACTCTTTGGTTGGCATTGCTTTTTCAAAACTCCCGATTTTACCCAAGCCAGTGGTATTTAATTCGTTTTGTAATTGGTAAATTTCGTAGGCTACTTCTTCGTAAACATGGTTCTCAAACAATGCTTGTAGCACTTGCCTTTCTAAATACTTTTCAAAAGTGACTTCAATTTTGACTTCTTTTGCTGTTTCTCTCACAAACTTTTGTCCGATTACCGGATTACTCCATTCGTTTCCTTTGTAGGTGCCAACACCTTCAGAAGTAAAGCTACACTCGATATAATTACCTATGCTACCAGCTCCAGCGGCAAATAATGCTTGCATTAGTTTGTCTTTATTTTCTGGAATGGTAAAAGTGATTAATTTATATATAAACTGTTTTTTGGGAATTAATATTTTGGATTGTTCGATGCCCAATGCTTTTAACATGATATCGTTTACCCCTAAAAAATGATTGTCTAAGGCTGTGTGAACCGCATAAATGGCAATATCGTTTTTGATGGCTTTAAGTATGCTTCTTTCTACATAATTTTTACCTGTTAGCTTTTTAATTCCCTGAAACCAAATTGGGTGAAAACACACCACCAAATTGCATTTTTTTTGGATGGCCTCGTCTATCACTTCTTCCAATGCATCATGACAAACCAATATGCCTGAAATTTCCATTTCGGTATTGCCAACCAATAAGCCTACATTATCAAAATCTTCTGCAGTTGCCAAAGGAGCCAAAACATCTAATTCCGGTAAAATTTCTTTTAAATACATGTGTTTGATTTTAGGTGTATAAAAATACGCATTTGAACCAAACAAATACCAAACTGCAATTTTGTCTCTACTTTACTACATATCAATACATTAATCTGAAAAATTGTCGCAGTTCAACAAAGAAATTATGACAATTTTTCCAACAAATTGCTTTGGTATTTCATTTGTTTAATACCAATCAAAAATGATTGTTTAACTTAAATTATAAGAGATATGACACTAATCAAAAGAAACCCTGCTTTGAACTTTCCAAGCATTTTTGAAGAGTTCTTAAAACCAGATTTTTTTGGTGGTATGCAAAATTTTACCGGCAATGTTCCTGCGGTAAATATTTTGGAAAATGATACTAATTTTATGGTAGAATTGGCTGCTCCAGGTTTGAAAAAAGAAGATTTTGAGGTAGAGGTAGACCAACAAATATTAACCATTTCGGCTGAAGTAAAAAATGAAGTTAACGAAACTTCGGAAAACGGAAAATACTCCAGAAGAGAATTCAGCTACCAATCTTTTAAAAGATCTTTTAACTTACCTGAAACCGTGAATGAAGAGCAAATAGCAGCTACTTACGAAAACGGGGTTTTAAAAGTTATGCTTCCTAAAAAAGAGGAAGTATTGCCAAAACCAAAAAAATTAATTTCTATTGAAGGATAATGAACCAATGCCCGAACTTTTAAATTCGGGCATTTTTTTTAAAATATGTGACCAAACCCAAAAAAGAACTGACTTCCTTCGCGGCTAACTGCATAATCCATTCGTAGGATGGTGGATTGGTTCCAAGCAATTCTACCACCAACTCCGGGAGCTCCTTTCCACAATTTCCAATCAACTTGCGATGGACTATCCCAGGCATTTCCGAAGTCGTAAAATGCGGTTGCCCCAAGATTGATATGTTGGTTCCAGAATTTAAAGTCGTAAAATCTGCCTCGTAATTCTAAATTAACCAATGCAACAGTTGGTGCCAAAAAGCGTGCTTCGCGATAGCCACGAATTGAACGGGCTCCTCCTAAAACCATGATGCCTCCAGCTTCTGCTTGGCTGGACAAATCCCACATTTCGATAAAATTAATATTTGGTCCAAAAATGTGTCCGAAACCTGCTAACCCGGCAAAAGTTAACCTCCTTTTGTTGTTTCTCCATCGAGCCAAGGTATGGATGTAGTGTCCTTGCAGCATGAATTTATTAAAGTTAAAATCAGACCCTAACCATGGGGCGGAATATTCGTGGCTATATTGCAGGAAAACACCTTCGGATGGATCGGGTTCGTAATCGCGAGTATCGTAAATGATGGCTCCAGCCAACATACTTGTAAATAAAAAGCGGTTGTTGTTATTAAAGCCACTTAAATTAAATCGATTCCAAACTCCTGCTGCAATTTGCTCATCCACCATGGTTGGATTGCTGATGGCTTCTACTTTGTTTTCGTAAACATCAAAAGCTTCCTCTGCAATTTTCCCGTTATACGACTCAAAAGAGGTAAACAAAGCTTCGTAACCAAACATCAATCGCAACTTACCTCCCATCAATACTCGTTCTCCTAACAAGTTGAATAATTTTTCACGTTGTTGGATGTGGTGGTAGTGAAAATCGGTATAATATTGGTTATCAGCCCCTAACTCGGCAATTACCAAATTATTTTCATAGTCCTTAACCTTATTAAATGTTTTGATGCCACCGTTCCTTTTGTCTCTAAAAGTCAATTGTTGGTTGGCAAACCTTCCAATTCCCCAATATTGTGCATTAGGATCTTCCCAAAAAACCACATCTGCTCTTAACCTCCAAGGAGAATTAAATATATAGGGAGCATCATAATTCATGGCATATCGAATTCTTCCGTTTTGGAAAATAAACAACTCGGTATTTAACCTATGACGATAAGGAGTATATTCAAAAAACGGATCGTCTTTGGTTTTATTGATAAATAAATTGATGTTTCCTCCATAGCCAATTCCTCTAATAGGGTCTACCTCTACCCTAGGAACACCGGTTAAAAAAGTTCCTTCTTTCTTGTCTTCCAACTCAAATGCAGGCATTTTTTTGGATTCGTGGATATAGAATGGCAAGATTTTTTTGCTTGTAGTATCTACTTGTGCATTAATCGAACATAACATTAACATCGCAATTGCTAAATCCCATCGTTTCATAATACTTATTTTTAATAAACGATGCAAAAGTATCTTCGAATATAGTTAGATGAAAAAAATTGGAATTAGAAAAACATTAGAATTTAAATTCCCAATCAATGAAAAGCGTTTCGTTTTGTACCAATGTATGGATGTTTGCCGAATGGATTTGTGCAATAGATTGAACGATTGCCATGCCTAAACCATAACCGGATTTTTGGTAGGAAGTTTTGGTAAAGGCATTCCACCAGTCGGGATTCCAAACAAATTCTGAGGCAACTTTATTGCTAAAAGTAATGATTAATCCTTGTTTTTCAAATGTTACTTTTATTTGAACATTACCATCAACTCCGTATTTACAGGCATTTTCTAATAAATTTCTGAAAGCTGCGGTAAGTAAATACTTATTTCCGTTAATCTCCGGAATTTCCTCGTTTTCGGATAAATGTAGTTGGATATTTTTTTGAGGATATTGTTTTTGTACCTCTTGAACAGCATCCAATAAACACAACACCGGTTCCACTTTTTCAAAGTGTATTTGGCTTACATCAGTTTGGGCTTTGGCATAATCTAACATACTCTGAATGAGATGCAGCAACTGATGGATATCATTGGTAATTTTAGGTAAAGATGTTTTAATTTCTGCGAACGATTCAGGCTGTTTTAACAACCACTCTACTTCGGATTTCACTGTAAATAACGGAGTCCTAAGCTCGTGAGCCAAATAAGAAAAGGTGTTTTTTTGTAAGGAAAATGCTTGCTCTAATCTTTGCAACAAATCGTTGATAGTAGTAATCAATTGCCCCAGTTCGTTATTGGGTATGGGATTTGGAATTCTTTCATGTAAATTTTTTGCAGAAATTTCTGTGGTTTTTGATTGTATGTACTGAACCGGCTGCAATAGTTTGGTAGAAAAATAACTTCCAATCCAAAACAAAAAAACCAATGATATTACACAAAAAGCCAAAATATATTTCCAAAGCGATTGAAGCTCTTGATAGCCTGAAACATCTATAGCTGCTGCGGTAACAATCAAATTTCTGTTTGAAGAAGACAAATACATGCCGATCACTTGGTAATCGTTTAAATAAAATTGGATTGACTTTTCCGATTGAATTTGTTGCAATAACTGTTTGGTTTCCTTTACATAATCCAACGTAACATCGTCATGATACAAAAGTTGAAAATTATTATCGTAAATGGCTACCTCTACTTCTGGTATAGTTTTCCGATTATTCTGGTAAATGGTTTGGAGTATTTCCGGACTTACTTTACCATCTAAAAACAAATTTGCTTTGGTAATAGCCTCTTTTTGGAGGTTTTCAAAAAAATATTTTTCTCGTTGATTGGATGCTGTTTGAAACACAAACCATGCAAAAAACAAAAGGATACACAAAGTACTAGCAACAAAATAAAAAGTAAGTTTGGTTTTAATTTTCATTGCTATCACACTTTAGTACATAGCCAATACCGGGTTTGGTATGTAATAGTTTCATCGAAAAATTTTTGTCTATTTTTTTTCTAAGATAGTTAATGTACACATCCACAAAATTGGTTCCGGTATCAAAATTGGTTTGCCAAACTTTTTCTGCCAACTCTTTCTTACTGATTACTTTTCCAGGATGCATTAAAAAGTATTCCAACAAATTGCTTTCTTTAGGAGTTAAAGAAATTTTTATCGACCCTCGCTGTACTTCTTTATTCAAGGCATCATACACCAAATCGGCACATTTTAGCAAAGTTTGTTTGCCGGGTGCTATGATTTGGTAACGCTTTAAAATTGCATGAATTCGAGCAATTAATTCTTTCATTTCAAAAGGCTTTACCAAATAGTCGTCTGCACCTGCATCAAAACCTTTTAACTTTTCATCGGTATTGCCCAAAGCTGTTAGCATCAAAATTGGTAAATCGGGTTTATGAAGTTTTACATTTTTGCATAACTCCGTGCCATTTTGGTCAGGTAAAAGTAAATCTGAAATCATCAACTCAACAGGCTCACTTAAGGCTATTTTCTTTGCCTCTTTTGCATTGTATGCAATGATGACTTCAAACATTGCTTCTTGAAGTTCTCTTTGAAGTAAATCTGCAACCCGAAGGTCATCTTCTACCACTAAAATTTTTGGCAATGATTGCATTTGTTTGAAAAATTATTTTCAAAAATAACAATTCTTATTGCAACCACTCTTTGAATTCATTAACACGCTCTCTGCTTACTATCAAATCTTCTGGAAAAGGTTTTTTTAAAACTACTTTTAAACGCGAATTGGTGTACGCAATAATATCTTGAATTTCAGAAAGATGCACGATGCAACTCCGGTTGATTCGAAAAAACAATTGTGGGTCTAACATTTGTTCTAACTGCTCTAAAGTGTTTTCAAGTAAATAATTTCTTCCTTCTAAAGTTTGCAAATAGGTGGCTTTGTTTTCGCTGTAAAAGCATTGGATTTGCTCAATCGGAAAAATCTTCAAATGCTCTCCTACTTTTATGGTAAATCGTTTCTTGTACGAAACTGAATCCGTTTTTGGCATTAATAATTGTTGCAGTTGTGCCAAAGGAATGGTGGAAGATTTAGCATGATTCTTTTCAAATTTTTCCATTGCTTTTTGCAACTCATCCTCATCAATTGGTTTTAACAAATAATCGATGCTGTTTAATTTAAATGCTTTTAATGCATACTCATCATAAGCAGTGGTAAAAATAATGGCACTTTGCAGCGTTACATGTTCAAAAATTTCAAACGAAAGCCCGTCTGATAACTGAATGTCGAGTAAAATCAAATCCGGATGTGGATTTTTTGTAAGCCATTCAATGGCAGATTCTACAGAATGCAATAAAGTAGCTATTTCATAGCCTAATTTTTGCATTTTTCGTTGTAGCAATCGGGCTGCTGGTTTTTCGTCTTCAATAATAAGGATGTTCCAATTCATCTTGATCGTTTAATTCCAGGTTTGATTTTTGGCTTTTTCCTTCTCCATGATTTCTTTTATTTTTCTGTCTTCCCAGTCTTTGGTTAAAAAATTCCCGAAACCAAAAACGGAAATTCCGTGAAAAAACAAACCAATTCCCCAAAAGAACAATGTGTTGTAATTTTGCCAGTCAGATAAATTGGTGTTATCAAAATCATTGAAAATTTTTACAGATAACAAAAATGCATTTATTACTATATAAATCAATAGATGCGTATAAAATCCTTTAATTTTTTGTACTCGCTTTTGAGCTCTTTCATAGCTATCTTGATTAAAGTCTTGTTTTATTTCCATGTTTTTAATGTTAGTTGTAGTTAAAATGATGTTCTTCTCAGATGATTTTCTTCTAATTGACACTTGTTTAGTTAAAAATTAAAGGTCATTTCCTATAAATCATGTCTTCACTTTATCCCCATTTTTGTTGCTTTTCCTTTTCCATCAATTCCTTGATTTTTTTCTCTTCCCATGTTTGTGCATAGCCAAAGGTTTGCAATGCATGCATTGCCAAGCCTAATCCCCATCCAAGCATTGGAAAAAAGAACCATTTAAACTCCCAATAGGTTTGGTAATTGATAAAGATTAACAACGGAATTACTAGACAATACGAAAATAGGTTTCCGTAAAATCCTTTTAAGTCTTCTACTCGTTTTTTTGCTTTTAAATACAATTCTTGATTGGTTGGTTGATTGGTTTCCATAGGTTGTAATTGTTTAGTTAATATTGGTAAATAAATGTTGAAATGTTGGTTGGTGGTTTCAACCACTACTTTTCGTTGGGTTAATAAATCATATCGTTGTACTATGTTGGATATTCCTACACCTTTTCGGTTAGATAAACTTTCCTTTTTTTGAAGATTGTTTCTAACCAACAACTGGTCGTTAGCTATAATAATTTCAATTTTTAAAGGCTTTTGTTCGCTTGCTAAATTGTGTTTAATACAATTTTCTAGTAATAACTGCAAACTCAATGGCACCACTTTTCCGGGGTAATCTTCTGGAATTTCAGGTAAATGAAACTCAATGCTATTTTCAAATCGCATTTGCAATAATTTCATATAAGTTACTGCAAAATCTAATTCTTCTTTTAACGATACCAACTCTTTGTCTTTCTGATCCAACACATATCGGTAAACTTTTGAAAGTGAAGTGGTAAATCGTTGTGCCATGTCTGGATTTTCCTCTATCAATGAACTCAATACATTTAGGCTATTGAATAAAAAATGAGGATCAATTTGGTTTTTCAGGCTTTCTAATTGTGCAGTGGCACTACTGGCTATGATTTTTTGCTCTACTACCTTTTTTTCTTGACTGCTTTTGTAAAAATAAATTACATGAAACACCAACGAAACAATCATAGTAATAATCAAAGTCACCACATAATGACCAACGTTTTCTGAGGCAATAAACGCTTGAAAGGTTTTTTGCCCAACTACCATTCCTAAAAATACTCTAATAAAAAAGACTCCAATGATAGTAAAAAACACACTGCCAAAAAATCCAACTGCCAATCGAAACTTTTGTAGTTTTTGGTGTTTACTCCATGCAAATTTTCTGTTTAAATAATCAAAATAAACACTATTGATGGCAGTTAAAACTACTCCATACAATAAATAATGTAAAACTTCTATCAACAAAGAGCGGTTAAAAACAACCATTCTGCCAAAAAAATATTCCAAAGAAATTGCAGTGAAAAATATCACGATAGCTACTACTATCCCTTTGATAAATATTTGAATCAAATATGCTAATAGGTTTGTTTTCATGGTTAAATGTTTTAAAACTTCTATTACTTACAATTGGCTGCAATAAATTCGAGTGCTTCCAATTTTCCCCAATTTGGATGGATGTTGCTTTTTGGTTTAAAGTTATCAAAAAGTTGTATGCTTTTTTGTATTTGTTCACACATTGGTTTGGTGCTCATCCCTAAAAACTTGGCAGAACCCAATTCAAATTGAGCTCTTTTAAAGTAAACTCTCGGATTATTTGGTTCTAATTTCTCGGCTTTTCCATACCAAGCAATAATTTCTGGTGATAAACTTTGTCCGTTTACCATCGGATCATACACCACCCATGCAGTTAAAACCATCGCTTTTATTACCATCACTTCTACTTCATTTGGTGCTAATTTAAAGGCCAAATCACTTGCTTTCTCAGCATTCTTTAAATGGTTTTCCATTAATAACTTGTTTTGGCTATTTTTAAAAGCCTCTGTTACGTGGATTACTCCTAAGTAATAGCTAGGCAACCAATCCTGATGTTCTGAAACAACAATGGCTTCTAACAACTTTACCGCTTCTGAAATTTTGTTTTCTTCCCACATATTCAATGCCTTTTGCAAGTCTGTTTCCAGAGTATTTTGTGCAATTAATCCGGAACAAAACATCCATACGAAATACATAATTAATCTGATCATTTTAAATAGTTTTATTGGTTTGATGAAGCAAAGATGTAGACTCCTACGCAGCGGTAAAATATTTTCTTACCGAGTTGTGGAATTAGATGGATGAATTGTAATTGGTAAAAACTTTCGAGAAAAAAATATGTACTTTTGCATCCTAATCTTACAAAAATCATGATTTACAAACTACGTGTGATTCTGGATGCAGAAGAAGATATTTTTAGAGATATTGCTATTGAAAGTAATGCCAATTTAGAGGATTTTCATAATGCTATTGTAAATGCCTTTGGATTTGACGGAAGCGAAGTTGCCTCTTTTTATACATGCGATGACCAATGGAACCAACAAGATGAAATTCCGTTATTTGATACAGGTGATGAGCCTGGACAAGTTAGAATAATGGCCGACTTTGCTTTGGATGATTTGCTCTACGAAAAGCAAACCAAAATGATTTACGTGTACGACTTTTTTAACATGTGGACCTTTTTTGTGGAGCTAGCAGCCATGGTAGAACCTGAAGAAGGTGCAACATATCCTGAATTATTGTATGCTCATGGCCAATTGCCAGCTGGTGCAACCGATACCGATTTTGAAGGAGAAGACGAATTATTCAACGATTTTGAAGATGGTCTGGATGAAGAAGACATGGACTTATTTGATGGAGATGACTCGTTTGAAGATTTTGGCTTTGAAGAAAATTGGAATTAATTAATATACTTATACAATAACATGATCAATTTATTTGGTGCTCATATCGAAAGTATTTCGGTTCACAGAGTTGGTAATAAAAGCAGAAGCGAAAAAATATTTTTATCTGAAAATGCTTTTGCTTTAAACGACGAATTAACCCCGCTTTTAAAAGAATACTTTTTAAAACCTTTTCGCGAAAAAGAGGAAAACTACTTTCAATTTGTGCACGATGTAGACTTGGAATTTCATGAAATGTATCAATTGGCAAGTGAAGTTTTTACCAACCCAAATACTACCCACGAAGTTTCAAAAAAAATAACCAAACACTTATACGAGCAATCCAACCATCCACACATAAAAAATGGAGAGGTATATGTTTGTTATTTTACCGATTTGGTTATAGACAATCAAAAAGTAGATGCTTTAGGAGTTTTTAAAAGCGAGTTACAGTCAGATTTTTTACAATTTGAAGAACAAGGAAATAACTTGCAAATGATTTTGCAACACGGTATTAATTTGAACAAACTTGACAAAGGTTGCCTTATTTTTAATGTAGAAAAAGAGCAAGGATATAAAATTCTTACCATAGACAGCAACCGTTATGATGCCAGATATTGGTTAGAACACTTTTTATCGGTAGATATTTTTCCGGATGAAAACTTCATGACCAAAAAATATTTGAAATTGTGTCAGGAATTTGCCAAAGATGTGGTATTTCCGGCAGAAGACAAAAAAGAAGAAGTGATGTTTATGAATCGATCGGTAAACTTTTTTGCAAAAAATGACGAATTTGAAGAGACCAAATTTTTAAATGAAGTGATTGATAATCCGGATTTAATCCCGGAATTCAAAAACTACAAAATGGAAAAAGGTCCAAAATATGCCATTGAAGATGTCACCAATTTTCCAATTGCCAATGCAGCTGTAACTGATGCCCGAAAAAAAATAAAAAATGTGATTAATTTGGATACCAATATTCAAATAAAATTAGATTTTATCAACCCAGATAGTGCTGAAAAATTTGTAGAAAAAGGCTGGGATGAAGAACGACAAATGTATTATTACTTGGTATATTTCAACAAAGAGCAAAAATCATAAAAATTTAAGTGATGAGGATTCAATTATTTGTTTTTTTGTTGTTAGTTACAATTTTGCAATCCTGTTCAAAAAGTAGCACTAAAGAAAAAGTAGTTCCAAATTTAGAGCCTATAGTTGTGGCAATGGACAATTTTGAACCATCAGACACCAATTTAAGCTCATGGATTTTTCCATTCACAACCACTCCTGATGGCAATGGTAGCATGGACAGAGTTTTTTGTTACACTTCAGAAAAAGAGTTTGAAGAGGATACCAAAAAAATGATGGCAACCATGTATGGAATTAATGGAAGCAAATACGTGGTTAAAGAAATGCTTGCTAGAATAAAAAAAGTAGTTGATTTTACTAACAATGATGTTATTGTTGCTCGAATTACTCCTTTGGAACCAAAAGATAGTTTGGTGTATTATTTACAGAACGACACCATTCAATTTTGTTTAGAAAATGGCACAAAAAACCAACTACTTGACCCAAAGGTGTATTGGTTTAAAGCACCTAAAAACAGTAAAGTAAAATATTGTATGCCAGAAATAACCCAAAAAACTTGGAAACTTTCACAAGTTTTTCAGGGAGATAAAGAAGAAAAAAACTTCAGTCCAGCTTCATTAAACTGGTTGCCAAATGCCAAATATGAAGTTACGCTACCATGTGGTAAATTCACCGGAAGATACACCAGAAACGAAAGAGACATTGCATGCAAAGCATTTAGCCCAAAAGATGCCAATTGTGATGCTGCTTCAAGCTCATTTTTAAGTGATTTATTAGAAGTTAACAAGTATTCCTACACCGACAAAGGTGAGTTGATATTGCACTTAAACTACAATGCTCGAAAACTGATTTTTCGTTAAAACAATTGATTTTGTTAAGCATTTTTTAATAGTTGCCCTCTAAAGGCAACTATCTTTTTTTGTAACTTGCAAGGCTTTCGAATATTCGGATGAGATTTTTTACACAAAACATGAAAAACTTTTTATTAGCCTTACTTTTTCCATTATCCTTACTAGCTCAATTTAGCAAAACACATTACATTCCACCTGTTGTTGGCTCTGACAACCAAGCAGCTATGAATCAGGTAATGTATATATCCTCCCCTAGTGTTAGCCCAATTAATTTTACCATTACTGCCATAGGTGGTGGCAGCATTGCAGGAACAGTATCAAGAGATAATCCGTTTGAGTTTAATATCGGCTTTGGTTTAAATACCCAACTACATGTAAGTGAAGGTTTAGTAAACACTATTCTCAATAACAAAGGCTATATTGTAGAAGCCCAAGACCAAGTTTATGTTGCAGTTAGAGTTACTGCAGCTGTAAACAACCAAACCGGTTTGCCAAACCAAGCAAGTGGTTTGGTATCCAAAGGTTTGGCTGCACTGGGAAAAGAATTTAGAATTGGAGCCATGACCAATACTGGAATTGGAACCATCAATAATATTCACTTAACTTTTGTTTCTGTTTTAGCTACCGAAAACAATACTGTAGTAGAATTTGAAGATTTGAAACCTGGAATTTCTTTAATTAACAATGCTGCTGCAGGAAACACCCCTAATAGCGTAACTTTAAATAGAGGAGAAAGTTTCACCTTAGCAGTTAAAGGACCAACCAATGCCAATAGAGATGGTATGATTGGTGGTTTGGTAAAATCAAATAAGCCAATTGCAGTAAATTGTGGCTCTTACGGAGGAACTAACGGTACCAATCAAAATAACCTCGACTTAGGATTAGACCAAATTGTTGGAGCTGACAGAATTGGTTCGGAATATATTTTTGTAAAAGCCCAAGGAGTAGATGCAGTTGAAAAACCTTTGTTAGTAGCCCATGAGGATGGAACAGATATTTTTATTAATGGAAGTCCGATTGCAGTTACTACAATTAATGCGGGTGAATACTTTGGGGTACCTGGTAATTTATTCAACGCAAACGGCAACATGTATGTGGTAACCTCCAAACCAGTTTTTGCTTATCAAGGATTGGGAGGTACAGATAATCAAGCCAACCAAGAAGTATTTTTTGTACCACCCTTAAGTTGCGAAACTCCAAAAATTATCGACAATATTCCACAAATAGACCGTATTGGGAATTTTACTTACACAGGTAACGTAAACATTGTTACCAAAACTGGTGCAACCTTAAACTTTATCATCAATGGTGTAAATTACACTAGTACTAATTTACCGGGAGGAATTCAATTAAACGGACCTTTTACTGTTACTGGGAATACAGATTATGTTAGTTATACTATGAGTGGATTGGGTGGAAATGTATCGGTGTTTTCTACAGAATCTATTTATTTATCTTATTACGGTTCCAACGCTGCAGCAACTTATGGAGGATATTATTCAGGATTTACCTTTAAACCAGAAATTATTTTTGAAAAACTCAATGTGGATGCAGATAATTGTATTCCAAACATTGAACTCACAGTTAATACACTTTCCCCTTTTGACCAATACCAATGGTATTTTAACAACAATCCAATTGCAGGTGCAACTACATCTGAGTTTACTCCAACACTACCCGGGTATTACTATTTACAAGCAACCTTAGCTCAATGTGGCACAACTTTTACTTCAGATATTATTCCAGTAAGCGGATGTACGGTTGACTCTGATAACGATGGAGTGCCCGACAATATTGATATCGACTTGGATAATGACGGAATTTCCAATTGCACAGAATCATATGGCAATCAAAATTTAATAGTCGATACTATTAGTTCATCCGGACAAATTCAAGTTGGAAACTACAACAACAGTTTTCAAGTTGCTACAGAAGTTTTAGGAATAAACGCATCCCCAACACCAGTTACCTTCGACAACAATTCTCAAATATATTTAGAAAGTTTAGAGGGGTTTGACAGCGAAACCGCTGTACAATTCAGTTTTGCCACTCCAACTTCTGTAGAACTCACTTATATTGATGCCAATACACCCGGAAATTTTTTATTGAATCCTAATACAGAATACATCATTCAAGTTCCGGTAAATAAAACTTTGACCATTGTAAATCCAAACGATCAATTGTTGATTGATACCGATTATGATGGTGTATTTGAAAACAATGTCACCTTTTATTCTTCTTTCGAAATTCGCTTCCGATTAAATAGTGGTTCTGATTTACCAGCCGGACAAGGCAATTTCAGAATTGGAGCATATTTGGTAGATTTTATCAAAATCAAACAAAAAAACTTACAAGATATTACTCCCGTTCGTTCTTCATTTAAATTGGTTGCAAATTGTGTTCCCAGAGATTCTGATGGCGATGGTATTCCGGATGCTTTAGATTTGGATGCGGATAATGATGGAATTCCGGATTTTACAGAAGGAGGTGCATTTGCTTTTGCAGCAAATGCTGGAACAGATGCCAACAATAACGGAATGGATGATGCTTTTGAAAATCAAAGCATTCCGTTAGACAGTGATGCAGATGGGGTTCCAAATTTCATCGACTTAGATAGTGATAACGATGGAATTTACGACTTACACGAAGCAGGACACAATGCAACAGATACCAATTTAGATGGAAGAATTGATGGAAATCCAACCGCATTTGGCACCAATGGTTTGTTCAATAATTTAGAAACCTCTGCAAATAGTGGAACTATCAACTATACCATTGCAGACATAGATACCGATAACGTTTTTAATTATATTGATTTAGATAGTGATGCAGACCAATGCTTTGACGTAATTGAAGCAGGATTTACCGATCCGGATAACGATGGAAGGTTGGGAACATCACCCGTAACTGTGAACAATCTTGGAGTAGTGCAAAACTCAGGAGGGTACCAAATTCCACAACCTAATTATGCCATTAGTGCACCAATAGTTGTTAACCAACAGCCTATTAATGCATCGGTTTGTTTTAATGCAAGCACTAGTTTTACCATCATTGCTGCTAATATTACCACCTTTCAATGGCAAGTTAGTACCGATGCTGGAGCTACTTGGAATAACATCACAAATAACACCAACTATAGTGGAGCAACCACAGCAACTTTAAGCATTAACAATGTACCTCAAACTTTTAATAACAACCGCTATCGAGTAATTCTGAACCGAACAGGTAATAGTTGTGAAGTTACTTCCAATACAGCAAGTTTGACAGTTTTTGCTTTGCCACAACTAAATAACAATGTGAGTTTGGTACAGTGTGACAATGATGGCGATGGTATTTCAAGAATTAATTTAATCTTATTCAACACACAAGTTTCAGGCAACCATGCCCAAGAAACCTTTCAATATTACACCAACCAAACGGATGCACTAGCTGGAGGAAATACTGGATTAATTAATTCTCCAACCAACTTCAATACAGCTTCTACTACGGTTTGGGTGAGAGTAACCAATAGCAACCAATGTAGCCAAGTAACTTCTATTCCGATTGTGGTTTCTTTTAACCAAATTCCGAATAATTTTCAAGTAGTTTTTGAAGATTGTGATGATGCAGTTGTAGGGGTAAGCTCCAATAGTGATGGCACTTCAGTATTTAATTTTAGTAGTATCATTCCGCAATTACAAAACTTTGTGAGTGATCCAAGTCAGTTTTCCGTACGTTTTTACGCCTCACAACAAGATGCAGAGCTTCAATTTGATGCAAATGGAAATTCCTTGGAAATAACTAATATTTCCAACTACAGAAACACCACTCCCTTTGCACAATTAATTTGGGTGAGGGTTGAAAACAATTTAAATAACGCTTGCTTTGGTGTTGGTCCTTATGTAAGATTGGTAGTAAACGCATTGCCTAATTTAGGCCCAAATCAAGAATTTATTTATTGTTCCGGAAATCCAGCTGTACTATTAACACCAAATTTGTTAGGAAATAATCCTGGCAATTTTACGTACCAATGGAGCTACAACGGAGTTCCCGTAAATGGAGGTTTGGGGCCACAATTATTGGTTGCCCAAGAGGGTGTTTACACTGTGAGAGTCACCACCAATAAAGGATGCTTTAGAGAACAAGATATTACTGTGGTGTATTCAGAGCCTGCAACCATAACTAATGTTGAAGTTGTTGACTTGTCTCCTGTTAACTCTATTACAGTTACAGTTTCTGGAGCTGGTGAATACGAATACGCCTTAGACAGTCCGAATGGACCTTACCAAGATTCGAATGTGTTTAGTGGCATAGCAGCAGGAATCAGAACCGTTTATGTTCGAGATAAAAAGGGTTGTGGCATTACCCAGCAAGCTGTTTCCATACTTCGTATTCCACCATACTTTACACCAAATGGAGATGGCATTAACGACATCTGGACATTGCAAGGAGCAAATCAATTTTTTTATCCAAATACCCAAATTTATGTTTTCGACCGATACGGAAAGTTAATCAAACACATCCAACCCGTTGAGGCTGGATGGGATGGGACTTTCCAAGGACAACCACTTCCATCTACCGACTATTGGTATGTGATAGAATTAGAAGATGGAAGAGTGGCCAAAGGGCATTTTTCTTTAATTAGATAATATGAACAAAGTTGTACTAATTACAGGAGCATCTTCCGGAATTGGAAAATCCGTTGCATTGTATCTACAAGAAAAAGGATATATCGTTTATGGCACAAGTCGTGATCCGAAAAACTACCCAAAAAGTCCCATTACGTTGGTTCCATTAGATGTAAGAAATTTACAACAAATACAACAATGCATTTCTTATGTTAAAGAAATGGAGGGTAAAATAGATGTTTTGATTAATAATGCAGGAGTAGGTATCACCGGACCATTAGAGGAAATCCCAATGGATGCTATTAAAAACCAAATGGAGACCAACTTATATGGGCCAATTGCCATGATGCAAGAAGTTTTGCCAACCATGCGAGAACAAAAATCAGGGTTAATCATCAATATTACTTCTATAGCAGGATACATGGGGCTTCCCTATCGTGCACCATACTCTGCCTCAAAAGGTGCTTTAGCATTAATTTCGGAGGGTATTAGAATGGAGGTATCCGAATTTGGAATTAAAGTCTGTACCGTAGCACCGGGAGACTTTTCTACCAATATTGCAGCTGGTAGATTTCATGCTCCATTAAAAAAAGATTCTCCGTACTACACTACGTACCAAAACCAACTAAAACAAATGAATGACCATGTTGCAGAGGGTAGCGACCCATTGCTGTTGGCAAAAAAGGTGGAAAAAATCATTCGTAATAACCAACCTAAAGTACACTACCCAATTGGAGCATTCCTGCAAAAGTTTTCCATCTTTTTAAAGAAAATTTTACCCGATACTTGGTATGAAAAAATGCTAAAAAACCATTACCAATTGAAATAAGATGTAGATTCTAGCCATATATTATCTCATAAAATTGCAAAATCTATTGTACTTTTGCACCAACTACTTAAAAAAGCAACCATGAAATTTTTTATTGACACAGCTAACTTAGAACAAATTAAAGAAGCCCAATCTCTTGGGATTTTAGATGGTGTTACCACCAATCCTTCATTAATGGCAAAAGAAGGCATTACAGGAAACAACAACATTTTGAAACATTATGTGGATATTTGTAAAATTGTAGATGGAGATGTGAGTGCAGAAGTAATCGCTACTGATTACGAAGGCATGATTAAAGAAGGAGAAATTTTGGCTGAATTACATCCGCAAATTGTAGTAAAAATCCCGATGACCAAAGAAGGCATCAAAGCTTGTAAATACTTTAGTAACAAAGGCATCAAAACCAATGTAACTTTGGTTTTTTCAGCCGGTCAAGCATTATTAGCTGCTAAAGCAGGTGCAACCTATGTTTCACCTTTTATTGGTAGATTAGACGATGTTTCAACCGATGGATTAAACTTGATTGCAGAAATCAGAGAAATTTATGAAAACTACGGTTTTGAAACCCAAATATTAGCTGCTTCTGTTCGTCATACCATGCATATTATAAACTGTGCTAAAATTGGTGCAGATGTAATGACAGGACCTCTTTCGGCAATTTTAGGCTTATTAAAACATCCGTTAACCGATATTGGTTTAGCTCAATTTTTGGCAGATCATGCCAAAGGAAATCACTAAAAAAAGCGGCTTAAGCCGCTTTTTTAGTATTTGTAAAATTTGTATTACTTCAAATGATTTTCAAAATCAACCGCAAATAAATTGACAAAAGGTTGTACAATAACACCATTTTCATTCAAAATCATGGAGCGTTGTAATTTCAGCAACACCCATTTTTCTTTTAACACTTCAAAATTTACCGCACGAAACTGTTTGATTTTACCATAGTTTAAGTCTTTAATTGCTGCTTGCCAATCTTCCATATCCTTATCTATATTTATAGCTATAAAATCATAGTGTGGATATTTAGTCTGAAAATCTACCACTTTCTTGTGTACAGAATATCTATGTGATTCTGCTTTAGATGTCCAAAAAAACACTACAGATTTTCTTTTAAAAACATCTACTGAAGAAATGGTGTCTAGTGACAGTGTTTGCAACTCATTTACTGGAATTTTATTACCAATTTGAAGGTTATGAATGTGGTTGCCAATATTGGTAATCTCGTTTAACACTTCCGGGTCTTTTGATTTCGATTTAAATGCATCAATAAAAGCAGTATTGTTTTTCACATCTTGGTCTTCCAACAAATAAGAATAAGCAATATGAGTAAAAATCTTATTCTTCGACTTTTGAGAGGTAAAAATAGTATCTGCAATAGATAATTTGTGCAATCCTATCTGCAACAATTGCTCTCCCTTATTTGCAATACTCTGTGTCTTTTCAAAAGCAATGGCACTCATCATATGATTCAAATACTGCATAAATGGGGAATAGTACATTAAATCTTTTGCATTGTAATCGATATTATTTCGATGAGAAAAATACGAAGCAGGTAGCTCCTTAAATAAGTTATGTCCGGTTCGAACATTATGTGCCAAAGGGTAAATTTCTTTTTTGATGTAATGACTAAAATACAAAGCAGTTCTGGCATACAAATCAAAACCTTCACTCCAATTTAACTTGCTCTTTTTATCTTCAAAAAATTCTTTTTTCACCAAAAAAATAGAATCAATATACTGTTGAAATTGCTTTGGCTCATAATCATAAACTTCAAACATCTTCTGACGATCACTTTCATTTTTCAAATACAATTCCATTAAAAAATTGTTCTTGTCTTCTCCCTTACCACAAAACACAACTGACTCGTCAAAATCTTGGGTATTTAAACGAACCATCAAACTGTCATTTTGGTCAAAATATACATATTGGTATTCCGGCTCGTGCTTAAAGGAATACATTCCAGGAACTAAGGAATCAAACTTTTTAAAAAAACGATTGTTTTTATCTAAGTATAATGTATCCAATATCTCCTCATTTTGCATAAACAACACGTATGGAGAAGTTGGGTTGATGATTTCGCCACCAAAATAGGCAACATAATCTTTCTTTCCGAAATAATTACAGGAAGTTAATAAAGAGAGTAATCCTACTAAACTAAGGTAAATTGGGTAATGCTTATTCAATCGTTTTCCATTTTGCGAATAACAAATGTATCAGTAAGGACTCAAGAAGGATGTTAATAGGTAGTTAAATAACTAATTTTTAGAAGGCTTGCTTCCTATTTCTTAAAAAACCAAAATCTTTTTCTACTTTTGCACCACTTAAAAAAACACCTTTCATGCTTACAGTTTCTAACCTTTCGGTTCAATTTGGTAAAAGAATTTTATTTGACGAAGTAAACGTAACCTTTACCCAAGGCAATTGCTATGGGATCATCGGTGCCAATGGTGCAGGGAAATCAACTTTTATGAAAATTTTATCTGGACAGATGGATCCAACTTCCGGAAAAGTAATTTTAGAACCTGGAAAAAGAATGTCGGTTTTAAACCAAAACCACAATATGTTTGACGATCATACGGTTTTGGAAACTGTTTTAATGGGAAACAAGGTTTTGTATGCAATTAAAGCAGAAATGGATGCGTTGTATGCCGACTACAATGATGCCAATGCAGATAGAATTGGAGAATTACAAGTGCAATTTGAAGAAATGAATGGTTGGAATGCCGATTCTGATGCGGCTTCGATGTTATCTAATTTAGGAATTTCTGCCGATTACCATCATACATTAATGAGTGAAATGGAAGGCAAACTAAAAGTTCGTGTGCTTTTAGCACAAGCTCTTTTTGGCAATCCGGATGTATTGATTATGGATGAGCCTACCAACGACTTAGATTTTGAAACCATCCAATGGTTAGAAAACTTTTTAGCGAATTATGAAAATACCGTTTTGGTGGTATCGCACGACCGTCACTTTTTAGATGCAGTTTGTACACATATTTCTGATATTGATTTTGGAAAAATTAACCACTATTCCGGAAACTATACCTTTTGGTACGAAAGTAGCCAATTAGCAGCCAAACAACGTGCTCAGCAAAACAAAAAAGCAGAAGAGAAAAAAGCTGAATTAGAAGAATTTATCCGCAGATTCAGTGCCAACGTAGCCAAATCAAAACAAGCTACTTCGCGTAAAAAAATGATTGAAAAATTAAATTTAGACGAGATAAAACCTTCTAGTAGAAGATATCCTGCCATTATTTTTGATCAAGAAAGAGAAGCTGGAGACCAAATTTTAAATATTGAAAATCTAAGTTATAGCCTTGATGGAGAAACCTTGTTTAAAGAGGTGGATTTAAACATGGCAAAAGGAGATAAAATTGTGGTTTTATCTAATGATTCCAGAGCGACCTCAGCATTTTACGAGATCATCAATGGCAATTTACAACCTGATACCGGAAAATTTGAATGGGGAATTACCACCATCCAATCTTATTTACCAGCAGACAATAGTGCGTTTTTTAATAACGATTACACATTGGTAGATTGGCTCAGACAGTGGGCTAAAACCGAAGAAGAACGCGATGAAGTTTACGTAAGAGGATTTTTAGGTAAAATGATTTTTTCGGGAGAAGAAGCTTTAAAAACTTCCAGAGTGTTGTCGGGAGGAGAAAAAGTTAGATGTATGATTTCACGTATGATGATGCTTCGAGCCAATGTATTGATGCTTGATGAACCAACCAACCACTTAGATTTGGAATCGATTCAGGCATTCAACAATTCATTGAAAAACTTCAAAGGTTCGGTATTATTCACCACACACGACCACGAATTTGCACAAACGGTTGCCAATCGTGTGTTGGAAATTACTCCAAAAGGAATCATTGATCGTTACATGAGTTTTGACGATTATTTAGAGGATCCTAAAATTAAAGAGCTTCGTAAAAACATGTATGCATAAACCCCAATTTGCATTGCCAAAATAATATTTAACAATTGCTGATGTAAATCAGCTTTTGCTTTTGGTAAATTGGTTATTTTCGTAGCATGCGTTTGCTCAGAATTTTGTTGTTCCCACTTTCTGTGGGATATGGTTTGATTACATGGGTTCGAAATTGGTTGTACGATTTTCGAATTTTTTCCGTGTACCAACCTCCTATTCCGGCTATTACCGTTGGCAATTTATCGGTTGGAGGCACCGGAAAAACTCCGATGTTAGAGTATTTGATTCAGTTGTTGCACCAAGATTTTTTGGTTGCGACACTAAGCAGGGGTTATGGTAGAAAAAGCAAAGGCTATTTGTTGGCCAATCCGAAATTAACTGCAAAAGATATAGGAGACGAACCATTTCAAATATTTCAAAAATTTTCAGACATTGTGGTTGCTGTTTGTGAAAACCGTAAAGTTGGCATTCAGAAAATCCTTCATGACCACCCCAAAACACAAGTTATTTTGTTAGACGATGCCTTTCAACATCGAAGGGTGCAAGCCGGATTGCAAATTTTATTGACCAAATACAACGATTTGTTTGTGGATGATTGGATGCTCCCTACCGGAAATCTTCGTGAATTTAGTTCTGGAGTCAATAGAGCTTCCATAGTAATTGTTACCAAATGTCCGGAAAATTTATCCGCAGAAGAACAAGCAAGTATTCGAAAAAAACTTTCTTTAAAACCATCTATATCTCTTTTTTTTAGCAGTATTCAATACAGTAATTTGGTGTATTCCCAAAACGAAAAAGCATCCTTACAAGAAATCATTAACCAACCCAAAGTGGTGTTGGCAGGTATTGCAGATCCTAAGTTATTTATAGAAAAAGTAAAAGGAGAAAAAGACACTACTCTGATTTTTCCGGACCATCATGCATTTACTAAAGCTGATATCCAAAAAATTAAAATTACTGCTAAAAACAAACCGATAATTACTACTGAAAAAGATTATGTTCGATTAAAAGACAGCGAAATAGCCAACCAACTATACTATTTACCCATTGAGGTAAAAATTATCAACGAATTTCAAAAACTAGATCAAATTATTTACCAATATGTGGGAAAAAATTCATGAAACCGTAGCTTTTTTACAACCTTTTTGCAAAACCACTCCTGATTTCGGCATCATTTTAGGTTCCGGGTTAGGAAGTTTTACCGAAGAAATAAACATAGAGCATACCATTGCATACCAAGATATTCCTAATTTTCCGGTTTCTACAGTTACCGGGCATCACGGAGCATTGATAATTGGTACCGTTGGCAACAAACGAGTATTGGCCATGAAGGGTCGTTTTCATTACTACGAAGGCTACGACATGGCAACAGTTACTTTTCCAATTAGAGTGATGAAATACTTAGGCATCCAACAGTTGATAGTTTCTAATGCTTCTGGTGGCGTGAATCCAGATTACTATGTTGGAGCATTGGTAAACATTACCGATCATATCAATTTGTTTCCAGACCATCCATTGAAAGGTGCCAATGACGACCGATTGGGGCCTCGATTTGTGAACATGAGCGAACCTTACAGCAAAAAAATGCGTCAACATTTGCAAGCCATTGCCAAATCTGGAAATATTGATTTAAAAGAAGGTATTTATTTAGGATTACAAGGCCCTACTTTTGAAACGTTGGCAGAATATAAAATGGTAAAACGATTGGGAGCAGATTGTGTTGGCATGTCTACCGTACCTGAAGTAATTGTTGCCAAACACATGAATATGGATTGCTTGGGAATTTCTATTATTACCGACATGGGAGACGAAGAAAATATTGAAGAAGTAAACCACGAAGAAGTACTTATGGCAGCCAAAAAAGCAGAACCAAAAGTAAAATGGTTGATTTCTGAATTTATCAAATCTTACGTTATTTAAGTAATGTTTTTGGAGTTAAAAAAGTAAGCAATTCGCCTTTGTTTAGGTCTTTCCAATCGGTAATATTTAGTTGAATTTCAGCCAAAGCACAGGTTGGAAAATTTTCAAAACTTTGCTCGGTTAATATTTCTACCAAATCATGGTAAGCCGGATTGTGCCCTACCAATACTACCTTATTAAAATGGGTAGGTAATTGTTTTATTTGTTGCAATACTATTCTGTAATCAAATTGATACCATTTTTTGTCATAGGTTACAGGAACAGAAACTTTGTTTTGCAATAAATTTTGCAAGGTAGAAGTTGCACGAATTGCAGTAGAACAATACACTTGGTCACAACCAATTATTTTATCTGAATAAATAGAGGACAATTGTTTGCTATCAGATTTCCCTTTTTCATTCAAAGGCCTGTCGTGGTCTGCTAAATCATACTCCCAGCTTGACTTGGCATGTCGGATTAAAATCAAAGTTTTCAAAATATTTTTTTAAAAAATAAAAAGCCCAACTTAGTTAAGTTGGGCATGTATAGGTTAATTCGCTACTTCGCTAATAAATTTTATTCGCATTAATCGGAGTTCTTCAATGTCGTAATCGCCATCAAATTCTTTTAAAGCAGCTTCAATTTTATCGCTTTCCGAATCCATAAAATACTCATGTATTTCCTCTTGTTGGTCTTCGTCTAAAATTTCATCTACCCAGTATTTGATATTCAGTTTGGTTCCGGCATACACAATTTGCTCCATTTCTTTCAACAAAGCATCCATCGTCATGCCTTTGGCAGCAGCAATATCAGGAAATGCCAACTTTCTGTCGACACTTTGTATAATAAACAGCTTATTGGTAGAATTTGCTCCGGTAGATTTTACTACCAAATCATCCGGACGAATGATGTCGTTTTCTTCAACATACGTTGCTATCAAATCCACAAAAGCTTTACCATACTTTTTGGCTTTGCTCTCTCCTACCCCATGCACATTGCTCAACTCTTGTATGGTGATTGGATACTTTAATGCCATATCTTCTAACGAAGGATCTTGAAAAACCACAAATGGTGGTACTCCGTGCTTTTTAGCTTCTTTTTTACGAAGATCTTTTAACATACTCATCAAAACCTCATCTGCAACAACCGAAGTTTTGGAAACCACATTCAATGCATCTTCCTCTTCCTCGCTGTATTCGTGGTCTTCAGTCATCATAAAACTTTGCGGGTTTTTAATGAATTCCAATCCAAGAGGTGTCATCTTCATTACCCCGTAACTTTCGATGTCTTTTTTGAGCAATCCTGCCACCAACACCTGACGAATCAAAGCTGTCCAATATTTTTCGTCTAAAGAAGTTCCTTTACCAAATACAGACAATTGGTCAATTTTATGCGATTTTAAAATGGCATTGATTTTTCCGGTCAGGGTAAACACCACTTCTTTTGATTTAAAAGCTTCTTTGGTATCTCTTACTGCCTCTAACAACAATTTCACTTGGTCTTTGGCTTCCACTTTGTTTTTCGGATTTCGCATGTTGTCATCCATGTCGGCTCCTTCTCCAGTTTCGCTGTCAAATTCTTCTCCAAAATAATGCAATAAGAATTTTCTTCTGGACATAGAGGTTTCCGCATAAGCAACTACTTCCTGTAACAATGCAAAACCTATTTCTTGTTCTGCCACAGGCTTGCCTGACATGAATTTTTCCAACTTTTCTACATCTTTATAGGAATAGTAAGCCAAACAATGTCCTTCTCCGCCATCTCTTCCTGCTCTTCCGGTTTCTTGGTAATAACTTTCTAGTGATTTCGGAATGTCGTGATGAATCACATACCGAACGTCTGGCTTGTCAATTCCCATACCAAAAGCAATTGTTGCCACCACTACTTCTACATCTTCCATTAAAAACATATCTTGGTGTTTGGCTCTCACTTTGGCATCTAAACCAGCATGATAAGGCACGGCACTAATGCCATTCACTTGCAGCAATTGGGCAATTTCCTCTACTTTTTTTCTGCTTAAACAATAAATAATTCCAGACTTTCCTTTGTTTTGTTTGATAAAACGAATGATATCGCCTTCAATATTTTTGGTTTTCGGACGTACTTCGTAAAACAAATTCGGACGATTAAACGATGCCTTGTAAACTTTGGCATCTGTCATGTCTAAATTCTTTAAAATATCTTCTTGAACTTTAGGGGTAGCTGTTGCGGTTAATCCTATAACCGGAATATCTCCTAGATTCTTAATAATCGTTCTTAAATTTCGATATTCAGGTCTAAAATCATGCCCCCATTCTGAGATACAGTGGGCTTCGTCAATAGCAACAAAGGATATTTTAACCGACTTTAAAAATTCAACATATTCTTCTTTAATCAAAGATTCCGGAGCAACATACAATAGCTTGGTAATTCCTTTAGTAATATCAGATTTTACCTGATTGATTTCCGTTTTGTTTAATGAAGAATTTAACACGTGGGCAGTTCCATCTTCAGAAGATAAACTTCGGATGGCATCTACTTGGTTCTTCATTAATGCAATTAAAGGGGAAACTACTATGGCAGTTCCTTCCTGAATTAATGCTGGTAATTGGTAGCACAAAGACTTTCCACCACCGGTAGGCATGATTACAAAAGTATTTTGTTGATTTAAAATATTTTTAATCACTTGCTCCTGGAGACCTTTGAATTGATCAAAGCCAAAATATTTCTTCAGTTCTTTGTGAATATCAATTGCAGAGGTATTCATCATATGTCTCAATTAAATTTGTGTTTGCTTGGTAAACCATAAACAAAAAATAGGAAAGGGTAGATAAAACCTACCGAAGTCGTCAAATATTTTTTTATTTATCTAAATTTGCAGAATAAAGATACAACTAATTTTGAAGTACACAAACACAGTTAACGTTTTTTGTAAAGCCTTAATTTTGTTACACTAAACAGTTTTATCTTACATAAAATTAAACCTGATCCTTGGAAACAAACCGCCAAAATACCCTTATAGACTTAGCAAAAAGCACCATTAGGTCGCAAGCAAATGCTATTGTGCAATTAGAAAATCAATTAACTTATGATTTTGTGCAAGCAGTAGAAATGATTGCCCATGCCAAAGGCAGATTCATCATAACCGGAATTGGCAAAAGTGCTATTATAGCTCAAAAAATTGTTGCCACCTTAAACTCAACCGGAACACCATCTTTATTTATGCATGCTGCAGAGGCTATCCACGGAGATTTAGGTGTGGTGCAACCTCAAGATGTAGTGATGTGCATTTCTAAAAGTGGAAACAGTCCGGAAATAAAAATGTTATTGCCTATTTTAAAGAAATTTGGCAATCAATTAATTGGAATGACCGGAAACCTCAACTCATTTTTAGCTAAGCAATCGGATGTAGTTTTAGATACTACCGTTGAAAAAGAATCTTGCCCAAACAACTTGGCACCAACCAACAGTACCACAGCACAGTTGGTTATGGGAGATTGTTTGGCTGTTTGCTTAATGCATGTGCATCAATTTACTGCACAAGATTTTGCCAAATACCATCCTGGTGGGGCTTTGGGTAAAAAATTACTTTTTACAGTTCAAGATATATTAAATGTAGAACAAAAACCTCAAGTTACACCGGAAACACCTATTCAGAAAGCTATTTTTGAAATTTCTGAAAAAAGACTGGGAGTTACTGCTGTATTGGAAAATGAATTGGTAGTTGGTATTATCACCGATGGAGACATAAGAAGAATGTTAAGCCGCACGGAAACTATTACTGGAATTGTAGCCAAAGATGTGATGACCAAAAATCCGAAA
Source organism: Flavobacteriales bacterium (assembly GCA_018335925.1). Taxonomy (GTDB): domain Bacteria; phylum Bacteroidota; class Bacteroidia; order Flavobacteriales; family Flavobacteriaceae; genus Flavobacterium. Next base: position 118,196 of record JAGXRF010000064.1, read on the forward strand.
ATGATTTCGTCTTCTACCAAATTATTAGATGCCTTACATTTAATGGAAGATTTAAAAATTACCCAATTGGTGGTGGTAGACAACCAAAAATACCAAGGAATTATCCACTTACACGACATATTAAAAGAAGGAATTGAACGATGAGTGTTGGCAAAGAAATGTCGTTTTTAGACCATCTGGAGGAATTGCGATGGATGTTGGTAAAAAGCACTGTAGCAGTATTGATAGCAGCAACCGTTGCCTTTTTATTTAAAAATATCATTTTTGATGTGATATTATTTGGTCCAAAAGATCCAAATTTTATTACCTATCAATGGTTGTGCGAAGCCAGTCAGAATTTTGGTTACAGCGATGAACTTTGTGTAAAAGAAATCAAAATGTCCATCATCAACAGAGAAATGGGTGGACAATTTTCAGCCCACTTATGGACCTCTTTTACAGCCGGAATTATTTTGGCTTTTCCATTTATATTATGGCAGTTTTGGCTGTTTGTGAGTCCGGCATTGTATAAAAATGAAAAAAAATATGCATTTGGCTTTTTAATAAGTACCTCATTTTTATTCATATTAGGTGTGCTGTTTGGGTATTATGTAGTAGCTCCATTGTCCATTAACTTTTTGGCTAATTACTACGTTAGCAACACCTTGGACAATATGATTGATTTGACTTCTTATATCAGTTTGATGCGTTCTTCTACTTTAGCAAGTGGTTTGTTGTTTGAATTGCCTATCATCATCTTCTTTTTAACCAAACTTGGTTTGGTAACCCCAGCTTTTTTAAGAAAATATAGGAAATATACCTTAATAATTGTGCTTATTATTGCAGCAATTATTACACCACCTGATGTATTAAGTCAAATTATTGTCACCATCCCAATCATGATTTTATACGAAATAAGTATTGGGATTAGTGCATTAGTGGTAAAACAACAAAAAAAACTTGCGTAAAATTATGAGCGACTTGGTAAAAGAATTCAATGACTATCGTTCCAAAATGAACGAAAAATTATTAGAAGGCAATCATTTAATCATCAAACGTATTTTTAACTTAGACACCAATGCCTATGCTGCAGGTGCATTAGATGTTAAAACCAAAGAGTTATTAGGATTGGTTGCATCTGCTGTTTTAAGATGTGACGATTGCATCAAATACCATTTAGAAACCAGCTTTAAAGAAGGGATCACCAAGGAAGAAATGATGGAAGCCATGGGAATTGCAACATTGGTGGGTGGTACCATTGTAATACCTCATTTGCGAAGAGCTTACGAATTTTGGGAAGCTTTAGAAAACCAATCTAATTCATAAAAAGATGAAGTTACGTGCAGAAAATATCGTAAAAACCTACAAAGGCAGAAGCGTAGTAAAAGGCGTTTCGGTAGAAGTAAACCAAGGAGAAATTGTAGGTTTACTTGGGCCAAATGGTGCCGGAAAAACCACTTCGTTTTACATGATTGTAGGTTTGGTAAAACCAAATAGTGGTAAGATATTTTTAGACGACACAGAAATCACCGACTTCCCAATGTACAAACGTGCCCAATATGGCATCGGGTATTTGGCACAAGAAGCTTCAGTATTCAGAAAATTGAGTATAGAAGACAATATTTTAAGTGTGCTTCAATTAACCAATTTAAGCAAAGAAGAGCAAGAAGCTAAAATGGAAAGTTTGATTGCCGAGTTTAATTTAGGCCATATCCGAACCAATAGGGGTGATTTATTGTCAGGTGGTGAAAGAAGAAGAACCGAGATAGCAAGAGCCTTGGCAACCGACCCAAAATTTATTTTGCTCGATGAACCATTTGCAGGAGTTGACCCGGTAGCAGTAGAAGATATCCAGAGAATTGTTGCCAAATTAAAAGAAAAAAACATCGGGATTTTAATTACCGATCACAATGTTCAGGAGACCTTGGCTATTACAGACAAAGCTTATTTGATGTTTGAAGGAGGTATTTTAAAAGCTGGAGTTCCGGAAGAGTTGGCAAGTGACGAAATGGTTAGAAAAGTATATTTAGGTCAAAACTTTGAATTCCGAAAAAAGAAACTTCATTTTTAGCGAATCGTTTGATAAAGCAGCATTCTTGGAGTTCCGTTGTATAAGTTCACATCTACATTTCCTCGAATCCCTTTAACAGAGCCCTTTTCGGTAAATTGCCAAAAAGTAGCATTTTCCGGAAAATCTTGCACCCAACCATTGTAATTGGCAATCCAAAAAGTATAATTCGGAAAATCTTTTTTCAAAAAATCTTGATAATATTTTTCACCGGTATAAATAATTGGCTGAATGCCATAATGCTTTTCAACCCTTTCTAACCATCTTTGCAACCCCTTTTTTAAGCTATCTAACGACTGGGTTTTGGGCAAATTTTCAATATCTAAAACAGGAGGCAAATCGCCTTTTTTTAATCGAACAGTTCGGATGAATAAGTTGGCTTGTTCCAAAGAATTCTCATTCGGACGATAGTAATGATAAGCTCCACGAATTATTTTTTTAGTTGTCAAAGCTTTCCAATTTTCTTGAAAAGTTAGGTCATTCCTATCTTTTCCGGCAGTTGCACGAACCAAAACAAAATGAATGGCTTTTTGATCGATGGAGTCTACTTCTTTCCAATCAATTTTTCCTTGGTATTCAGAAACATCAATCCCCAATAAACTATTCGGATGTTTTTTAATCAGTTGATACACTCGAGCATCTTCCACTTCTTTCTGAAAACTTTGCTTAGTGTGTTTAGATTGAAAACTAAAGTAATAAGCAATAGCCAAACGATTTTGATATAGCCATGCCAGCAAAATGCTTAGCAACAAAAAAAGCAATGAAAATTTTACAAATCGTGAAACAAAACTGGGCTTTGTATTGGTTTTTCTCCTTGGCATCAAACAGTAAAAAATTGATTTTTAACTACAGATAGTAACACATAAAATAAGATAATTGCAGGCACTGCCAATACCCCATACAATAGCAATCCAACCACACTTGTTACAAGCAATAGAATAGGAAAAATCAACTTATTCAAGTGAAACTCTTTAATTTTTAAAGAGAAAAGTGGAATTTCTGCATTGAGTAAAAAAGCACTTAAAACAGACAAAGCCAATAAAATCGCATATTGGTTTAACCATTGAGAGAAAGGAGATACCGATTGCATAACAAACCAAGGCAATGCAGAAATCCATAACGCATTAGCTGGAGTGGGCAATCCGATAAATTGATGGGTTTGACGGGTGTCAATATTAAATTTTGCCAATCGATAGGCTGAGCCTAAGGTGATGATAAAGCCCAACAAAGGTAAATACTCGTTAGTTGTGGTTTGTTTCATTAATAAAAACATGACCAAACCTGGAACAACGCCACTAGTTACCATATCTGCCAAACTATCTAGTTGCAAACCTAAATCGCTAGTAACTTTAAGCAATCTTGCAAAAAATCCATCAAAAAAATCGAAGAAAATTCCCAAACATACCATCCAAAAAGCAGTAACAAAATCATCTTTTAACAAAAAAGTTACTGCAACACAACCTGAGGCTAAATTAGCCAGGGTAAAGGCATTAGGAATGTAAGTCTTGAAATTCATAAATAGTTTTTTGAGAAAAAAATAATTTCAATAAAGTCCTACGAAGATAGTTCATTCCGACAAAGTATCGAAAACTATCAAACAAATTTAGAAGTAATGTTAAATGAAACTCTTCTTTCAAAAAAAATAACAATATGTGTAGGGCAAATGCGTTTTAACTTTGATATTTGTAAAAAAATTGTTTTTGAAGAAAATCATTTACATACTTACGTTTTTGGTAAGCCAATTTTTTATGGCACAAGCGGTGCGAAAATACTCCAACGAATTTATGAATATTGGAGTAGATGCCGCATCTTTAGGAATGGCAAATGCTGTTACTGCACAATCCAATAATGTAAATGCCGGGTACTGGAATCCTGCTGGTTTGGTTCAGTTAGAAGATTCTGAATTAGCATTAATGCATGCCAGTTACTTTGCCAATATTGCACAATATGATTATGCAGCATTTGCAAAACCCATAGACGACAGAAGTGCATGGGGAATTTCTTTGATTCGATTTGGTGTGGATGATATTTTAAACACCACACAATTAATAGATAACCAAGGAAATATTGACTACAATCGAATCAGTTTATTTTCTACCGCAGATTATGGGGTTACTTTTTCCTATGCCAGAAGATTACCGGTTCCAGGATTGCAATATGGTGTAAATGCAAAAGTAATAAGAAGAATTATTGGAGATTTTGCCTCCTCTTGGGGATTTGGTTTGGATGTTGGAGTACAATTTGAAAGAAATGGATGGAATTTTGGATTGATGCTTCGCGATATTACCACTACTTATAATATTTGGAATATAAACGAGGAAAAATTTCAAGAAATTGCCAATGCCATTCCAGGTGAAAACCAAGAATTACCAGAAACTACTGAAATTACTTTGCCAAAAGCACAGTTAGGGGTAAGCAAAAAGTTTACTTTTAATTATGATTATTCCTTAACAGCTGCTGCAAACTTAAATATGCGTTTTGAACAAACCAACGACATCATCTCCACCAACTTGGTGAGCATTGACCCTGCCATAGGATTTGAATTTGGATATACCGAGATGGTTTTTTTAAGAGCAGGAGTTGGAAATTTTCAAAATGTTCGTCAGTTAGATGGTAGAGAATCGGTAGCTTTTCAACCAAACATAGGCTTAGGTTTTCGCTACAAAGGCATTCAAATTGATTATGCCTTAACAGATATCGGTGACCAAAGTGTGGCCTTATACTCCAATATTTTTTCACTTCGAATTGACTTAGGAATTTTTAGATAATGCAAAAAATTCTTTTTTATTTTATTATTCTTTTTATTTCGCAAATAACCTTTGCACAAATAACCCTATCTCCAAATACCAAAATTAGTGTGCTAACATGCGGAACAGGTGACGAACTTTACTCCCTTTTTGGGCATACCGGTTTACGCATACAAGACCCAAACAATCAATTAGATATTGTTTATAATTTTGGGATGTTTGACTTTAGCACTCCTAATTTTTATACCAAATTTATTAAGGGTGATTTGCTTTATTTTGGCACTACAGAATCTTTTGGAAACTTTATGTACCAATACCAATATTTTGGTAGAAGTGTAGTAGAACAAGAATTAAATATAGAAAGCACCACCAAACAAAAGATTTTTGACGACCTGAACCAAATTTTACAATCAGAAAAAAAATATTACGAATACAAATTTATAGACGAAAATTGCACCACCAAAGTTTGGCAAGTTTTGAACCAACATTTGCCCGTAAAACTCACTAAAGTAGGAAAAGATTTTCCTTCTTACAGAGAAGTAATCAACGATAAGTTAGGCAATCGTTTTTTTGAAAAATTGGGAATCAATTTAATGTTCGGCAGCAAAACTGATGTTGCAGCTACACAAATTTTTCTTCCGGAAGAGTTGCAAGAAAGTTTGCAACAACAAGCAAGTTTAAAAGCAACCAACTCTCTTTTACCAAGATTAAACAAAGACTACTTTACGATTTGGAACCATTGGTGGATTTGGCTGGTTATTGTAGTATTTTTTAGTTTCGTTAAATTAAGAACTGTATCTACTATTTGGTTTTGGATGCAAGGTTTGTTGGGAATATTTTTGCTTTTTGTTGGGTGGTATTCGCACCATCATGAGGTGAGTAACAACTATAATCCTTTGGTAGTAAATCCGATACTAATCGGAATATCTTTGTTGTGGTTAAGCAAAAATAAAATGGTGCTTTACGCAGTGGTATCTTATTTTATACTATCACTTGTTTTTGTGATTTTACATTTTCAAAAGGACCACTTTTGGATCATGTGTACCTTTTTGCTTTCCAATTGGTGGATACTATACCGACAATTTTTCCGAAATAATGATTTATTGTCCTTTGTAAAACAAAACAGTAGATAAAGTTTTTATCAAGATATTGATATCTAAAAACACGTTGCGATGTTTGATGTAAAACAAGTCGTATTGCAGTTTGATCAAACTATCTTCTAGAGAATCTCCATAGGAATAGTTTACCTGAGCCCATCCGGTTAGTCCTGGTTTAATGATATGTCTGGTTTCATAAAAAGGCATGGTGTTGGCTATTTGCTCAACAAAAATAGGTCGTTCTGGTCTTGGACCAATCAACGACATATCGTTGATTAAAATATTCCAAAACTGAGGCAATTCATCTAACCTGCTTTTTCTTAAAAACTTTCCAAATTTGGTCACCCTATAATCATTTTTAGCAGCAAAAACAGCACCGTCTTTTTCAGCATCTTTTACCATAGTTCGGAATTTAAAAATGGTAAATGATTGCCCGTTTTTTCCTACTCTTTCTTGAGCATAAAATAAAGGTCCTTTGTTACCAAGTAAATTTCCAATTAAAATAATTGGAAGTATTAATAACATCAAAAGCAAACCTAAAATAGAGGCTAAAACATCTACAAATCGAATAAACAACAAATACAATTGGTTTTGATTGCTTCTGCTAAAAGGGAAATATTTGTAAAAATCTTTGTTTAAATAATGTACTGGAATTCGCTGCACCATATCTTCATACAATTGGGTGTACTCTCTAATGATAATTCCTTTTTCAAGATATTTGATTAAATAATGGTATAAATCTGCTGAAATAAATTCAGTTTTCTGGCTGGCAATTACAATTTCAGATAAGTAATTTTTAGTTACAAACTGATCTAAATCAGATAGAGAAATCCAAGGATACTTTTTTAAATCTTCAAGGTCTAACTCGTATTTATCTGTATGTAAATAAGCTACTATATGGAAGTGAGGATCTACTTTTTGGATGTCTTTTGTTAACTGCTCTGCTTGATCGGTATCACAAACCAACAATACTTTTTTAACAAAACGTTGAGAAGCCAAGAATTTAACATAAAAAATCCTCCAAAGTAACAAACCAAATAAAATAGAAAAATAAAAAATGACTATTTGCATCCGATTATTTGGCAATGATGGGGTTAAAATTGGTGTAAGTAAATACACCAAAACGGTAAATGAAGTAGTTAAAATGATACTTTTGGTAGCTTGAAATTGATTGCTGGCAATTGGCAAATGATAAGCTTGAAAAACAGTTCCGAATAACATCAAATAAAATCCAAGTACAAATACCCACCAAAAACTTTGACCACTAACTTGAAAATATTCGAACTTTAAAAAATTACTTACGAAGTGAAGGGTAAAATATACAAACAGCAAATCAAAGGCACGAAGTAAAACTTTTCGTTCTGAAATTTCGAAGTGTATGTTTTTTTTGGACTTCACTTTTTTTGTACTAATTTATAAAATTAATCTTTGATAAGGTCTATCCAAAGATGTTTAACTTCATTCCAATCCATTGTTTCTGCTAAATTTCTTGCATTATATACCATCGTTATAGTTTTATCGGGATTATCAATAAATTCAACGATAGCTTTTACAAATTCAATTACTTGATTTGGTAAAACTAATTTGACATGCTTATGATTTTCCACCATAAACGGAATTCCACCAACATTTGTAGAAACAATTGGCATTCCCAGTGCCATTGCTTCAATCAATGTAATTGGCGTATTGTCAATAGAAGTTGTATTGATAAAAACATCATGCGTTTTAGCCAAAGCACACCATTCTTGTTTAGATAATCTTCCGGTAAAAACTACTTCAACATTATTCTCAGTTGCATATTGCTTTAAAGAGGCAATCGTTACATCCTTTTCAGGACCTACCATAGTTAATGTTGCCTCAGGATAAACTTTTTTTAATTCAACCAAAACATCTATTGCCATTTTGGGTTGGTAAATTGCTGCCATAGATCGTACCCAAAGTAAATTGGGTGAAAAATTTTCTTTCTTTAAAAAACTATAATTCTGAATAAAAATGTTATTAGGAATAACTATGGTTTTCTGGAACCCATGCTGACAAAAGAGATGCTGTAAAAAGTAGGAAGGTGCTACATTACAACAACTGTTTCTAAATATCAATTTTGACAAAAACGGACTATGGTTTAATCTGTTCTCCAATTTACCTCCATGTAAGTATGATACATATTTTTTGTTTAAAAGCCTACAAAACTGACTTACAAGGAGTGCATACCAAAAAGCCTTGGTGCTGTATGTATCTATCATAACCACATCTACTTTTTTCCGATAGATAAAGACTAAATAAATCATGTGCAGAAATCTCAAACCTATGTTTTTAAAAGAAGAACCTGCATAAATTTTAAATCCTTCTTTTTGCAACAACGGAGTTAGCGTATCCACGGAGGTTGGTGAATACCCATGTTTGGTGAGTTGATTGCCAATGTATAGGATTGATTTCATAAAATCTTATACTTCTAAAAACGAAAAATACCTTTCATAAAATCCAATCTCTGAAAATTCTTTTTCAACATGCTCTTTAATCGTTTTTCCAAAATGAGCTCTTAATTCTTCATTTTCAATTAATTGTACTAACTTTTCATAAAAACCAATCTCATCATTTGACTTAACTAAAAACCCATTAACTTGATCTTTAACTACCAAGGATACATCTCCAACATCAGTTGCTAAAATAGGCAATTCATTATTTGCATATTCTAAAACTACTAAAGGTAAACCTTCAGAAATTGAAGATAAAATGCTAATATTTACTTGTTTCATGATATCTGATATGTTAAAAGCATCGTGATAAAAAAACACATTTGCAATTTCTCTGCTTTCTACAAAATTCTTCAAATGTATCATGTAATCATCCTCAAATGATTTCCCGACGAGATGAAAAGTCCAATCAGGAAAATGCTGTAACATTTTTTCAGCAACCTTTAAAATCAATTCGTGGTTTTTTTGCTTTCTGAAGTTTGCAACGCACAATATTCTTTTACCCTCTTTGCCATTTAATAATGGCATATTAAAATTTTTAGATGAGTTGGGCGATATTAGATTTGAAAAATTTGGTATCATTTGAATTTTTCGAACATACAATACAGATTTGTTCCATTGTAATAAATGTTGATTTACCACTATAACTTGATGCACAAATCGAATCAAAAAAAATAAAAGGATTTTTGGCCTTTGTTGTAATAATTCACTATTACCATAATGATCATGCCAAATAATTTTGATTTTTGAGAACCTTAATTTGCAAAGCACTGCAAAAAACAAAGAGGTGCCATGGGCATGAATGATATCTACTTGATTTTCTTTCAACCAAACCACTCCTTTTTTTAAGGCTTTAAAATCAAGAACTGAATTTCTATTTAAAAAAATGTAAGGAGTTTTATCTTCTACTAGTTGACGCAATCCTCCTTCTTCTCTGGTCACCATTAAACCCGAAAATTCAATTTCAGACGACAATCCATTGGCTAAGTTCAATGCCATTCGCTCTGCACCTCCAGGATGTAAAGAATCTATCAATTGAACTATGCGTAAACTTTTTTTCATGAAATTGATAGAATTTTTTGAATTTCGGAAGTAAACTTCTCAAAGGTATATGCTCTGCTCCATCGCACCCCATTTTGTTGCATATGAGTTAATTTTTCTGGATCTTGTATTACATGCAATAACTTGTTTACATCATTTTTTAAATCCACTTCTAGTAAAATTCCTCTTTCATTTTCCAACATTTGAGGTACACAAGAAACTGCTGTAGCAATTGGAATACAACCCCAAAACATCGCTTCTGCAACTACTTTTGGCCAACCTTCACTTTTAGATGGTAATACCAAAAAGTGTGCATTCTGTAAAGCATCTTTTACCACTTCTTTATTTTGATTGCCATATAGCTTTACAAAGTTATGTAACATGTTTTGATTGATATAGGTTGAAATAACTCCTCGTTGATTGCCTTCCCCATAAATATCAAGTTGTACTTTTATTCCGTTAAAGTGTAAACGTTCTACCAATTGAATGGCATATATAGGATTTTTTCCGGAAGTTAAACTTCCTATAAATAAAAATTTGACACACTTATTCCATTCTCTATGACGTATCTCTCTTTTATCGCTTTCAAAATAACTTGCTGTAAAAAAAGAAGTACAATTTGATGTAAAATCGCTCCACTCCCCATAAACCAAAATTTTAATGTTCTTTGACAAAAATGTATTTTTTAAAATACACTTTTGCCAGTGATAACTAATAGGTTGATTGGAATTGGGATCCCAATTACCAGCATATTTTACAGTTTTTGGGATTTTAGAAAAAAGCATTTGCACTACAGCCCCTAAAAAACCCATGTTTCCTGGGCATCTTAAGTGAATATGATCTACTTTTTGAAAATTCTGAAACAAAATTTTTATAATTACAAAAATACTCACTAGGCTTTTGCCTATTTGTCGGATGTTTTTTACATGTAAGCTAGGAACAGAAATTAGCTTTAAATTAGAGTGTTCATAAGGTAAATCAATTGGAGAAACTTCTTTATCTCCTAATGGAGCAATTACCATAACCTCTTCAACCAACGAAAACCATAAGTTCATTTCTTGTACATACGGACCATATGCAAAAAACTTTCCGTCACAAATTTTATGTTCTACATGTGTTACTACACAAAATCGCATGTACTTAATTTTATAACATTATGAAGCGAAATTACACTAATTATTAAAAAATTTGGCTGTAAGATGCAAAACATTTATATTCGCTTTTACATAATTATAAACTAATCATATCTAATAATAAAGTAACATGAAAAAATTATTCTACTTGTGTTTATTGACCTTTGGTTTTGCTGTAACTACGCAGGCACAAACCAAAAAAACTACTGAAAAAATTAATCCTGAACAACAAGCTACAACAGATGTAAGTGATATTATAAAATTAATTTCTGTTGAAGAATGGTTGGTGGAAGACATCAAAACTTTACAAGTAATGCGTTACCAAGCAATTAATGATGCTCCTGAAGAAAGTACCAAATCAGAAATTAAAAAAAGATTTTCTGACAAATTAAAAGGTGCTTTTAATGAAGAGCAATTAAACAAGCTTAATACAAATCCTGCTTTATACAAAAGGTTGTTTGAATAAACTAAAAAAAAATCTCGGAAATTCCGAGATTTTTTTTATTATCTTTTGTCCATAGTAACAAAAGGTCTTGCAGGTGAACCTACATACAACTGACGTGGTCTTCCGATTGGTTCTTTGTTTACTCTCATTTCTTTCCACTGAGCAATCCAACCTGGTAACCTACCAATTGCAAATAACACAGTAAACATTTCGGTAGGAATTCCTAATGCTCGGTAAATGATTCCGGAATAAAAATCAACGTTAGGATATAAATTTCTTGCTTTGAAATATTCATCTTCCAAAGCTACTTTTTCTAATTGTTTGGCAATATCTAACAATGGGTCTTGTATTCCTAAAGAGCTTAAAACATCATCTGCAGCTTTTTTAATGATAGTGGCTCTTGGATCAAAGTTTTTATACACTCTGTGACCAAAGCCCATCAAACGGAATGGATCATCTTTGTCTTTTGCTTTTAAAACGTATTTGGCAACATCCCCTCCGTTGTTGTGAATTTCTTCTAACATTTCTAACACTGCTTGGTTGGCACCACCATGTAATGGACCCCAAAGTGCAGAAACTCCAGCAGAAATTGATGCAAACAAACCTGCATGTGAGGAACCAACAATTCTTACAGTTGAAGTAGAACAGTTTTGCTCATGGTCTGCATGTAAAATAAATAATTTATCTAATGCAGCTACAATTTTTGGATCAACGGTGTACTTTGATGTTGGCAACTCAAACATTAAATGCATAAAGTTTTCTACGTATCCTTTAGAGTTATCGTAATAACTCATCGGATAACCTTGCATTTTACGGTAAGTCCAGGTTGCAATTACCAAAAACTTAGCCATGGTTTTACAAACTGCTTGATACATTTGTTCCTCGTTATGCGGATTAACCGACTTAGGATTGAATGCTGTTAAAGCAGAGGTTAACGAAGCCAACACTCCCATTGGGTGTGCTGTTTTTGGAAAACCATCAAGGATATTTTTCATTTCCTCGTGGATAAGGGTGTATTGACGGATGTCGTTTTCGAATTTTTCTAAGGTTGCTTTGTTTGGCAATTCACCAAAAATCAGCAAATAAGATACTTCTAAAAAGTTTGCTTTTTCAGCCAAGTCTTCAATGGCATATCCTCGATATCTCAAAATTCCCTCTTCACCATCTAAAAAGGTAATTTCACTTTTGCAGGCTCCTGAGTTTTTGTACCCCGGATCTAAGGTAATGGCTCCTGTTAATGCTCTGAGCTTATCAATATCAATGGCCACTTCATTTTCTGAACCTCTTAAAACCGGTAATTCAATTTCCTTTCCATCTAATTTCAATATGGCAATATCACTCATTTTGTAGGATTTTTATTGTTATTAAATAATTGTTGCTAATTTACGACAAATGGGATGATTGTTAAAATTTAATATCAATCGTTTTCGTTAAATTTACATTAAAATTGCAAGATTGGTATATGTGAGGGTTGGTGAATAGCTGTTAGCTATTTGTATTTAGTAAATTTAAAATTGAAATTGATTTATTCATTGACATTGACATTGCAAAAGGGATTGCAGTGGAAACTAAGCCAAAGCAAACATACTAGAATTGGATGGTTCCAAAAAGCGACCTACGGAAGCTATTTTGGAGCTTACCAATTGTTTTGTTTGCATGGTGTGTTGTAACGAAAAGCCCGGTTACGAAGTAATTTGCCATAAAAAAACCCTTTCAAATACAAGACCTGAAAGGGTTAACTGTTGAAAATAGCTAGTTACTATTTTTGCTTAAATGCTTTAACTCCTGGAAAATAGGCTACGTTACCCAACTCTTCTTCGATGCGAAGTAGTTGATTATACTTTGCCATACGATCGGAACGAGAAGCGGAACCAGTTTTGATTTGACCGCAATTTAATGCTACTGCCAAGTCGGCTATGGTATTGTCTTCTGTCTCCCCTGAACGGTGACTCATTACCGAAGTGTATCCGGCATTGTGTGCCATATTTACTGCTGCAATGGTTTCGGTTAGGGTTCCGATTTGGTTTACTTTTACCAAGATGGAATTGGCAATTCCTTTTTCGATTCCGGTAGATAATCTTTCCACATTGGTTACAAACAAATCATCACCAACCAATTGGGTTTTGTTACCAATCAATTCGGTTAGGTATTTCCAGCCTTCCCAATCATCTTCGTACATCCCATCTTCAATAGAAATAATTGGATATTTTGCCGCTAGTTCGGCCAAGTATTCTGCTTGTTCTTTAGAAGTTCTTACTTTACCGGTTGGCCCTTCAAATTTGGTATAATCGTATTTGCCATCAACATAAAATTCTGATGCTGCACAGTCTAAGGCAATCATCACTTCGTCTCCAAATTTATAACCTGCATTTTCTACTGCTTTTTTAATGGTATCTAAAGCATCTTCGGTACCACCTGCTAAGTTTGGTGCAAAACCACCTTCGTCACCTACTGCGGTAGATAAACCTCTGTCGTGCAATACTTTTTTCAAATGGTGAAAAATCTCTGTACCCATTTGCATAGCATGTGTAAAGTTTTGTGCTTTTACAGGCATGATCATGAACTCTTGAAATGCAATAGGTGCATCGGAATGCGAACCTCCGTTGATGATGTTCATCATTGGCACTGGCAAAGTGTTGGCAGAAACTCCACCAATATATCGATACAATGGCAAACCTAATTCGTTGGCAGCTGCTTTTGCTACTGCTAAAGAAACACCTAAAATGGCATTTGCTCCTAATTTGGATTTGTTTGGAGTTCCATCTGCTTCTAGCATGGTTTGGTCTATCAAGTTTTGTTCAAAAACCGACATTCCAACAATTTCTTGGGCTAAAACGGTATTTACATTTTCTACTGCTTTTAATACTCCTTTGCCCATGTAATTTTTACCGCCATCTCTTAATTCTACTGCTTCATGCTCTCCGGTAGATGCTCCACTCGGAACTGCTGCTCTCCCTAAAATACCATTTTCGGTAACCACATCTACTTCAATAGTTGGGTTTCCTCTAGAATCTAAAATTTGTCTAGCGTGTACTTTTACAATAATACTCATAAATAAGAATTTTAATTTTATACTAGGTTGATTCTAACAAATTTACAAAATTGTGCCCGCACAAATCGTAAATACGCAGAAACTTATGAACGCAAACGATTTCTAAAACCCACTTTTATGCCAACGCTTTTTTGTTTTCCATTCTTTGAATAAATTCATCAAATAAGTAAGAGGCATCGTGTGGCCCTGGACTTGCTTCTGGGTGGTATTGCACAGAAAAACAATCTTGGTTTTTCATTTGCATTCCTGCCACTGTTTGGTCGTTTAAATGTATGTGGGTAATTTCAAAGTCGGGATGTTTTTCTAAAGCTTCTCTGTTAACAGCAAATCCGTGATTTTGAGAAGTAATTTCGCCTTTTCCAGTTTTTAAATTCATGATAGGATGGTTGATCCCTCTATGACCGTTAAACATTTTGTACGTAGGAATATCATTTGCCAAAGCAATGATTTGATGCCCTAAACAAATCCCGAAAACTGGTTTGCCTGAAGCAATCATTTGCTTGGCAGTTTGTTGCACCCCGGTTAAAGGATCTGGATCTCCAGGACCGTTAGACAGGAAATACCCATCTGGTTCAAAAGATTGCAGTGCTTCAAACGAAGCATTATACGGAAACACTTTTACATAACAGTCGCGTTGTGCAAAATTTCGAAGGATATTTCTTTTGATGCCTAAATCTAAAGCTGCAATTTTATAGGTAGCTTCCGGATTTCCGAAATAATAAGGTTCCCTAACAGAAACTTTAGATGCCAACTCCAAACCTTTCATGTTTGGAGTTTTGGCTAATAGTTCTTTTAATTGCTCAATTGGAGTATCATCTGTACAAATTACAGCATTTTGAGCTCCATGATCGCGAATGTAAGCTACCAAAGCTCTGGTATCCACATCTGATATCGCAATCAATTGATGCTTTTGTATATAATCCAATAAATTGCTTTCTGAGTCTGGTCGAGAATGTGTAAAGCTGAAGTTCTTTACTATCAAACCTGCAATCATGATTTGGTCAGCTTCTTTTTCTTCCCCATGCACTCCATAGTTTCCTATATGTGCATTGGTTGCCACCATAATTTGACCAAAATATGAAGGATCGGTAAAAATTTCTTGGTAACCGGTCATACCGGTATTAAAGCAAACTTCACCAAATGCTTTTCCTTCTAATCCAACAGACTTTCCATAAAAAATGGTACCATCTGCCAATAAAACTAATGCTTTTTTTCGGGTTTGATAATTCATAAAATAGTTGAGTTGTTGTGTTGCAAATTTAGTGATTTCGTAATAAAAAAAAGGACAAACTGTAAAGTCTGTCCTTTTTAAATTATGTGAGAAGAATCGGCATCTTAAGCTTCAGCTTTGTCTTCATTAGATTCTTCAACAGCTGGTGCTTCGGCAACTGGAGTTTCTTCTACAACAGGTGCTTCGGCAACAGGAGCAGTTTCTGCTTTTTTAGACTTACCTCTTCTGCTTCTACCTTTTTTCTCTTCTTTTTTACCACCATTGTACAATTCGTTGAAATCAACCAATTCAATCATGGCCATATCAGCATTGTCACCTAAACGGTTTCCTAATTTGATAATTCTTGTATATCCTCCCGGACGATCACCAACTTTAGAAGCTACTTCTCTAAATAATTCAGTAACTGCATATTTATTTCTCAAGTAAGAGAAAACAATTCTACGATTGTGAGTAGAATCTTCTTTAGATTTGGTAACCAAAGGCTCTACATATTGTCTTAAAGCTTTAGCTTTAGCAACTGTAGTATTGATACGCTTGTGCTCAATTAAAGAACAAGCTAAGTTTGCTAACATCAATTTACGATGTCCGCTTTTTCTACTTAAATGATTTATTTTTTTTCCGTGTCTCATTTCTTAAAATTTTACTGACAAACAACGTCAGGTGAAAACTAGTCTTTATCTAATTTATATTTGGCTAAATCCATTCCGAAGTGAAGATTTTTAGCAGCAACTAATTCATCTAATTCGGTTAAAGACTTTTTACCAAAATTTCTAAACTTCATCAAATCATTTTTGTTGAAAGATACTAAGTCACCTAAAGTTTCTACTTCAGCAGCTTTTAAGCAATTAAGAGCACGTACTGACAAGTCCATGTCTACCAACTTAGTTTTCAACAACTGACGCATGTGTAATGATTCCTCATCATAAGTTTCAGTTTGTGCGATTTCGTCTGCTTCCAAAGTAATTCTTTCGTCAGAGAAAAGCATAAAATGATGAATCAAAATTTTAGCAGCTTCTGTCAACGCATCTTTTGGAGCGATAGAACCATCTGTTTTGATTTCGAAAACTAATTTTTCGTAGTCAGTTTTTTGTTCTACACGGTAATTTTCAATCGCATATTTTACATTCTTAATTGGAGTGTAAATAGAATCGATGAAAATAGTTCCTAAAGAAGCATTGGCTTTTTTGTTTTCTTCAGCCGGCACATATCCTCTACCCTTTTCAATTGTTAATTCCATGTTGATTTGCACGTTAGCATCTAAGTTACAAATTAACAAGTCAGGATTTAACACTTGAAAGCCAGAGATGAATTTTTGGAAATCACCAGCAGTAATTTTCTCCATCCCTTGAAAAGATAGAGAAACTGTTTCATTATCAATTTCGTCAATTTGACGTTTGAATCTCATCTCTTTCAGATTCAAGATAATTTCGGTAACATCTTCTACTACCCCTGCAATGGTGGTAAATTCATGATCCACACCTTCAATTTTGATGGAGGTGATGGCATAACCTTCTAATGAAGATAACAAAACTCTGCGTAAAGCATTTCCCACAGTCAATCCATAACCAGGCTCCAAAGGTCTAAATTCGAATTTACCTTCGAAGTCCGTTGAATCGATCATGATTACTTTATCGGGCTTTTGAAAATTTAATATGGCCATAATTTTAGATAGCTGTCAGTTATTATTTATTGTACAACTCGACGATAAGTTGTTCCTTTATGTTTTCTGGAATTTGGATTCTTTGTGGAACGGAAACAAAAGTACCTTCTTTGGTTTCGTTATTAAAAGTCATCCATTCGTAAACAGTACTGTTTGAAGATAAAGAGTTGTTGATTACTTCTAATGATTTAGATTTTTCTCTTACTGCGATTTTATCTCCAGGTTTTAAGTGGTAAGATGGAATGTTTACTACTTCACCATTTACGGTAATATGTCTGTGAGAAACCAATTGTCTAGCACCTCTTCTTGAAGGAGCAATACCCATTCTGTATACTACATTGTCTAAACGAGCTTCACACAATTGTAACAAAATTTCACCGGTAACTCCAGACATTGCAGAAGCTTTTTCGTATAAGTTTCTGAATTGTTTTTCTAAAATACCGTAAGTGTATTTTGCTTTTTGTTTCTCCATTAACTGAACAGCATATTCAGATTTTTTACCTCTTTTTTTTGCTAATCCATGTTGTCCTGGAGGATAATTTCTTTTTTCAAATGCACGGTCTTCACCAAAAATGGCTTCCCCGAATTTTCTTGCAATTTTAGTTTTTGGACCAGTATATCTTGCCATAAAAATAATATTAAAGGTTCCTGTTATGAATTCAGGTCGATATCCTTCGATAACGTGATAGAACCTTAGGTTACACTAATTAATTATACTCTTCTTCTTTTTGGAGGTCTACATCCGTTGTGTGGAATTGGTGTTACGTCAATGATTTCAGTAACTTCGATACCACCATTGTGGATAGATCTGATTGCAGATTCTCTACCGTTTCCTGGACCTTTAACGTAAACTTTTACTTTTTTCAAACCCGCTTCCAAAGCAACTTTTGAACAATCTTCTGCTGCCATTTGAGCTGCATAGGGAGTATTCTTTTTAGAACCTCTAAATCCCATTTTACCAGCAGATGACCACGAAATTACTTCTCCTTTTTTATTAGTAAGAGAAATAATAATGTTGTTAAAAGTAGCATTGATATGAGCTTCTCCAGACGACTCAACGATTACTTTTCGTTTTTTTGTTGTTTGCTTAGCCATACTTATCTATTATTTAGTTGCTTTTTTCTTGTTAGCAACAGTTTTTCTTTTACCTTTTCTTGTTCTTGAATTGTTTTTGGTTCTTTGACCTCTTAACGGAAGACCAGCTCTATGACGGATACCTCTGTAACAACCAATATCCATCAAACGTTTGATGTGTAAGGAAGTTTCAGAACGTAATTCCCCTTCGATCTTGTAATAAGAAACTGCATCACGAATGGCTGCAATTTCATCATCGTTCCAATCTTGAACTTTTTTGTCGTGATTCACCTGAGCCTTATCTAAAATCTCAGCAGCTCTGCTATTACCTATTCCGAAGATATAGGTTAAAGCGATAACACCTCTTTTGTTTTTGGGTATGTCAACCCCTGATATTCTTGCCATAATTATCCTTGTCTTTGTTTAAATCTAGGATTCTTTTTGTTAATTACATATAAACGACCTTTTCTGCGTACAATTACACAGTCGGCACTTCTTTTCTTAACGGATGCTCTAACTTTCATTTTTTTAGTATCTGTAGGTTATTCTTGCTTTACTTAAGTCATAAGGACTCATTTCTAATTTCACTCTATCCCCTGGTAACAATTTGATATAGTGCATACGCATTTTACCAGAGATGTGAGCAATTACCACGTGACCATTTTCTAACTCCACGCGAAACATCGCATTGGATAATGATTCAATAATGGTTCCGTCTTGTTCTATTGCAGATTGTTTTGCCATAATAAACTTAGTTAAGCTACTGCTTTTCTATTTTTACCAGTTTTCATCAACCCGTCATAATGTCTGTTCAACAAATAAGAATTTACTTGCTGAATGGTATCGATTGCAACTCCAACCATGATCAACAAAGAAGTACCTCCGAAAAACATTGCCCAGTTTGGAGTGATACCCATCAAGTTCATGATAATTGCAGGAAACACTGCAATCAAAGCCAAGAACAAAGAACCAGGAAAAGTAATCAAAGACATTACTTTGTCTAAGAAATTTGAAGTTTCTTCTCCTGGACGAATTCCAGGAATAAAACCACCACTTCTTTTTAAATCGTCAGCCATTTTGTTTGTAGGAACTGTAATTGCAGTGTAGAAATAAGTGAATACAACAATCAACAAAGCAAAAACAATATTATATGCCAAGCCAAACATGTCGCTAAATGCAGCTGTAACCGATTGTGCATTGTCACTTGAAGAGAACATTGACAATCCAGCTAATGCAGCAGGAATAAACATGATTGCTTGAGCAAAAATAATAGGCATTACACCAGCAGAGTTTAAACGTAACGGGATAAACTGTCTGTTACCACCCATCAAATCTTGTTCAAATTCACCTCCTGCAGTTCTTCTGGCATATTGTACAGGTACCTTACGAACCGCCATGGTAAGTAAAATAGAAGCTACAATGATTAACAACCAGATAATGATTTCGAAGATAAACAACATCGGACCACCATTATTTTGAGAAATGGTTGATACAAATTCTTGAACAATTGACTGAGGTAATCTGGCAATAATACCAACCATGATCAATAATGAAATACCATTTCCTATTCCCTTATCTGTAATTTTTTCACCCAACCACATTGCAAATACAGTACCGGTGGTTAAAATCATTACAGAAGAAAATACGAATACAGAAGAGCTTATTTCCTGAGAAATTGCACTTGGAATTGATTTGTATAAATTAAAAATGTAACCAGGACCTTGCACTAAAGTGATTAAGATAGTTAACCAACGAGTAATCTGGTTGATTTTCTTTCTTCCACTTTCTCCTTCTTTTTGAAGTTTTTGCAAATATGGAATGGCAATTCCCATTAACTGCACCACAATAGATGCAGAAATATAGGGCATGATTCCTAATGCAAAAACAGAAGCTTGAGAAAAAGCACCTCCGGTAAACATATCTAACAAACCACCAATCCCTTGTCCGGTTTGCGAAGCTAATCCTTCTAATTTATTGGCATCTACACCAGGAAGTGTTACTTGAGCACCAAAACGATACACCAAAAGTAACCCTAGGGTTACCATGATGCGATTCTTAAGCTCTTCGATTTTCCAGATGTTGGAGATAGATTCTATAAATTTTTTCATAACAAATTATAAAGTGATTGCCTCACCACCAGCAGCTTCAATAGCAGATTTAGCTGTAGCAGTAAATTTATTAGCGGTTACTTTTAACTTTGTTTTTAATTCGCCTCTACCTAAAATTTTGATTAAATCGTTCTTAGAAGCCAAACCAAAAGCAGCAAAATCATGCAAAGAAATAGTATCAGTTACTTTTCCAGCTTCCACTAAAGACTGTAAAGTATCTAAATTAACTCCTTGGTATGCTACTCGGTTAATGTTGTTAAATCCAAATTTAGGAACACGTCTTTGTAATGGCATTTGACCACCTTCAAAACCGATCTTTTTGGAATAACCAGAACGAGATTTAGCTCCTTTGTGACCTCTTGAAGCAGTACCACCTTTACCAGAACCTTGACCTCTTCCTAGTCTTTTATTTTGGTTATGGGTAGAACCTGCAGCAGGTTGTAAATTACTTAAATCCATTGTATGATAAGATTTTATTTAGTTTCCACAGAAACTAAGTGTTTAACTTTTTTAACCATTCCTAAGATAGCAGGGGTAGCATCGTGCTCCACAGCCTGACCTAATCTTCTCAAACCAAGGGATTCCAAAGTTCTCTTTTGAGTTTCTGGACACTTGATTTTACTTTTTGTTTGTGTTACAATTATTTTTGACATCTCGAATGTTATTAACCTTTAAACACTTTATCTAAAGAAATTCCACGTTGCTTAGCAACCGTAGCTGCACTTCTCATTTGTAACAAAGCATCAAAAGTTGCTTTTACCACATTGTGAGGGTTACTAGAACCTTGAGACTTCGACAATACATCGTGTACCCCTACTGATTCTAAAACCGCACGTACAGCACCACCAGCAATTACTCCGGTACCGTGAGATGCAGGCATTAAAAATACTCTTGCACCACCAAATTTACCTTTTTGCTCATGAGGAACAGAGTGACCACTTAAGGGAACTCTAACTAAGTTTTTCTTAGCATCTTCTACAGCTTTAGCAATAGCTTCAGATACATCCTTAGATTTTCCTAAACCATGACCAACCACACCGTGCTCATCACCAACCACAACAATAGCAGAAAAACCGAAAGCTCTACCACCTTTTGTTACTTTAGTTACACGATTTACACTTACCAAACGGTCTTTTAATTCTAAACCACTTGGTTTAACGATTTCTACGTTTCTGTATTTCTGATACATGATTCTTAAAATTTAAGTCCTGCAGATCTTGCTCCTTCTGCTAATGATTTTACACGTCCGTGATATAAATATCCATTTCTGTCAAATGCAACTTCTGCAATACCTGCTTTCGTAGCTTTTTCAGCAATAGCTTTACCAACTCCAGCTGCAATTTCAATTGGAGTACCAGTAACTTTAAAATCTTTATCTCTAGATGAGCATGCTAAAATAGTAATTCCTTGCACGTCGTCAATTAATTGAGCGTAGATTTCTTTATTACTTCTAAATACAGACAATCTTGGTTTGGTAGCAGTACCAGTAACAATTTTGCGAATTCTGTATTTAATTCTTTGTCTTCTTTCCGATTTTGTTAATGACATAATCTTAAATTTTATGCGGATTTACCAGCTTTTCTTCTTAATACTTCACCAACAAATTTCACCCCTTTACCTTTGTAAGGCTCTGGTTTTCTGAAACCTCTAATCTTAGCAGTTACCTGTCCAAGCAATTGTTTGTCGTGTGAGGTTAACTTAACGATAGGGTTTTTACCTTTTTCACTAATCGTTTCCACTTTTACTTCATCAGCAATCTCTAAAACGATGTTGTGAGAATAACCTAAAGCCAAATCTAATTTTTGACCTTGGTTTGATGCTCTGTAACCTACCCCTACCAACTCTAATTCGTTAGTAAAACCTGTAGATACACCTACAACCATATTGTTAATCAAAGCTCGGTATAAACCGTGTTTAGCTCTGTGATCTTTGTGGTCTGATGGTCTGTCAAATGTAATGACACCATCTTCCATAGTGATGGTTACATCACTAAATTCTTGAGAAAGTTCTCCAAGTTTTCCTTTTACTGTTACCACTCCTTCTTTGATATCAACCGTTACTCCGGCAGGAACTGTGATAGGATTTTTACCAATTCTTGACATAATTTCTGTCTTTAAATATTAGTATACGTAACAAATTACTTCACCACCTACATTTAATTGTTTTGCTTGCTTTCCGGTCATTAAACCTTTAGAAGTAGAAACAATTGCAATACCCAAACCATTTAAGATTCTTGGTAAATTAGCAGAAGAAGCATACTTACGTAAACCTGGTTTACTAATTCTTTGAATATCTTTGATAACAGACTCTCTGGTCTCTTTATCATATTTAAGAGCAATTTTGATGGTACCTTGTACAGTACTCTCTTCAAATTTGTAGCTTAAAATATACCCTTGGTCAAAAAGAATCTTAGTGATTTCTTTTTTCATGTTAGAAGCAGGGATTTCTACTACTTTTTTGTTTGCTCTAACAGCATTACGGATTCTTGTTAAAAAATCTGCGATTGGATCTGTATACATATTTGTGGTTGTTGCGGTTATGGTTTTCTAATACTACTATGGTAATAGAACCTTTAACCAATTAAAATTAAATTACCAACTAGCTTTCTTTACCCCAGGAATTAAACCTTGGTTAGCCATTTCACGGAAAGTTACACGCGAAATACCAAACTGTCTCATGTACCCTCTTGGTCTACCGGTTAATTTACAACGATTGTGTAAACGAACTGGTGAAGCATTTTTTGGAAGTTTTTGCAATGCTTCAAATTCTCCAGCTTCTTTTAAAGCTTTTCTTTTTTCAGCATACTTTTCTACCAATTTTTGTCTTTTCACCTCACGGGCTTTCATTGATTCTTTAGCCATATCTCTTAATTCTTTTTAAAGGGTAAACCTAATTCAGCTAATAATGATTTTGCTTCTTTGTCAGTAGCAGCAGTGGTTACAAAAGTAATATCCATCCCAGAGATTTTATTTACTTTATCAATGTCAATTTCAGGGAAAATGATTTGTTCTGTAACACCTAAGTTGTAGTTACCTCTACCGTCAAAACCAGAAGCTTTGATACCGTTAAAATCTCTTACACGTGGTAAAGAAGCTGTGATCAATCTGTCTAAGAATTCATACATTCTTTCTCCACGTAAAGTTACTTTAGCACCAATTGGCATACCTTTTCTCAATTTAAAAGAAGCAACGTCTTTTTTAGAAATGGTAGCAACGGCTTTTTGCCCGGTAATTTTAGTTAACTCGTCTACTGCATATTCTACTAATTTCTTGTCAGAAACAGCAGCTCCAACACCTCTACTCAATACAATTTTTTCCAATTTTGGAACTTGCATGATGTTTTTGTAACCAAACTCTTCTCTTAAAGCTGGGATTACTCTTTCGGTGTATTCTTGTTTTAGTCTAGGAATATATGCCATAACTATAATACTTGATTAGATTTTTTAGAGATTCTCACTTTTTTGTCTCCTTCTACTTTAAAACCAACTCTGGTTGCTTTTTTAGTCTTTGGATCAATCAAAGACAAGTTAGAAACATGGAAAGGAGCCTCTTTTTTAATAATTCCTCCTTGAGGATTTTTAGCATTAGGCTTGGTGTGTACCGAAACCATGTTGATACCTTCAACAATTGCTTTGTTTGCATCAGGGAAAACACGCAATACTTTACCTTCAGAACCTTTGTGGTCTCCAGCAATTACTACTACGTTGTCACCTGTTTTAATGTGTAATTTTGCCATCTTGATAAGATATTAAAGCACTTCAGGTGCTAATGAAACAATTTTCATGAATTGTTTTTCACGAAGTTCTCTTGCAACAGGACCGAATACACGAGTCCCTCTCATTTCACCTGCAGCGTTCAAAAGAACACAAGCATTATCGTCAAAACGGATATAAGATCCATCAGCTCTACGTACTTCTTTTTTAGTACGAACTACTACTGCAGTAGAAACTGCACCTTTTTTCACGTTACCGTTTGGAGTTGCGTCTTTGATAGAAACTACAATTTTATCTCCAACAGAGGCGTATCTTCTACCAGTACCTCCTAAAACACGAATGGTCAAAACTTCTTTTGCTCCTGTGTTATCTGCTACTTTAAGTCTAGATTCTTGTTGTACCATGATTATTTAGCTCTATCAATGATTTCTACTAATCTCCAACACTTAGTTTTGCTAAGTGGTCTTGTTTCCATAATACGAACGGTATCGCCAATATTACAGTCATTCTTCTCATCGTGTGCAACATATTTTTTTGTTTTTAACACGAATTTACCATAAAGGGGGTGTTTTACTCTTCTGGTTTCAGACACCACAATGGATTTCTCCATTTTGTTGCTGGTTACCACCCCAATTCTCTCTTTTCTTAAGTTTCTTTTTTCCATCTTTCAACAGATTACGCGGTTTGTAAATCTCTTTTGCTAAGTTCTGTTGCAATTCTAGCAATGGAACGTCTCATCAATCTAATCTGTAAAGGATTTTGGATTGGAGATATTGCATGAGACATGGTTAATTGTTGGTAAGCACTTTTCATCTCACCTAACTTTGCTTGTAACTCAGCTGTAGAAAGACTATTGATTTCTGATTGTTTCATAATACTAAGTTTTAAGCTTCAAAATCTCTAGCTACGACGAATTTAGTTTTTACAGGTAATTTTTGAGCTGCCAAACGCAATGCTTCTTTTGCAACGTCTAATGGCACTCCACCTACTTCAAACATAATTCTTCCGGGTTTAACAACAGCTGCCCAATATTCAACGGCACCTTTACCTTTACCCATACGTACCTCAAGAGGCTTTTTAGTGATTGGTTTATCTGGGAAAATTTTGATCCATAATTGACCCTCTCTTTTCATAAAACGAGTTGCAGCGATACGTGCAGCTTCAATTTGTCGAGAAGTCAAAAATGCTGAATCTAAAGATTTGATACCAAACATCCCATTGGAAAGGGTGTGTCCTCTTTGCGAGTCCCCTTTCATTCTACCTTTCTGTACCTTGCGGTATTTTGTTCTTTTAGGTTGTAACATTTTTTTTCAATTTAAAAAAATTACTTTCTTTTACGAGCTCCACCTCTGTTGTTACCTCCTTTATTAGGAGCAGCAGCGGTTCTGCCTTGTGAAGATTGTTTTTTGTCCATTCCTACTAAAGGAGAAAGATCTCTTTTACCATACACTTCACCTTTCATGATCCATACTTTGATACCCATTCTACCATAAGTAGTGTGAGCTTCAGCCAAAGCATAGTCCACATCAGCTCTGAAAGTAGATAGCGGAATACGTCCCTCTTTGAACATTTCTGAACGTGCCATTTCCGCACCATTCAAACGACCAGAAATCATTACTTTGATTCCTTCAGCATTCATACGCATTGCAGCCGCAATTGCCATTTTTATGGCTCTTCTGTATGAAATTCTGCTCTCAATTTGACGAGCAATACTGGTAGCTACTAAGTAAGCATCTAACTCAGGACGTTTGATTTCAAAAATGTTAATTTGGATTTCCTTGTCAGTAATTTTCTTTAATTCCTCTTTTAACTTGTCTACCTCCTGACCTGCTTTACCAATAATGATACCTGGACGAGCAGTGGTGATAGTAACGGTTACAAGTTTTAAAGTTCTTTCGATAATTACTTTAGAAACACTAGCTTTCGATAAACGTGCATGGAT
Organism: Flavobacteriales bacterium; assembly: GCA_018335925.1. GTDB lineage: Bacteria > Bacteroidota > Bacteroidia > Flavobacteriales > Flavobacteriaceae > Flavobacterium. The sequence continues at coordinate 143,956 of JAGXRF010000064.1, forward strand.
GTACTTACGGATTTTGTGATCCTCGGCAATTTTATCACCGTAATCATTTCCACCATACCAGTTTGAATCCCATCCTCTAATAATTCCGAGGCGATTTCCGATTGGATTAGTCTTTTGTCCCATACTATTTACGAATTGCTTAGTGTGTTATTACTTGCTCCTAATACGATAGTTACGTGGTTAGAGCGTTTTCTGATTCTGTGTGCACGACCTTGTGGAGCTGGTCTTAATCTTTTCAACATTGCTCCACCGTCTACTTTGATTTCTTTTACGAATAAACCTGCTTCTTCTAAATCACCCTCAGTATTTTTTTGTTGCCAATTGTTGATGGCAGACAATAATAGTTTTTCTAGTTTTTTAGAAGCTTCTTTTTGGCTAAAACGCAAAATATTTAAAGCTTTATCAATCTTCTCGCCTCTCACTAAGTCAGCAACTAAACGCATTTTTCTTGGTGATGTAGGACAGTTATTTAACTTAGCAAAGGCTAAACTCTTATTAGCTTCTTTGATTTGCTCTGCTCTTTCTCTTTTACGAACTCCCATAGCTATTATTTTTTACCTTTGTTTTTAGCTCCAGCGTGACCTCTAAAAGATCTGGTTGGAGAAAACTCACCTAATTTATGACCTACCATGTTTTCGGTTACGTAAACAGGTACAAACTGACGACCATTGTGAACAGCAATAGTTTGACCAACAAAGTCAGGCGTAATCATTGAAGCTCGAGACCAAGTCTTGATTACATTTTTGTTACCTTTCTCAACATTGTCAAGAACTTTTTTCTCTAATTTATAGTGAACGAATGGTCCTTTTTTTAACGAACGTGCCATGTCTATCTAATTATTTCTTTCTGCGTTCTACAATATACTTATTCGAAGGGTTTGCCTTAGCACGGGTTCTGTAACCTTTTGCTGGTAAACCTTTTCTTGATCTTGGGTGACCTCCAGAAGAACGTCCTTCACCACCACCCATTGGGTGATCGATTGGGTTCATTGCTACTGGTCTTGTACGTGGTCTTCTTCCTAACCAACGTGATCTACCCGCTTTTCCAGAAACAATCAATTGGTGGTCTGAGTTAGACACAGCACCAATAGTAGCAGAACATGTCAACAAAATTAATCTGGTTTCACCAGAAGGCATTTTAATGGTAGCATATTTACCATCTCTTGCCATTAATTGTGCAAAAGTACCAGCAGAACGAGCAATAATAGCTCCTTGACCTGGTCTTAATTCGATACATGAAATTACAGTTCCTAATGGAATCTTGCTTAATGGCATAGTATTTCCAATTTCAGGAGCTGCATTTTCACCTGACATTACTTGTTGCCCAACTTGTAAACCATTTTGAGCAATTACGTAAGTCTTTTCTCCATCTACATAAGATAATAATGCGATGAATGCGGTACGATTTGGATCGTACTCAATAGACTTAACTGTAGCTGGGATACCATCTTTGGTTCTTTTGAAATCAATGATACGATATCTTTGCTTATGACCACCACCCATATAACGCATGGTCATTTTTCCTTGACTATTTCTACCTCCAGAGTTTTTTTTCGGTGCCAATAATGACTTTTCCGGCTTATCAGTAGTAATGGCGTCAAAACCATTCACTACTCTAAAACGCTGACCCGGGGTAATAGGTTTTAATTTTCTAACAGACATTGTGATTAATTATTATTGAAAAAATCAATGGTTTCACCTTCTTTTAACTGTACAATGGCTTTTTTAATAGCATTGGTTTTGGCACTAATGATACCACTTTTGGTATACTTAACAGATCGGTCAGGTCTTACATTCATGGTATTGATTGCAACCACATTTACAGAAAACATTTGCTCAACAGCTTTTTTGATTTCTACTTTGTTTGCTTTTTTATCAACCACAAAACCATAACGATTACTAAGCTCCCCCTCTTTGGTAACTTTTTCTGTAATGATTGGCTTTAAAATAATACTCATGACCTTTCTTATTTGGTTAAATTTTCAACAATTCCTTCTACAGACCCCTCAGTTAACACTAATTTTTTTGCGTTTAAAATACCGTAAGTATTTAATTCTGAACTAGTTACAACTGAAGTAGCCTTCAAATTGCGTGACGACAAATATACATTTTTATTTGAATCACCCAACACTATCAAGGATTTTTTATTATCAATCCCTAAAGCTTTTAAAATACCTACAAAATTTTTGGTATTTGGTGCATCCATTTGGATATTTTCTAACACAATCAAATTCTCTTCTTTCAACTTTGCAGATAGCACCGATTTACGAGCTAATTTCTTTAAAGATTTGTTTAATTTGAAAGAGTAGCTTCTTGGTCTAGGTCCAAAAACAGTACCACCACCTTTGAACAATGGACTCTTTGCACTACCTGCTCTGGCAGTACCAGTTCCTTTTTGTTTCTTGATTTTTCTGGTACTTCTTGACACCTCTGCACGCTCTTTAGCTTTGTGCGTACCTTGACGTTGGTTAGCCAAATATTGCTTTACATCTAAGTAAACCGCATGTTTGTTTGGCTCAATTGCGAAAACATCGTCAGAAAGTTGAACTGTTCTGCCGGTTTCTTTTCCGTTGATATCTAAAACTTTTACTTCCATTACTTATGAATAATTACGTAAGAGTCTTTGTGACCAGGAATAGCACCTTTAACTAAAATCAAGTTTTTATCGGCTACTACTTTTAAAACTCTTAAGTTTTGAACAGTTACATTTTCTCCTCCAGTTCTTCCTGCCATACGCATCCCTTTGAATACACGTGATGGATAGGAAGAAGCACCTACAGAACCCGGAGCTCTTAAACGGTTGTGCTGACCATGAGTAGATTGACCAACCCCACCAAAACCGTGACGTTTTACTACCCCTTGGAAACCTTTCCCTTTAGAAACACCAGTAACATCAACAAACTCTCCTTCGTTGAATAAATCTACAGTGATTACATCACCTAAATTGTAATTTGCATCAAAATGCTTGAATTCAACGACTTTTTTCTTAGCTACTGTTCCAGCTTTTTTGAAGTGTCCTTCCTCAGCTTTTACCGTTTGCTTCGCTTTTTTGTCATCGAAACCAAGTTGATACGCTTCATACCCGTCAACCTCTTTGGTTCTGACTTGGGTAACTACACATGGTCCTGCTTCAATTACGGTACATGGAATGTTTTTTCCATTCTCGTCAAAGATGCTGGTCATGCCTACTTTTTTACCAATTAACCCAGACATATTTAATATTTAATTTAAAATTTGTTACTTATTTACTTGTATTAAGACACTAGTATTAAGTACTAAGACACTTTATTAACATAAGGTTTCGTCTTAATACTTAACACTGTCGTCTTGGTACTTCTATCACACCTTGATTTCCACTTCAACACCACTAGGAAGCTCTAATTTCATTAAAGCATCGATAGTTTTAGATGAGGAAGAATAGATGTCTAACAATCTTTTGTATGAACTAACTTCAAACTGCTCTCTAGATTTTTTGTTCACGTGAGGAGAACGCAAAACTGTAAAGATTTTTTTGTTAGTTGGCAACGGAATTGGACCAGTAACTACAGCACCGGTAGTCTTAACCGTTTTTACGATCTTCTCGGCTGACTTATCAACCAACATATGATCGTATGACTTTAATTTTATTCTAATTTTTTGACTCATGATTCCTAAAAATTAAGCGTTACCTTTTGCTTTTTTAATCACCTCTTCTGAAATGTTAGAAGGAGTTTGCTCGTAGTGAGAGAATTCCATAGTAGAAGTTGCTCTACCAGAAGACAAAGTTCTTAATGTGGTTACATAACCAAACATTTCTGATAATGGCACATTTGCTTTAATTACTTTTGAACCAGCTCTGTCTCCCATATCATTCACTTGACCTCTTCTTCTGTTCAAGTCACCTACGATATCCCCCATGTTTTCTTCTGGAGTGATTACTTCAATTTTCATGATAGGTTCTAAGATTACTGCACCAGCTGCTTTAGCAACCTCTTTGTAACCCATTTTAGCTGCCAATTCAAAAGAAAGAGCATCAGAGTCAACCGGGTGGTAAGAACCATCCAATAAAGTTACTTTTAAACTATCTACTGCATATCCAGCTAAAGGTCCTTGCTTCATAGCTTCTCTGAAACCTTTTTCAACAGCAGGAATATATTCTTTAGGAACGTTACCACCTTTCACTTCGTTTACAAATTGTAAACCAACAGGTACTTTTCCATCCACTTCATCTGCAGGCTCTAAACGGAATACAATATCCCCGAATTTACCTCTACCACCAGATTGTTTTTTATAAACCTCTCTATGTTGAGCAGATTTGGTGAAAGCTTCTTTGTACTCTACTTGAGGCTCTCCTTGATTTACTTCTACTTTGAACTCACGCTTCATACGATCAATCAAAATGTCCAAGTGTAACTCACCCATACCTGAAATAATGGTTTGTCCAGAAGCTTCGTCAGTTCTAACAGTAAATGTTGGATCTTCTTCCGCTAATTTAGCCAAAGCCATACCCATTTTATCTACATCTGCCTTAGTTTTAGGTTCAATAGCGATACCAATAACTGGATCAGGGAATTTCATAGACTCTAAGATGATAGGATTTTTTTCATCACACATGGTATCTCCAGTTTTGATGTCTTTAAATCCTACTGCAGCTCCAATGTCACCAGCTTCGATAAATTCGATTGGATTTTGCTTGTTAGCGTGCATTTGATAGATACGAGAAATTCTTTCTTTGTTACCAGAACGGGTATTTAAAATATATGAACCAGCATCTAAACGACCTGAATAAGCACGGAAGAATGCCAAACGACCTACATAAGGGTCCGTAGCAATTTTGAAAGCTAAAGCCGCAAATGGCTCTTTAGCATCAGGCTTACGCATGATTTTTCTTTGGTCTTCCTCTAACAAATCTTGGTCGTCAGGGTGAATCCCTACGATACCTTCTTTATCTACAGGAGAAGGTAAGAATTCACATACTGCATCCAACATAAATTGAACTCCTTTGTTTTTGAAAGAAGAACCACACAACATAGGAATAATCGCCATGTCGATAGTAGCTGCTCTTAACGCTTTGTTGATTTCTTCTACAGTGATAGAATTTTCATCTTCCATGTATTTTTCCAACAAGTTTTCGTCGTAAGTAGCAATTTCTTCAATTAATTGAGAACGGTATTGTTTTACTTCGTCTACCATGTCTGCAGGAATGTCAACCACATCAAAAGTAGCCCCTTGCGTTTCGTCATGCCATACAATAGCACGGTTACGAATTAAATCAACTACTCCTTTAAAGTCGGCTTCGTCACCAATTGGCAATACAATTGGCACTGCATTTGACTTCAACATGTCTTTTACTTGCTGACAAACTGCCAAGAAGTTAGAACCTTGACGGTCCATTTTGTTTACGAATCCCATACGTGGAACTCGGTATTGGTCTGCCAATCTCCAGTTAGTTTCTGATTGAGGCTCTACCCCATCTACAGCACTAAACAAGAAAACCAAACCATCTAATACTCTTAACGAACGGTTTACCTCAACAGTAAAGTCAACGTGACCAGGAGTATCAATAATATTAAAGTGGTATTCCTTGGTATCTGCTACATTTTTACCTTGATCGGTTGGATAATTCCAATTACAAGTTGTTGCAGCAGAAGTAATGGTAATACCTCTTTCTTGCTCTTGAGCCATCCAGTCCATGGTAGCAGCACCATCGTGTACTTCCCCAATTTTGTGCGACTTTCCGGTATAGAATAGAATACGCTCTGTAGTGGTAGTTTTACCAGCATCGATGTGAGCAGCAATTCCAATATTTCTAGTATATTTTAAATCTCTTGCCATTATTGTGCGTTGTTAAAAAAATTAAAATCTAAAGTGAGAGAATGCTTTGTTAGCATCTGCCATCTTATGGGTATCCATTCTCTTTTTCACAGCAGCTCCTTCTTCTTTAGCAGCAGCAATGATTTCACCTGCTAACTTAGCAGCCATAGATTTCTCATTTCTTTTTCTAGCATAAAGGATTAACCACTTCATTGCCATAGAGATTTTTCTGTCTGGACGAATTTGCATCGGAATTTGAAAGGTAGCACCACCAACTCTTCTACTTCTCACTTCTACGTGAGGCATAACGTTAGTTAAAGCATCTTTCCAAATTTCTAAAGCAGATTTTTCCTGATCTTGCTTTCTAGTTTCAACGATTTCTAATGCATCGTAAAACACATTAAAAGCAACCGATTTTTTACCATCCCACATTAAGTTATTCACAAAACGTGTTACCAATTGATCATTAAATTTTGGATCTGGTAAAAGAGGACGTTTTTTTGCCTGTCTTTTTCTCATGTCTTTTGTTTAAAAGTTTTTAATTACTTTTTCTTTTTAACAGGTGCTGCAGCCTGACCTGGTTTTGGACGTTTAGCACCATACTTCGAACGTCTTTGCGTTCTACCAGCTACACCGGCAGTATCTAACGCTCCACGAACGATGTGGTATCTTACCCCAGGTAAGTCTTTAACCCTTCCGCCTCTAACTAATACTATCGAGTGCTCTTGTAGATTGTGTCCTTCACCAGGAATGTAGGCATTCACCTCATTACCATTGGTTAAACGTACCCTTGCAACTTTACGCATTGCAGAGTTTGGTTTCTTAGGAGTGGTAGTATATACACGAGTACATACTCCTCTTCTTTGAGGACAAGAATCTAATGCAGCCGATTTACTCTTCTTAGTTACTTGGGCTCTCCCTTTTCTTACTAATTGTTGAATTGTTGGCATAATTAATTATTAGATTTACGTAAATGATATAAAACTCCCCATTTTTTGGGGTTGCAAAAATAGAAATATTTTTTATCAAAACAAATCATAATTTATTTATTTTGTTGTAGTTGTGAAATAAAGCTTTCATAACTTCGTTTTTTGAATTTTTACGACCTTATAAATTGACTACTTACATCTTTAGAAAAACTAATACTAATTTTCAAGACTCCTTACTACTTTGGTTTGGCGTGTTCTTTTTGTTTGGGTGTAAAATTCAAAGCCAAGAGCTCGAGACAGGTGTTAAGAAAAATGATTCTACCTATATACATAATGATATCAAAACTTCACAAAGGGATTCCATATTGTTACAATACCAATTAAAAGGATATTTAAATGTTAGCTACGAATGGAATAAATCAAAACAAGATTCTACCAAATTTGATTTAATACTAATTTTAAGAAAACCAATTTTATGGGTTTCTGTCATTGAAAATGCAAAAGAAAATTCAAAAACAATTTCTTGGAATGATTACTTAAAATTGATTGACAAAAAGAGAAATGAATTGGAGTTGCAAGGGAGATTATTCGACCAAATTCATCCGAAAGACATAAGTATTAAAAACGATACTTTGTTTGTGGAGTGGACATTAAATGAAAGACAAACACGAAAGATAGATAAAATTGTATTTTCAGAATCAAAAAACTTCCCAGCTAACTTTACAAAAAGATGGAAAAAAGATTTTGAAAAGAAAACCTTAAATCAAAAAAATCTGGACAGACTATACCAAGCATCCAAGAGTATTGGTTTTATGGCTCCTATCAAATACCCAGAGGTGTTGTTTACCAATGACAGCTCTAAGGTATATGTATCATTCACCAAAAACAACTGGAATCAAGCAGAGGGAATTATTGGATTTAATAATGACGAACAAGGGAATTTAAAATGGAATGGTTTTCTTGATTTAACTTTATATAACACCTTTCAAATGGGAGAAAAATTTCATTTAGACTGGAGGAATAATGGTTTTGGGCAAAACAATTTAGAACTAGAAATACAATTGCCATATTTATTTGGCTCTAAAATTGGCACAGAAGCTGATTTACATATCTTTAGACAAGACAGCACTTTTCAAACCACCAACTTAAAATGGCGAATGTCCTATTTATGGAATATGGAAACTTCCTTATTTGTTGGAATTCAAACAACAGAATCCAGCGATATTCAAAACATCAACAACAACACTTTACAAGATTTTGAAAATCAATTTTATTTTATTGGCCTTCAATATCAATTTAGAAGAGAAACCATTCCAAATTTGATTCCTACCAAATATATGTTAAAACTACAAAGTGGATTTGGAAACAGAACCACCAATACCCAAAAAACCAACCAATGGAATTTGGAGTTTCAAGGACAAATCAGGTGGGACTTAGATCAGCGAAATAGTTTGTTTATCAAAGGCAACGGATTTTATTTACAAAGCGAGAATTACTTGATCAATGAACTTCCTCGCTTTGGAGGAATTAATAACATTCGAGGGTTTATCGAAAATAGCATTCAAGCTAGTACTTTTAGTAGTTTAGCATCAGAATACCAATTAAAATTAGGCACCAATTTTTACATCCACTCTATTATTGACTACGGCTATTTTGAAGACAAATCAAGCAATTTAAAAAACAACTTAAAAAGTTTTGGAATTGGATTTGGGTTACAAAACAAAAACAGCATATTTCATTTGCAATTTGCCAATGGTATTTTTGGTAATCAAGATTTCGATTTTCAAAACACTTTAACACATTTAAGTTTCAAAACCTTCTTTTAAATCAGTGTTTTGTGATTTTTTTTGTAATTATTTAACGTTTTCTTTTGTTTATGTGAAAGTTTTTTAGAATTTTGACCCACTAACACAAAACAAATTTTATGAAATCAAAAATTAACAAGTACCTCACATTACTTTTGGTAATGTTTGTGCACTTTGCTTTTGCACAACAAAGGACTGTTAGTGGTGTGGTTAAAGACCCTACCGGAATGCCTATTCCAGGAGTTTCTGTATTGGTTAAAGGCACCTCTAATGGTACCGAGACAGATTTTGATGGAAAATATTCCATTAGTGCTGCTCCTAATCAAACCCTTGTATTTAGTTATGTGGGGATGAAAAAACAAGAAGTCTCTGCTTCTAACTCTAAGGTTGACATCGTACTTCAGGAAGATGCTCAAATGATTGAAGAAGTAGTGGTTACTGCTCAAGGAATCAAAAGAGAAAAGCAAGCTTTAGGATATGCAGTTAGCGAAGTAAAAGCTGCTGACATTGAGCAAAGAGCAGAAGGAGATGTTGCCCGTATTTTGAATGGTAAAGCATCTGGGGTGATTATCAACCAAACCAGCGGAGTTTCTGGTTCAGCAACCAACATCAACATTCGTGGTTATTTATCGGTTTCTGGAAGTAACCAACCACTGTTTATTGTAGATGGTGTACCGTTTGCTACCGACACCAATGCCCAAGGTGACTTTTTTGATGGGAATAACGGATCTAGTAGATTTTTAGATATTGATCCAAACAACATCGAAAGTGTCAACATTTTAAAAGGATTTGCTGCAGCAACTTTATATGGTACACAGGGTAGAAATGGGGTAATTTTAATTACAACCAAAGGAGGAGCCAATTTAAAAGGCCCTAAGAAAAATGAAATTACCATCAACCAGTCTGTATTTTTTAACCAAATTGCTTCGTTACCAGATTACCAAAATACTTTTGGAAATGGTTTTGACCAATCTTTTGGTAATTTTTACAGCAACTGGGGACCAGGATTTTATGCAAATGGATTAGGTGGTTGGAATAACCCGGGTACCAATGTAGCTAATGATGGTACTATTTTACATCCGTATAGTAGAGCAAACTTGGCTTCTGTTTTTCCTGAGTACCAAGGATTGAGAATTCCTTATGCTCCGGTACCGAATAACGTAAAAGACTTCTTTAGAACTGGCGTAGTTTCGAGTACTTCTCTTAACTTTAATGGAAGTTCAACGGATGGAAAAATTAACTATAACTTCAATTATGGTCGCTTAGAAGACGAAGGTTTTACACCAGGTAATAATTTAATGAGAAACTCATTTGCCATGGGTGGAAGAGCTATACTATCAAATAAATTTACAGTTAGTGGAACTTTTAACTTTGCAAGAACCAACTTCGCATCACCTCCAGTTGCTTATAGTAATGGTTCTGGAGTCCAAGGAAATGGGTTATCTGTTTTTGCAGACATCTTTTATACTCCAAGAAACATCGATATTCAAAACTGGCCATATGAACATCCAATAACCGGGGAAAACCTGAGTTACCGTCAAAACAACGATATCATGAATCCATATTGGGTTGTTAATAATGCCAAAACAAGCCAAATGACCAATCGTTTTTTTGGAAATGGTAGTTTAAGTTATGAAGTTAATAAAAATATGAATCTTTCTTATCGAATTGGTTTTGACTTTTATAATGAAAGAAACGTTCAAAGCATCAACAGAGGTGCTTCGAGAGGACCTGTTTTAGGTGAATACGTTACTTATGACAACAACAATATTATTTGGGACCACAATTTGGTGTTAAGTGGAATGTACCAATTAACCGATAAAATCGGGATGTCATTTCAAGCAGGTGCAACTTCACGTCATTATACCTACGACAGACAAGGGGTAAGAAGTGTCGATCAAATTGTAAGAGGCGTATTCAGACACTTTAATTTTGCAACCCAAACCCCAATTCAGTATACAGAATCACAAAATATTGTTGGTTTGTATGGTCAAGCTGAATTTGATTATGATAGAAATGTTTACTTAACCTTGGCATCTCGTAACGATTGGGTTTCTAACTTTAAACAAAATTCAATTTTTTACCCAAGTGTTACCGTTTCATGGATTCCAACTAAAACATTTGAATCCTTAAAATCAAGCGGTTGGGGCTTAGATTATTTGAAAGTAAGAGGTGCTTATGCAACATCTGCAGGTTTTGGACCTTCCGGATATCCTGTAGCAACAACTTTAAATTTGAATGCTCGTTACTTTCAAAATAACGACAACCAAGTAGTTGTAGCCAATAGTTTTAGTAGTGTTTTAGGAAACCCTGATTTAAGACCGGAAGTATATTCTGAGGTTGAACTTGGTTTTGATTCTAAATTTTTAAAGAACCGAATTTCTTTTGATTTCTCATACTTTAACAGAACAACTACCGACTTAATCACCAACCGTCCGTTACCACCTTCATCTGGATTTACTTCTACCACTACCAATATCGGTAAAATAAAAGGTTACGGATTTGAGGCAGACTTAGGAGCTCATATCGTAAAAAATGATGGCAATGGTTTTAACTGGAACATGTCTGCAAACTTTACCAAATATCGCTCATATGTTGATGACTTAGGTCAAGATACAGATATTATTATCATGAGTGGATTTACCGATTTAGGAAATGCTGCCATAGCAGGTCAACCTTTTGGGGTGATTATTGGCTCTAGAATTCAAAGAGATGCCAATGGGAACTATATGGTTAACAGCCAAGGTGACTATATAATTGAAGAAGGCCAACATATCATTGGAGATCCAAATCCTGACTGGATTGGAAATATTTCCAATACCTTTTCCTACAAAAACTTTAATTTGAACTTACTTTGGAGCTACACGCACGGTGGAGATATTTATTCTCAAACCATTGTGTCTCTTTTAGGGAGAGGTTTAACTACGGATACCTTAGATAGATTACAGACTTATATTTTACCTGGAGTAGATCCTAGTGGAAATCCAAATACCATTCAAATCAACAACTCAAGTTACTACTTTAACAACGTAATGTATGGACCATCGGAAATGGCTGTTTTTGACGGATCTGTAATTCGTTTAAATGAAGTTTCTTTAGGATATGATTTCCCTAAAAAGTGGTTAGAAAAAACTCCTTTTGGTTCTATATCTATGAATATCTCTGGATACAATCTATATTTTAGAGCAATCAATACACCTAAAGGTGTTAACTTTGATCCAAACATCATCGGTACCGGTGTTGGAAACGGTAGAGGTTTTGACTTCTTAAACGGTCCTAGTGGTAGAAGATTTGGTTTCAGCTTTAAAGCAACTTTCTAATTAAAAATCTATGAAAAAAATAAAATTATTAACCGTTAGTTTGTTTCTCATTGCTGGGGCATTAACTTACCAGTCTTGTGAAACAACCGAGTTGGATTTAACTGAAGATCCAAATGCCCTGACACCTGGTCAGGCCGACCCAAATTTTTATATTAACTCCATTCAAGTTGATTTTGCTACTACTGTGCAGTTATTTGGAAACACCGCAGGAGAAGTTACTCGAATAAACTACATGAGTGGCAGAAATTATCAAAACGCTTATGGAGCAAACTTTTTTGATACCCGCTGGAGAAATGCCTACCAAAGAGTTATCAAAAATATTCGAGAAATGAATCCAATAGCTGAAGAAAAAGGATTAACCAAACATATTGGAATGGGGCAAGTTATGGAAGCCTACATGATGGTTACTTTGGTTGACTTCTTTGGAGATGTTCCCTATAGTGAAGCTTGGACAAGCGGAAATTTAGCTCCAAAATTAGATAGCGGAGCAAGTATCTATGATGCTAGTTTAGCTTTGTTAGACGAGGCAATAGTCAATTTCAATGCAACTGCAACAGCTGAACCTGTTCACGATATGTATTACAATAAAAGTTGGGCTACATGGATAAAATTAGCTAATTCCTTAAAAATGAAAATTTACATGCAAAGAAGATTGGTTGACCCAACTGCAGTAAGTTCATTTGAAGCAATTGTTGCAACAGGTGATTATATCCAGGAAGGAGAAGACTTTGAGTTTAAATGGGGAACCAACATTAACAACCCTGATTCAAGACATCCATTGTATGTAGGTGCCTACACTCCAACCGGAACTGAAGGCTACATGTCCAATTGGTTAATGAATTACATGAAAAACACCAAAGCAATTCAAGACCCTAGAATGAAGTTTTACTTTTACAGACAAGTGAATGACACTCCAATTAGTGAAGAATTAATTCGTTGCACCATTGAACCAACCCCAGCTCATTATTTAGCAGGTGGTCATACTTTTTGTAGAATCCCAAATAACGAAGGGTATTGGGGAAGAGACCATGGAAATGACGAAGGAACTCCACCAGATGGTCAGCGTAAAACTGCTTATGGTTTGTATCCTGTAGGTGGTAGATTTGATGACAATTCTTTCCAAGCAATTAACGGAATTTCTTTTGGTGCTCAAGGAAGAGGAATTACTCCAATTTTCTTAGCTTCTACCGTTGACTTTTTGCGTGCGGAATCCTCTTTAAATGGTGGAACAGGAAACACCAATGCATTGGTTGCTGCAGGAATCCAAAAATCATTTAACAAAGTACGAAGCTTTTTAGCTTTTGCAGGCTCTTACAATCCAAATGCAGTGCCATCTATTACTATGGATGCCAACTACATCTCTATCGTTGGTACACAATTGACCAATGCATCTACCACAGCTGCAAAAATGAATATAGTAGCAAAAGAGTTTTTTGTAACTTTGTTTGGTAACGGCATAGACGCATATAATTTTTACAGAAGAACAGGATTTCCTAACGATATCCAACCTAACGTAGAACCTAATCCGGGAGGATTTATTCGTTCATTCTTGTATCCTGCAAACGAAGCTAATACAAATGCAAATATGACCCAAAAGTCAACGGTTACCCAAAGAGTTTTTTGGGATAATAATCCGGAAACTGGGTTCCCTGCTAATAATTAAAAAATTGTGAAGATGAAAAAAATAGTAAAATCAAGTATCCTAATTGCATTGATATTTATTGCAGCATGTAGCGATAACAACAATGTGGTAGACGATGTTTTTGCCAATACTACTTCGGGTGGTGTATTAAGAACCATACAAGTAGTTAGTGCAGATATCGCAGTTGGTGAGCCTAATGCTGAATTCAATGTAATTGTAGAAGTACAAGATGCAAAAGATGGAGCATTGAGTGATAAAATTGATGTGTATGCACGCTTTACCGATAACAATAATGCTGGAGCAAACGACAGAAGTGAAACATTGATCAAAAGTATTCCTAATTCAAGTTTTATTGGAGGGAATCGTTTACCAAGAGCTGATGTTAAAGTAAGCATTGCTGAACTATTGGCTGGTTTAAACCTGGCTAGTGACCAATATTCTGGTGGTGACCGATTCGTAGTTCGTTTAGCATTGGTTATGAAAGATGGTAGAGTTTTTAGCAATAACAACGGAAATGCCAATATAGTTGGAGGTAGTTACTTTAACTCACCTTTTGTATACAATTCTAACGTTGTTTGTCCAATTAACGAAAGTTTGGCAGGAACACATACTTTTCAATCTTTTAATATGAGAAGAGGTCCTAGTGCAGCTGGTGTTGCATGTGGAGGTACTATTAATGGTACTGTAACCTGGACAGATACAGATGTTGCTGGAGAATATACCACTTCTGATTTATCATTTGGCCAATTTGGAGCATGTTGGGGAGATAGCCCTGCAACATCCGCAAGTGCAAAAATCAAATGGTTTTGTAAAAAGTTAGAAGCATTGGGAGTTGATCAATATGGCGATAGCTATACTTACACTATGGTAACCGTTTCTGGAAACCAAATGACTATCGATTGGATTAATACCTACAACGACAGAGGTAGAACCATCATTACTCGTCAGGGTGGTGCCAATTGGCCAGCTATTTTCCAAACACCGTAATTTTTTTAGTTAGTTATACCACTAACCACCACCGGCTCTTAAGGGAGTCGGTGGTTTTTTTATATCTTTACCCCATGGAAAATCAAACAATTTTTGGCATCAGAGCTATATTAGAAGCCATTGAAAATGAAATAACTTTAGATAAAGTTTTCTTGTTAAAAGAGTCGCAAGGAACTTTAATGAGACAGCTTTTACACCAACTTAAGCAAAAAGGAGTCAACTTTCAATTTGTTCCTGAAGAAAAATTCTACAAGTTTAAAGACAAAAACCACCAAGGTGCCATGGCACAAATTGCTCCTGTAAACTTTTGGGATTTAGAAATGTTAGTGGAAAAAGTAATGGCAGAAGAATCGAAACCTTTATTCTTATTATTAGATCAAATTTCAGATGCTCGAAACTTTGGTGCCATCTTGCGAACTGCTGCTTGTTGTGGTGTACATGGTATTATTGTTCCAAAGAGTGGATCCGCACCTGTAAATGCCGACACCATTAAAACCAGTGCTGGTGGTATTTTTCATGTACCAATTTGTAAAGTTGACCATTTAAAAGATGCCTTATTTTATTTACAAGGGTCAGAAGTAGCCATTTTTGCAGCAACAGAAAAGGCAGAAAACAATATATATCAAGCAAACTTTAACCAACCGATGGCACTTATCATGGGAAGTGAAGACAGAGGCATCAACCCTACCCTACTAAAAGTGATTGAGCATAAAGTAAAATTACCTATGACCGGTAAAATAGCATCTTTAAATGTTTCCGTGGCAAGCGGAGCTATTTTGTATGAAGTGATTAGACAACGACAGGAGTAATGAAAGTTTCAATAACAATCAAAATTAAATAATTACAAAATTCAATCCTTTTCTTTCTTTACATAATCATAAAGCACTTTAATGGAAGTAGTAAAATAGGATGCTATTTCCTCTTCTGGTTTTGGTTTTGGCTTAAAATTCCCGTTTTCGTCAAAATGTTGCATAAATGGGTCTAATTCCGGGTTAAAATCTGGTTTTTCCCAATCATATACCGGTACTTTTTGGTATTCCTTCATAGGAAAGGCAAAAGTGGTAAAAAATCCAACCAAGAAACCAGCCAAATGTCCTTCCCACGACATCCCGTCTTTTACATTCGGAAAAATATACCAAATCATTCCTCCATAAAACATTACAATTGACAAGGACAATGCCACAAGCCTGTAATGCTTGGTTTGAATTCCTTTAAAAAATAAAAAACTCACTAAAAAGTAAATAAAACCACTTGCTCCAATATGGTAACTTTCTCTTCCTATGAACCAAGTAACCAATCCGGTTACAAAAAAACCTATCCAAATTACTTGACTACTTATTGAGCGATAAAAAAATCGCAAAGCCATTAACAATACAAAAAGGGGAATGGAATTATTCCACAAATGTTCTAACGAACCATGAATAAAAGGACTGCAAAATATTCCCCTTAAACCCAAGAAGGTTCTAGGTAAAATGCCCCATTCAAACTGATCTATCCAAAATCGAATTTGTACCCAATATCCCACCCAAATTGCCAATACTGACAACAAAGGAATTAAAATGACGGATGGTGATAAAGCAGTGTTTTTGTCCAAAACTATAATTTTCAAATATAAAATCAAAGATCAAACCAATAAAACAAAAATGCAAACTTGTCATAAATATGTATCTTTATGCCATGAATAATATCCCGCTTGCCGAACGTTTACGACCTCAGAATTTAGACCAATACATTGGCCAAAAAAAACTAATTGGTGCTCATGGAATTCTTCGAAAATCTGTAGAGAAAGGTATCATTCCAAGCATGATTTTTTGGGGACCACCAGGTACCGGAAAAACCACATTGGCACAAATTATTGCCCAAACTTCCCAACGGCCATTTTATGTGTTAAGTGCCATCAATAGCGGAGTAAGTGCCGTTAGAGAGGTAATAGCTAAAGCCAAAAAAGACACTGGACTTTTTACTGCTAAAAACCCCATTTTGTTTATTGATGAAATTCATCGTTTTAGCAAATCTCAACAAGACTCCCTTTTGGCAGCGGTAGAAAAAGGTTGGGTAACATTAATTGGTGCCACTACCGAAAATCCAAGTTTTGAAGTCATCCCAGCTTTATTGTCAAGATGTCAGGTATATATTTTAGAAGCCTTTGCAAAAGATGATTTAGAAGCTTTATTACATCGAGCAATTACAGAGGATGAAATGTTAAAATCAAAGCAATTGGTTTTAAAACAAACCGAAAGTTTGCTAGCAATTTCTGGAGGAGATGCCCGAAAATTATTGAATTCTTTAGAATTGGTGGCATTAAATGTTGATAATGGTACCGAAATTACCAATACCTTAGTTCAGGAGATTGTTCCGAAAAAACTAGCCAATTTTGACAAGAATGGAGAAAATCACTATGATATCATCTCAGCCTTGATTAAATCCGTTAGAGGAAGCGACCCCAATGCTGCTGTATACTGGCTGGCCAGATTGTTAGAAGGTGGAGAAGATGTTAAATTTATAGCCCGAAGATTACTCATTTTAGCTGCGGAAGATGTTGGCTTAGCCAATCCAACTGCATTGATTTTAGCCAATAATACCTTTCAGGCAGTACAAGTAATTGGGCATCCGGAAAGCAGAATATTGTTAAGCGAATGTGTCATTTATTTGGCTACTTCTCCTAAAAGCAATTCGGCTTACATGGCCATAAACCATGCCCAACAGTTGGTACAAAAATCCGGTGATTTACCTGTGCCATTACATTTACGAAATGCCCCAACCAAATTAATGAAAGAAATTGGTTATGGCGAAAACTATGCTTATGCCCACAACTATGCTAATAATTTTGTAGAACAAGAATTTTTTCCTAACTCATTAGAGGGTACTTCTTTGTATCAACCCGGAAACAACTTAAGAGAAAAAGAACTAGAAAAATTCATCGAAAACAGGTGGAAGGACAAATACCACTCTAAATAAAACCAATAAAAAAAGCCCACGATTTTACTGTGGGCTATTCGTTTTATTTTTGTTTTCCTTCTTTTTTCTTTTCTCTTTTCTGCTGCATCTCCCCTCTTTTTTCTTGCATTTTTTCACGATTCTCTTTTTTGATGGCTTCCCATTTTTCTTTTTGCTCTGGAGTTAAAATTTTATCCATCTCCGCTTTAAAAGCTTTTCTCTCCTCCATTTTTTCACGCATTTTTGCCCTACGCTCTTCCATTTCAGCCTTTCTGGCTTCTGCCTGTTTGGCCAACAATTCTTTTACTTGTTTTTTTTGATCGTCTGATAACTGTAGTTCAGTCGACATACGCTCTGTCATTTTTTCTACCCTTACTTCTGCATTCATTGGTTGCTGACCTTCTCTTTTTTGAGCAAATGCCATACTTGTTAACATTAATGCTCCAATCAATACTTGTTTCATTGCTACTTTATTAAATGGTTATAATGCTAAGACCATAACCAAAATCAAAGGTTTATTCTTTCACAAAATTTTAAGAGCATCTTCTATCTTACAAAAAAACTATCTACATTTAAATAACTATATTCGCAAGCGAAACATTTTGGTATTTGATGCTACAAATACTGTAATTAATTTATCTCAACATGAAAAAAATAATTTTGACCCTAGTGGTTATTTGTTCCTTGCTTCCAAATGTTTTGAAAGCAGATGAAGGAATGTGGTTTTTAATGCATATCCAACGTTTAAACCAACGTGATATGCAAAAAATGGGCTTGCAGTTAACTGCTGAAGAAATTTACAGCATCAACAACAGCAGCCTTAAAGATGCTATCGTACAATTTAATGGAGGTTGTACTGCAGAAATTATTTCTAAAGATGGTTTGGTATTAACCAACCACCACTGTGGTTATGATGCCATTGCAGAATTATCAACACCTGAAAGCAATTACTTGCGTGATGGTTTTTGGGCAATGAACAGAAAACAAGAGTTAAAACCTAAAAGTTTGTTTGTTCGCTTCTTTGTTCGTATGGACGATGTTACCAAAAGAATTTTAGGAGTGGTAAACAACCAAATGACTGAAGCTGAAAGAGAAAAAGCCATTAACCAAGAAATTGCCAAAATTCAAAAAGAAAATGATGGTGGTGGAAAATATACTGTTTCTGTACGTCCGTTTTTTCAAGGTAATGAATACTACTATTTTGTTTATGAAGATTATACTGATGTTCGTTTGGTAGGAACTCCAACCGAAAGTATTGGAAAATTTGGTGGAGACACCGACAACTGGGAATGGCCTCGTCATACCGGTGACTTTGCCTTGTTTAGAGTATATGCCGACAAAAACAATAGCCCAGCAGATTATTCTACAGACAATGTTCCTTTTAAACCAAAACACCATTTGCCAATTAGCTTGAAAGGTGTAAAAGAAGGTGATTTTGCTATGATTTTAGGATATCCTGGAAGAACTAACCGTTGGATGCCAGCCGAAGGAATTGAACAAAATGTAAAATTTGCCTATCCTGCTTGGGTAGAAGGAAGTAAAATGAGTATGGATAAAATGAAAGTGCATATGGATAAAGACGATAAAATTCGTTTAGATTATGCTTCTAAATATGCTTCTATTGCCAACTACTGGAAAAATCGTCAAGGAATGATTGATGCGTTGACTAAATTTAAAACTGCCGATTTAAAACGTAAAACTGAAAAGAAATTTGAAAGTTGGGCAAATAGAAAAGCCAACAAAGAAATGTACGGTAGTGTGATTACCGATATCAATGCTTTTTATGGAATGACCAATGAAAAAGCCAGACACGACAACTATTTACAAACTATGTTACGTGGAAGTGCTTTTGCTATATTGCCAAGTAGACTTGGCAGAAGTTTGATTCAATATGCCAAAGGAAGTCAAGCAGAACGAGATGGCATGAAAGGAAGATTGGTTGGTGCCATTGAGGCTAGTTTTGAAGGTGTTTATATGCCTTTAGAAAAAGATGTGATGGCTGGTCAGTTAGAATTGTATTCTACCAAAGCTGTTGGTTATCCGTTAGCTAGCAAAGTTCAAGAAATGGTGAATAACAAAACCGATTTTGCTAAATATGTAGATAATGCTTTTGACTTAAGCTTATTTACTTCTAAAGAAAGATTATTAGCTTTCTTAGAATTACCAAATGTAGCTTTGATAGAAAATGACCCAATGTATCAACTTTCTAGCAATTTATTAGAGCATTTAAACAACAAATCGGATGCTTTAAAAGCCGCAGAAGAAAAATACCAAAAAGGTTTCCGCAATTTGGTAGCAGGACTAAGAGCGTCTAAATTAAGTACTATTCAGTATCCGGATGCCAACTCTACTTTGCGTTTAACATACGGTAAAGTAAGAGCATTACCAGCGGATAAAAGAAATGATGCTAAAATCAATAACTACACTACCCTTGAAGGGATGGTAAAAAAACACAAAGCTGGTGACCCAGAATTTGATTTATCAGCTCCTTTGATTGAACTATTCAATAAAAAAGATTTTGGAATGTATGCAGATAAAGCAGGCTACATGCCAGTAAACTTTTTAACGGATAATGATATTACTGGTGGTAATTCAGGTTCTCCGGTATTAAATGGCAAAGGAGAATTGATTGGTTTGGCTTTTGATGGCAACATTGAAGCCATGGCAGGAGATGTTAACTTTGACAAAAACCTACAAAGAACCATTAATGTGGATGCTCGTTTTATATTATTCATCATTGATAAATATGCTGGTGCAAAACACTTAATAGAGGAAATGACTATTGTAAGATAAACATTAACAAACAAAACTTTAAAAGGCACTTCGAATGGAGTGCCTTTTGTATTTTATTGAATCACTACTTTGAATGAATTTGAATTGGTTGAATTTTCTGGTGCATACATACTTTGTAACATTGCGATGCCTACATCAAAAACACCTTTGTTGTTGGCTTTTAGTTCGTATTCCAAAACATAAGTACCTCTAACAATTTCATCAAAAAAGAAGTGTGTAGCCGCATCTTTGGTGCTTTGGTAGTATATTAATCCGAATTGGTTTTTGTTTTCTGATAATACATCTTTAGGTTCAAAACCAGCAGCTCTGTAGTCTTTTAAATGCATAAAAGTAACATCTTCCGTTAGGGTAAGAATAAGTTGAATCTTAACCAAGTCTCCTAAATTAACAGACTGATAAGGAGCTATTTCCACAAAATCGGTTCCTTCTTTTTTCCACAATTTCTTTTCAAGTTTAACTATTTGGTTATTGGCTGCCATCACCTCGTTAATGGGACTAAGGTATTGCCATTGCAAACTTCCGTAAACCGGCATTTCCGATGGATTTTTTACCACAACTTCATGCAAATTAGAAGTAATGTTTTGGGTTTCCATTACTTCTTTAGCTCCCATGATGGGGCTTGGAGAATTTTTAGCCAACAAGTTTTTTACCTCTGCATTGCTGCCACTAAAATCAAGTTCTACTGCCTTCATTTGCCAAGCAGCACCCAATTGCAACATGCCATATAATGCCATGGTAGTTGCTTTGGTTGTGCTCCATTGGTTGTTTTGTTTGTTTTTAATTAGCCATATTTTCATTTCCTCTACTGCTTCTTTTTGTCCGTTAATTTCCTGAAAAGCTTCCATAACAGCCACTTGGGTTTCAACAGGGTAATTGCTTAATTTGCTGCTGTTTTCTTTCCAATACATTCCCCAATCTGGGTTGTTGGTTGCGGATTGCAAAATGTTTTCTAAAATATTTTTGGCTGTTTTTTCTTGATTCCAATCTTTGCACAAAAGAGCAAACTTGGCTTTTTCTTCTATATTAAAATCGAGCCATTGGTTTTGATAAAAATGGATGGTTTCTTGGCTAACAATCACCAAACTGTCTGGCATTGGATAATGGATTTTATACGAATTTCGGGCATATAAGTATTTTTTCAATTTTTGATGAAATCTTGGCATAAAATCATTTTTAGGAGTTGAGGTTTTTTTAGCAACCTTGTAATCTTCCCAAAAAATTTGATCAAGTTTTTGAATGGCAGGTTGCACAATTTCTGCTACCTCTTTAGAATTGGTTTGGGTTACTTTTTGAAGTTTTGCAAATCCTTCTAACAAATAAAACGTAATAAAATGATTACCACTTCCGTTCGGAAACCACGAAAACAAACCCTCGTAAGTTTGGTTATTTTTGATTTTTTCTAAAATCTTGTTATTAATTTCCGGATTTTTGCTTTGCAATAACAAGTTGGCAAGGTTTTCTTTTTTCTTTTTGTCCGATAGCAACTCGGCTACCCACGGGGTTTCTTGTTTGGTTATTTGCAAAGTAGTTTCGTTGTTTTCTTCTTTTGGGCTTTCAGACTTTACCCATTCTTCAAGGATGCTTTTAATTTCGGGAAATTGGTTAATAAAATGTTGAGATAGGCTATTGGCAAAGTACTTAGAAAATAACTGCTCCGTGCATTCGTGTTCAAAACCAATCAAATAAGGCAATGCTTGTAAGGAGGTCCACAATGGGTTGGCTTGGTATTGCAACTTCCAGAAAACAGGTTGGTAACTTGGCTTTATTTGTTGCAAACTTTGCAAAGCGATGGTTTTGGTTTGGTAGGGTTTTAGCCACAAAGGCTGGGTTTCGGTTACCAAAATTTGGTTGCTAAGTACTGGGATTTGGTGTTCTTCTCCATCGGAAAAATTACCACTACTTGCCACTAACTTAATGATTAAACTGCTTAGGTTTTCCGGAATTTTAATTTTCCATTCAACCATGCCATTTTGTTTGGCTTTTAATAAAATATTTTGTAAGTTGTTTTGTTGCAACACTTGGTTGGTGATGTTACTGTTATTTTCGGGGTTGGTTATTTGAATAAGTCCATTAGTTTGCAAATCTTCGGGAGTGAGGTTGCTTATTTTGGCTTGCAGAATTAATTCATCTCCTGCCCTTACAAAACGGGGCATGTTGGGAGTTATCATTAACTTTTTTTGTGTAGTAATCGATTTTTCTAAATACCCAAAATTCGCTTTTCTGTCGTGTGCCATCAATCTAAGTTTCCATTGTGTAACTTGCTCAGGTGACTGAAAACTAAGCACCGTTTCTCCTTTTTTATTGGTTAGGATATTAGGATAAAAAAATGCAGTTTCTTTAAAGTCTTTTCTGGCTTTGGTTTGCATCATAGATTCCTCAAGTGCTTTTTCCATCCCTTTTTTAGTAGAAATTACTACTACCCCATTGATGCCTCTGGTACCATAAATATTGGTGGCTGCCTCTCCTTTAAGTATGTTAATATCATAGACTTCGTCTATTAAAATTTTAAAAAATTGATCTTTTGTTAATGGTACTCCATCAATTACATATAATGGTTCTGTATTGGCGTTGATACTTCCTATACCTCGAATTAAAGTGTTAGAAATAACTCCTGGTTGCCCCGAACCAGTTGTAATTTGCAATCCTGTTATTTGTCCTTGTAAAGTTTTAAGATATGATCCATTTAAACTATTTTCTAATGTATCTGATGATACAATTGCAATTGCACTAACTGATTTGGCTCTTGTTTCAGACTTATACCCTTGAGCTACCACTACAACCTCCTCCATCATTTGATTGCCTACCTCCAACTCTATTTTCGGAAGTTTTTTATTTGTATCTAGTTTAATATACTTTTCATTATAACCAACATAGGTGATCAATATTATATCCCCCTCTTTAGCAGCTAAACAAAAATTGCCATCAAAATCAGTAGTTGTCCCATTTTTTGTGCCTGATACAATTACAGTTGCACCTGGCAATGGCATACCATCTCCGTAAACAATACCACAGTATTGGTTCCCAACAATTTCTACATTAACATTACTATATAAATTTTTATAATACTGGGCATCAAATTTGGTTTTCTGTAAATTTAAACCATACAAATTAAGGTTATCGTTTGCATAAAATAAACCATTATTGTTGCGGTAAATATTACTGTTGTAGGATATAATAGAATAGTATTTACTTGTAAAGTTATAGGTAAGCCCCTCAAAATATCTATTACTTACCCATTTTTCTCTTTTGTGCTTTTCAAATAATTCCCAATTTCGGGTCGTAAATTCATCCAAAGAACTATCATACATAGAAGCCAAAACTTCAAATATAGGTTTATTTTTGGCAGAAGTTTTAACAGTGAATGTCCATTTTTCATTGCTTCCGGGTTCCATAAAATTTCTAAACGAAGAAGTCTCTATGGTAATACTTTCACTTTCGTTACCAAATTTCGGATTCCATTGCAAGCTTTCTTCCACCTTATTTCCGTTTTTAACTGTATAAACTTGGAGCTTATAGCTTCTGTTTAGGTTTTTAAGAGCAAATGTATATGTTGTATCTTTGGTTGTTTGGAAAACCAATCTTTCTTGCACCAGGTTATCTTCGTCTAACAATACCAAATGCACATAACAGGGAGCTACATTGGTTTGAATCTTTGAAATTAGATTTTTGGTTTTTTCTATCTTATCTAATTCTAAAAAACTCAATTTAAATTTAGTATAGTTAGATAAGAATTCCTTGTTTTTGAGTGTTATAAATTGCTTACTGCTAATAGTATCATTCCCGTCCAACCCAAACGCATAAATTTCATAGCTGCCCATTTCCCAATTCTTAAAATTGTTAATGGTTTTTACCAAATCTTTGGTGTTGGTAAAAACGGTATCTTTTATTTTTTTTAAGCGTTTTGTTATAAATACCTCGTTATCCTTGTAACTATATTTCGGAAATAAATTTGTAAAAGTTTCCACGGGTATACTAAAAATACTTGGTGCACTCCAAGGTCTAAAATATTCATTCTCTGGATGATTGCTTATTTTAAAAATTTGTAAACGAACGTCTTCTTCAATAGCTTGGTTGTCACTATTAATAGTGCTTATTTTAATGTTAGCTTTATCTTCTGCAATCCATTCAGATGAAGATATTACACTTAACTTATAAGCATTTTTATGTACCGTAATGTTTTTTTCTGCTGTCTGCACTTCTCCTTGCACCTCTTGAGCTGTAATTTTTAAAGTGTAGTTATGAGTTTTTCCCCAATTGTTTAAAAAAGCAGTATGGTTTTTGGTGTTTAATAAAATATTAAACGTGCCATTCTCTTGGGTTTCTATATCTCCAGAAAACAAAAATGGTTTTTGGGAGTTGTTGGCATCAAAAAATTCATATTTAATTTTAAAGTTACTTGCATTGGCTCCTGAAAAACTTTTTACTTCACCTGAAATATTAATTTCGTCACCCATCCGATATTTGGTTTTTATGGCATCTATTTCAACTTTAAAAGTGGGCCTTTTGTATTCTTCTACCCTAAATTCAACTGTGGTTTCATAAAAATTTATGTTATCCCAAAACGGATGCTCGTCATTTTTTTTGCTGTACATTGGATCTTTTTCATAGTCTTCATCCTCATCTATACTAATAGAAAAAGTACCATTTAAGGTGTTTTTAGGCAAATCAAACGAACCAAAAACACTACCAAAACTATTTAATTTCAATCGTTTATTATAAATTTCATTGCCATTGGTATCTTCTGCAACTATTTGCACAAATCTATCTGCAACCATTTTGTAGGAGTGATTATCTTCATGATATTGCACTAAAACTCCTTTAAAATAAACTGTTTGACCAGGCCTATAAATAGCTCTGTCTAAATACAAATAGCCTCTAACTTTTAAATCATCGTACTTGGTCGGTTTGTATTTGGATTTTTTTGTTTTTGTCATTCCATTCTGAGTAACCTCTTTGTAATATGGATTGTATTTTTGAGAAATTACTACCGTGTCTTTTTCAGAAGCCATCCAATTAAAATTGGTTCTGAATTTGTTGTTTTTAGCAAAAGAAACTTTTCCGCTTTGATTGGTTTTTTGCATTAATTCGTTGTGATGCAGGGAAATATTGGGTAATGGTTTTCCAGAAACAAAATCTAACACCTGAAAATGATGTTGGTTTTTTTCGAAAAACTCCATATAATACAACTCATTAACTTCCAAAACATTCCATTTCAAAAACTCATCATTTAAATTATTGATAGGATGATAAGAAAAAGCAACCAAATAGTTGCTATTTGGTAAGCCATTAAGGTAATATTCTGTGGAATGCTCGTAGTCTTTTTTAGGAATTGGCAAACTAAAAAACTGCTTGTCCACTAACTTTAGATCATTGCTGTTTTCTTTAATTAAAAGCGATTTGTTGATATAATCCCCTTTTTGAAATTTGAAATAAAAATCCGAAGGAATTTGATAAACGTTCACATATAAAGTATCTACATTTCGGTAATTAGCTTTGAATAATATGGCTTGGTTGGGACTTTTATTACCTTCCATTACTACATGCAGTGATTTTTGTTGCAAGCTATTTTTAAGTACTTCAAACGGGATAGTGGGCTCTTTTAATCCATTTTTTTTAACAACAGAATCGCAGGAAAAAACAACTTTTTCTTTAATGTCATTTTCCATGGTAGCACCCTCTAAAACATGATTTAGATGGATGTAATACAAAGACAATCGAGCTGTATTATCTGAAAAAGATTGGTAACTTTTTCTATAAAAATCTTTTCGTTTTTGGTGGTCATAAAAAATTTCGTGCACCCATTGAATTCTTTTGTTAATAGTTCGTACCAACTCATATTCCCTTTTTTGTTCAAAGTAGTAGTTTTCTAAAAACTGAAATCCGGAGATAATTTTACCAAAATTATCTCCTGTATTTGTTTTAATAGACACAAATTCGGTAGTGTTGGCATACCAATTTTGACGGTATTCTAATTTCCATTTGTCTTTTTCTCCATAACTAATACTTTGGTTAAGGTAGTTGAAATAGTTGCTCCAAAAAAAATCGAACAAATTACGTTGGTAATCAATACTATATTTTTCAAAAGAAACCAAATCATTGTACTTCTTTAAATTTTCTTGCAACAGTTGTTTTTTGGGTTCCAAACTTTTTTCATAAGCCATTAAAATTTGTTCTTGGTATTGCTTTTTAGTCCATAACTTCCAATTGTTATTCTCAACATTAATAACTTCTCGTTGGTCAATAACAGACCGATTAAAATTGTATAAACTTGTTAAAATGGAAGCATATATTTGCTCCATAAAGTTTTTTGCAGGAAATTGGATTTGTTCCTTTTCTTTTTGCAAAAGTTGGATAATCTTATTTTGTGCATCTTCTTCTAAAACTGTGATATATCTTGATTTGTGTAAAAAACACTTGATTTGTTCGGTTTCGTTTTGATTTGATTTTGCATTTTTCCATAGGATATCTATCAAACTATCTGCACATTTCACTTTTCCTTCTAATTCAAATTGCGCAATTTTATTCCAAGGATTCCATTGAGCATTTCCAAATGAAAAAAACATAAATAATAAAATTAATTTGCTCAAAAACTTGATTGGAAATGGTATCATAATGCAATAATTTGTTAAGTAGTATTATTCAGAAACTAAATATAGTAATTTTACTATAAATTTTGCACATTGGTAAAACTCGTTTTATTTCTGATTAGTTTTTCAATCAACAACGACCTCCAAAAAGGCATTCAACTATTTGAACAAAGCAAATACGAGGAAGCTAAAAAGGTGTTTGAAAAAATTTTAACTGAGAATCCTAAAGACTATCAAGCGATGGAATATTTGGGAGACATTGCTTTTTACCAAAAAGATTGGGAAAGCTGCATGATGCATTTTGGAAAACTTAAAGATGTTTTTCCAAAAAATGCCGATTTTCACTTTAAATATGGTGGTGCTATGGGTTTTCATGCCAAAGAAATTAGCAAATTCAAAGCATTAAGATTGATTGACACCATAGAAGCTTCTTTTTTAAAAGCGGCTTCACTAGATCCGAATCATATTCATGTTCGTTGGGCATTGGTAATGTTTTATTGTGAATTGCCCGGAATTTTAGGAGGAAGCGAAAAAAAATCTCTGAAATATGCTACTGAATTGATGCAAATATCTAAAGTTGATGGCTATTTGGCATATGGGCACATTGAAGAATATTTCAAAAGATACGAGAAAGCGGAACAATATTTTTTAAAAGCTCATCAAATTGGCAATTCTAAAGTAACTTTTCAACGATTATTTGATTTGTATTCCAACAAAATGAAAGACGCTGCAAAAGCTCAAAAACTGAAAAGTGCTTCTTCTCCAAAAAATAGCTAGTATTTGTAGAATGTTTTTCTTGGTAAAATTTTACATTTGTATTGCTAGCATTATACACCCATGAACATTCATTTTATTGCCATTGGAGGTGCAGCCATGCACAATTTGGCTTTGGCATTACACCATAAAGGATACCAAATAACCGGAAGTGACGACACCATTTTTGAACCATCCAAATCAAGATTGGAAAAATATGGACTTTTGCCACCAACTTTTGGTTGGTTTCCTGAAAAAATTCATTCTAATTTAGATGCGGTGATTGTTGGAATGCATGCCAAGGCAGATAACCCTGAGTTAATCCAAGCTCAAAAAATGGGATTAACCATTTATTCTTATCCTGAATTTTTATACCAGCAAAGCAAAGATAAAACAAGAGTTGTAATAGGAGGATCGCACGGAAAAACCACAATTACTTCAATGGTTTTACATGTAATGCAAGAATGCAACAAAAAAGTTGATTATATGGTTGGTGCATTATTAGAAGGATTTGAAACCATGGTGCATTTGACCAACGAAAATGATTTTATGGTATTAGAAGGGGATGAATACCTCACCTCACCAATTGATTTGCGACCTAAATTTCATTTATACCACCCAAATATTGCTTTAATATCCGGTATCGCTTGGGACCATATCAATGTGTTTCCAACCATAGAAAATTATGTAGAGCAATTTGAAATTTTTATTGAAAAAATAACTCCCGGTGGGATATTAATTTATAATGAAGAAGATGATTTGGTGAAAAAAGTGGCAGAAAATGCCACCAATCCTATCCGAAAAATCGCTTATAAAACTCCTGTTTATAAAGTTGAAAACAACAAAACTTGGATAGAAACTACCGAAGGTTGGATGCCACTTCAGATTTTTGGAGCACATAATTTGAATAACTTAGCAGGTGCCAAATGGATTTGTCAATGTATGGGAATTGATGAATTAGACTTTTATGAAGCCATTGCAACTTTTAAAGGAGCAAGTAAACGGTTGGAAAAAATTGCAGAAAGTACCCAAACTGTAATTTTTAAAGATTTTGCACATTCACCTAGTAAAGTAAAGGCAACGACCAATGCGGTAAAACAACAATTTGCCAATTGGAAATTATTGGCTTGTTTGGAATTACACACCTATAGCAGTTTAAATCCAGAGTTTTTAAAAGAATACCAACAAGCATTAGATGCAGCAGATACAGCAGTTGTTTTTTACAGCCCAGAAGCTTTGCAAATTAAACGAATGCAAGAAATTACCGAAGAACAAATTAAACAAGCATTTCAAAAACAAAATTTAATCGTACACACAAATCCACAAATATTTCATGAGTTTTTGAAAAGCCAAGATTTAAACCAAACTGCACTATTGCTCATGAGTTCTGGTAATTATGGAGGTATTGATTTGGAAGAACTTAAAAGCTGGATAGTTTCTTAAGGTTCAAAAATATAATGTCCGGTAATTGGATAAGCAAATAACACATCTTCTATCACTTGTCCGCCTCCTATATTATGCATGATTAAAAATCTTTTTCCATCTGATGACTTTTGATGGGTTACTATTCCTATATGAGGTAACGTTCCGCCTAATCTCCAAGTTACCAAATGTCCCGGAAAATAGTCTTCTGAATTTGAGGTTACTGCAAGCTTTTTACCTTTTCTGGTAAAAAAAACTTCTAAGTTGGGGACTCTTCTGTGGTCAATATTGGTGTCTGTCTTGATTAAACCCCAAATTTTTGGATATAAATTAAAATGTTTTTTCATGTCTTCATGAACCAAAACCTGTAAATCGACGCCTAATTTTCGATATGCTCTAACTACAACATCCGAACAAACCCCAGTTTTTGAGGGTACATCTCCATTCGGATAATCAATAGATATATAATCTGAATCATATCGCACTTGTACATCTTTTAAATTGGCTGCCGCATTGGCTAACTTAAATAAAAAAGTGCTATCTGGATTTTCATTCTTTACAGAAGCAACTTTCTTTTGATGAACAACATGTAATGTTGCAACGTCTTTATGTTGACAATAGGTTAGAAACAAAAGAAAAAAACATCCAAAATATTTAACAAAATCGTTTATTTGCATCTATTCGTAATTTTTCATAATTTAGAACTTCTTATAAACTAACGAGTTATCCTATTAGATATTGTAATTAATAAAAAAACAATGATGCAACCAACTTATAAATCAATTGCACATTGGGCCGAAGATGACCAACCAAGAGAAAAACTCATGTTAAGAGGTCGTTCAGCCTTAACAGATGCGGAATTATTAGCCATATTGATTGGGTCTGGATCTAGAAACGAATCTGCCGTAGATTTGTGTAAAAAAATTTTAGCACAAAGTCAGAATCATTTGCATTTATTAGGCAAATTAAGCATCCAACAATTAATGGAATTTAAAGGCATTGGTGAAGCAAAAGCAATCACCATCATTGCAGCATTAGAACTAGGGAAAAGAATTAGACAATCAGAAGTAAAAGATTTGATTAAAATAACCTGTAGTAAAGATGCCTTTAATATCATACATCCAATAATTGGAGATTTGTATCATGAGGAATTTTGGGTGCTGTATTTAAACAATGCCAATAAAGTGATTCATAAATGCCAAATAAGCAAAGGAGGTATTTCGGGTACAATTGTAGATAATCGATTAGTTTTTAAAGCAGCTTTAGAGCATCACGCTACTGGTATCATTTTAAGTCATAACCACCCTTCAGGAAGACCAACCCCTAGTCATTCAGACTTTAGCTTAACCAAAAAAATTAAAATTGCAGGTGAGGCATTGGAAATAAAACTATTAGACCACATAATTGTAACCGCTAATGATTATTATAGTTTTGCTGATGAGGAAAAGCTATAAAATAAGTATCTTTGATGTTTAAGCTTTAAAATTCAATGAAGAGAATCATCTATTTTGCAGTTTACGCATTGTTTGTTTTTACCTCTTTTATATGGGGACAAAGAAATGTCATCATTCTTCCTAAAAAATTTTCTGATTTTAAAACGGAGAATCAATTCAACTTAAACTACTTATCGAAACTTGCTTTAGAAAGAAGGGGATTTGAGGTTTATTATGAAAATGAAATTCCTAAAGATTATCTCATTAACAGATGTGATATGTTAACTTTAGATATTCAAGACCAAAGTGGAAGTTTTAGCTGTGCTTTGGTGCTTCAATTTAAAGATTGTACCAACCAAGTGGTATTAGAATCTGAAATTGGAAAATCAAGAGAGAAGGATTTTAAACTTGCCTATAACCAAGCATTTCGTCAGGCTGAGAAAAGTTTGATTGAACCTCTTATTTTTGATCAATTTGAAAAATTATACCAAAAAAATAAAGTTTTAAGTCCAAAAGAAACTACTCCAACTGTTGTTCATAACGATATTGAAATTTTATATGCACAACCAATTGAAAATGGTTTTCAGTTAATTGATGCCACACCTAAAATAGTTTACAAGATTTATTATACTTCGCAAAAAGAAATTTTTACAGCTATTAAAAACGACCAACAAGGTATTTTACTAAAAAACAACAACCAATGGTTTTTTGAATATGCCAAAGATGGAGAAATTAAAAAAGAACCCGTAAACATTAAATTCTAAAAAAAATCCCGCTAATGCGGGATTTTTTATACTAACATGTCGATTCGTTTAAATGTGCAATCTTCTTATACAACCTTTTAATTAATTTAGATTTGTACATCAAATTGTTAGAGTAAGATTCCATTTTCCCATCAACTTCTTTGTTATCGGACTTTAACTCTAAAGTTCTTCCAGAAACGAATTCAAAAACGTCATCTAATTTTACAGAAACTTCTGAAGTAAATTCAATAGAGTGATTCGAGAATGACAATGATTGCATAGAGTTTGACTCTTGGGAATAAGTCAAATTGCAAAATAACAGTGTAAAAACAGTAATTGGGGCTATCTTGTTCAATTGTAGAAAAATTTCTACACAAATGTAGACCAACCTATTAGATACCAGTCACTATATCGATGAAAAGATAAAATACTCGTTAAAAAAACAAAGCCCTAACATTTGTTAGGGCTTTACTAAGCTTATGCTTGTCCGGTGGGACCAAAATTTAAAGGAATCGTTGGGTGCTCACTTTCAGAAATATCTCCATAGGAGCTTTCGAACCTTTGGATATTTTCTGCCAAAGCACCTAGGAATCTTTTGGCATGTTGCGGAGTTAAGATAATTCTCGACTTCACTTTTGCTTTTGGTACACCAGGCATCATGTTGATAAAGTCAACTACAAACTCAGAATGAGAATGATTGATGATGGCCAAATTTGAGTAAATGCCTTCGGCTGTTTGCTCATCTAATTCAATATTAATTTGTCCTTGTGGATTTTGTGGATCGTTCATAAGATTAATATCTATATTCTTCTTTAGCTACCATCATTTGGTTGTACTCTTCTTTAGAACCAACCAAGAAATTATCATATTGTCTCATACCAGTACCAGCAGGAATTCTATGTCCAACAATTACGTTTTCTTTCAATCCTTCCAAAGTATCTATTTTACCTGCAACCGCAGCTTCATTTAATACTTTAGTGGTTTCCTGGAACGAAGCAGCAGAAATAAACGACTTGGTTTGTAACGATGCACGAGTAATTCCTTGCAACACTGGAGTTGCAGTAGCAGGGATCACATCTCTAGCCACCACCAACTGTTTGTCTTCACGCTTCAACAAAGAGTTTTCATCTCTTAATTCTCTTGGAGAAACAATCTGACCTGGTTTCAAGTTTTGAGAATCACCAGCATCCTCAATTACTTTTAGTCCAAATAATTTATCGTTTTCTTCAATGAAATCTTTGGTGTGGATCATTTGCTCTTCTAAGAACAAAGTATCTCCTGGGTCTTGCACCAATACTTTACGCATCATCTGACGTATTACAACTTCAAAGTGCTTGTCGTTGATTTTTACCCCTTGTAAGCGATATACCTCTTGGATTTCATTTACCAAATATTGCTGAACAGCTGATGGACCTTGAATTCTTAAGATATCTTCTG
This sequence comes from Flavobacteriales bacterium, assembly GCA_018335925.1. GTDB lineage: Bacteria > Bacteroidota > Bacteroidia > Flavobacteriales > Flavobacteriaceae > Flavobacterium. The sequence continues at coordinate 176,536 of JAGXRF010000064.1, forward strand.
GAGTAATGGCACCATCAGATAATGGCATCCCAGCTTTGATAAAGTCGTTTTCTTGTACTAAAATTTGGTTTGATAACTTAACTAAGTATTTCTTTACTTCACCAAATTTAGATTCTACTACAATCTCACGGTTACCTCTCTTAATTTTTCCGAAGCTAACTACTCCATCAATTTCAGATACAACCGCTGGGTTAGATGGGTTACGAGCTTCTAACAACTCGGTAATACGTGGTAAACCTCCGGTAATATCTCCTGCTTTGGATGATCTACGTGGGATTTTTACCAAAATTTTACCTGCTTGAATCTTCTCTCCATTTTCTACCATCAAGTGAGCACCTACTGGTAAATTGTACGATTTGATTAACTCATCGTTTTTACCAAAGATTAACAAGGTTGGTACTAATTTCTTATTTCTACTTTCAGAAATTACTTTTTCTTGGAAACCTGTTTGCTCATCAATTTCAACTTGGAAAGTTTGTCCTTGCTCTAAGTCTTCAAATGCAACTTTACCAGCAGTTTCAGAAATAATCACCCCGTTAAATGGATCCCATTTACAAATGGTGGTTCCTGCTTCAACTACATCACCTTCTTTTACAAATATGCTAGAACCATAAGGAATATTATGTGTGTTTAAAACCATTCCTGTGTTCACATCTACCAATTTTAATTCTGTAGATCGAGAAACTACGATTTCGATTTCATTTCCATCAAAATCAGTACCCATTACGGTTTTTAAATCTTCAATTTCTAATCTTCCTTTGAAACGAGTTACAATGCTTGATTCTTCAGAAACACCACCAGCAACCCCTCCAACGTGGAATGTTCTTAAGGTTAACTGAGTTCCCGGTTCACCAATTGACTGTGCAGCTACTACTCCAACTGCTTCACCCATTTGGATCATTTTACCAGTAGCTAAGTTTCTTCCGTAACATTTTGCACAAATTCCTTTTTCTGCTTCACAAGTTAATGGAGATCTTACTTCTACTTTTTCTACTGGAGAAGCTTCAATTGCAGCAACAATCTTTTCTGTAATTTCTTCACCTGCATGTACTAAAATTTCAGAATTCATCGGGTTGATCACATCTTGCAATGCTACACGACCTAAAATTCTTTCCCCAAGAGTTTCTACAATTTCTTCATTTTTCTTCAACGGAGAAACTTCAATACCTCTTAAGGTACCACAATCAACAGAGTTTACAATCACATCTTGAGATACGTCATGTAATCTTCTGGTCAAGTATCCGGCATCTGCTGTTTTTAATGCAGTATCCGCCAAACCTTTACGAGCACCGTGGGTTGAAATAAAGTATTCTAAAATCGATAAACCTTCTTTAAAGTTAGAAAGAATCGGGTTTTCGATAATTTCACCACCTGCAGCGGTTGATTTTTTCGGCTTAGCCATCAAACCACGCATCCCTGTTAACTGACGAATCTGCTCTTTAGATCCCCTTGCTCCAGAATCTAACATCATATATACAGAGTTAAATCCTTGTTGGTCTTCACGAATCTTTTTCATTGCCAATTCTGTCAACATGGCATTGGTAGAAGTCCACACGTCAATCACCTGGTTGTAACGTTCGTTATTGGTGATCAGACCCATGTTATAGTTCATGGTAATGTTTGCCACTTGCTCGTTTGCATCTGCTATCAAATCTAATTTTTGCTCAGGAATTACAATATCTCCCAAACTGAATGACAAACCTCCTTGGAATGCATACTTGTACCCCATGTCCTTCATACTGTCTAAGAAAGCAGCAGTAGTTGGCACATCGGTTGATGCTAAAATTCTTCCAATAATATCTCTTAACGACTTTTTAGTCAAAACTTCGTTAATGTAACCTGCTTTGGTTGGTACTACTTCGTTAAATAAAACTCTACCAGCAGTAGTTTGGATTAACTTGGTTACAATATTTCCGTTTTCATCCAAATCTTTGGTACGAACTTTAATGCGGGCATTTAAGTCTAAAATACCTTCATTGATAGCAATGGTTACTTCTTCAGGAGAATAGAAAGTCATGTTTTCTCCTTTTACTTTTAATTCAGGAGTAGACAATCTTTCTTTGGTCATGTAGTACAAACCAAGAACCATGTCTTGAGAAGGAACCGTTACCGGAGCACCATTGGCTGGGTTTAAGATATTGTGTGAAGCCAACATTAACAATTGAGCTTCTAAAATAGCTTCAGGCCCTAATGGCAAGTGAACTGCCATCTGGTCACCATCAAAATCCGCATTAAATGCAGTACAAGTTAATGGGTGTAACTGAATTGCTTTTCCTTCGATTAATTTAGGCTGGAATGCTTGGATTCCTAAACGGTGCAAAGTAGGAGCACGGTTTAATAACACAGGATGTCCTTTGATTACATTTTCTAAGATATCCCAAACAACTGGCTCTTTTTTATCGATGATTTTTTTCGCAGATTTTACTGTTTTTACAATTCCTCTTTCAATTAATTTTCTAATTACAAAAGGTTTGTACAATTCAGCAGCCATATCTTTTGGCAATCCGCACTCATATAATTTTAATTCTGGACCAACCACAATTACCGAACGAGCCGAGTAATCTACACGTTTTCCTAACAAGTTTTGACGGAAACGTCCTTGTTTTCCTTTTAAGGAGTCAGATAACGATTTTAATGGTCGGTTAGATTCTGTTTTTACAGCAGAAGCTTTTCTTGTATTATCAAATAAAGAGTCTACAGCTTCTTGCAACATCCTTTTTTCGTTTCTCAAGATTACTTCTGGAGCTTTGATTTCCATCAATCTTTTTAAACGATTGTTACGGATGATAACTCTTCTATATAAATCATTTAAGTCAGAGGTAGCAAATCTACCACCATCCAAAGGCACTAAAGGTCTTAACTCTGGTGGAATTACCGGAATCACTTTTAAGATCATCCATTCTGGCTTGTTTTCTCTGTTCATGTTTGCATCGCGGAAAGCTTCCACTACTTGCAATCTTTTCAAAGCTTCTGTTTTTCTTTGCTTAGAGGTCTCGTTGTTTGCATTGTGACGTAATTCATACGACAATGCATCCAAGTCGATTCTTGACAACAAATCCATGATACATTCCGCACCCATTTTGGCGATGAATTTGTTTGGATCGTTATCATCCAAATATTGGTTTTCCATCGGAAGGGTATCTAAAATATTTAGATATTCTTCTTCGGTTAAAAAGTCCAACACTTTTAAATCGTCCCCTTCTGCATTTTTGGCAATACCTGGCTGTATTACTACGTATCTTTCGTAGTAAATAATCATATCTAATTTCTTAGATGGCAATCCTAGGATATATCCAATTTTGTTTGGCAACGAACGGAAGTACCAAATATGAGCAATTGGCACTACTAAGTTGATATGACCAATACGATCTCTACGAACTTTTTTCTCGGTTACTTCTACACCACAACGATCACATACGATTCCTTTGTAGCGAATTCTTTTGTACTTTCCACAAGCACATTCATAATCTTTTACCGGACCAAAGATTCTTTCGCAGAACAATCCGTCTCTTTCCGGTTTGTGGGTACGGTAGTTGATAGTTTCAGGCTTCAACACTTCCCCTCTTGACTCCGCAAGCATGGTTTCTGGCGATGCCAAACCTATGGTGATTTTGTTAAATCTCTTTACGGTGTTTTTATCTTTATTTCTGTTTATCATGACGATAGTAAATTAAGGTGGTTAAGTGAGGTAGGTGTTGGAACACCTACCGAACTAAATTATTCTTCTAATCGGATGTCTAAACCTAAACCTTTGAGTTCGTGCATCAATACGTTGAATGACTCAGGTAATCCAGGTTCCGGCATTGGCTCTCCTTTTACGATAGCCTCGTAAGTTTTAGCTCTACCGATTACGTCATCTGATTTAACCGTCAAAATTTCTCTTAAGGTACTTGAAGCACCATAAGCTTCTAGAGCCCATACCTCCATCTCTCCAAATCTTTGACCTCCAAATTGAGCTTTACCTCCTAATGGTTGTTGTGTAATCAAAGAGTATGGACCGATAGAACGTGCGTGCATCTTATCATCTACCATGTGGCCTAATTTCAACATGTAAATTACCCCTACGGTTGCAGGTTGGTGGAATCTTTCTCCGGTACCACCATCATACAAATACGTGTGACCAAAGCGTGGGATTCCAGCTTCGTCAGTAATTTCATTGATTTGGTCTAAAGAAGCACCATCAAAAATTGGGGTTGCAAACTTTTTGCCTAATTTCAATCCTGCCCATCCTAACACGGTTTCGTAAATCTGACCGATGTTCATACGAGAAGGTACCCCTAGTGGGTTCAATACAATATCTACTGGTGTTCCGTCTTCCAAGAAAGGCATGTCTTCGTCTCTTACAATACGTGCTACAATACCTTTGTTTCCATGACGACCTGCCATTTTATCTCCAACTTTCAATTTACGTTTTTTAGCAATGTAAACTTTAGCTAGTTTTAAAATTCCTGCTGGTAATTCGTCTCCAACGGTAATGGTGAATTTATCTCTTCTTAATGCACCTTGTAAATCATTTAACTTGATTTTGTAGTTGTGCAATAAATCGTTAATAACTTCATTGGTTTCATCGTCAGCAACCCATTGTCCTTTGCTTAAGTGAGCGAAATCATCTACAGCATTTAACATTTTTTGGGTATACTTCTTACCTTTTGGCAACACTTCTTCTCCTAATTCATTCATCACACCTTGAGAAGTTTTACCATTTACCAATTGGAATAATTTGTCAACCAACTTATCTTTCAACTCGTTGAATTTCACTTCATATTCCATTTCTAAAGATGCTACATCATCTTTATCTTTGGTTTTCTTACGTTTATCTTTTACTGCTCTTGCGAATAATTTTTTATCTAAAACAACACCACTTAAAGAAGGAGAAGCTTTTAAAGATGCATCTTTCACATCTCCAGCTTTATCTCCGAAGATTGCTCTTAATAATTTTTCTTCTGGGGTTGGATCAGATTCTCCTTTTGGAGTGATTTTACCAATCAAGATGTCGCCAGGTTTTACTTCTGCACCAATTCTGATCATACCGTTTTCATCCAAATCTTTGGTAGCTTCTTCAGAAACGTTTGGTATGTCGTTGGTCAATTCTTCATTACCTAACTTGGTATCTCTAACTTCTAATGAATAATCATCAATATGGATAGAGGTAAAAATATCTTCACGAGCAACTCTTTCAGAAATTACAATCGCATCCTCAAAGTTATACCCTTTCCAAGGCATGAAAGCAACTTTTAAGTTTCTTCCTAAAGCTAGTTCTCCGTTTTGGGTAGCATATCCTTCACAAAGCACTTGTCCTTTAGCAACTCTATCTCCTTTTCTTACGATTGGTTTTAAGTTGATACAAGTACTTTGGTTGGTTTTTTGGAATTTGATCAGATTATACGTTTTTTCATCCGAGTCAAAACTTACCATTTTTTCTCTTTCTGAACGATCGTATTTGATCACAATTTTGTTTGCATCTACGTATTCAACCGTTCCATCGCCTTCTGCATTGATCAATACTCTTGAGTCAGAAGCAACTTGTCTTTCTAAACCAGTTCCAACAATTGGAGCTTGTGGTCTCATCAAAGGTACTGCCTGACGCATCATGTTAGATCCCATCAAAGCACGGTTCGCATCATCATGCTCTAAGAACGGAATTAACGAAGCTGAGATAGAAGCAATTTGGTTCGGAGCAACATCTGTGTAATGAATAGCTGTAGGATCTACTACAGGGAAATCTCCTTCTTCTCTAGCAATTACTCTTTCAGCAGTAATTTTACCTGTAGCATCCATGTCAATGTTTGCCTGAGCAATCATTTTGCCTTCTTCTTCTTCAGCACTTAAATAAATTGGTTCTGATTGGATATCTACCACCCCGTTTTCCACTTTGCGGTATGGAGTTTCGATGAATCCCATGCTATTTACTTTCGCAAATACACCCAAAGAAGAAATCAAACCAATGTTTGGTCCTTCAGGGGTTTCAATCGGACACAATCTTCCGTAGTGGGTATAGTGAACGTCACGAACCTCAAATCCTGCTCTTTCTCTGGAAAGACCACCTGGACCTAAAGCTGACAATCTTCGTTTGTGGGTAATCTCTGCCAATGGATTGGTTTGGTCCATAAACTGAGATAACTGGTTGGTACCAAAGAATGAATTGATTACAGAAGATAAGGTTTTGGCATTGATCAAGTCAATTGGAGTAAATACCTCATTATCTCTTACGTTCATTCTTTCACGGATGGTTCTAGCCATACGAGCCAAACCAACACCAAACTGTGCGGAAAGTTGTTCACCAACGGTTCTTACACGTCTGTTAGATAAGTGATCGATATCATCAATCTCCGCTTTAGAGTTGATCAATTCAATCAAATATTTCACGATAGTGATGATATCCTCTTTGGTCAACACTTGTTTGTCCATAGGAATATCTAACCCTAATTTTTTGTTCATTCTGTAACGACCTACATCTCCTAAGTTGTAGCGTTGATCAGAGAAGAACAATTTGTCAATAATACCTCTTGCAGTTTCCTCATCTGGTGGTTCTGCATTACGTAACTGACGGTATATGTGTTCTACCGCTTCTTTTTCAGAGTTGGTAGGGTCTTTTTGTAAAGTATTATGGATAATGGTAAAATCTGCTTGGTTGTTGTCTTCTTTATGCAACAAGATAGATTTTACATTAGAATCAATAATTTGTTCCACATTGTCTTTGTCAATAATGGTATCACGATCTAAGATAATTTCGTTACGCTCAATAGAAACTACTTCTCCTGTATCCTCGTCCACAAAGTCTTCAAACCAAGTATTCAATACACGAGCAGCTAATTTTCTACCGATATATTTTTTCAATCCGGTTTTAGAAACTTTAATTTCCTCCGCAAGGTCAAAAATTTCTAAGATATCCTTATCTCTTTCATACCCAATGGCACGGAATAAAGTAGTTACCGGTAATTTTTTCTTTCTGTCGATATATGCATACATCACATTGTTGATGTCTGTAGCAAATTCAATCCAAGAACCTTTGAAAGGAATAACACGAGCAGAATATAATTTTGTTCCATTAGCATGGAAAGATTGGCCAAAGAAAACCCCTGGTGAACGGTGTAATTGCGATACAATTACCCTTTCTGCTCCATTAATTACAAAAGTACCACTTGGAGTCATGTAAGGAATGGTTCCTAAATACACATCTTGAACGATGGTTTCAAAATCCTCATGTTCCGGGTCTGTACAATATAACTTTAATCTTGCTTTTAAAGGTACACTGTAGGTCAACCCTCTTTCAATACACTCTTGAATGGTGTAACGAGGTGGATCTACAAAATAGTCTAAAAACTCAAGAACGAAGTTGTTTCTGGTGTCAGTAATTGGAAAGTTTTCCATGAAGGTGTTATAAAGACCTTCGTTGCCTCTCTCGTCAGATTTAGTTTCCAATTGAAAAAAGTCTTTAAACGACTTGATTTGAATATCCAAAAAGTCTGGATACTGTGGAATGTGTTTGGTGGAGGCAAAATTCAATCTTTCAGTCTGATTTGTTATCATCAATGGACAAAATTTTGATTAAAAAAAAGTAATTTGTTGTGTATATACACAGTTTAATGGATACTTTCTTTTTTAAAATCGATACATCTCTTTAGCAGTTGGGTTATGCAAACTCGGTTGCTAATTTCTTCGTAGCGATGATAAATTTTTCGTATTTTAAACTAAAATTTATAATAAAATAGTGTTGAATTTTATTATACGAAAAATGGTTTAGGTCTCAGAACTTTCGTTCCAGACCTAAACCTAATTTTTAAACTCTAAAAGAATTACTTAAGCTCTACTACAGCTCCAGCTTCTTCTAAAGCTTTTTTCAAGCCTTCAGCTTCGTCTTTAGATACACCTTCTTTAACATTAGCTGGTGCACCATCTACTAAGTCTTTAGCTTCTTTTAATCCTAAACCGGTTAATTCTTTTACAGCTTTAACTACAGCTAATTTAGAAGCACCAGCATCTTTCAATACTACAGTGAATTCAGTTTGCTCAGCAGCAGCGTCATCACCACCACCAGCAACAGGACCTGCAGCTACAGCAACAGCAGCAGCAGCTGGCTCAATACCATATTCTTCTTTTAAGATGGTTGCTAATTCATTAACTTCTTTTACAGTTAAGTTTACTAATTGTTCTGCGAATTGTTTCAAATCTGCCATTTTTCTATCGATTTAAAAGTTTTTAAAAAATATTTAATTTAGTGCGTTTTGTTTTTGAATGTTATCTTTCAGAAAGTGTTTTAACCAATCCTGCAATAGTACTTCCACCTGATTTAAGTGCAGATACCACATTTTTAGCAGGAGATTGTAACAATCCGATGATTTCTCCGATAACTTCTTCTTTAGATTTCAATGCAATCAAGGCGTCTAATTGGTTGTCTCCAATAAATACAGCTTGGTGAATGAAAGCTCCTTTTAAGATTGGTTTATCAGATTTTTTTCTGAATTCTTTAATTAATTTTGCTGGAGCATTTCCAGATTCCGCAATCATGATGGAAGTATTTCCTTTCAATACGGATGGAAGTTCTCCATACTCAAACTCAGATGCTTCCATTGCTTTTTCAAGCAAGGTGTTTTTAACTACATTTAACTGAATACCTGCTTTAAAACAAGCTCTTCTTAAATTTGAAGTAGTTTCTGCATCTAAACCAGAGATATCTGCAAGGTAGACAACGTTTGAACTAGCCAACTGTGCAGTTAAATCTTCAATTACTCTTGATTTTTCTTCTCTTGTCATAATTATAATGTTTTAACTACCAATTATACTGCTTTAGGATCTAAAGCGATAGCAGGACTCATAGTGCTAGACAAGTGAATAGACTTGATATAAGTACCTTTAGCAGCAGTTGGTTTTAACTTGATTAACGTTTGAATGATTTCAGAAGCATTCTCAGCGATTTTGTTAGCATCAAAGGAAACTTTTCCAATTCCTGCATGAACAATACCGGTTTTGTCTACTTTAAAATCAATTTTACCAGATTTTACTTCTTGTACAGCCTTACCTACTTCCATAGTTACTGTACCAGTTTTAGGGTTTGGCATCAAACCACGAGGTCCTAAAATACGACCTAACGGGCCTAATTTACCCATTACAGCAGGCATTGTGATAATTACATCCACATCCGTCCAACCGTCTTTAATCTTTTGTAAATAATCATCTAACCCTACAAAGTCAGCACCAGCAGCTTTTGCCTCTGCTTCTTTATCTGGGGTAACCAATGCCAATACTTTCATATCTTTACCGGTACCATGAGGCAATGTTACCACTCCTCTAACCATTTGGTTTGCTTTTCTAGGATCTACTCCTAATTTTACAGCAATGTCAACAGACTCATCAAACTTAGCATAAGCAACTTCTTTTAATAAAGAGGAAGCATCTGCTAAATTATAAAGCTTGTTTTTTTCGATTTTTGCTGCAGCAACTTTTTGCTTTTTTGTCAATTTTGCCATGTTCATTCAAATTTTAAAAAGGTGCAGCACCTGTTACTGTAATACCCATTGATCTTGCAGTACCTGCAACCATGCTCATTGCTTTTTCTAATGTAAAAGCATTTAAGTCTGGCATTTTGTCTTCTGCAATAGCTTTGATTTGATCCCAAGTAACACTAGCTACTTTTTTACGATTTGGTTGTCCTGAACCTGACTTAATTTTAGCAGCATCCATTAATTGAATTGCAGCTGGTGGAGTTTTTACAACAAAGTCAAACGACTTGTCTTTGTACACAGTAATTTGTACTGGTAACACTTTGCCGGGTTTATCTTGAGTTCTTGCATTAAACTGCTTACAAAACTCCATGATGTTAACCCCAGCAGCTCCCAAAGCAGGTCCAACCGGTGGCGAAGGATTCGCAGCACCTCCCTTAACTTGTAGTTTAACTACTTTACTAACTTCTTTAGCCATTGTTTAAAAAATTTAGCACATCTTCAATTGGAAGCAAAGATGCGGTTTATAAAATGTAACAAATTATACTTTCTCTACTTGCATAAAACTTAATTCTAATGGAGTTTTTCTTCCGAAAATTTTCACCATTACTTCAAGTTTACGCTTTTCTTCATTGATTTTTTCAATAGTTCCGTTGAAACCATTGAATGGACCATCAATAACCTTAATGGTTTCACCGATGGTAAATGGAATAGACATACTATCAATATTAGTTGCCAACTCATCTACTTTACCTAACATTCGGTTTACTTCCGACATTCTTAACGGCACAGGATCTCCACCTTTTACTTCTCCTAAAAATCCAATAACTCCTGTGATTGATTTGATAATGTGTGCAATTTCTCCAGCTAAATTGGCTTCCACCATTACATAACCAGGAAAGTAAACTTTGTCTTTACTAATTTTTTTTCCATCTCTCACTTGTACCACCTTTTCAGTAGGCACCAATACTTGAGAAATATAATCCCCTAAGTTCAATCTGTTGATTTCGTTCTCGATATAAGTTTTTACCTTATTCTCTTGACCGCTCACAGCTCTTACTACATACCACTTTTTTAAGGAATTATCCGACATGATTAACCGTTTATCAAATTATGAAATCCAGTGATTACTTTGGTAAATACACTATCGATACCCCAAACTGCCAACGACAATAATAGAGAGAACAATGCAACAATGATAGTATATCTTTGTACTTCTGACCAAGACAACCAAGTTACGTTTGTTTTAAGCTCTTGAAAAGCTTCTGTTATATAATTTACAACTTTTATCATTGCGATTAGATTTGCACGGGTGGAGAGATTCGAACTCCCATCAACGGTTTTGGAGACCGCTATTCTACCCTTGAACTACACCCGTTTGTGATAAAAAGCCAACACCTAAGTATTGGCTTTTTGTTTCATATATATAATATGATTAGTCTAAGATTTCAGTTACCTGACCTGCACCTACAGTTCTACCACCTTCACGGATAGCGAAACGTAAACCTACAGATAAAGCGATTGGGCTTAACAAATCAACAGAAATTGTTAAGTTATCACCAGGCATCACCATCTCAACTCCATCTGGTAAAGAAATAATACCAGTTACGTCAGTAGTTCTTACGTAGAACTGTGGACGGTAGTTGTTATGGAATGGCGTGTGACGTCCACCTTCTTCTTTTTTCAAGATATAAACCTCAGCTTTAAATTTAGCGTGTGGTTTTACTGATCCTGGCTTACAAATAACCATACCTCTACGGATATCAGCTTTGTCAATACCTCTTAACAATAAACCTACGTTGTCTCCAGCTTCACCTCTATCTAAGATTTTACGGAACATCTCAACCCCTGTAAT